>NHCZ02000036.1 GCA_002167345.2 bacterium TMED46 | reverse complement strand
TATGAACTGTACATGGTGGACTCTTATGGTGACGGTTGGAACGGAGCATCACTAGACCTGTTTGTAAATGAAACAATGGTAGGCGAGGACCTTACCATTACTGATGGTTTCGAAGCAACTTTTACATTCGATGTCGAAGATGGAGATGTTGTGAGTACATCCTGGTCACCTGGTACGTTCGATGGTGAATGTGCCTATGCGTTCTATAATGCTGAAGGTCAAATAGTGGCAGAATCAGACTTTGACCTGCTATGTACATTTACTGTTGATCTTACACCACCAGTTCTTGTCCTTGCAGGTGTCTTAGACCTTACTGTACCAGAAGGTGGTTCTTCTGGAAAAGGACTTTTATTACACGCAATTGAAGATATTGCTGACCTTAGTATTTATGGAGTTGGTGTCGCTAACAATGGCGGTGGAACAGATGGACAAGAAATGACATTACCTGCCCAAGCTATGGCCGCAGGTGATCGTTTATGGGTTGTTCGCGATGCAGATGCGTTTTCTAATTATTTTGGTGCTGATGTCTGGGCAACAATGACCTATTACGTTGATGATGGAGCAATCTCTCAGAATGGAGATGATGCTATTGAATTATTTTGCGATGGTGAGGTAGTTGACGTTTTTGGATATAATGATGTTGACGGTACTGGTGAAACTTGGGAATATTTAGATGCATGGGCGCACAGAAGCTGTGATGCACGTCAACCTTCCGCAACCTTTAATGAAGCAGATTGGACCATTGCGACTCCTAACTGTTCAGATGATGATGGTACATGGTCAAACTCTTCATGTCCTTTCCCATACTTTGATTGTGATGTGGTATGTGATGCTAACGAGCTTACAGTGAACATGTATGATTCATATGGTGATGGCTGGAACGGTAATGTTCTGACCATTGGCGATGATGTTTTCGGTCTTGAGACTGGGCTTGGAGATACAGCAACTGCATGTCTTGAAGACGGCAGTTACTCAGTGACCTGTGATGGCGGTTCCTGGCAGGGTGAGGTATCCTGGAGCATCGTAGATGCAGCAGGTACAGTTCTTCTTGAAGGTGGCGCACCTTACGAGGGCGTTCTTGTGCTTGGTGAGACTGATGATGTCATAGGATGTACCGATCCAGACGCGATTAACTATGATCCAAACGCAACCGTGAATGATGGCTCCTGTTACTATGCAGGTGACTCCTGTAGCATCGCTCTTGATTTTGTAGCAGCAGGTGGGACCACAGATGGTACCCCTGTAGAAAGTGCGACAGAGTACTCAGGTGATGTTGATTGGTATACATTCACCTTAGATATGGCCTACGAGAACCTGATGGTCTCTCTAACAGGCTCAGCTTTTGATACACAGCTAGACGTTTACACTGATTGTGGAACCATGCTAGCGACCAATGATGATTATGATGGTGTTCAGTCTCAGGTGGATCTTTTTGATGCAGCTGCAGGCACCTACCATTGTAAAGTCTATGGCTATAGTACAGCCTTTGGTAACTATACACTGACCGTTGATGCTTATATGAACCCGACCAACCCAACTGGTTTAACTGCCTTGGGCGGTATCGAACGTATTTATACGTCTTGGGAGCCAGCACAGCCAGCGGGTACAGCACGTACCATGGCTTTTGATGGCACTGCAGATGAGCATATTGAATGGCAATATGAAAATAAGAAAGAGCAGGTCAATGTGACCACAAGCGCTCGCGGTGTGAGCCGTGCCATGATCCTTGAGAGATTAGAGGAGATCGGCCTGACCCGTGATACAGAGGTTCTTGTAACCCTGTTCGACTCTTATGGTGATGGTCACTATGGTGGTGACAGTGATGGTGATGCTTATGTCATGAATGACGCAGGTGACACTCTTCACACACTAGAAGGTCCATGGACAGGCCCCAGTGCTTCTTTTGGTCCATTCACACTTGCAGATGGTCTTTATTCTGTTGAGTGGGATCAGACCGCACCATGGCTGAGTGAGCAAAGTATGGAAGTAGTTCTTGCTTCAGACACAACAGTTGTCTTGGGAAGCGGTCCTGCTCCATCTGCTTGTTTTGCTCTAGGTGAAGGTTTTGTATGTGGTGGTCCAGACCTGACAGTTACCAGCGTGTCCTACGATAGTTGGACAGGTCGTGGAACGGTCGGTGTCGCTAATATTGGCGGTCTTGACGCTGGCTACTTCTACACAATGGCTTTTATCCAAGAACCGGATACAACAGCGCTCTATCCTCCAGGATACTTCCAGTATGCTTGGGATGGCGACGGTCTTGTAGCCGGTGATTCTGCAGAGCTCTATATGAGTTCCTATCTGACCCTTCCAGGTTTTGTAGGTGGCTATGATGACTCTACTTATACTTATTATGCTATGGTTGATGGCTATGGCATGTATGTAGCTGAGACCAATGAAGGAAACAATGTTTCTTCCATTACGGTCGTTAACTCGAGTCCGCTTGCGAACTCGTCCTGGAATGTTCATCGTTCAGATGGTGGTGGAGATTACGCGGTAGTTGCGACTGTCACAGCACCAGCCTGGCAGCCAGCAGAGCTGATCAACTATACAGATGATCCTCTGACCGCAGGTACAGAGTACTGTTATATGATCACTCAAGTTGATGGTACAACAGAATCAGCAGCCTCAGAGGTTGCCTGTGCTACCCCTTCCGCAGCACCAGATGTTCCAGAGCCAACGGATCTGACAGGATCCTCAAGTGGGTTTGATGTGTTCCTGAACTGGACGGCTCCAGAGCCTTATCAGGGGGGTACATCGATCTTATTGGGTACACCGTCTGACACACGTCAGGGTGGTGACTCAGTTGATGATGCGACCGTGGTCACAGAACTTCCAACAAGCTTGGAAGGAACCACGAGTGGCTACACAGATGATTATGATGAGGTATGTCCTTATGTTGGCGGAGGAGCTCCAGATGTGGTCTACAGCATCACTCCAGAGAGTGATATGGCTGTGAACATGTCTCTTTGTTACTCAAGCTTTGACACGAAGTTATACGTTTATGAGAATGCAGCAGGTACTTTAGCAGTGACCACAGATGGCGCTGATGCTTGTGCGGATGATGCTTATCCTCCAGGTGTAGATGATTGTACCATCTGGACATCTTATATAGAAGGTGTCTCTATGACAGCCGGTAATACCTACTACGTTGTGGTAGATGGTTACGGAGCCAGTGAAGGTGACTATGTTCTAGATATAGAAGCATATAACCCACTTGCAGGCTTTACCATTTGGTCTGTTGATGGTGACAACTACAGTCCGATCGGTCAAGCTGCTGCTACTGCGACAGAATGGTCAACCGTACTGTTTGCAGCAGAGCCTACTGATATCAGTCTTGCTATGACAGCGACCTACCTGATCCCTGGTATCTTTGATCCAGTGATCTCTGATGTGGTTGGTCCTGTAACAGTAACTGTTCAACTTGAAGATAATCCAAACGACCTGGTCGCAATGGACTATGGTGATGATGTTCACCTGATGTGGAACCCGCCGATCGATGCAAGTAATATGGAACTGGCCTATGATGATGGTACAGTTGCAAATGCTTGGTGGTATGGTGGTGCCGTAGCGGTTCGTTTCAGAGTCAATGGAACCTATGCGATCAATGGTCTTGCCAACTCCGTATGGACAGGTGGCTGGCCAGATGCATACTTAGGTGAGACACCTTTCACACTAAGTGTTCTTGCTACTGATGAAGTGACAGATCTTCCTGGTGATACCTTGTATCAAGAATCTGTATTGGTTGATGCCGATCCTACTTCAGATACCTATGGTTGGGCCATGACAAGCTCTCTGGCAGATAACCCAGTGACCGTTACCGGTGACGTGTTTATCATGTACAGTGATTTTGGATATGACTTTGAGAACGCTGCTCCTGGTCCTGATATGGATATGATGGGCTGTGATGCTGTTCTTGACTTCCCAGGTAACAAGTACGATTATAATGTTTCAGTTCCAGACGAATGGGCACTATCTGTTGATTACGGTAGTTTAGACTGTGGTGACTGGGTCTTACATATGTACGCTGACTTTACCGCTGGTGGCGCGACTGCTTCTTTTGGTGGTGATGGCGTCTGGGTCGACCCAATGGGTTCATCCAGCATTGCTGACCTTCCTCCTTCATTTGCAAATATGGAAGCTGCAAGCACGAAAGAGAATCCGGTCGAGCTTATGAATCCTCCAGTATCCGATCCAGTATGGGCTCATGAGTCCGTCGATCGTGATATGCTTCACTACAACATTTACCGTGATGGTGAGGTTGTAGGTGATCAGGATCCAGGTATGACCGAGTACTGGGACAATGGTCTTGATTGGGGTACATATACTTACCATGTGACCGCTCAGTATGATGATCATGAAAGTATCGCAACCAATCAGGTTGAAGTAACACTGTCTAACGTTGCACCGGACGCAGTGATGCTGATCTCTCCTGGTGATGGACTGGAGATTGATGTGACAATGGATAATATGGAAGAAGAAGTAGCATTCATATGGACTGCCGCAAATGATCCTGACAACGATCCATTAGAATATATCCTTTCTATAAATCTTGATGGGGAAATGATCTATCTACCTGAAAAACAAACGAACAATCCTAGTTTTGAAGATCCATTAGACTTTGATGCTGTTGATCAAACTGCGAACTGGATTGTGTGGGATGGTGTTAATGATATTGGTGATGAATCGCTTGCAGTAGTTACTTGGATGACTAATGGTGATACCCTTCATAACTCTACTGATACATTTGAAGCCTATGACGGAGAACATGGTATAAAAATGCAGGGTCAAAATGGCGATATTTATCCAAATACAACATTTTTATTCCAAGGATTTAATTTAGATGAGGTTGGCCTATCTGTTGGAGATGAGATTATCATTAGTGGAGCCATGATGTCTCATTCTGATAATTGGGTTGGTCAAGGCGATAATAGTGGGGTCTTTGGTGTTGGATTTTTTAGTGCTTCCCCTGGAACAGCGGATAATTACCTCAGTGATGCGACTTCTGATTCTATGAATTCAGATATGCCTGCAGATGAGTGGGTAGAAATGGAATTCAGTGTTACCATTCCCGAAGGTGCAGAGGCTATGACTGTCTGGACGAGATTTGTTCAAGAATCTACCACTGATTATGGTAGTGTTTACTTTGACAATGTAAATTGGTATGAGCCCTTAACGACCACTGGTCTATTTATTAGCTATGATTTTTTTGCGGACTTAGCTCTTGAAGATGGTTTGAGTGATGTTACAGTTGAATGGGATGTGTGGTCTAGTGATGGTTTTGAGGCTACACCATCCAGCAGTGGCCCACGTACAATCACAGTTGACGTAAGCGAGGTATTGGGCATTGACGGAGCGAATCTACCTAAGGAGTTTGCATTGCATAACAACTATCCGAATCCGTTCAACCCTGTCACGAACATCATTTATGATATCCCTGAGGTCACAGACGTTACGCTTGAGATCTATAATGTGATGGGACAGCGCGTACGCACCCTTGCACAGGGCAGCCACGAGCCTGGACGCTATCAGATCGTATGGAATGCGACCAATGACTTTGGTCAAGACCTTTCATCCGGTATGTATATCTATCGTATACAAGCGGGTGATTTTGTAAGTGTGAAGAAACTTGTTCTAATGAAATAAGTTCGGACACACGAACTAGATGTGAAAAGGGGCCTGGATACCAGGCCCCTTTTTTATTATACGATCAACAATATTTTATTAAAATACGATATGGATGATCATAGGAAAAATCATAGGTGATGATGAGATACATACTTTTACTTGGAATATCATTTTTATTAGCTGCAGATGATAAGGCACCATCGCACCGCACTAGGGATAGAGAGATCGATGTTCATCATATTAAGATCGATGTTTCTGTTAATCTAGTATCAGGTTCTGTATATGGTAATGTGGTCCATACCTTTAGTCCTTTAAGCTCCTCATTAAAATCATTTTATCTAGATGCGGATGATATGACCATTCGCCGGGTAAGAATGAATGATAATGATATCAAATTTGATCACTCAGGTGGTAAGCTCTATATTACAATGGATAATGCCATTGGCTGGAAAGACACAGTAAATGTACGAGTAGATTATACATCCTTCCCAACATTGGGTACATTTTTTATTAGACCGGATGAAGTATATCCTGATAAGCCTTGGCAGGCATGGACGCAGGGAGAAGAAACTGACAATCATCACTGGGTGCCTATTTATGACTATCCAAATGATCGTTCAACATTTGAGACCATTCTTACTGTAGACCGTAGATTTAAGGCTGTGTCAAATGGAGAACTGGTATCAGTTGTTGAAAATAGTGATGGCACTCATACCTGGCACTGGAGAGAAAATTTTCCTATGGTTGCCTACCTCATATCATATGTGGTAGGGGAATATGTAAAAGTTGAGGATTCTTATAAAAATATTCCTGTGAATTATTGGGTGTATGAAGAAAACCAAAATGAGACCATGCGTTCTTTTGGCTTGACCACTGATATGATGAAATATTTTGGAAAAATGATAGGAATAGAATATCCATTTGAGAAATATGATCAGATCATAGTAGATGACTTTATGTTTGGCGGTATGGAGAACATCACCTTGACCCATAACACAGATCGTACCATGTATGATCAATTTGCGGCTCCAGACGTCAGTAGTGATGAATTGGTTGCACATGAGCTGGCACATCAGTGGTTCGGTGACATGATCACTACAAGAAACTGGGCTAATATTTGGTTAAATGAGGGATTTGCAACATTCTTATCAAGAAAATATCGGGAAAATAAGTTTGGTCACGACGAGGGAGAGTATGATCGCTTGGGTGAAATGAGATCTTATTTTTATGCAAATAAAAGGTGGGCGCGACCAACGGTGTATCATCATTATTATGTCCCTATGGATCTTTTTGATGGACATGTCTATGCAAAAGGAAGTTTAATTCTGAATATGATGCAAGATCATCTGGGTGATGCGGCATTTTGGCGTTCAGTTCAACACTATGCGAAAGTAAACCAATATAAGAACGTTGAGACACAAGATCTAAAAAAAGCAATTGAGGAAATATCTGGACAAAACCTGGACTGGTTCTTTAAGCAATGGGTCTATGAACCAGGGTACCCAGAATATGATGTTAAATGGTCATATAATCAGAGGAATAGGACCGTACAATTAAAAATTAAACAAACACAGGACACAACAAAGACCGGACTATTTAAGATGCCTATAGAAGTTAGGGTTGATGAGCATTTACATACGGTCTGGGTTGATAAAAAAGAAGTTGTATATGAACTACCAGTTGATATGAGACCTGAACTTGTCATTTTTAACTCAGGTTTGCGAATACCATGTGAGCTCACATTCAATAAGCCTGTCAATGAATGGATATTACAACTTGAAAAAGGTCCTCATGTCCTTGATAGGATCGCAGCGATAGATGTACTTAAAAATAAAAAAGGAAGAAGAAGTGTAGAATTGGCATTGTTGAAAGCTGCCAGTGCAGATCCATTTTGGGGTGTACGCAGGGAGGCTATCCAAGGACTATCTAAACTAAAACCTAAGCAGTACGCAAAAGAACTTATGGAAATCTCAGAAGGGCAGGACAATAGAGTAAGAAGGGCAATATGGAGTGCATTAAAAAATTACAAAGGAGATAAAGAGGTGAGTGCCTTTCTTCAGGATGTTATATCAACTGACCAAAAATATTATAGTATCAGTGATGCATTTAGGGCATTGGTCACTGTTGATACATCCGCTGCAAGGAAAAGGGTTGAGGCTTTACTGGATACTGACTCTCATAATGATGTAATAAGGAGATCTGCGATCTCATATTTTGGAAGTGTTGTCAATAATAATAACTATGAGCGTCTGAAAGAATTAGTAGAATACGGTGGCACAACATGGGATGCAAGACCAGAGGCTGTTAACCAACTTGGAAAATATGCAAAAAAGAGACCAGAGACTTTAGAGTTATTTGTAGACCTCTTATTAGACAAATCACGTGATGTGAGAACTAATTCAGTGAGAGCACTGGGAAAGTATGGTAACAAGAAACATTTTGGTCCCCTTGATGAGTTAGCATTAAGTGACCCGATAATTGAGAGGCATATTCGTGCAGCAAAAAAGAATATTCTTCATCCTCCAAAAAAGCCTAAAAAATCTGGTGCTGAAAAAGATCTTGAGGAGGCAAATAAAAAAATAGAAGAGATCAAAAAGATATTGAAATAATGAATCATCGCTGGTCAGTCTGGTTGAGGCCCTCGAAAGAAAATAGACTCAAATATGAACAGATCATAAATGTATATAGTAGAACATATTCATTCCCAAAATTTTCTCCCCATATCACACTCTTTGGCCGGATAGATATTGATCCACGATCAACTTTTCAATTTTTTGAAAAAATAAGTACCCACGACCCTATTTACCTTCAAACACTAGGATTATCTATTGGAGATACTCCATGGAAGTCACTCTTCATTCAATTCAAGCCAAATATCTTTCTTAATTCCCTTCAATCTAGAATAAATGATAAACTAAAAGCATATCGAAATTATAATTTTAATGCTCATATGAGTCTAGCGTATGGCAATTTGGGTCAGAAAGAGCCAGAAATAGATGAAATATCTTTAGATGAAAGTATACGGTTTTCATCTGTAGCTTTATCATATACCCCAGACGATATAGATGATTGGAAGGTAATAAAAGAGTATAAGTTTAGATCTAAATACAAATGAAAAACCCTTGCCTAGTTGTGATAGATGTTCAGGAAAAATTGTTTCCTGCTATTTATGAAAAAGAGATATTTTTAAATAATCTGGAGATCCTTGTTAAAGGATTTCAGCTATTTGAGCTACCCATCCTTTATACAGAACAGGTACCTGAAAAACTTGGACCTACTATTGAGCCAATTCGATCATTGCTTGCTAGTGACGCCCCAATAACAAAATCTTCTTTTTCATGTGCTTCAGATCCAGAGTTTATGTCAAGAACTAGTTCATTTCAGGCCCAGGATGGTATTGTTCTTGCTGGTATTGAAACACATATTTGTGTCTATCAAACAGAAAGAGACCTTATACGTAGAGGTCTCCACGTCGAAGTCGTCACAAATGCTGTCGCTTCTAGAGATTCAAATAATCACAGGATCGCGGTGGATAGGATCAGAAATAATGGTGGATTTCTAACCACTGTTGAAATGATCCTATTCAATATTCAGGAGCATGCAGAAGGTGATAGGTTTAAAGAATTAGTAAAATTAGTAAAATAATAATCAATACTGATTAATCAATAGGAGTTGATATGAAAATTAAGATCTTTTTTGCAATAATGTCATTTGGCTTGATTGTGAATTGTGATGGCGATCCTGAAATAGTTACGATCAATACACCCACTATACAATGTGGAATGTGTCAGAAAGCTATAGAAGTGGGCCTTATGAAATTAAATGGAGTTGCGCGTTCTAAAGTCGATCTTGCATCAAAAACAGCCTTGATTGCTTATCACTCAGAAAAAGTAAATGTTCCAGCAATTGAAAAAAAGATATCTGAACTTGGTTACCAGGCAAATGAGTTAACTGCAGATCCAGAGTCCTATGAATCATTGCCTGCGTGCTGTAAGATTGGTGGTATGGATAAGATGTGATCATTCCTTGGTCTTTTTGTCGGTTCCAATGAAAAATATACCATGAATAAAAAATGCTTTCAAAAATCCTTAAAATGCGTAACTTTTCTTCGTAATTCGAGAATATGACTTCATGAAATTCATAAAACGTCTCATATTGTTTATAATTCTGATGGGAATGGCCCCCTTTTCGGAGACGGCATCCGTCTATGCCGAATCATCTGAGCAGCAGAAGAAAAAGAAGAAAAAGAAAAAAAAGAAAAAGTCATCAGATAAAAAGAAATCCTCTAATAAGAAAAAGAAAAAAAAGAAGAGGAAAAAGAAAAAATCAGAGGAAGAATCAAAACCTGAAGAAGAACCTGAACAAAAAAAAGAAACAGAACCTTCTACCAATAATAAAAATACAAGCCGATTTAATACAGCTGCCTATGCAGATGAGCTATTTAATCTGACTGGAGAGCTTCAAGCCTCTAATAAAGAGCTCGCACGAGCTACAAGGTATTTTTACGATGATGAGGATAAGAAACAACCTGTAGCCCTTGAGTCTAAACCATATTTCACAACCGAGGATTTTGAGAAAGAGTCCAGGTCAAACCCCGATAATCTTTATGTTCAAAGGCAGTTGGGAATGCACTATGAGGTAAATGGTAATTATCCTGCTGCAAAGGAAGTATATCTGAGAGAAGTTGGTAAAAATCCTTATAACCCAGATGCTCATTTCTTTTTGGGATCTTTATATGCTGACTTAGGTGAGTACCAAAAGGCAAAATACTCATTTGAAGAGGCTCTGTACTTAAATCCAAATCATGAAGCTACCATAGAGGCTATGTCCATGTTCGTTACAACGGATGAGCAGAGACAGCTAAGCAGGGATGTCCTTACATATTCTTCAAAAAAAGTACCAGATGGGCCAGCACAACAGGTCAATATGATCAGAGAGACAATGGCTTCGGGTGACTACACTGAAGCTTTGAACAAGGCTGAGGAAGCATCTGAAAAGTATCCAACTCACACAGGCTTTATTCAGCTTATTGGTGAGAATCACTTAAAGTTAGGTCGAACAGAAGAAGCAAAACGTTCATTTCAAAGGGCAATTAAACTCAATCCGAAAGAACTACAGCCTCATGTATCACTGGCAGACCTTTATTTTGAGCAGGGTAGGTATGTTTATGCTGCGCTAACCTATAGTGATGCCGTCTATTTAGATCAGGGTAATAGTGACTATCGTTACATGCAGGGGCTGAGTTATTTCAATGCATATGAATGGGGAAGGACCGCTGCTTCTTGGGAAGATTTACTTCATTATAAACCAAATGATCCTATTGTAAAGACATTGCTACCACAGACCTATTATGTTATGGCTGTTGAATATAATAGAATTGGTAACCCTACTATGGGACGTCAGGCATTTAAGAATGCATTATCTGTTAATAATAATACTTCACATTGGTTACCAGGAGCCATGGGTGTGTTAGGCAAATTTTATCGTGGTAAGAATATGTATAATGAATCTCTGGTTGCTTTTCAGGAGGTTCTAGAGTTGTCACCAAATAATTCAGATGCATATATGGGTATGGGTATTACTTACTGGGAGATGGGTGAAAAACAACTTGCTCGTGCTTCATGGGAAAAAAGTTTACAAATCAAGCCAGATAATAATGAGTCCAAAGGTTGGCTCATATTGTCATCCCAAGGTTAATTAATCTTCAGTCTATTATTTAATCATTACAATATAATATTCTATTATACAATGTTCCGCTATTTTGCTGCGGTATTACTTTTTACTAGCGCCTTTGCAAATGAATACTATAAGGGTGATGCCCTTGTAAGGGAAGGTGTCTATGCTTTCTATAATTATGAATTTGATAAAGCAGTCAATATTTTAAGCAATGCTAGAGATGAATTTCCTGATCATCCAGGTGTCCACTTGATATGGGCTGCCTCAAAATGGGTGAGAGCTCAAGCAACTTCTCCAGTTGAAGATACCTATAAGATATTAGAGGAAGATTTAGATGTGATCTATCCTATCTATGATAAATTAGTAATTAAATATGGATACGACCCTAGCTATAGATTATATCATGGCTCTGCATTGGGGTTATCTGCCAGGGTCTCACTTGGTAAAAAGCAATGGATCAGAACACTTTATCGAGCATACAAAGGGTTTACCATTATAAATGATGTTGCTAAAGAATCACCACAATTAATTGACGCTCAACTTCCGATCGGTATTGTAGAATATTATGCAGGTATAAGCAGTCCGCTACTGAATTGGACCATTAAACTATATGATCTGAAACCTTCAAGAGAGTCTGGATTGCATAAGATGTCCCTTGCTGCAGATGATGGTGGCTGGGCTTGGATAGAAGCTAAGGCTATATTAAGTAATCTTTATTTGTGGGTTGAGGATGAGCCCATTCTTGCACTGGAACATTCAAAAGATCTTTCTAAAAAATTCCCAAACAATTATTATTTTAATTTATTATATCTAGAGTCTATGATACGGACAAATAATATATCAATATCATCAATAATAATTAAAGATATGGAAAATAGATTAAGTACTTTATCAAGTAGACAAAAGGACTGGTATGCCCCATACCTTAACTACGAAAAGGCTTTATTTAGTTTCTATCAAGAAGACTATTACAAGGCACTAGAGCTGTTAGAAAATACGATCGAAATGTACACGGCTGAACTTGATATTATTCTAGGTAATGCCTATCTGCTCCAGGGAATGACTTTTGATAAAATAGAAAATCGAAGTAAAGCAAAAGAAAGTTATTACAAATGCATTGCACTTGATAATTTTTCTGGTGCTATGGACAAAGCCAGATATTACTTAAAACAACCCTATTTTGGAAAATAATGCAAACCTATTGTCCAAGCTTAACTAAATACCAGCGCTTTAAAACACGTTGTGTCATGGTCGGTGAGGTTGGTGTTGGGGGTGATAATCCAATTCGTGTACAGTCAATGACGACTACAGATACTATGGATACTGAGGCGACGATTGCACAATCAATTAGAATGATAGAGGCAGGGTGCGAGATCGTTCGCATTACCGCTCCAAGCATTAAAGAGGCCAAGAACCTCAGACCTATACTCGATGGTATTAGGGAAAAAGGTTACAGAACTCCCCTAGTCGCAGATATTCATTTCACCCCTAATGCAGCTAAGATAGCTGCTACTATAGTAGAAAAAGTGCGTATTAATCCTGGGAATTATGCTGACAGAAAAAAATTCGAGACCCATGAATATTCGGACAAGTCCTATGCGGAAGAATTAGAAAGAATAAGGGAACGATTCGTACCACTTATTAAGATATGCAAACAGAATGGTACTGCAATGAGGATAGGGACGAACCACGGTTCTCTATCAGATCGTATATTAAGTCGATACGGCGATACTCCACTTGGAATGGTTGAATCAGGAATGGAATTTATTCGTATTGCAGAAACTGAGGGCTATTATGACATGATTCTGTCCATGAAAGCTAGTAATACTCAAGTGGTGGTCCAGGCCTATAGATTATTGGTCAATAAAATGATTGAAGAAGGGATGAATTATCCACTTCACCTAGGAGTGACAGAAGCCGGAGAAGCAGAAGATGGTAGAATAAAGTCAGCTCTGGGCATTGGTGCGCTTCTTGAGGATGGATTAGGAGATACAATAAGAGTATCCCTCACTGAGGAGCCAGAAGCCGAGATACCTGTTGCAGAGGCTATAGTAGAAAGATATAATTACCTTCAAGAGGAAGAAAATAGTTTAGCTAATATAAAGTCACTTCCCTATGATCCATTTTTTTATAATAGACGGTCTACCTTTGACCTATTAAACTTTGGTTCAAAAGAGGTTCCAAGGGTAATTGGAGACCTATCAATGAATTCATCTATAAAATATGAAGATCTAGGCCAGTTTGGTTATTTATATTCCCCAGAACAAGATAAATGGCACGTATCTGATGTTGCCATCGATTTTCTATATATCGGTACGAACTCGATTGATTTTGAGCTTCCTGGTACGATAGGAGTAATAAAAGATCATTCTGTAAATGATGATAGAGATGGCTATTATCCACTTTACAAATGGGATCATATAGATACCATCTCATCAAAAGATATATCTTTCATTATTTGTAAAGATAAAGATAGAATCTTTACAGATCAAATACTTATAGAAAATTGTGTTATCATTTTAGAGACAGATCAATATTATGGTTATAGATCACTAAGGGAATTCTTTATTGAGTGTCAAAACAAAGGATTAAAAAACCCTATTATCATTAAAGGTTCCTATCATGGTCTTCCAAAAGAAAAGCTGATGCTTTATTCAGCTATAGATATTGGTTCTTTGTTCATAGATGGACTAGGGGATGGTATTTGGCTTTCCTCTGAACACGAGCATAGTTTTATAAATGAAACAGCTTTTGGTATACTTCAGGCAAGTAGGACCCGAATATCTAAGACAGAGTATATATCTTGTCCATCATGTGGAAGAACTTTATTCGATTTACAGGAGACAACGGCTATGATACGTGCTAGAACAGATCATCTAAAGGGAATTAAAATTGGTATCATGGGGTGTATCGTCAATGGCCCTGGTGAAATGGCTGATGCAGATTATGGATATGTAGGTACAGGTCCTGGTCTAATATCCTTGTATAAAGGGCAAGAGGTTGTCCAAAAGAATGTTAAGGCCAATAAAGCAGTTGATGCTCTTATACAACTAATTGATTCACATGGTGATTGGGTAGAACCAAGAAATGTTTAACATTGTCCCTCTATACGCAGGAATCGTATTATTGGGCTATTCAAAACAAATAACTTTCTGAAAAAGAGATCATTATGAGAAAGCTCATTGTCCTATTTACTCTTACCTTCGTATTTGCTCAAACGGGTGAAGGCACTCTCTCGCCCGTAGTGACTTATTGGAAGACCTTAACCGAAGAAGAAAAAGAGATATTTCTTTTTTCTTATTTGACACAGGTCTATGAGACCCACTCTGAATTGAAAAGTAGCGTTGGTTATGGTGGGATTACTGAATGGTACTATGAAAATCGAGCTGAGATGGTGTATGGGATATTCGATCAATTGGAGGTGGTAAGGATCTCAGAGATCGTTAAGTGGGTCAATGAATTCTACTCTCATGGAGAGTATGCAAATCGTCCATTTATAGAAGCATTGGAGTTCGCTTACCGTTTTGCTGAAGCTTCAGGCGCGAATATGTGGGAAAAATATGAAAATCTCAAATTTGAGAAAATAAAGCCTGGAAAAGAATAATGTCTTTTCGACAGCCAGAGTTTATTAAAGATTGGCTGAATATTTACCGGGAGAAAGGCTTGCTCCATCTCCTAAAAACAAAAGGTTGGTCAGTCGTCATTGCATTATTCTTATTTTATCTCATTCGAGACACTATTTTATATGTTTTTATTCCATATATTGCTTTTTCTAATATTAGGTCATGTGTTTAGATCGGGTATTATGATTCACAGAGTTTTCATTCTCTTTTCCCATTGTATATTTTTGATAGCACAGAATCTAACAGACAAACCTTTAGAGATCTGCAGTGCTCATAATTCTTCAGCAAGATGGTTATCTTTAGCCTCGACTTTAACTGAAGCTCAAGAAAAGATCGATGTATCCTATTATAGAATAAATATTGATATTGATCTTGAAATAGAACAGATCAGTGGTGCTGTTGTCGTTAATGGATTTGTGGGAATCGATCAACCAGATTCAATCCAGCTTGATTTTTCAGATCAGATGGTAGTGGATTCAGTCAAATATTATGGTGAAGAATGGCCATTTGAACACCTAAATGATAAAATAAATATACCAGTCCCAGATGCAACTATACCTGAAGGCTATGATTTTAGTATAGAGGTTTTCTACCATGGAGAGCCCCCATCAACTGGTTTTGGATCATTTAATTTTGATGAGCATATGAATATTGATCATGTATGGACATTGTCCGAGCCGTACGGAAGTAGAGACTGGTGGCCATGTAAGGATGACCCATCTGATAAGGCAGACTCAGCGGATATTATTATTATTGTACCGAATGATCAAATTGCAGTCTCGAATGGTGTTTTAGTTGATGAAGAAGACATGGGAGATGGTAGAAAAAAATATCATTGGTCTGAACGTTATCCTATTTGTACATATTTAGTATCCATAGCATCCTATCCATACACTGTTTGGTATGATGAATATATAGGCCTAAATGGTGATACCTTGCCATTAGAATATTATGTATATCCAGACCACTATGATCTGGTCTATGATAATTATTTATTGACGAAGAATATGATGGAGGTATTTGCAGATAAATTTGGAGAATATCCATTCATGGGAGAAAAATATGGTCATGCTGAGTTTGGTAGGGGTGGTGGAATGGAACACCAGACTATCACCAGCTTAGGTGGCTTTTCTCAATGGTTGATCGCTCATGAACTAGGGCATCAATGGTGGGGAGATCTCATTACATGTGCTAGCTTTCATCATATTTGGCTTAATGAAGGTTTCGCACGTTTTTCAGAAGCGCTTTGGGAAGAGGCTTATAATGGAGAGGAGGCTTATAAAAATTATTGGTTAAGCCATTCCTATTATGGCGCAGGCACAGTGTATGTTGAAGAGCCCAATACTGCAAGCCAAATCTTTAATGGAAACCTTACCTATAATAAAGCAGGCTGGGTTGTTCATATGTTAAGGGGCGTAATGGGAGACAGCCTTTTTTTTGAGACCCTCAAGTCATACGGCTCAAATGATTCTTTAGCATACTCAGCCGTAACTACTGAAGATTTCCAATTGGTCTGTGAGGATATATCAGGTCTAGATCTTGAAGATTTTTTCCAACAATGGATATATAATGATTATTACCCAAGGTATGCGTTGTACTGGGAGATGCAGGATACGGGTGAATTGATCGTTAAAATAGAACAAACACAAAATTGGCAATATTTTCATATGCCAATAGACCTACAGGTCTTTTTACCTAATGATACGTTACTTTTTAGAGTAGATAATGATGGTGAAAGTCAAGAATATAATCTCGGCGTTATAGCTGGTGAACCATACACCATATGGCTAGACCCAGAAAATTGGATTTTAAAAGAAGTGGAATATATGTCGGTTACTAGTCCATTGCCTGGGCAGGCACAGATAACCCTTTTTCCAGCGTATCCTAACCCCTTCAACCCACAAACTTCCATTGGATATTTTATACCAGAACAGTTAGGTCAATTAAAACCCACAATAAAGATATTTGATGTCCGAGGAAACTTGGTTGACCAAATAGGTCCAACTCTGCCTGTTGCCGGTTATAACCAGATAGCATGGAATGCTACTGGACAGGGATCAGGGGTTTATTTTATACAGCTATCAGCAAATGATCTATACTACAGTCAAAAGATACAGCTCTTGAAATAGATGGATAAGATAAGCATCATCAATCTTAAAGTTCCAGCTAGGCATGGTGTGTATGATTTTGAAAAAGATAAGGATGGAATGTTTGAAATAGATGTCGAGATATATACAGACCTATCTAAATCAGGTAATTCAGATCAGTTGAGTGATACAGTTAATTATGATGAAGCTATTGGAGTGGTTACTAAAATATTCCAAAGAAAGGACTATAATCTGGTCGAGGCTGTTGGAGAAGATATTTGTACGGGGCTTTTAAGTAAATATTCAATAGAAAAAGTTGTTGTCAGGATACGAAAACCTCACGCACCAATTATGGCAAACTTAGATACTGTAGAAGTAGAGTTGATCAGGACAAGAAAATGAATTTTGAGGTGGTATATTTATCCTTAGGATCGAACCTGGGAGATCGAGAATCAAATCTGGCACAGGCCACTATGGCACTATCAATAAATTTTGAAATATCTAATATTATAAGTTCTGCATACTATGAATCGGAACCGCTTTACAATAAAGACCAGCCACAATTTTTAAATTCCATTGTGAAATTTCATACTACCTTGAAACCTTTTGATATTTTAGATGTAACACAAAGAGTTGAGAGGATGCTGGGAAGGCCAAAAATAAGAGAGAAGAACCAGCCAAGGATCATCGATATAGATATTCTTTTTCATGGAGATGCGGTTATAGAGACCAAAGACCTATCAATACCTCACCCTATGATATCATTAAGAAAATTTATTTTAATACCATTTGCTGAATTAGAACCAGATTTTAAAATTCCACATTCTAATTTAACATTAAATGATCTAATTGAGAGTTGCCCTGATAACTCTATTGTAAAAAGTCATCATATGGATACACAAGCTTGAAGAATTTATATTATATAGCAATTGAAGGGCCCATTGGAGTTGGAAAGACCAGTCTTGCAAATCTTATGTCCAAAGAACTTGGCGCAAGGTTAGTACTCGAAGAATTTGAAGAAAATCCATTTCTTCCTGACTTCTATAAAGATCCTGAGCGCTATTCTTTTCAAACACAACTTTTCTTCCTACTTCAGCGCTATCGTCAGCAGCAAGAATTAAGACAGGTGGATATGTTCCAAAATCTATTGGTAACGGATTACATGTTTGTTAAAGATAGATTATTCGCTTCGCTAAATTTAGATGAAAAAGAAATGCAGTTATATGATACAGTTGCAAATCTGCTAGAACGAAATATAATTAAGCCTGATCTTGTTATTTATTTACAAGCAGATACTGATACGCTTATGAAAAATATTGAACATCGTGGAAGGGATATGGAGTCAGATATAACTTATGA
Source organism: bacterium TMED46 (assembly GCA_002167345.2). Classification (GTDB taxonomy): domain Bacteria; phylum Fidelibacterota; class Marinisomatia; order Marinisomatales; family UBA1611; genus CACEUX01. The sequence continues at coordinate 46,705 of NHCZ02000036.1, read as the reverse complement.
TTATATTGATGCATTAGGACAGGTTTACACAGAATATTTTTTCCGATATCAGGATACTCCCTTAGTTATTATTAATACCAATAATATTGATTTTGTGCATAATGAAAATGACCTTAAGGAAGTAATAAAATATATCAGGCAACCCATCTCAGGAACGAAATTCTTCAACCCGGTCTCAGACGTTGAATGATGAAGTGGCTTTTACTCGGAGTATTTGGGTATTTTTTATTTAAATCAGCGGGGCCTTTATTATCAATTTTCAATTTTAACCGCTCAGTAAAAGAAAAAAAACGTAAGGCGATGATTAGAAGTAAAGTCTCAAAAATGGATATCCAGGATGCTGAGTTTGAAGATGACATTAAATGATAGATCTAAAAAAGATCTTAGTTAAAGAACAACTGTTCGATAATGGTAGAGATTGGGGGATTGCAGCCCTACGTATTATCCCTTCATTCTACATGTTTTATTATCATGGGCTAAGAAAGATAACAAATGGCACTAAAACATGGAATTGGCTTGGAGAAGCGGTTATGCCAATGGTCGGTATTGAGTTTGGCCATATATTCTTTGGGTTTCTAGCTGCCCTAAGTGAGGGGGTGCTTACTTGGTTTGTTATCATTGGTCTTTGGACAAGAGTATCTTCCATATTCCTAATGATAACTATGCTTATGGCAGGCGTTTACCACTTAGTAGATGGTGAGGCGGGAGAACTAGCATTTATTTATTTTTCCATTTATCTAGTGATATGTATTCTGGGGCCAGGTAAATATAGCCTAGATCAAAAAATTTACAGCTAGAATCAAATTAACTATCAATAATAAAATAGCTGAACTGATAATCAAATAGAGCTACTTTTAGCATATGAAATTGCTTTTTTGTTTTATTTTTTCATCACTTCTTTTTGGTGGATTCAATCAAATATACAATGGGTTTGGACTTGATATTGGGTCTAATGGGTCTGGAATATTCATTACCAGGCAGGTCACTCATGAATCAGAATATTATTCCCTAAATGGTGAAATGAGGTTCTATGATATTAAAGCTTCTGATGAAACGATTGTCTACAACTATTATAGTGGCCAATATCAATCGGTTGGGGGAAAAAGTTTGATCATGTTACCAATTTTCTTTGGTGCAAATTATTATCCATTTATAGGGCAAATAGAAAATAACTTTTCTCCATTTCTTACAGCAAGGTTAGGTGGTGTACTAAGTTTAGATGGTGAAGAAACTGGTACTTTTAGGGAAAGGTGGAAGGCCCCTGATACACAAATTTCTCCTGGCGGATTCCTTGGCATTGGAATTGACTTCAAACTAGTAGGGCAATCATCTGTTTCAGTGATGGTTGGTCTTGAACTTTTGCCGCTAAATAAAAAAATTGATGGTATGGATGACTACTCGGGTACTTTAATTCATATCTCTTTTAACCGTCGCTCTAAGTGATTCCAGATAAAGCATTCTATGTAGAGCCAAAAAATGTGAATGATTCAACATTTTTCCTCAGTGAGGAAGAATCACATCATGTAACAAAAGTATTCCGTGTAGCTCTAGGTTCTAAAATATCCCTTTTGAATGGAATTGGATCAGGTTATATAGCAAAAATAGATTCATTTGATGGAGGAATTGTTTTTGGAACAATTGAGGATAAACTGGAATCATTTGGCGAGAATAAATATGATCTTAACATTGCCCCTGCTGTTATCAAACGGGACCGTTTTGAAAGTTTATTAGAAAAGGTTACTGAATTGGGAGTCAAAGAAATTTATCCTCTTATTACCGATCGATGTATAAAGAATACGATCAATATGGCTAGGTGTAGGAAGATTATTATTTCTGCCTCAAAGCAATGTCAAAGGAGTCATTTCCCTTTATTACATGAGCCAATTGATATGAAAACTTGGCTCAACAGGTTAGAAGGGCAGTGTTTTGCAGGTATCAAGAATGTTACGGATCAATTATCTGACATGGATATAAAAAAAGAAAATGTGATAAATATTATCATAGGGCCTGAAGGTGATTTTAGTCCAAAAGAAATTGAAATGCTTAAAAATAAGGGAGTAAGATTTTATACTTTGGGAAATCGACGATTAAGATCTGAAACTGCAGCGCAGTCTTCTTTGTCAATATTAAATGAATTAATGATATGATTATTCTTCATGAAAAACTGTTTATTTTGTAAAATTGCGGCAGGGGAGCTAACCTCTAAAATAGTGTATGATAGTGAAAATATAATTGCTTTTCATGATATCAACCCACAAGCACCAGTTCATATCCTTATAATTCCCAAGATTCACATCTCAACATTAAATGATCTAAAGCCAGAGCATAAAAAACTAATGGGAGAATTGATTCTTGTAGCTAAAAAACTCGCCCAAAAAGAAGGTATATCTGATGCAGGTTATCGTACTGGATTTAATTGCAATGAAGCAGGCGGTCAGACAGTCTATCATATCCACTTACATCTTTTGGGGGGAAGAGACTTTGGTTGGCCACCGGGCTAATATGTTAAACAATCAACTTCTAAGTTTGAAAGTTTCAAGTTTTAGTTTATAAATTTGGATGTGAACAAACATTTCTTTATTTGTTTTTCATTTATCTCATTGACCTGGGCAATTAATCCTCAAACGTTATCAGGTCAAAGAAACATATCCTCCAATATCGACTATCATGTATATCAACATATTGATAGATCAAATCTCGCATATGTGTACGGGGCAGATGGAGATAAAATCATTTACATAAACTTCAATCGCCCTGGTGTGTTGATATCGAAAACCGCTTATAATTCAGTTAATAAAAAGAAAGATTTTATATATAATGATGATTGTGAAGAACGAGACTGCCATCAATTTATTCACTGATCACATTTTTTTATCTACATTTAAAAATTAATCCTATCCCAAGGTAGATTTCTCGTCATAGATCGAGTAAATTAGTCCACCGCATCCAAACCAGCTTTTGTGTATATATCTGAACTAAAAATGCATGGCTTCAAATCCTTTGCCAATAAGGAGGTCATGAAACTCGGGCAAGGCATCACCACTGTTGTGGGGCCCAATGGGTGCGGAAAAACAAATATCGTAGATGCAATTCGTTGGGTTTTAGGAGAGCAGAAGTATAGTATTCTACGTAGTGGTAAGATGGAAGATGTGATATTTAATGGTGCTGAAGGTACGAAACCACTTGGTGTTTGTGAGGTGGCAATGACAGTCCACAATAATGCTGGTAAATTACCAATAGAGTTCAATGATATTGAAATAGCTCGACGTGTCTACCGCAGTGGTGAATCAGAATATTATTTAAATAAGACGCAATGTCGACTCAAAGACATTTCGGATCTTTTTGTTGATACGGGGATGGGTGCGGACGCATACTCAGTTATCGAACTTAAAATGATTGAGCAGATCCTATCAGAAACAGCAGATGATCGTCGCAAGATGTTTGAGGAAGCAGCAGGAATACATAAATATAGATCTCAAAGAAAATCAACTATAAGAAGGTTTGATATTACACACGCAGACCTTGAACGTGTCCAAGACATCATAGCTGAGGTTGAACAAAAAGTTCATCATTTGGAACTTCAACTTAAACGCTTCAAGAGGCATGCAACTCTAACTGAGACATTGCAAATCAAAGATAAAGAACTTGCTTTCTTACAGGTTCATCGATTCAATTCATTAATAGCACCTTTAAAAGCTAGGATCGAAGAATACCGCCACATCCGTGAAACTAAATCATCTGAGGCTTCTGTTCATGATAAAGAACTAGACCAATTTCGTAAAACCTATAAGTCTCAGGAATTAGAAATAAATGAACTACAGAAAATTATAAATGGAATGAACGATGAGAGAGAGTCCTTACGGAATAAAATTTTAATCTGCACGGAAAAAGAGCGTGGAGCATTACTGACCGTAGATCGTTTAGAAAGAGAAAAAAGTAATAACTTTCAAAAAATTGAAAATTTAAAACAACTTAAGTTAGACTTTGATAAAGAGATCGATGAATTAGAACCTACAATTAATGATTATCTAAATANATACAAATCACAAAAAGAAGAATATTTAATAAAAGAGAAAGAATATCAACAAACTGTCCAATCGCTAGATGAGGCTCAAAATGAAAGATGGGAGTTACAAAGAAAGATAGCAGAGAATCGGTCCCTTTATGAAAGAACAGAGGCCTCCATTACTGATAAAGCATTACAGGTAAATGAATTAAAAGATAGAATACAACGACACCAAAAAGATAATAACAATATACAAGCCGATCATGTCCGCTTAGAAAGCGAAAAGATTAAAGCGGATAAAGCTTTTAGAAAAACTAAAGATAAGTTTCAGAAAATAAAAACCACGCTTGAANAACTCAATAGTGATAGTGCTTCAGTAGCGAAAGAAAAATATTCTGTAAATGCATTGATTCAATCCCTAAGTAGGCAACGTGACTTTTATAATGAATTAGTAGAATCAAGAGAAGGATTCCCTGAGGGTACAAGATTTGTACTAGAAAACCCCAATAAATTTCCTGGTGTNCTTGGCACAATTGCCGACATGTTCCAAGTGGATGAACATTATCGTGATGCCTTAGAATCTGGTCTNGGAGANCTTTCTCACTGTCTAATTGCAANAGATAGAGCATCTGCTTTACATGCGTTAGAAATGGCGAATAAAAATGAAGCTGGTGATTTAACTATTATCCCATTAAAAGAAGCGGCAGCCTTAAAAACATCTTTAAATAAGGTCCCTAGNGTTTCAAATATTCAAGCAAGGGCTTCTGACCTTATTAAGACCAGTAAACAACTACAACCTCTTGCAGAATATCTTTTGGGCGACCTTNTGGTAGTTGATGAACTTAGTTCTGTTGTTAACACCAAAGATCTNTCAGGCTGGAACCTTGTTGATTTGTCTGGTGCATACTCAGGTCAGAACTTAATTATGAAAAATAACAGATCAGCAGAAGATGGATATATTATTGGTCGTCAAAAGAAATTAGAAATAATTATTTCAGAGCTAAGTACATTGATGGAAAAAGATAAAGAGTTGACAAAGCGATCAGAAAAACTATCTGCTTCTATCATGCNAACTACTGATCAGCTAAGAGTTGACAATCTTAAATTAGAAGAGAGTAACCAATTCATTTCAAATCTAGAAATAGATCTTGTTCGTAATCAAATGTTGCTTGATCAAAACCAAGAACAACTTAAAACTNAAAAAGANGNTTTAANCCATTTAGAAACTGAATTAAAGCAAGCTNAAAAAGCTCTTAAGTCGCTTCAGCCTGCAGTGGATAAGGATAAAGAAAAACTNGAGTCCTATGANAAAGTAGTTGATAGCGCAAATGAAACTATGATCATATCGAGAGAGGGAAAGGACAATTTTCAAAACTTGCTTCAAGATACGAGAATCAAACTGATTGAACTTGAATCTAGAAGAGATCAATTGCATTTTAAGCAAACATCCGGTAAAGAGACATCTGATGAGCTAATAAAAAGACAGAAAGCAATTGATGAAGAGATCATTGAGCTTCATGTAAAGCAAAAAGAGTTGAATTCGGAGGTGGCAGAATCCGAAANAGGCNTAGACTCGGTAAANGCTGAGATTCAAAAGCAACGTTCTATAATTGACCTNAAACAATCCGTGTATAGAGAGACATATCAAAATATTGAAGAAATACAGGCGCGAATATCAGCAGANCAAAGNGATAGGGAACAGATTCTTGAAGATCTAAAGAATGCAGAACTAGAAGCATCNGAGACTGAGCAAAAGATNGCACTAGTNCANGAGCGAATTAGAGANAGGTATAGCTTAGCTGTTCCNGAGGATATTGTTGTAGATNNTACTGAGGAGCAATTAGAGGCTGANATCGCTAAANCTCAAAGNAGCTTAGAGAATATAGGTCCNGTGAATATGGCAGTTCAAGATGAATACAATGAAGAGCTTGAGCGACTAGAAACCTTATCTGTACAGCGAGATGATCTACTTGAAGCAGAAGAGAACTTAAGAGAGACAATAAAAAAGATAGATAAAGTTGCAAGGAAACGCTTTCAAGAAACATTTGATTTGGTAAGAACAAATTTTGAATCGTTATTTAAGCTTTTTTTTGAAGGAGGTAATTCCACCTTAAAACTTGTTGGTGACCCCGACCCCTTGGAGGCCGATATATCTATAGAGGCACAGCCACCAGGTAAAAGGAACACTTCACTTCGTCTCCTTTCCAGTGGTGAAAAAGCTCTTACAGCTATTTCACTTCTTTTCGCAATATATCAGGTCAAACCAAGCCCCTATTGTATACTTGATGAGGTTGACGCGCCACTTGATGATGTAAATATCCATAAATTCACTAAAGTTTTGGCAAAATTTTGTGATGAAACTCAATTCATTATTGTTACTCACAACAAACTCACAATGGAGATTGCTGATTATATGTATGGGGTCACTCAAGAAAAGAAAGGGGTCTCAAAACTGGTATCAGTAAAGTTTGATTGAGATGGATCTCCCTTTCAACCAACTATTAAATATAGCATCAATCAGGGAACATATTATGGTACCCGTTGGCTTGATCTTTGGTATTACATTATTGGGCGTTATCTTTAAAAATGTAATTCATCAAAGATTAAAAAAATTAGCCAAACGCTCAAATTCAGAAGTTGATGATATAATCATATCTACTATTGAACCACAGATTGTTTTTTGGTTCTTTCTCTTTGGGTTAACGGTCGGATTAAAAGACCTACCAATTACAGATCAGTATGTAATGTACATTTCAAAAGTATTGAATATTTTATTAATCGGATCAATAACCCTTGCCGTCTCAAAATTAGTAATTGGCCTTTTCGAACTTTGGTCCAAGCAACAAGGTGGAGGGTTCCCATCCACGACTATATTTATTAATATAGTTAGGATCACGATTTATACTATAGGGTTTTTGATAATTTTAGATACTATTGATGTATCTATTGCACCGATGCTAACTGCATTGGGAGTTGGTGGTTTAGCAGTCTCATTAGCCCTTAAAGATACATTGACCGACGTTTTTGCTGGCCTGCACATATTACTAAGTAAAAAGGTAGAACCAGGTGACTTTATTAGTCTGGACTCAGGTGAAATGGGTTATATACAAAATATTACTTGGCGAAATACTAAAATGTTGGAGAGATCAAATAATGTTATCCATATACCAAATACAAAACTATCATCTGCAATAGTTAAAAACTATGACAGTGGTGATCCTAGTTTCTCTGTAAAGATACCGGTTGGAGTTGCATATGATTCAGATCTTGAGCAGGTAAGCCGGGTTGTGATGGAAGTTGCAAATGAACTACATTCAAAAATGGATGAGACGAATAAAGATGCAGAGCCTTCCTTTAAGTTTAAGGCTTTTGGTGAATCTAGTATAGATTTTTCAGTATACTTTCGAGGAAATAAATATGGTGACCAAAACCCGATTATTCATGAATTTATTCAGAAAATTCATAAAAGGTTTAAGCAAGAAAAGATTGAAATACCATTTCCTGTAAGAACTATTTTACAACCTCAAGAAAAGTAGTGAAGATCTGGTTGGTAGTTGGAGCCATTTTTGCCGCCCTAACCGTTTTGATTGGGGCCTTCGGAGCGCATGGCCTAAAATCTAAAGTTTCCCCTGAATATCTTTTAATATTTGAAACTGGGGTAAGATACCAGATGTATCATTCACTAGCACTTGTTCTGATTGGGACCATTGGTTATTATTTACCTCAAAGTTCACTAGCGCCCGTGGGATACTTTATGATCGCAGGCATTATGATATTCTCAGGTAGTTTGTATCTTTTAGTCTTAACAAATATAAGATGGCTGGGAGCTGTAACTCCTATTGGTGGTATCTGTTTCATAATTGGTTGGCTATTACTTGCATATAATATATATCGGTCCTGATCATTGAAGACGAACTCCAAGGTTCGTCATATTTCCTTTTGGACCGCCTCATCGTTCATAGTTGCATCAATGATCGGTACAGGTGTTTTTACCAGCCTTGGTTATCAACTGGTTGATATTCAATCTATTTTCCCACTCTTAATGCTTTGGGTGGTTGGAGGTATAGTGGCTTTATGCGGGGCCCTTACTTACAGTGAACTTGGATCAGCATTACCTCGTTCTGGTGGGGAGTATCACTTATTACATCGTATTTTACATCCTTCTGTAGGCTTTGCAGCCGGCATTGTATCTGCAACTGTTGGATTCACAGCACCCTCCGTACTAGCAGCAATGGCATTAGGTAGTTATTTAAAATCGGTCTTTCCTTTTTTTGATCAAACTATTATTGCATCTTTAGTGATCGTATTTTTCCACGTTCTTCACATGAGGAGCATTCGATGGGGTACTATTTTTCAAAGTGGCTCTACAGCAATAAAGGTAGGTTTACTTTTTACATTTATAGTTTTTGGTTTTCTAACAACCAATACCCAATCTATATCTATTTTACCTAAATCAGGTGATGGTATTATTTTACTCAGCTCCAGTTTTGCCGTTAGTTTAGTTTGGGTCTCTTATGCATATACTGGTTGGAACTCAGTGATATATATTGCGGGTGAAATAAAAGATCCCAAGGATAATATCTCTAAGACAATGGTTATTGCCACTAGTCTTGTAATGTTTATATATGTTTTACTTAATTATATTTTCTTGAATACTGCTTCTGTAGAAGATATGAGCGGACAAGTTGATATTGGATATATCTCTGGCATTGCGATCTTTGGTAGTGCTGGTGCTAAGATCATTGGTTTAGGGATTTCGATACTCCTCTTATCAACAGTAAGTAGTTATGTTTACATTGGCCCAAGAATAATGCAAATAATGGGGGAAGATCATAAATTTATTTCTTTTTTGAATGTAACTAACAAAAATAACATTCCTATAAATGCATTCTTTTTGCAACTTGCCATTTCCTTCTTCTTCATCATTACATCATCTTTTGAGCAAGTATTAATGTATGCGGGTATTACCTTAATTATCATAACAACATTAACCGTGATATCACTTTTCATTTTAAGATATAAGGAACCTTATCTTGACCGACCTTACAAGGTTTGGGGTTATCCATTTACACCTTTAATATATCTAATTGTAAATGTATGGATTCTTTTTTATTCCTTTCAGCATTCACAATTTGAGTCAAGCATTGGGATTGGGATTATAATTATTAGCATTGCGATCCATTTTATATTTGATAGGAAATATACTTCCGTATGAAAAGGACATTATTATTAGATGGAGCAATGGGCACAGAGTTACAAAATCGTGGTATCGATATTCCTTTTCCATTATGGTCTGCAGATGCAAATATAAAACACCCAGAAGTTGTAATAAATATCCATAAGGATTACATCAATTCAGGTGCAGATATTATTACTACAAATACTTTTAGAACTACAGCATGGACATATAGAAAGGCAGGATTCAGCGACACTAAGTCTAAGGAATTGTCAAGGTTGAGCCTTTATAAGGCAGTAGAATGCGCTCAAATAGCAGTTTCTAACTCTGTTAAAATAGCTGGGTCGATCACGACAGTAGAAGATTGTTATTTACCTGAATTATTTCCGGGAACTTCTGCGGCTGAAGACACATATGGCCAAACAATAGAATGGCTCGTTGATGCAGGAGTAGATCTTATATTATTTGAGACAATGGGTAACATTGAGGAGATCTCTTGTGCTTTAGAAATGTCAAGGTCGTACAATATACCGATTTGGCTTAGCCTCATAAGTAAAGATAAGTACAATCTTTTAGATGGTAGTAGCTATGAGAAGGTCTTTGAATTGTTCAAACCATTCTCTATTGACCATTTATTAATAAATTGCAATACAATGGATCTGACCATTGATATGTGTGACCAGATTCATTCCGCCTGGAGTCAGAAATGGGGAGTATATCCTAACCTTGGTAAAACTAATTATGAAAATGATTATTTAAATATCATAAGCGATTCTAATTTAAATAATGGCATAATGTCTTTATTATCAAAAGAGCCAAACGTAATAGGTTTATGTTGTGGTTCCACACCATTTCACATAAAGTTTTTAAAATCTTTAATTAAATCAACAAGGTAGATATGCGATTAAGAATAAAACCATTTAACAATGAAATCAGAAAAATTTATGATGGTCATGGTCATTTTCATGAAGGTGATGCTGGAATCGATCTTTTTATAATTAACAAACAGATAATAGGCCCTGGTGAAACGGTTAAGATTCATTTAGGAATCGCTTGTGAAAATCTAGATCAAAAACCTTATCTTCTAATGCCAAGGTCGAGCATATCAAAAACGCCGCTTAGGCAGTGTAATTCCGTTGGTCTAATTGATGCTGGTTACCGTGGGGAGATAATGGCTGCAGTTGATAATATAAAGCAAGAACCATATCGACTAGAACCTGGTCAGAGATTATTTCAGCTTGTAGCGATGGATGGAAGCCCAATCTCGTTTGAATTAACAGACGTACTGACAGAAACAGACCGGGGAGAGGGTGGCTTTGGTTCAACAGGGCAATAATCATTTATGATGCCATAATGGCATATAATTTTATATTTTTCTTACATTATGCACTAATCCTATGATTGGTATGTTATTTGTAACAACATACTGGAAAGCGAATATGTTATGAAACATTGTATTAGTTGGATATAAAACATTAAGTTCGCCGCCGCTTTTATAATAAATATTTATTTAATCAATTAACTGATAAGGAGTTAAATAATGGGTTTAAGTCTTAAACCGCTGGCTGACCGTGTAGTTGTCGAGCCTGCTCCGGCAGAGGATAAATCTGCAGGAGGTATCATTCTTCCTGATACTGCCCAAGAAAAGCCTCAACAAGGTACAGTTGTTGCAGCTGGACCTGGCAAAGTAAGCGATGCAGGAAGCTTGATTGAAATGACCGTAAAGGAAGGAGATAAAGTTCTCTATGGAAAGTATTCCGGTAGTGAAGTCGCCTTCGATGGTACAGATTATGTAATTATGCGCGAAAGCGACATACTAGCAGTATTATAAGGAGAATAAAATGGCAAAAGAAGTTGCTTACTCTCTAGATGCACGAACTGCTCTCAAAGCAGGTGTGGACAAACTAGCGAATGCCGTAAAGGTTACTTTAGGACCTAAAGGCCGCAACGTTGTTATAGAGAAAAAATTTGGTGCGCCAACTGTAACAAAAGATGGTGTTACTGTAGCGAAAGAAATAGAACTTGAGGATAAACTTGAAAATGTAGGAGCACAAATGGTGCGAGAAGTTGCCTCTAAAACATCCGATGTTGCTGGTGACGGGACAACAACTGCTACAGTTTTAGCTCAATCAATTGTAAATGAGGGCCTAAAGAATGTTACCGCAGGTGCTAATCCCATGTCCATCAAAAGAGGTATAGATGCAGCGAGAGATGCTGTCGTTGACGCAATTCAGGGGCAAGCTAAAGATCTCCCAGATAGTCAACAAATCGCCCAAGTTGCTACCATATCTGCAAATGATGATACTGAAGTTGGCGAAAAAATAGCTGAGGCAATGGAAAAAGTAGGCAAGGATGGAGTTATCACGGTTGAAGAATCTAAAACCGCTGAAACCTTCCTAGAAACTGTAGAAGGTATGCAATTCGATCGTGGATATTTATCTCCCTATTTCGTTACCAATTCAGAATCAATGGATGCTGAAATGGAAGATGCTTATGTATTGATCCATGATAAGAAGATCAGTAATATGAAAGATCTACTTCCTCTGCTCGAAAAAGTGGTACAGACAGGCAAACCTGTTGTTATTATTGCTGAAGACGTTGAAGGCGAAGCTCTAGCAACATTAGTTGTCAATAAACTGCGAGGAACTTTCAAGGTATTAGCAGTAAAAGCACCAGGCTTTGGTGATCGTCGGAAAGCTATGCTAGAGGATATAGCAGTACTTACTGGAGCTACAGTGATCTCTGAAGATGCAGGCTATAAACTTGAAAGTGCTACCTTAGATTATTTAGGTACCGCTAAGAGAGTGGTCTCTGACAAAGATAACACTACTATTGTCGATGGTGGTGGAAGTGTTGATGCAATAAAAGCACGAATTAATGAGATAAAAGTACAAGTTGACAAAACATCATCCGATTATGATAGGGAAAAACTCCAAGAGAGACTGGCTAAGTTGTCTGGAGGCGTTGCTGTCATTAATGTTGGTGCTGCCACTGAAGTTGAAATGAAAGAGAAAAAAGCTCGTGTTGAAGATGCACTTCATGCCACAAGGGCTGCTGTTGAAGAAGGAATTGTCCCAGGTGGTGGTGTTGCACTTTTACGCTCTGTTCCATCACTTGATAAAGTCAAAGTTGATGATGAACAGCAAGTTGGTGTCGATATCATGCGTCGTGCATTAGAAGAGCCTATTAGACAAATTGTAAGCAATGCGGGTGCTGAAGCATCTATTGTTGTACAAAATGTACGTGATAAAAAAGGTGATCATGGCTACGATGCTAGGAATGATGAATATGTAAAAATGTTTGAAGCCGGAATTATCGATCCTGCGAAAGTTGCTCGTGTAGCTGTTGAGAACGCAGCTTCAATTGCAGGCATGGTTCTAACAACAGAGGCTGCGATTACAGAAATCCCAGAAGATGAAAAAATGCCACCAATGCCAGATCCTGGAATGGGTGGAATGGGTGGAATGGGTGGAATGATGTAAAATCATTGACCAATTCTTCTTAATTTCTTATATAAAGGAAAATAGCCCCGAAACTATCGGGGCTATTTTTTTATCTAAATGAGGGTGGGAGCTTGAATTTAGACTCCGTAATTTGTTATCTATGTCTTCAGATCATACCAATAGAAAACGTTTTTTTATCATTGATGGATATGCTCTTTTATTTCGAGCCCATTTTGCGTTGATCCGCAATCCTTTGATTACAAGTTATGGGCTTAATACTAGCGCATTATTTGGGTTTGTTAATCAATTGTTCAAACTCGTACGTAATGAGAATCCTGATTATTTTGCCTGCGCTTTTGATTCTAAAGGAAAAACATTTCGACATGATATGTATAAGGATTATAAAGCAAATCGTCCAGAAATGCCTGAAGAATTACAACTACAATTACCACATTTGTGGGAAATACTTGAAGCAATGAATATACCTGTTCTAAAAAAGGTTGGAGTTGAAGCTGATGATATTATAGGGACTCTGGCTGTGAATGCAGATAAGGATGGCTTGGATACATATATTGTTAGTGGGGATAAGGATTTTATGCAATTAATTAATGATCATATTTTTTTATATGCTCCAGGCACAAAAAGAGCACCAGAACCAATCATATATGATTCAATAAAAGTAGAGAAAAAATGGGGTGTCCCACCCGAAAAAATCATAGATCTTTTGGGCCTTATGGGGGATAGTTCTGATAATGTACCTGGCGTAGCGGGCGTTGGTGAAAAAACAGCTGTGAAACTAATTAAAGAATATGGCTCTTTAGAAGGTGCTCTAAATAATGCAGAAAAAGTAGCAAATAAACGGGCGAGAAATGGTCTTGTTGAAGGTGCTGATAACGCAAAGATGAGCAAAGAATTAGTTACGATTCTATTGAATGTAGAATTAGAGTCTAATCTAGATGATTTTATAAAACAGGAATTAGATACTAAATCTTGTATCTCAAAGTTTAGCGAACTTGAATTTCAAGGTTTTGTAAAACAATTAGGTTCTGAATTAAATAATTTTTCAATAGAAAAAAAAATAAACCCAAATAAAAACTACAGAACAATTTTAAATGAAGAAGCATTAGACGAATTATTAATTGAATTATCCAATGTTAGTTTGATATCCTTTGACCTTGAAACAACGAGCCTCATTCCCACTCAAGCAGAAATAGTTGGCCTTAGTTTTTCAACTAGTGCCAACTCTGGTTGGTACATACCGATATTATATAAGGAGAAAAATAAAAACAATTTTGCAGAAGATGACTTAGAATTTATTCTCAATAAATTAAAAAATATTTTAGAAGATAATTCTAAATCTAAAACAGGTCAAAATATTAAATATGATGCTCATATATTAAAGAGGCACGGTATAGATATTAAAGGGCTCACTTTTGATACAATGATAGCTGCACATTTATTAAATCCCAGTGCTCGCTCAATTTCATTAAGCACACTAAGCTTAGAACATATGAATTATGAGATGGTAAATATTGAAGAATTGATCGGTAAGGGTAGAAATCAAATATTAATGTCTGAGGTCTCATTAGAAAAAGCCGCATTCTATGCGATTGAAGATTCGGATATTGCTTTTCAGCTTACAAAGATTTTAATAAATAAATTAAAAGAGCACTCACTATATGAATTTTTTACCAGTATTGAGATGCCCTTGGTTCCAGTTCTCACAGATATGGAATACAATGGTGTGTTTGTGGATCCTAACTTGCTAAGATCAATGTCTCAAGAGGTAGGTGAAAAGTTAGATATACTGACCAATTCAATTTATAAGATAGCAGATAAAGAGTTTAATATTAATTCCACTCAACAACTTGCAATTATTTTATTTGATGATCTAGAATTACCGAAGATAAAAAAAAGAAGTACTGCTGAAGATGTATTAAAAAAATTGAAAGAACATCATGAGCTACCAAAGCTGATATTAGAATATAGAAAGTATAACAAGCTAAAAAATACATACCTTGACTCTCTTTCAGAGCTCATTGAAAATAGCACTGGTCGCATACATACTACTTTTAACCAGACAATAGCGGCCACGGGTCGTCTTTCCAGTACAAAGCCAAATTTTCAGAATATACCAATTAGAACTTTGGAGGGCCGTGAGATAAGGAAGGCATTTATTGCAAAAAATAGTGGATGGAAGATACTTTCGGCAGATTACTCTCAGGTAGAGTTAAGGATCATGGCACACTTTAGTCAGGATAAGGCCCTCATAAATGCTTTCAAAAATTCTGAAGATGTACATTCAAGGACAGCTAGTTTGGTATTTAATGTCCCCATTAATATGGTCTTAACTGAAATGAGAAGAACAGCAAAGATAGTTAATTTTGGGATTATGTATGGTGCAGGTGCATTTCGAATGAGTCAAGAATTAGGTATCTCAAGACCAGAGGCAGTTGCCATTATTGAAAATTATTTTAAACAATACCCTGGAATACAAGACTATATTGATTCTACTTTAGAACAAGCTAGAAATAAAAAGTATGTCGAAACTATCCTTGGAAGAAAAAGGCCCGTCTGGGATGCAGATTCTGATAATGGTCTCAGAAGGCAGGCAGCGGAAAGAATGGCGATCAATATGCCAATACAGGGATCTGCTGCCGAGATGATAAAATTAGCAATGGCCAATATTCATCAAGGTATCATAGAACAAAACTTATCATCAAAAATGGTTATGCAGATACATGATGAATTATTATTTGAATTTCCAGAAGAAGAAGAGGAAGCTATTTTAAGACTAGTTATTGATAAAATGGAGAATGCCATGAAATTGTCAGTTCCTTTAGTGGTAGATTATGGAATTGGAATCTCGTGGTATGAAGCGCACTAAAGACTAAAATGGAAGCAAGTATAACATTAAAAAAAGTAGGAAAATTAATTGGTGATAAAACTATCCTTGCTGGATTATCCTTTGGAATCGAAAGGGGAAGCTTAGTTGCTGTCGTAGGTCTTAATGATTCTGGAAAATCTATTCTACTTAAGTTGCTTTCTGGTTATGAAAATCCAAATTATGGGCAAGTATTTGTTCAAGGGTTAGATATGGAAAAGCGTCGTAATGAAACCAGGAAACTAATTGGATATGTTTCATACGAAAATGATCTCGATCCATGGCTAACATTAAAACAGAACATAAGCTTTAATGCTAATCTATATTCAGTTGAAAACAGAATATTTAAAGAACGTCTAAAAAAATATTCCTCAGCTCTGAATTTAGATCCATTTCTGAATGAATATGCATTTAGAGTCTCTGGTGGCGTACAAAAGAAAGCAATGTTAGTGAGGGGGCTTATTCACGACCCAGATATTCTGGTTGTGGATGAACCAACTGGCTATATGGATGCAGAATCAATANGACTTACNTGGGACCTNATTAAAGAATTAAAGGGTGAAAAATCAATCATTTATGTAAGTAATTCGCTTACGGAGATNGAACAAGCTCATGATAGAATATTGGTTTTCCATGAGGGAAGGATCATTATGGATGGCCATCTAGATAAACTGCTAGAGAGCACTTTGGATTATCATCAGTTCCAGATCGAGTTTGATGATCTAACTGATGANCTCTACAAAACGCTTAAGAATATTCCAACTATTGTTTCTCCAAACCGTCTGGACAATACATTCCACTTCTATGGAAGGACAAGAACTGTATTCTTTGATGCTATCAGAGCAGCAACTGATCAGATGATGATAGATCTGGAAGTCAAAAAATTAGGACTAAGAGATCTTTTAGANTCTGAATTTGCNGGTAGAGGACTAGATTGATATCTGCACTATTAAAACGACGTTTATGGCTATGGAAGAANCGCTTGATNCCAAGCATATTTTTCTATTTNATNCTNCCTATATTTATTTTTGTCATAATCAGTCTNCCCTTAAAGAATATCATAAGATTTAGCTTAGCAGAGATACCATATGATATTTGGGTCTTACCAGGATTAATNTTTATTATCGGATCATTTAGCCTTTATCCTTTGCTTTACAGAGAATACTTTGAACTTCGTATTCACAGAAANGTATTGGTCAATATAGCTCTNGCTCCATATNGTAAAAAATACATGATCTTCTCAAGCTTGGTGATCTCTGGATTAGAATCACTTGGAATGTCAGNTCTAGGAATTATTATTTATACCACTTTTACATCAATATCTCTTAGCGTTTCAAGTACATTATTTTTGTTTTTATGTTTGGTAATATATTTATTTTTATTGGGAAACTTNTATATCACTATCTCATTACTCATTGATGCTTTGACAACAATGTTTTTAGCAACATCTATGATATTTGTTCTTGTACTGTTTGGAAGTGGTTTCCTAATTGAATTTTCTTTCTTTCCTGTAGGAATAGAATCATTTCTCAAATGGTTGCCTNTATCTATTCCTTTTCAAATATTTCATAAGTTCAATGCCACAGGTNTAGTTGATTGGTTATCCTTATCNATCCTATGTNNAGTGATTTATCTTTGGATAATATTCAACAGCATCATCCTAAANNGGCGGCTTCGTCAATGATNGCGTANNTNTCAGGAGGCATGGAAAATGCAGTCAATGAAGGGGCTGATTGGAGAATNGATATAGGCAATTGGCTAANAGAGAACCTAAATCATAATGTNATTGATCCAGTTGTAGAATCTCAAAAACAAGTTTTAAAACATAATTCTNATAATTANCGCAATTGGAAAAGGACCGATCCAGAAAGGTTTAAAGAATTTATTAGAGTATTAATAGACCATGACCTTAGATCAGTAATAGATAAAGCCGATTATCTAATAGTCTTTTGGGATAAGAGTATATTGAAGGGTGGTGGAACACATGGAGAGGTCACCATGGCATATTGGGTAAATAAACCGGTTTATCTAGTGAATAGCATACCTAGAAAAGATTTGAGTGCTTGGATCTCATCCTGCTCAACTGATATATACGATTCTTTTGATGAACTAAAGAATGCCTTACTTAGTAAATATAAGCCAGAAGAATGATCGGACCTAAAGCCTATATTCATCTTGATAGGCTAAAACAAAATATCTGGAATATCCGGAGGAATATAGGCAACAGGAACCTCATGATTGTAGTAAAAGCAAATGGATATGGTCATGGTTCTTTAAATATTGCCAAGTATCTATCCAATGAGCCCGGAATCATATTTTGTGTTTTTACAATCCAGGAAGGAATAGAACTCAGAAGAGAAGGCATTAATAATCCNATCCTTATTTTCTCAAGGATTCATAAAGATTGGATAGNTNTNGCTNTTAANTACAAACTTTGGGTAAATGCTTGTCATCAAGATGATCTTTTTATACTTGATCAGTTCCATAAGGAAAATGGAAATTGTCCTGAAATTCACTTAAAATTTGATACAGGTATGACAAGATTAGGCTTTGACCATAAAGAGACTAAAAAGGTTATTAAATACCTTTCTGAGCATACATATTTACCAGTCAATGGTATCTATTCTCATTTCGCTACAGCGGATGAAGGAGATCTTTCATATGCAGACTCTCAATTAAAAAAGTTTAATAGAATACTAGACATATGTAAAGATTCCGGTAAACAATTTGGATATATACATTGTTCAAATAGTGGTGCAGTTTTAAATCTTCCTAATTCTTTATTTAACACCGTTAGGGTTGGTATGTTGGCCTATGGTATTGCACCTTCAGATGAGGTTACGATGAATATCAATTTAGAACCAGTAATGAGTTTTTGTGGTCCTATCGTCAATATTCGTAGAGTGGAAGCAGGTACTCAAATAAGTTATGGAGGTGTTTACAAAACGACACGCTCGACTAATATTGGTGTTATACAAACAGGTTTTGCAGATGGTTTTCCAAGGCCTTGGTATGAGAATGGTTATATAAGTTATAAAGGAGACCCATATAATATTGCTGGTAGAGTATGTATGGATCAATTTATGGTTGACTTTGGTGATGCGGTACCTGAATTAGGTGATGAAGTTTTAATATTTGGCAAAAAGGATGAAGACCATATTCCAGTTGAAACAATCGCTAAAAGTATTGGTACCACCACATACGTCCTATTGACAGCCATCCAAGGAAGAACTGATCTCGTTATTATTTAACTTATTCTCTGTGGTATTTTGATCCTTTTTGAATTGATATTGCCCTAAATATTTGTTCTGTAAGAACTAGCAGTGCCATTTCATGTGGCAAGGTCATATTTGAAAGAGATAAAATACTATTGGCGCCTGTCCTGACTATTTCAGAGTGCCCTCTAGGACCACCGATAAAAAATGTAAGATCTTGGTTTATGTCAAAAATAAATTTAGAAAATTGTTTTGATGATAGCTTTGATCCTTCTTCAGAAACACAAATTTTATGACCTTCAGATTTAATATATGAACTTAATTTTTGGTCAAGTTTCTTAGTATTACTATCTTTTAAAATAATTATTTCAGTCTGAATATCCAGTTTTATCCACTTCTTATATTCTAGAATACGTTTTTGGTATACTTTTTCTTTTATTTTACCAATAATAATNATCTTTATNNTCATNATTTATGTTNATAAAAATANAATAGTTATTAAAAAGTGAGGGTAAAATTTATTTTTTGAAATTTGTAGGCATTATTAAGGTCCTGTAAAAAAGCATTGATTAATAATGTTAGGAAATTATTATTCTTTAGGGGTTGCTCTTACCCATGACCGTCTGTTATGGAAAGCTTCTATTTTAAGTTCAGCCCAATCCTCAACAATNTCAGTTAATTGTGCTGATTCTTCAGGGTGTTCTGAAAGATTATCATTAATAAGGCCAAGNAGTTGCCCNTTTCGTTCTTGNACNTGTCCGTAAGTAGCGACTTCCTCTTNAGNNACCTCTTCTCTTTCTGCCATTANTTCTTGTCTACTTTTTTCTGCAACAGAACTTTTTTCCTGATTATGAGATATGATNGCGTAAANAATAACAGNTAAAATGACAACTAAAACGATTGTATTTATATCCACTATAATNCTCCTTTAGAAACCCATTCCACTTGGATCAATTCCAAGCACATTAACCCACCANAATATAATAATAGCGGATAAAGCTAGNAGGGCTGCTGGCCAACCTAGAGTGGCCATTCGTATGAAATCTTTAGACTCTAATTGACCACTAGCATAAACAATAGAACTCGCTGGAGTACCTATTACCAACCAATATGCCATAGATGTAGCAATAGCTAGCCCAACACCCACAAGTACTGGATTGGTTCCAGAGCTGATTGCCATATCAAGTACCACAGGCCCAATGACAGCAACAGTAGCTCCAGCACTCATTAGGTTAGTTAGTACGGCACCAATAGCACACATTAATATTACTAGACCAACACCAGAGTTAAGCCCTAATGGTGCTACTAGCATCATTATTTGATCAGCAAACCAGCTTGATGCACCAGTAACTTTGAAAACCGAACCNAAGCTTATACAGCCAGCATAAAGAACAATCACACCCCAGCTAACCTTATCTTCGTAATCTTTCCANGATGTTAGACCAAATAACATGTATAAAACGGCTCCTGTTACNGCAATACCACCCAAGCCNAGTGAAAAACCAAGAATATCTTTNACCAAAGATTTATCTGTGATCCAAAGAAANACAACTAGCATCATGACTGCCGCTACGAGTTTTTGTTGGCTGGTCATAGCTCCGTGTTTCTGGAGATCTTTCTTCAGAAAACCAACAGCTTCACTTAAGTCATCTACTTCGGGCTTAAAGAGCATGGGTAAAAGAAATGCCATTACAACGGACATTACAATTGTATACATTACACCCATGGATATCCANTGCATAAAAGAAACGTCAATGCCATAGTCACCAAGGAATCCTATCATGAGTGCATTCCGTGCGCCACCAGTAGGGCTCATTGGTCCACCAATCATACACCCAACAGCAATAGTTACCATAAGTAAGGTCCCTAATTTTGGTGATGGAGTAGATTTATTTGTTAATGTATAAAGTGCAAGTGCAATAGGAACATACATTGCTGCAACAGCATGCTCACCCACAAAAGCAGTGGGGATTGCAGTNCCTAAAAGAATCCCAATTACAATTGAACGAGTTTTTGTCCCNGCGAGGTTTACCACTAGCATACCTACTCGCTTATCGAGTCCATACTTAACGAGAGTTGCACCAAGGGCCAATGACCCGGCTATGAACCATACAGCATCATGGGCATAGGTGAGGGCAATTGTTTTAGGTGCAGTGATCCCAAAAAANAGCTGNACCAATCCGATCAATAANGCGACTGCAGGCATAGGTACAGCTTCTGTCGCGAAGAAAACCACGCAGGTAGCCAGCAAAGCAATTGTCAGTTTGATATGGGTTGCTTTTAGTGTTACATCANAGGATNAATCACTACCAAATAGTTCCTGAGCCTTTGCNGTCATAGACTCTGGTGTAGGCAACAGAATACCAATTAGAATAAATACGACTACACCAATTCCAAACCATTTGAAATCGGTCGTTTTGGCGAAACCGCCACTGTTATTATTANTAGANTCNCTCATAAGTGCNCCAAATGTGGCAAAAAATATGCTTAAAATCAATAGTGCTGATCAAACAAGAGTTTTCTTTGTCGATTTCATAGTGTTCCAACTAATTTCAACCGACCAAATGATTATAATCAGAGTCCTATTTGTATTTTTTTTACTTAGCTCAGCCAGGGTTCATGGTGACGATAACACGCCATATACATTGCGTCATTCTAGCATTATGCCAATTCCTGACCTGTCATTTTTATCTGATGTGTATACGGGTCTAGATATCATTGAGCAGATGGATTTTAAACCTCTAAAAAATAAATCTATAGCATTATTGTCTAATCATACCGCAGTTAATAAAAATGGTAAACATATTTTGGACCTTTTAAAGGATGCGAAAGATATTCACATTTCATTTTTACTGGCACTCGAATATGGTATTTGGGGTATAGATGATAATCGTGCAAAGTTGATTGGAAGAGACAAGATAGAACCAACTCATGGAGCTCAGATAATTGATCTTTTCGATACCTATCTATATCCGCCGCATTGGGTTATGGATAATATTGATCTGATTTTAATAGATTTCCAGGATACAGGTAGTAGGTACTCAACGTTTATAGCTACTATGTCTAAGGTCTTTGAGGCTGCATCGGAACATAAANTCCCTNTAATGGTNCTAGATAGGCCTAACCCAATTAGAGGCGATATTGTGAATGGTCCAGTACCAAGAANTGAATTCCAATCTTTTGAATCTTATCATTTATTTCCTATNCGTCATGGTCTAACGCTTGNAGAAGCTTCGGTNATTATAAATGAGATGGGTTGGACNAAAGGTTCAAAAAGGGTTGACCTTAAAATAGTTCCAATGTCTAACTGGCAGCGAGAAATGTGGTTTGACCAAACTGGATCAAANTGGAGNAATCCTAAGCCATTTCTTATTGACCAAGGTAACATATTAGCTTACACTGGGATGGACCTTTTCAGAGGTACAAATATGAATATTGGTTTNGGAACCGAATTNCCTTATATGGTAGTAGGTGCTCCATGGTTAGCGACCTCATTTCTTTTGGAAAAACTTAATGACCAAAAATTGCCAGGCGTAGAATTTCTTGAAATTAAATATCGTCCAAGTGGCTCAATTTACCATTCGAAAGTTCCAAAGTTCGATGGCCAATCTTGTAGTGGCATCCAAATAGTAATTAAGGATAAAGACGAATATANACCCATCGTNACCGCTACNACATTAATGCTTCTTATACAACGGCTNCACCCTCGCGAATTCCAATGGGAGAAAGACGANTATGTAGATAAACTTTTTGGATCGAATGAATTACGAATANTATCTGCTCAGAATAAACCANTAGATCATCTACCAGCAATTTGGGCTAAGGATGTATATAAGTTCAGCGAATTCAGGCAATCATTTCTCATATACTAATGAGANTAATAATCTTCCTTTTTACAATTCAAGTATTATTAGAGGCTCAGATATTACCTACCGTCCCTCGAAATGTTTTTCGTATTTCAATTAGCAGTAACACATCTGAGTCATCGTGGAACCTAAAAAATAATAAATTTTCACTTCAGGGTGTCGGAAGGAAATATTTTGATCATACTGTTCACAATGATTCTGTCAGGTTTTCATCTAATTTTGATCTATATCATAATGGTACCGTTTATATAGATTCTTTAAATACAGTAGAANAGTGGATGACCAATTTTAATTCAATTCATGGTTTCTCATTACCCGTTCTTGGCCCACAAGAGATAGATACTACNCAAGGGATGTCACCNATAGGTAATTTTTCAGAAAAACGTAAACAAATAATTACTGGTAGAAAAATTGATTTGGAATATGGAATGTCCAATGAAATAACCTTGAGTGTTTCAATACCATTTATTGATTCATATACCATTAGTCAATCATTTTCAGATTATTCAATAGGTTCGATCCAAGGTGCACAAAGACTCGTGGATTACCATCAAGAGGCAAGACAACACTTTAATACATTTATTAATTCAAACTCCTTTTCCAATCTGCGTCGGGGCTTGAAAGATACATTACAACTGATCTATGATATGTACTACACCAATAATGGAAATTATTCCGTCAAATGGGCATTTCATTCACAAGATGACCCTCTTAATAATCTTCTGGTTGACCAGGCTTTTCTTCCTCCAGGCATTAACAAAGATTCTGTTTCACTATCAGACCTTGTTTCATATTATTATCCAGCACAGAAACAAGGTAAAGGGATAGATGATGTTAAAATTGGAGCAACTGCATTATTATCAGGTACCCCTACATGGGCACTGGAAAGTCAAGGAGATGCNNTTTATGGACAGGTNTTCATAAGTATACCATATGGTAAAACTTTATCACAATTTCTCGATTCTAGGAGAAAGCAATTTAANGAAATTGATATTGGAAAAGGTGTCAGTAGGATNTCTGTTGGTNTTTATGGTAGTAAAAATCTTCAATATAAGTATATTGGCAGAGTATATGGTCAGTTCATGGGACAATTCAGTAGTACTACAACACTAAATACTCCTGCTTTATTATTCTCAGGTGGGCACTCTCATCCAGATTCAATATTAAGTTTGGTAGGTAATAGCTATAAATTNGATCTTGGTAATGGNATCAGGTTCAATTTGGGGGCTGAGGTNGAAAGNTTCAAGAANAGGTTACGTATACGTGGTGAGATCTNCACAATATATAAGGGTCAAGATAATTATATTTCAAAAGATCCTGANTGGGACCNNTGGATGGAGCAATTTGCAGGTAATTCACCATCCTACAATAGATCNGATCTAAAAGTTGAAATATGGNTAATGAATTCATTGTCAAAATATCGTTTTGGTCCGATACCTTTNGANCTTTATGCAGGNGCNATAACAACTTTAGCTGCNANTANTATTGANGAAGGCTGGAAAATTTATGCTGGNATCACAACNTATTACCAAGNCTGGTAAAACTAATNATGACAAANAGAAAAAAAGTAATTTCATGGGCATTTTATGATTGGGCCAACTCTGCATATTCGACTACAGTGATGGCNGGATTTTTNCCTATATTTTTTGAAAAATTCTATTCTAATCCTGATGATGTTATCCAGAGTACATACCAACTTGGCCTGGCAAATTCAATTTCGTCAATATTCATCGCACTGGTCTCACCATTTTTAGGAGCCATTGCTGACAGGGGGTCTGCTAAAAAGAAATTATTAATTACTTTCGCTTTTCTTGGAGTATTAATGACAGCGTCACTATGGTTCGTTGAGCAAGGTGAGTGGCAGTTGGCAGTATTTTTCTATGTAATTGCAACCATAGGTTTCATGGCTGGGAATATCTTTTATGATTCCCTTTTACCAGCAGTAGCAAGCCGGGAAAAGGTTGATTATGTATCAGCATTGGGATATTCTTTGGGATACCTTGGTGGTGGATCATTGTTTGCTGTAAATGTATTAATGTATCTANATCCTGACTGGTTTGGAATTCCTGACTCATCAACNGCCATAANAATATCATTTTTAACCGTTGCNATNTGGTGGGCAGTTTTTACTNTNCCTATTATCATATTTTTACCTGAACCTAAGANTAGTAATTCNGTACCATTAAGTAAGGCAGTATTTAGNGGCATNAGTCAGCTAAGAGAGACCTATGATAATATTCGAGAAATGAAGATAATAGGCACTTTTNTGCTNGCATTCTGGCTATANGAGGATGGTGTGGCGACGATAGTTAGGATGGCAGGTAAAATAGCTTCNTCGCTTGGGTTCGCGGCTGGTGATATTATAACTGCTATTCTCATGGTTCAATTTATAGGGTTCCCAGCGNCATTATTATATAATTGGTTTGCTAAGAAAATTGGAATAAAGAATGCGGTTCTAGTTGCAATAGCAGGATATGGAATAATAACACTTCTTGGTTATATGATGACCGATATAATACATTTTTATATACTTGCAGCTATGATAGGGATATTTCAAGGAGGCATCCAATCACTTAGCAGAAGTCTTTTTACAAGGCTTGTTCCTAAGGGCAAGGAAGCAGAGTTTTTTGGCTTCTATAATATGCTTGGAAAATTTGCTGCTGTTATCGGACCAATATTAGTTGGATGGATAACTGTCATGACTGGAAACCCTAGAACCGGCATTCTTTCTATTGTAGNACTATTTATTTTAGGTGGCCTTTTACTTATTAAAGTTGACTTTNAAGCTGGAGAAAAAATAGCTGCAGACTTTGGTAAAAAATAAAATATCTAAATATGTTGATTTAAAATTAATTTGTGANATAATTTTANTCTAGATTCTGCCCCGTTGATGTGGCGTGCTCTTCAGGGAAAAAAGTTTTTTCCGAGGGTTTTTCAACGGGGCTTTTTCTATTTGAAGTTCTTAAAAACAATATATTTAGNTTTATAATANACATTCTATGAATNNACCTATAATNAAATATTCACAACTTGTAATGCCTCAGGATGCGAATGTCCTTGGAACACTTTTTGGTGGTCAGATGGTATCTTGGATGGATATCTCTGCATCNAAGGCTGTACACCGNTTTNTAAAAGATACANANGCAGATGCTGCTCTNACTCGAGCCATCGATGCTATTGAATTTCGAGAACCAGTCTATGTTGGTAATTGGGTNAANTTTGAGGCANAGNTCATATCTACAGGCAATTCATCGATTGTCATTCAAATAGATGCCTACAAAGAAACAAAAGATGTCGATAAGATCATAGCCTGNACTGCTAAATTCACATTTGTATCAGTAAAGANAATGCAGGATGGCTCCTTTGAGAAANTNGCTCATAATAAGAAGCCNTAGATNTACGTAATGGATAAAATATTCAAGCCAGACCCTAAAACCTCAGCTCGCTCGCATATATCATCTTTAGANCAATATAGGGAACTTTANGAACATTCAATTAATGAACCCCNAGAGTTTTGGGAAAAAACTGCTCGCAGACTTAGTTGGTACCNTCCATGGAATGATGTTAGAGATTTTGATTTTTNTAAGGGACAGATNGAATGGTTTTCTGGAGGAAAACTAAATGCNTGCTATAATTGCTTAGATAGACACATAGAAGAAGGTCATGGTGAAGATATTGCAATTATTTGGGAAGGGAATGACCCGAACCAATCAAGAAAATTTTCTTATAATGAACTCTTAAAAGAAGTCTCNCAGTTTGCGAATGCTTTNAAAGACCTNGGTGTNAAAAAAGGTGACAGAGTGTGTTTGTATATGCAAATGATACCTGAATTAGCAGTAGCTGTTCTTGCATGTGCNAGAATAGGAGCTGTCCATTCTGTGGTATTTGGAGCATTTTCAAGTGACTCACTAAGAGATCGNATTAACGACTCTGAATGTAAGGTACTTGTGACCCAAGACACTGGTGTCAGAGGAACTAAACAAAATATTCCAATGAAAATAAATGCTGACCGNGCTGTAAGTGAGACTCCATCTATTGAACATGTTGTAGTTGTCAGTAGGACTGGTGAGCCCATTGAAATGGATATTGATCGTGATATATGGTGGCATGAAGCAATTTCAGGAGTGAGTGCAAATTGTAAACCAGAGGTCATGGACTCAGAAGACCCGCTTTTTATCTTATATACATCTGGGTCAACAGGTAAACCAAAGGGTGTATTGCACTCAACTGGTGGATACCTTACCTATGCATCTTTCACGCATCAAATTGTGTTCGATTATCATCCAGGAGATATCTATTGGTGTACAGCAGACCTGGGTTGGATTACTGGTCATTCTTATATTATTTACGGACCATTATCAAATAGAGCGACAACTATTATGTTTGAAGGTGTACCAAATTATCCCGACTTTGGACGTTTTTGGGATGTAGTTGACAAACATAAAGTGAATCAGTTCTATACTGCACCAACTGCTTTGCGTGCACTAATGAAGGAAGGAAATGAATGGGTTAATTCTAAAGACCTATCTTCTTTGAGATTATTGGGTTCAGTAGGAGAGCCAATTAAAGAGCCTGAGTGGAAATGGTACTATGATGTTGTTGGTAAGGGTCAGTGCCCCATCGTTGATACTTGGTGGCAAACCGAAACAGGTGGTATACTTATCACACCTTTGCCTGGTGCAACTCCCACCAAGCCCGGTTCAGCAACCTTACCATTTTTTGGGGTTGAACCAGTATTATTAGCTGAAGATGGAAGTGAAATAGAGGGAAATAATGTTTCTGGACTTCTGGCAGTGAAATCGTCATGGCCAGGTCAGATGCGCTCAATTTATGGTGACCATAAGCGATTTATAGATGTCTACTTTTCTCAATGTCCAGGTTATTATTTTACTGGAGATGGTGCACGTAGAGATGAAGATGGTTATTATTGGATAACTGGGCGTGTAGACGATGTCTTAAATGTCTCGGGCCATAGAATTGGTACTGCTGAAGTAGAGGGGGCTATTGGCAAAGCTGACGGGGTTGCCGAAGCCGCAGTTGTTGGCTTTCCACACGAAATAAAAGGACAGGGTATCTATGCATTTGTTACTCTTATGACCGGCGTAAATGAATCAAATGAAATTTTTAGTGGTATCTTAAAATCCGTTAAAAAAGATATAGGCCCTCACGCAAAACCAGATGAAATACATTTTACACCTGCATTGCCCAAGACCCGGTCTGGAAAAATCATGCGCAGAATCTTACGAAAGATAGCGGAAGGTGACCTAGATGATATGGGTGATATCTCAACCCTTGCAGACCCAAGTGTTGTAGCTGACCTTACGAAAGGACATTCGTAAGTTTTTTATTCATCATTCTGACTCGCCTAGTTAGTATTTTCACTATCTGTTTCATTATATCTGGATTACTTGCCATAAGTTCGTAAAAACCCTCCTGATGTATTTTTAGTAATATACTATCTTCAAAAGATGTAGCCCTAGCAGACCTAGGTTCTTGGTCTAATAATGCCATCTCACCAATACATCTTCCCGATCCTAAAACTGCAATAGAGTTATCATTCTGTGTTACATTGATCTTACCAGAAATAATAACGAATAATGAATCTCCATGGTCGCCTTCGTCAAAAATGATTTCGCTCTCTTCCGTTTCAATTTCAACTGAAATCCGTGCTATCTTTGAAAGTATTTCTCCGGGGATTGTCTCAAAAAGATCAACAGATTTTAAGAGCAATGTTTTTTCTAGTATTGAATACATAGTTTGTGACTCCTTCCTTGGAAGCTTGTTATTCAAAAAATTCCTGTCTAGGTAATTCTTCTCATGATCATTAAATAGTGCTATTTCTAAAAGTTTTTCTGATATACGGCTCCAATTAATGGACCTTAAAATTGTCGTATTTTCCTTGTTTAGTAGAAATTGGATTGCAATACTTGTTTTCCAGCGATGGGGATTTTCTACCCAAAAGATCAACATTTCATCCATTGAGATCAGCTCTTGACCAAAAGGCTCATTTGCAAATGATAAGGTATCTGATTCCGGATCGATTAGTGGTATAAGCAGTCTAATTATTTTAGAGGAAAAAGTAGATTCAACAAGCTCTAAAACAAGGGGTAACAATTCTATATCTTTACTTTCGATATACCTTATATAGGTTTCTATAGGAATGTCTGGTTCTTTTAGGGTGCCAAGTTTTAAAATTATTCGAGTTATAGCTGCAAGGTCACAATTAATATGATCGATAATAAGACCGGCCTTAAGGTCGCTATCAAGATCGTGGTTGAATCTATGTAATTGATAAGCTCTTTTTGCTAAAGTTTCAATATTGTTATTTATCTCCAATAGCTCAACATTATCGAGTGCATGTTTCTTTGATATTTTGATTAATGCATCACTAGCTTCTTCAATAAGGGATAGATTGGGATTATTCATAAATGTTAATATTATCCTAACCGTGCCCTTGTTGTGATAGTTATGAATCATTCTTAGCGAAGCTTTATGGAGCTCTTGATCAGATTCTTTATCAGAGATAATATTTAATAGTCTATCGGATACCTGATTTTTTGGATAAAATTCCAATGCCCGTTCTGAACTGGTGAAGGTGGTTGATACGGTTAACAACTTTATAATTTTATCAAAATAATCAAGCTTAGGATCATTACATACTATGGTCAGAACACTGTTAAGTATCTTATCATTTTTAGAGTCAAATAACTTCAATATATGTTTTCGGTCAACAAGATGTGGTGCAGCCTTTAAAAATCCGATCATCTCTAAAATATTATTTTGCTCACCATTCTCCAAAGTATGTTCAATTAATTGCGTGGCTTCTTTATTGTTCAGGTCTTGAGAAAGTATTGCAACTGCAGATGCCATAGCTAATGAAGTGTTCTTGTGGCTCAGATAATCCGTGATGATATTTTTGAGGCCTTTTATCTGCCTATCATTTGCACATGCTATGGCGTATGGTGTTATATCATCTAATATTCTGGTTTGATCCTTGATCAATTTATCAGGAAGTATACTTTCTTGATTCCAGCAAAGTTCTAGGATCCCTCTTTTTATGGCGATGGATCCATTTAAAAATAAATGCCTAATTGTCCCCTTCCATGGTTCAAGTGGCAGTGTCCATAATATATCAATTGCAAAAAGTTGCTTAAACTCATCTTTGTCTTTCAGTGTCTTATCTAATGTATTTACTGTCTCTACATCATGAACATCGAATTCCACTACATCAAGATTTAACTGTCTATTATCTATCGATCTTACAATTTCAGTTACGTAACCTTTTTTTAATTTAAAAGTGTTCCATATCCATATGGCAGTAACTAATACAGTTATGATGCTTAGAAGATAAATTCTTGAACCTGGCATAAAATCAAAATAGACAAGTGAAAAGATGACTAATCCTGCAAAACCCTCTATGCTAGACTTTAGAGTTCCATCGATAATAGGTTTTGATCTCTGTTTCTTTTTAATGGATAGGGGAAGCCAGAGTATCTCTCGAATTGCATTATTTATTGAGAATTTGAACACTTGATCTGAAAATTTTGTTATAAAAATGGTAAGTAGTGTCCCAGCCATAAGAAATCCAATTGATCCAATCGATAGAGCAATAGGAAGGATGATGAGGCCGATCAATATTCCAAAACGTGTTAAAATATAGCCGGTAAGAAAAAATTGCATAAACAATGTAGCTAATCCCGTGTACATGTAATAAGACCCGAAAAACTCAACTAGTTCATTTTGATTTGGAAACACCTCAGAGGACATGACCTTAAATTGATAATCTACGATCCTAGAAATGAAGGCAGAGCATAAGGCCATGATTGCGATGGCTTTTAAATAGGGATCAAATTTGATGTTTCTACTTTTTTGTTCTTTAGGCTGAAACTGAGCTTGCTCATCTACATATGGCCTGATAAAATGACTAATTGCAATACTAGTTATTAGAAATAATAGAGTAAGATAAAGTATGTTATGTGACCCAAAGAATTCAACAAATGGGCTTATGCTATAACCCGCAGTTATGGCGGAAATTGATCCACCGGCAATGATCAATGGGAAAAGTCTTTTTGCTTGTCTTGAATTAAAGACTGCTCCTGCAAGAATCCAAAATTGCATTATTGAAAGGATTGTTACTATCTCCATCCAAATATAAAATACTGGTATTGCCCAACCTGGCATATATAATTGGAAGAGCAATAGAGAAATTGAAAAAATAGATCCTGAAATAGTTATCAGTGTTATTTGATCTTTTTCTAAAGTGAATTTTTTATAGGCTTCAATTGCCATAGCCATGATCAAAGCAATGAAGACATACATCAAAGGGAGATATGTTTTGTCAAACCTTACGAGGAAGATGGCATCCCGAAAAGCTGCTCCTGTTATGCTTGCAGTTGTTATACAGTAGAACATAATGAATAACAGTATAGAGGGGTGTTTTTCGTTAGGTCTGATCTTGAAAAAGTTCATAAGGCGCTCATATAAGTTAGAATAAACATATTGTCTTTAAAATGCACATTATGTTCATGAAAAGGTTGGATCATATATTTAAGTTTGCTACCATTATTATATAAAGAAAATAAAAGGAATCTTATGGCACATTTACCTAATGTCGAAATATCTAACGAAACATGGAATGAGACCAAAGCTAGCGTTGTAGCTGTTGGTGTTTTTCAGGATAAAAGTCTTACTCCTATGGCAAGCCATATTAATGATGCTGCAGATGGATTGTTCTCTAATGCTATTGAAATGGGAGACGTGAAAGGTAAAGAAGGAGAATCAAAGCTTTTTTATATTGAGGGCAAAAGGGTTCAATTATTAGGGCTAGGTAAAAAAGAAGAATTTAATCAGGAAACCATTCGGATGGTCGCAGGTCATGTTTCTAGATCAGCAATAAAGAATAAAATTGATGATGTCGCCATTGAGTGCTTTTCAAGTGAAGACGATATGTGTCAGGCAATAGCAGAGGGCCTGGTCTTAGGCAGCTATCAATTTTTAGATTATAAAACAAAAGAAAAAAATATATTTGAACTGAGATCAGCTACTGTTTTGGGATGTGAAAAAGAAGCAGTAGCCAGGGGTGCAATGATAGGAAATGGGGTCTGTTTTGCTCGTGATTTAGGTAACCATCCAGGGAATGTAGCTACACCTAGTAAGCTAGCAGCCTCTGCAAAAGAGATTGCAGATCAGGGAGGTATGAACCTAACTGTATTTGATAGGAAAGAATTCACGGAAATGGGTATGGGTGGCCTTGCGGGTGTTGCGCAAGGGACAGACGAACCTCCAAAATTCATTATTCTAGAATACATGAAAGGTGGTGATGAAAAGCCTAAAGTCTTAGTTGGTAAAGGTTTGACATTTGATTCAGGTGGTATATCGATCAAGGGTGCCAGTAAGATGGATGAAATGAAGTTTGATATGTGTGGCTCTGCTCTTGTTCTAGGTGTGTTCAAGGCGCTTGCTCTGCTTAAACCTGAATTAAATGTTGTTGGCATAATTCCTTCAACAGAAAATCTTAATGGAGCCAAAGCGTACAAACCAGGTGATATATTAAAAGCATATAACGGAAAGACAATTGAGGTTTTAAATACCGATGCAGAAGGCCGTTTAATACTTGCTGATGGACTCTCCTATGCTTCTAAACATTATGACCCTGAGTATATACTTGATTTTGCAACCCTCACCGGCGCAATGGTTGTGACTCTAGGACATATTGCAACGGGCATTATGGGTACAAATGATAATCTTATAGACAATATAGGCAAAGCATCAAAAACAACAGGTGAGAAAGTTTGGGAATTGCCTCTCTGGGAAGAGTTTTGTAAACAAATTCAGAGTTCAATCGCCGATGTCAAGAATATGGGCTCACCGCCGCAAGCGGGTTCTATTGCTGCTGGAGCATTTCTAAAAGAGTTTGTTGATGAAGGTATACCGTGGGCTCATTTTGATATTGCTGGGACAGCCTGGGGTGGAAAACCTAGCAGTCTTGATCCCAAAGGAAGTGCTACAGGTTGGGGCGTTCGATTAGTTTTAGATATGATGGATGCATAGTAAAAACCTATTAAGAAAACGACCAAAGGGGCTAAGATGCAGTTTCATCGGCCCCTTTATTTTTACCTACCTATTCTGCGGACACCCGATCAGCATCGATGGAAAATTTGAAGACTGGGTTGATGTTCCTGTCGCGTATAATGATACGGAAGGTGATGGTTTAAGTGCAGATTATTCAAGCTTAAAGATCACTTATGATTCACAATTCTTATTTATCTATTTCAACTTTTATAATGGTGATTTCTTGATGCAGGACTGGAATGATTTCCATTTATATATCGATGCTGATAATGATTCATCAACCGGCTATTTTGTACATGGTATTGGGGCTGAATTAGACTGGACCTTTGGAAATCGTTCGGGTTATAAATATTTCGATGGGCAGCAAACTGAACTATATCAGAATGACCTAACATTACGTATCGCCCCTACCATTACATCCACAGAATTTGAGATTGCAATAGCCAGAGACTCAGCTCCTTTGACTATGAATGGTTCCCAGTCATTAAATGAAGGGACACTAGTTTTTTCCGAAATAGAAGAGGATGGAGATCTTGTCCCTGATGAGTCTGGAGGTATCCCTTTTTCAATTGGCGATGATATTGTGCCATTACCACAACCCATTACTCTTGAAAGATCAAATGAACAAGATATAAGGTTAGTGTCATATAACACTTGGAACGAGGGGATACTTGATAGTGACAGACAAATACATTTTAAACGTATTTTGCAAGCACTGGACCCTGATGTTATTGCTCTTCAAGAGCATGGAGATTGGAATGATATAGAAAATATAATCCAGTCCTGGTTCCCAAGCGAAGAATGGCATGCGAGCTGGACATATAACGATCTAGTTGTGCTTTCACGGTTTCCAATCACACATGATGCAAATATGATCAGTTCAGAACGAACTATGGCTGCATTACTAGATACAGAAGATGAACTTGGAAAAGATCTTCTAATATTTAACTCTCATTTATCATGTTGCGACAATAATGAAGGCCGCCAGCAACAAGTAGATGAATTCGCCGGGGTATGGAGAGACTGGGTCACAAATGAATCAGGGCCATTTGCATTAGAATACGGTACACCATTTGTTCATGTAGGGGACTTTAACTATGTTGGATACAGACAGCAAGTTGAGACAATCAGAGATGGAGATATCGAAGATGAAGTTCAGTATGGAAATGATTTTTTACCCGATTGGGATTCAACTGCTATCATTGATCTTTTTCCACGTCATACTCATAAACGTATGGGGTACACATGGCGTAAAGATGGATCCTCATTCAATCCTGGTAAACTAGACTATGTTTTTTATTCAGATGCGACTATTGATACTGCTAAATACTATATATTGAACACACTTGCGATGGATGATATTGCTTTAGATTATCATGAATTACAATGGGATGATACGCAAGTAGCTTCGGATCATTTACCCTTGGTACTTGATATATCCCTCAATGATGATGTCGGTATCAATCAAAGCAAAATAGTACCAATATCAACGATACTATATCCTAATTATCCTAACCCATTTAATTCGAGGACCGTGATTCCCATTTATTTACAAGATCCAGGGATGGTAGAACTATCCATAGTTGATGTGAAAGGTAGATTCATAAATAGGTTGATCCATGGAAATAGGCAAAAGGGTAATCTCACAATCAACTGGGATGGTACCAATGATAAAGGACAGAATGTGAACTCCGGAGTTTATTTCTATTTATTGAAATTGAACGGTATTTCTCATATAAATAAAATGATTTTCTTAAAATGATTGATCTCTTAATTTTTTGAAACTCGGATTGCTTTAAATTGTATTCTAAAGATCAATGAAATACCATCTAAAAAAACACGTATGAATTTTCAAGGAGCTAAAATGAGATTTGCATTATATGCATCTACAATATCTATTTCTATTCTCTCAGCCACCGTAATCAATGTCCCTGATGATCACTCGACTATTCAAGGTGGAATCGATGCCTCTAATAATGGAGATACGGTGCTTGTTGCTCAGGGAATCTATTTTGAGAACTTGATTCTTGAGAAGGAGATTGTTCTTGCCAGCAATGCTATTTATGATGACCTTGAAACTGAATGGGTCAATAATGAAAATATTCATGAGACGATCATAAGTGGGACTAACACACCGACAAACCCCAAAAAAGGTAGTTGTATTCAGGTTAGTTTCGGCAATATCCAACCCACTATACTTGGATTCACATTGCAGGATGGTATTGGTACTTCTATGCTGCTCACTGATTGCGATATTGTGAGGTCTGAGCGTTCTGGAGGCGCAATCATGGCTTATCAGGCTTATCCCACGATCATATATAACCGATTCATTAATAATGGAACATCTCAGGTTGGAGGTGGTAATGCCACC
Organism: bacterium TMED46; assembly: GCA_002167345.2. Lineage (GTDB taxonomy): Bacteria > Fidelibacterota > Marinisomatia > Marinisomatales > UBA1611 > CACEUX01. The sequence goes on along the minus strand of NHCZ02000036.1, from coordinate 11,673 downwards.
CAGAGTATTGCAAATGGAGGGGCAATGACACTTTATGATGATGATGATGTTGAGTTTGATGAGGATAGGGATTACAGAGATCATCAAACCAGTTCTACCCGTGACATACCTGAGATATTGAACATCCAGAATAATTATTTCGATAATAATAGCAGTGGCAATGGTGAGAACTTCTACTCACATGGCTATGCAGGTTCTATCAATGTGAGTGGCAGTGTGTTCGAGGATATAAATTGTGAAGATAGTAGTGTTAATGAGTTTGTTCTTCATTCTGTTGAGGAAGAAGCAGAATATGTTATGGAAGGGATCTCCGGTGGTTGCATTGAAGAAGACACATACTATGTCTCCTCAGATGATGGAAATGATAATAATCCCGGTACAGAAACAGAACCTCTACTGACCATACGCCATGCGTTAAGTCTAGTGAAAAGAGGTAGCGAGACAACCACAAATATATATCTTGCTGCCGGTGTCTATTCTGGTGATCGTAATGGAGAAGTATTTCCAATTGTCATGCCTGATAATGTCCATCTGATCGGTGATGAGGCTGAGACCACAACATTGGCCGCTAATGCAGATGAGGACAACGAGGCTGTTGTGATGATCATTCCAGAATGTGAAAATGTCAGAGTCGCGAATATGACACTAAAGAATGGTTATAGTGAAGGTCTTGGATGTACGGGTGGTGGTGGACTTCTGATAACAGCTGATGATATATATGATATGAACCAGCCACCTAAGACGAGTACCCCAATTATTGAAAACTTGATAATTGAGAATAACCATTCTCATAATGGTGGTGGTCTATCCTTCTTCAATGTTGACGGCCCAACCGTATCAAATGTTAAGATTCGAAATAATCAGTGTACCTTCCAAGGTGGTGGTGTCTATTCCTATGTATCTAATGTCACATTGAGTGACATAGAGGTCACGAATAACCAGTCCCTTGGCTATGATGATGCTGGAGGTCTGGGTAATGGTGGCGGAATGATGTTGATAGCAACTGGTGGTGTATTTACCAATCTCACTATTAGTGATAATATTTCGCCTAGTTTTGGAGGTGGCATATGGGCTTCGGGTGAATCCATGATAAGTACATATAATAGCTTTCCTGAATGGTCCATTGCTCATTCAACCATAAGTGGTAACACTGCAACTTATGGTGGTGGTGTCGCGCTTGCTGAATGGGGTGACCAAAATCCCTCACTTAGTAATATTACAATAAGTAATAACTCTACAAATATGAGCGGAGGTGGTGTCTGGACATTATATTCAAATCCTCTGTTTACGGACTGTGCCATTACTGGAAATTCAAGTGGAAATAGTTCTGGTGGACTATTGGCATGGACAGGGTCATGGCCTATCCTTACCAATTGTCTTATTAGCGAAAATTCTGCCCCGGGTCTTGGAGGTGGAATGTTATTGGATGGTGATGGTGCTACCCTTACGCGTGTTGCTGTAGTTGATAATAATTCTGAATCATATGTTGGTGGAATTGCTATTGATGGTATATCTGTGACCTTGGAAAATGTTACTGTTAGTGGTAATACTTGTTCTGGTGGTTTCTTTGGAGATGGAGGTGCCATAGGTATTGACAATTTTGGACATGCGGAAATTACAAATTCAATTATCTGGGGTAATGATGGCGATGAAGTATGGCTATATGAGGGTACTGCTAATATCACTTACAGCGATGTCCAGGGTGCCTGGGATGGTGAAGGGAATATTAATGAAAATCCAAATTTTCTGGATACCAACAATGGTGAGTATACTCTGCAGGCAGACTCTCCCTGTATTGATGCTGGGACTGCAGATACTGACGGTGATGGTCAAGAGGATATCACTGAGTATATCGGTTCTGCTCCAGACATGGGGGCTTTTGAGACAACTCTTGCTGCACCTACAGGTTTCGCAATGTATCCATCTGAAACATACGTTGCATTAACTTGGGACTCTGTAACAGGTGATAATTTTAATTATTTCATATTAGAACGTTCTACTAATATTGAATTTACAGACAATATCCAATCAGAAGCCTTGATCACAAATTATTTTGAAGATGATGGCCTTGAATATGATACGGAATATTTTTATCGGTTGTATTATGTTTTAGATGGAGATAACAGCGAATATTCTGATATACTTTCAGTGATTCTAGAATGGATGTCTGTTGACAGGGGCCAACTTCCAGAGGCCTATGCTCTACATCCAAATTTTCCTAATCCATTTAATCCATCAACAACGATTAGATTTGAGGTGCCTGATAATGCATATACTCAATTGACCATCTATAACCTCCTAGGAGAAAAAGTAAATACCTTGATCAGTGATAGATTGATGCCTGGCCACTATATTACAAAATGGAACGGCACTTCAAAAAAGGGAGAATTAATGCCTGGTGGGGTATATTTTTACGAGCTCAGTGGTTCCCAAAATACATTAATAGGTAAAATGGTTTTGCTGAAATAGTAGATAAATTTTTTTAGAATATAAATCCAAAAAAAAAGATAATTTTCATCAAATGATTTTGTTAAAAGGGTACTTTTTATGTTAAAAAGAATCTTAGTATTAGGGCTTTTTAGTAGGATATAGTTAAAATTAGCTTTAGCTAACCATGCATTAAATGTAAGGAGATAGTAATGCATAAATTACCAAGGTTTTGTTTGCTTCTTGTCTGCTCAATCATTTTTGCAGATGAGGGATTGGTCACTGGGCAAATTAGTGATAGCTCAGGCCCATTACCTGGAGCAAATGTATTTTTAGTTGGTACCTCCATGGGCGCAACCACTGATTCACTTGGCAATTATCTTATTGATGATATTCCAGTGGGGAAATATACACTTAGGGTAGACTATATTGGTTATGAACCAAATAGTTTAGACCTTTATATTTCAAAAAGCGATGTTATTTCCGAACAACTTTCTGAATCAAATTTTTCTGCCAAGCTAGGCCTTGAGGATGATGAGTCATCTGACATCATTAGGGGTAATTCGCTAACTAATATTGATTTTATTTTAAAATCAGCTTCCCTTGGGCTCAACGAGGTCATCGTATCAGCCTCAAGAAAAAAAGAGAAAATAACTGAGGCGCCTAGCGTTGTATCAGTCGTAAATCAGCAGACGATCAGGAGAAGAGTAGGTATTACTGATTTTAATAGACTTGCTAGTTATGCAAAAGGGGTAGATGTGACCTACTATGGTCTGCAAGGTGCTCAGATCAATGCAAGGGGATTTGATGGCGCTTACAGTACAAGATTTAGACAATTCGCAGATGGGGTTTATCTAGGTGAATCCGTGTCGGGCCAGGTTTACTCTGTAATTTCTGGACCACCTAAAGAATCCATCTCAAGATTAGAGATATTATTCGGACCGCAAGCAGCATTATATGGTCCAGATGCCTCACAAGGTTTGCTCAATATCATAACAAAGCACCCAATGGTAGATGAAACAAATGAGATCAATTTTAGTATGTCCAATTTAAATGATCCTCGCATGGGAGCTAGATATGTAAAAAACTTCGATAAAGTTTCGATTGATATAAGTGGAGAGACAAAAATTGCTTCAGAACTACCTTATGGTAATAAGGATGATGAAATTTACTGGGTAGTGGGTGATACTCTGTATTTGAATGATGATCTATACGACCCACTCGAAATGAGCAAAACTCAATTAAGAACTAATATTTATTATAGGATCAACAAGCTAAATGAGTTTTCCGTATTTTATAATTACGTAGAGGGTAAAGGTTATGCCATGGGTAGTCTTGGTCCTATTTACAATAGAGGTTTAAATAGGCACCAATATGGATTTAGGTTTAATAATAATAACCATTTTCTCAGATTTCTCAGGACAAATCAAGTTGCTGATGCAGCATTCATGCTCAGTCTTGGACTAACACAGGTCATAAACAGGAATTCGGACGGTACTAGCCTATCGTGGCAAGAGGCACTTGATAATTTTGAAGAATACGATCAAGGCTGGTGGCTAAAATACAATAGTGATGATTACTTAGTGGATTATCAATTTAATAAGAAATTGACAGATAGGTTAAATTTAGTTGCAGGATTAGATTATGAATTCAAAGATCCAGATACTGATAGGACAACCATAAATGATAGAGGGGTGAGTCCAATCACTGGCGCTACTGGTGGTGAGGATATCTATGAATATAGATATGGTGTTTATGGGCAGATTGACCTTTTGATCAATAATGAGTACACCTTAAACGCTTCTGCACGTTTTGATAATCACGAATACTATGGGAATAGTATTTCCCCAAGGGCATCTATAGTAAGAAAGAACTTTCTTAATGGTAATTTAAAATTAATAGCTGGAACCGGATTTAAAGCCCCAACGCTCTTAGAAAGAAATGTGTATGCTGGCCAAAGAAATATTGCAAATGGGACAGCAGGTGATCCTGACCCTGTTCTCGGCGAAATATATCCACATGATTGGGTAATGGATGCAGTTTCTATGGGCTCATCTGATGGATTTACGATCGTAGATTTCCAAGATATGGATGGTGACGGAATATATAGTGAGCAAGATGTACTCATTAATAGTAAATATATTGAACCATTACAATTAGAGGAGCATCAATCAGTCGAGCTAGCATATACTGGCCTTATTAATAAGAAAAATCTTTTTGAATGTAANNTTTATNCTGGNANATATAAGAATTTTAAAGGTCCATTAACGGTATTTGGTGTTACTGGTCCNGGGTGGGTTTATGTCGTNCANGCATNCCCTAACCCACTNCCAATTGATGGTANTCGNCAAATAAATTATGGTAATAAACTTATAGACCCAGACCCTGTNCCACAGTTTACATATGCCCTGGCNTATCCTACATTGCCTCTTGATGTNACATTTTTTGGTTTTGAGACAGGATGGAAACATCTTCAAGATAAATATGAGTTATCCATGAATTTTTCCTACTTTAATGATAATGATCTTGTTAAAAAGAGGGAAAAGGGAGAGAGATATTTAAACTATCTATCAGCGACCGATCTTTCTGATAGTGTTTATATCGATTATTATGATTATGTAAATATTTACAGTAATACGCCAAATTTAAAAGGCTCTCTTTCACTGACATATTTTGATAGCTTCATCAAGGGNTTGACCACTGTANTCACATTTAAAGGTACTTCGCCTTTTGATTTTGTAAGTGGATATTTTGAAGCTACGGAAGAGGGNAAAGGTGAAGAGTCGCAGGTTGGGCAATCATGGTCCGTCAATCCTGGACAAATTGGAGGGGAGGTCTATTCAGACCTGGACCTCGTATATGAAGTTAATAAGAATATAAATATTGGATTCTCAATAAAAAACTTATTTCAATCCCAAGCTCCAACGTACCCTCTGTCTCCAAAGATACCAAGGTATTTCCTATTTGAGACGGGATATAGGTTTTAATATTTCGCTCTGGTTACAAAAACGAAACAACTTTGAAAAATTAATCCTCATATCTCTTAAGCAGAATTGTTCTGTCAAGGTCAGAGATTAATTGATCAAAACCGTTTTCCTGATACGCTTAGTTGGCATATCATAGGNGAAGGCACATGGCATTATGTTCCTGTACCTTTTGAGGAGGAGTTGAGAAATCCCAATTATCCCTAATCTTAATCTAATATTTCAATCGTATCTTTANCCNTTAGAGATAGTGCTTTTGATTTGAGTATGGATTCTCAGGTTTTCTTGACCGTTTAGGCCAGACCTTTTACTGATTTTATTTAATTTTTTACATTTATAGATTAGATGGAANAAACCACCTGAAATTTGACTAAATTTTANAATGNCNNGNNCTACGTTAACAACCGCCGTAGAAAAGATTCAACCAACTGCAATTATCAAGTTGGATGGACCTTTCAATGACTTCCATGCAAAAGAGGTGATTGCTATCATTGATGATCTCCTTACACAAGACTTTGTGCATTTCATTATAAACTTTAATAATTGTACAGAAGTAAATAATTATGGAGTATCGGTATTAATCAGTCTTATTGGATCAATTAATGCAAAAAATGGAAAACTTATTTTTACTAATGTTGANGAACATTTAGAGAAAAAACTAAAAATGATGGGACTTGCCGCGTATGCGGAATTTTACTCTGAGGATAAGGTAGCNCTTGAGGCCCTTATCGAGAAACACTAGATATAACATATTAATAATAAACTAAAACAATGCTTAAATACTTATTTCTCAAAGTATTATTCTTCGGAATAATATTCAATATCGTTTTTGCAGACCCTTCAGGAGGTCAGTGGAAACAATTCGTCTATACAGACGGCCTCTCAAGCAACTACATATTTGATGTAGAAAAAGATGCAGCTGATCGGCTATGGATAGGTACACAAAACGGAATCACTTTATTTGATGGAAATAATATCATTAAATATGGTGCAGATAGTGGTCTACCAGCCGCAAATATTATTAAGATAATCAGCGTAGGCGGCACCACATANGCCGCAACATCTGGTCAAGGAATATACGTTTTCAATGGTGAGGCATTTGAAAGAAGCCAGATAATTAAAGGCAGTGATGTTTACGCCATGGCAAAGATTGATGGTGGCATATTCATTTCAACAAATTTAGAGAATATCATTTACGATGGAGCGGATGTTTCTTTTATGGGTAAGGGATTCCCAAATACCAAGGTCAGAAACGTTTTATCAGATGGTGACCAACACTGGTTTGTAGCAGATGATCGAATAATTAGTAAAAGTTCTAATGGGTATGTAACGGAAAAAATAAAATTTTCGAACTCTAAAACAAAGATTCAATCATTCTTGGTTGATGGTGACCTTGAATATTTTGGAACAAACCAAGGACTCTGGTCTAGAAGAAATAAGGGTGAATTAAGCCTTATTAAAAATCTGAATATATTGTGTTTGTCTNGGACCTCATCAGGAGAAATCCTCGCTGGTACCAAAAAAGGTCTTTATTATTTAGAGTCAGGAAGGTTAATTAATTTTAGACCTGATGGAGAAGAACACCAAGCACTTGGAAAAACATCTGTTAGAGATATTGAGGTCGTGTCTGGAAATGAAATATGGTATTCTACATTTGGAATGGGTCTATATCTTCATGATCTTGGGACATTCCAAAATTTAGATTCAGATGATGGATTAGATGTTGGTGGAATGGTTTTTGATATGGCCGTTGATGGTCAAGATGTATTTATTGCAACTAGAAATGGTCTCTATAAATATCAGAATAACAAAGTCAAAGCTCACTACACTAAAAAAGATGGCTTACCATCCAATACCATTTTAGATCTGGATCTGGATTCAAAGGGTAANCTCTGGCTTGCTACAGCGAATGGACTCTCCAAATTATCTGGNGCAAAATTCAAAAATTACAATCGAGCCGATGGGCTTCCATCCAAATTAGTAACTGCAGTCCATGTTGATAACAATGATGACTCAATTGTATGGTCTGGATCAGAAAATTCTGGGATCACTCGTTTAGGAGAAAATGGTTTTTTTACTTATGCTGTACAAGATGGATTACCAAGCAACTCGATAAGAGATATTACTCAATCAGATAATGGNGATTTGATAATCGCTTGCTACAAGGCTGGTGTAGCCAGTTATGATGGAAAAGCATTCAAATTGTTTCATGAAGGTTTAGATGATAAGAGGGTCATTCTTGTCACCAATGGTCCTAATGGAACAGTTTGGGCAGGGACTGAATCAGCGGGGATTGGTGTGCTAGAGAATGACAGTTTTNAAATGATCCGTGACTCTGATGGGCTAGCTCATAACGAGATGTTTTCTTTGTTTAATGATGGTAAAAGAATGTGGGCGGGAACATTTGGTGGGGGTATAAGCTGTCTGTCAAACGATATATGGTTTACGCTTAGGGAGTCTGATGGCCTAATTAGCAACACCGTCGGTGCCATAGCCGCCATCGATAATAATCATTTCATTCTCGGGGGCAAAAATGGTGTATCAGTTCTAAGATTAGCTGATAAATCCTTTAAGCTTGATATCAATAGAATCCTCACACCGAAGACGGAGCTAAGCCTAAATGATATAAAAGATAGTGANATATCAGGTATTGTGAAAGATCGATTTTTCATTACGACCAACCCCAGGATCTATAATCCATCCGGAAGCAAGGTTAAGTACAGAACTAGAATATCGAGAGAGGGTGAAAAAGGTTCATGGTCAGAACTACAGGCTCTCAATATAATTTCTTTCCTACCAGAAAGGGTTGGCTCGTACAGTCTAGATATTCAGGCTGTAGATAATCGAGTTTCATTTTCTGAGGTTGTTACCATTCCTTTTAAGATAGGTCGTGTCTGGTATTTAGACCCAAAAACTGCGATACCCTTTTGGGGCAGTATACTTTTATTGATAGGCTTTTCTCTGGTCACATATGTGAATTATAGAAAAAAGAGTAAAGAAGCAGAAGATCTCCGTCAAGCCGAGATAGAGCGACAGCAGGCTGAAATGGAAGAGGCTAGAGAGTTTCAACAGGCCATGCTTCCAAGCGAAATGCCCTCGACTGATGATTATGAGATGGTAGGTTTTCAACAAACAGCAACAGAGGTTGGAGGAGACTTCTTTGATTTTATGCAAAAAGAAGACGGAAGATGGATCGGCATATGTGGAGATGCAACAGGTCATGGCCTTACTTCAGGTAACGTTGTCTCAATTACCAAGACAGCAATGAGTTCACTGGTTGAAGAAGATCCAGTGCCTACCCTTGACGCTCTAAATACCACCTTATTAAAAATGAATATTGGCCTTAATAGAATGTGTCTGAATATTGCAAACATAGGCAAAGATTCGATCAAATTTTCTTCAGCAGGTATGCCTCCAGCGTATTATTATTCTGCTGAAAAGGGTGAATTGGAAGAAATACTCGTTGGTGCATTACCTCTTGGTTCGTTTCCTGGCGCAATTCATATGGAACAGGAAATTCCTTTTAAAAACAAAGGGGACATTCTTGTTATGATGTCAGATGGGCTTCCAGAGGCTGAAAATAATAAGGATGAAATGGTGGGCTATGAACGGACACTGGAAAAAATAGAATCTCTTGTTTCTAGATCAGCTGAAGAAATAAAAGATGGATTGGTAGAGATGTGTGATACATGGCTTGCAGGTGATGCTGAACTAAAAGATGATATGACCTTTGTTATAATTAAGCGTAAATAGCATTTAANTAATTTATATTATGTTTAAAAAAANCATATATATTGCCATATTTTTATTAANNACANCAGAAAATTTATTCTCTGATGTAGGCAATTTTATATCCGGTACTGTTATGGATAAAAATAATGAGCCATTAGTTGGCGCTAATATTATTCTCAAAGGTACATTCCTTGGTAGTACTACTGATATGAATGGTTTCTATAAGATAAATGATATTGATCCAGGTAAGTACACTATCTTTATTAGTTATATAGGATACAAGTCGGAAGAGATGGAGCTGTATATATCTGAGTATCAGTCTGAAGATAATACTGATGAATCTGAAAGTAGTTTTTCATCAAAGCTCGGACTTGATGAAGAATTTGACGTTGATGAAAGTACGTCTGATATTCTCAAAGCACCTTTTCATGAAAATTTAAATTTTACCTTAAGGGTAGATGCTCTTGAGACAGACCAGATCGTAGTATCTGCGAGTAAGAAAAAAGAAAAGATAATTGATGCTCCTATCACAATTGCAGCAGTGTCTAATCAGAATATCAGAAGAAACATAAGTAGCGATATTGGAAGCGTTCTCAAAACAGTTCGAGGTGTAGAGGTCTATCAAGCAGGACTAGGAAGAACTGCGATCAATGTTAGAGGTTTTATGTCAGCCTTTAATGGAAGGTTTGTTTCTTTAGTAGATGGCGCAAATTATATGGAACCAACTTTCTTTATTGGTTATGGAAATTCATATCCGTTCATTAGTGAGGATATTGAGAGAGCTGAAGTTGTCTTTGGGCCAAGTTCTGCTCTTTACGGGCCAAATGCTCATAACGGACTACTCAATATCATAACAAAGCATATACGGGACTCTAATGGTGGAATGATCGCGTTTACTACAGGCTCAAGTAACCTGGCTGCACAACGATTTCGATTTGCGAAGACGATGGGTAATTATGGCTTTAAGGTCTCAGGAGAAGTTTCTAGCAATTATGATTGGAGTTATCCTCGGAATTTTGGGCAGGATTATGATATGAATGGCATCATCACAACTCAATCCGAACATGAGGAAGCCATCCTCTGGGATGAGTCTGGTAATACACCAACTGCCTGGAATGACATTAATCAGGATGGGGTCTGGAACCACTCCGAGCAAATGTTGGTTATGAATACAAAGTTTGAAAGGCAGATGGTTAGACGCAGATCAAGTATGGCTTTTTATTACGAGCTAAGTAAAGGAGCAGAGCTATCGGGCGGAGCAGAATACTATTTTAATCACTCTTACCTACCATTTGATGCAGGATTGAACTTTATTGATTATAGTACTTATTCAGCCTGGTTCAAGGTCACCGCTGAAAAATATTATGCAAGAATTCATTACCTGAATACTCAAGGCGAAAAATATTGGAATTCAGATGCGGCCTATTACACCATGTTGCGAGATGGAAGCGATATTTATGATGCGGTATCAAAAACCGTAAAGCAAGATTTTTTAGCGAATAATGTTTTAAGGGGAGATACACAGTTTAATCATCCTTTATCTAGCACAAGCGATATTATTGCTGGGGTAGATTTTTCGTTATACAGGCCAGAGTCAAACAGATTGTTTTTGGATGATAAAGGTCCTGATTCAAGACCTTTCTGGTGGGCAAAACCTGACTCGATCATTGGAGAGAACATAGAAATAAATGAAGTAGGCGCCTATATCCAATATTCCAGTGAACTTCCATATGATCTAAAACTTGTTACAGCAGGAAGAATTGATAAACACACCTACTTTGACTATAATTTTAGTCCTCGCTTAGCAATCCAGTGGAATGGTCTACAAGGTGGAAATATTAGATTTACTATGAATAGGGCATTTCAGACACCTTCCATTTTCAATCTACACTTACTTCAATATTATAATGCTAACCAAAGCAACGCATTCATTCCACTCTATTATGACAGAATTTCTATGGACTGGAAGGTTATTAACTTTTTTGATCCAGAATATGCAGATAAGGTTAGAGCAGGCCTGATCGATCTAAACACTGTTTATTGGTCTCCTCTGAATACAGTTTTTATGGGTAATAAAGATGGTTTTAAGATCAATGAGACCATTGAGATTCCACCATTGAGGCCAGAGGTTGTTGATAGTTATGAAATTGGTCTAAAAAAGCTTGTGAATAGTAGGACATTTATTGATCTCTCTGCATTTTATTCTACATATAAGAATTTTATAACTCCTCTCAGAATGGTACATAGTTTCTACCCAAATGATGATCCTTATCAGAGCCAATGGGTCACTCATCAAGGTGCCGATCACATAGATAATTACCTTGATAAGATCCAAGCGGTCTATTCATATACATCTACAGGCCTTACTACTGTTTATGGTTTTGATTTCTTGACCAAATACGCATTCGATGATTACGAGCTTTCAGCCAGTGTCTCCTACTATGGGAATGTCTCCTTTGAGGATGAGCATGATAATGAGATGCCCTCATTAGCTGAATGGGAGCAGCAAAACTTTGATAATGACACACTT
>NHCZ02000035.1 GCA_002167345.2 bacterium TMED46 | reverse complement strand
TACTCAATGGACCCAGGAAATCAAAATACTAAGGGAGGTGACCTTGGATGGTTTAAAAAAGGCAGAATGGTCGAGGAATTTGACAGAGCCGCTTTTAGTGCAAAAAAGAATCAGATAATAGGTCCTATAAAATCAAATTTTGGATTTCATGTAATCTATGTTAGAGATAATCGAAATGATGAGAATGGCGACAAAGAGGTTCTTGCATCGCATATATTGATTCAGACCGAAATGTCTCCAACGACCCTTTCTAACCTTAAAAAAGATGCAACACTATTTAGCTACGATGCCCAGGATGAAGGGTTTGATATTGCAGTATCTGAACATGGGCTTGAAACAGGATCATTTGAAAAATTTGATGATGCTGGCTATTCAGTGACTGGTTTGGGTGGTCTAAGAGCNGCTATTCGCTTTGCNTTTAATAATAAATTGAATTCCGTATCTGACATTTTAGAGAACAATCAATATTTTGTAGTTTGCAAATTGGATTCAATTATTCCGGAAGGATATAAAGACTACGAAGAAGTTAGATCTCAAATAGAAATNACACTCAATAGAGAAAAAGTAAAAAAAGCAACTCTGGAAGATGCNAATAACNTGCTGATAAAACTTTCNAGCCAAGATATTGATCTAAAAGCTCTAATAGAAAGCGAGGAAAATCTTGATGGATTTAAAGAAGAATCCAAAACTCTNTTCCAAGGTTTNCAAACTATAGGAAGAAGTCACTTTGTTAACGGTGCTCTATTAAATGCAAAACCAGGAACTATTCTTGGCCCACTCGAGACAAACCGTGGACATACAATATTGGAGCTGCTCTCAATTGCAGAATTTGACTCAACGGCATTTTCCGATCAAAAAGAAAAATTACGCGAGCTGGTATTTACGCGAAAGCAAAATGGATATTTTCAAGCATGGATAGATGGGTTAAAGGATAATGCAGAGATCATAGATAATAGAAAATTTTATTTCTAGAGTTAAAATAAAATTTCCATTTATCATACTTTATATATTCTACTTTTTAAATATAAGTAAATTCGATTGGAATTATAATTAACAGTCAATTGCTAGAAACCAACTTATAANCTTTTATAATGGGCATCCTTGAAACAAANATCAATACAGAATCAGAACAATTTAAATCAAATTATNANCATCATAGGAAGCTNTCAGATGAGTTAGGTTCTGAACTTAAAACAATTAGGGAAATGGGCCCNGCTAAAAGGGTGGATAAACACAGAGAACGGGGCAAACTCACAGCTAGAGAAAGAATTGATAAACTGAANGATACTGAAACTGAATTCCTTGAATTTTCNGAATTTGCCGCTTTCAAGGTATATGATGACTACGTTCCTGCTGCAGGCATTATAACTGGCATAATTNAAGTAAAGAATCGGTTATGTGTAGTTATAGCAAACGATGCAACCGTAAAAGGCGGAACTTATTACCCTCTTACTGTAAAAAAGCACCTGAGGGCNCAAGAGATAGCCTTTGAGAATCACCTCCCTTGNATCTACCTTGTTGATAGCGGGGGTGCATTTTTACCAAAGCAGGATGAGGTTTTTCCAGATAGAGATCACTTTGGTAGAATTTTTTATAACCAGGCGCGCATGAGTGCTTCAGGCATACCTCAATTTGCTGTAGTTATGGGTTCATGTACTGCAGGAGGTGCATATGTACCAGCCATGAGTGATGAAGCGATCATTGTAAATAAAACAGGTACTATATTTCTTGGAGGGCCACCTCTAGTTAAAGCTGCTATAGGTGAAACAGCTACTTCTGAAGAATTAGGAGGTGCAAGGTTACATACAAGACTTAGTGGAGTAGCCGACCATTTTGCTGAGAACGATGACGATGCAATTAAAAAATTAAGAGGAATCATCGACCATATACCAATTACCTCAAAGCCAAAAAATGAATTCAAAGAACCGATATATGACCAAAACGAATTATTTGGAATACTAGAGAAAAGTCATCAAAAACCCTTCGATATTCATGAAGTGATAGCCAGAATAGTAGATGGCTCAAACTTTGAAGAGTTTAAGTCAGACTATGGAAAAACACTCGTAACTGGTTTTGCTAAGATAGGCGGTACTCCNNTAGGGATCATAGGTAATAATGGTGTTTTATTTAGTGAAACTTCATTAAAAGGCGCACACTTTGTGGAAATATGTTCTCAGAGAAAGATTCCAATACTATTTCTACAAAATATTACAGGCTTCATGGTCGGTAAGAAAGCAGAAGCAGGAGGAATAGCCAAAGATGGTGCAAAAATGGTTCAAGCTGTAGCTACGGCAAACGTACCTAAGCTAACTGTGATCATTGGGGGTAGTTTCGGGGCAGGCAANTACGCAATGAGTGGGCGTTCATATCAACCTAGATTCCTTTGGATGTGGCCAAATGCAAGAATATCCGTCATGGGTGGAGACCAGGCAGCTAACGTTATGGCTNCGATAAAGTCAGATCAAGCAAACCAGGATGGCAAAGAACTTTCTGAANAAGAACTAAGAGNATATAAGCAACCCATATTGGATAAATATGAAAATGAGGGAAATCCTTACTACGCGAGTGCTCGACTTTGGGATGACGGCATTATAAACCCAGTTGATACTAGAAAGATACTCATCCTTGCTCTCCAAGCAACAAAAAACAAACCAATTCCTGATACTAATTTCCCTGTTTTTAGAATGTAGGTAAGAAACCCCAGTGCATCATAAAAAGGATATAACATTAAACATCCTTATGGTGNTGGCTATGTTAACATGGGGCCTATCTTGGACCAATGCTAAGATTCTAGGGCAATATGCAGATGCGCCATTGATCATGGTTTGGAGATTCTTTTTTGCTTCNTTATCCTTCGCGCCATTCCTAAAGATATCAGGTGATTCCTTAAAGTTATCCAAAGATAATATTTATTTCATTCTAGGAAATTCATTATGTATGGTTTCTTATAACTATTTTTACTTTAAAGGAACACAGGTCGGACTTGCTGGAGCTGGGGGAGTTCTAGTTACAACACTTAACCCAATTTTAACTACTTTATTCTCAGGTCTATTTTTTAGTGGTATAATAAAAATAAAAGACTGGATTGGACTTGGGCTTGGCCTGGTTGGCGGAGCATTTATTATCAGATTTTGGGAAATGGATCTAAGCTATATAGTACAATCNGGGAACCTGTTTTTTATTCTAGCATCATTATCATGGGTTTGTGTCACCATTATAACATCTAGATCAAATAATACAATTCCATTCATGGCATATAGTTTTTGGAGTTTCACGTTTGCTTGTTTAATAAGTATTCCAATTTCTATCAATGAAAATCTCCTTATTGTGTTCAACTTTGATAGAATTTTTTGGTTAAACCTTATTATGTTATCGGTCTTAGCAATGTCTTTTGGTACTTCTATATATTTTCTTGCATCATTAAAGCTGGGACCAAAAAGATCTAGCTCTTTCATATTCTTAGTACCATTAACCGCAATGGGGTTTGCTATGTATTTTTTATCTGAGACATTGCATTTATCAACCTTGCTAGGCGGGATATTAGGGATAATTGCAGTATATTCAATTAATAAGGAATAATATCTAAACTGATAAGGAATCCAATGGTTTTAAATAAATACAAGTACTCTGAAATGAAAATAACCGATCATAACTTTGTCGTTCCACTAGACTATCAAGATGAAGGTGGTAAAAAGATCACTGTCTTTGCCAGAGAAGTATGCCGTGCAGACCATGGAGATAAACTCCTCCCTTACCTTATATTTTTTCAAGGAGGACCAGGATATGAATCGCCAAGACCTATTAACAATTCTGGATGGATAAAAAGAGCCAGCGAAGAATATAGGATTCTATTATTTGATCAAAGAGGCACAGGTCTGAGCACACCTATTACAAAAGAATCAATAGTTGGTTTGAGCGATGAAGGACTTGCAAGTTATTTGTCCTTTTTCAGAGCGGACAATATTGTAAGGGATGCTGAATACGTCAGAGAAGTTCTAATTAAAAATAAAAAATGGTCAGTGCTCGGTCAAAGCTTTGGTGGGTTTTGCGCAACTCATTATCTTTCTTTCTATCCTAATAGCTTGCATGAGGTTTTTATAACTGGAGGGTTACCTCCATTGAACGCACACCCAGATGATATTTATCGTGCAACATATAAAAATGTCATTAGAAAAAATAATTTATTTTTTAATACTTTTCCTGAGGCAAGNGAAAATGTTCAAATGATCACAGAATACCTAAATGAGAATCAAGTTCACCTTCCTAATGGAGATATTTTATCAGCTAAAAGATTCCAACAACTTGGTCTTCAATTAGGTTTTAGTGATGGTATGGCAACGCTTAATTATTTATTCGAGAACGCATTTATAAACAGCAAACTATCTTACGCATTTTTAAAAAATATTTTATCATTACAAAGCTTTGATACAAATCCAATTTTTAGTGTTTTGCATGAAGCATGTTATGCGCAAAGTTTTGCTACAAATTGGTCGGCGCAGCGAATCATCAGCGAATTCCCAGAATTCCACTCAAATAAAGGNAGTGACATACTTTTTACTGGTGAGATGATATATCCATGGATGTTCNATGAATATCAATCATTACAGCCTTTTAAAAAGGCCGCAGATATTCTCGCAATGAAAAGTGATTGGCCTACCTTATATAATCNATCTAATCTACTAGATAATGAAGTACCTGTCGCTGCCGCAATCTATACAAATGATATGTATGTAGATAGAGCGTATTCGAATAAAATAGCGGAAACTATTTCAAATTTAAAGGTATGGGAAACAGATGCGATGGAACATAATGCATTACGGTCTGATGGCAAACTAGTTTTAGAATCACTTTTTAAACGAATAAATTAAATTATATTTTATCTTTTATACTTTCTAAAACAAGGTTAGGAACTCTGGTTGCTTTACCTGATTGGTTGATAAAAGCATGTATTGTATAACCTCTGGCTAAAATCTCCTCAGAATGATTCTGAAAAACATTATAACTAATTTTTAATCTTGATCTTGGAATATCCTTTATAGAAGCTTTAACTGTTAATTTCTGCTCAAACATTGCACCCTTTAAATATTCACAATGACTCTCAATAACAGGCAGCTCCACTCCCTCTTTTTCAATTGACGTAACATCTAACCCGATAGAATCTAGCANTTCTGTCCGAGCTTCTTCAAAGTATTCGAANTACCTCGAATAGTAGACGATACCCATCTTGTCTACATCTCTATAAAAAACCTTTAAGTNATGATNGTATTTTATCATGAATTTTCTTTAAAAAACCCAAGAGCATCATATTTATTTATTCTATTTTCTAAAAATTCTGAGGGCTCTATTTTTANTAATGAGTTAATCTCCTCTATTAGTGCTTTTTTTAGTGAATCTGCAGAAGATTCGAAATCACGATGTGCACCACCATTAGGCTCTTCGATTATTCTTTCACATATCCCCATTTTTTCAAGATCCTTGGGCATGGGTTTTAAGGCTTCTGCTGCATCTTCAGCACGTTTGGCATCTCTGAATAAAATAGATGCACATCCTTCTGGGCTAATTACAGAATACCAGGTGTTTTCCATCATTAACATTTTATCACAAACACCAATACCTANTGCTCCTCCGCTAGCACCCTCACCTATAACAACACTAATTATCGGAACTTTTAAAGATGACATTTCTAAAAGATTCCTTGCTATAGCTTCTCCTTGGCCCCTTTCTTCAGCTCCAATTCCAGGATAAGCTCCAATAGTATCTAGAAATGTCACAACTGGTAAATTAAATTTTTCAGCTAATTTCATCACACGCATTGCCTTACGATAGCCCTCNGGACGCATCATTCCAAAATTTCTATAAAGATTATCTTTTGTATTTCTTCCCTTTTGTTGCCCTATCCATGCAATTTTATATTCATCCATATGGCCAAGACCAGCAACAACAGCATGATCATCCATGTAGTGGCGATCACCATGTAGTTCAATAAAATCATGTGAAAAGTAATTNATATAGTCTAATGAAAATGGTCGATTTGGATGTCTGGCAAGTTGTATGCGCTGCCATCTTGACAAACCTGAATAAATAGTTTGAATTAATCCTGTGCGCTGTTCTTTTAATTGTGATAAAGAAAGAAGATCTTCTTTACTAGGTTCTGCTAATGAACTTAACGATACAATTTGATCATCAAGTTCTTTTACTGGTTTTTCAAAATCAAGATAATAATTTGACATAAGAATCAGGAATAATTTTTATCTAAAATAATCAAAATAGTTAACCCTAACAATACAGTAAGACAGAAAACAATATTCGCAAAAATAACTGGTAAATTTAGACACAAATAACCAACCATACTCATCACTAAAGATACGCCATGTAATATTAANACTGAATGATGGATGGGTATTCCTCTTGAAGATAAACGATGATAGGTATGATCTCGTGATGCTTTATGAATCATCTTTTTTCTTCTTATCCTGGAGAAGACGACTAATATGAGGTCAAATAAGGGCACGTAGAATATAAGAATTGGCACAAACCAAGTTGATGACTGTATTCCAGTATTTGGATTATAGACTATAGCAATCGCAGCTAGAAGGAAACCAAGAGTTTGTGCACCGGAATCACCTAAAAATAATTTGGCTGGGTAAGAGTTAAAAAAATATAATCCAATGCAAACACCCAAAAGAAGAGCACAAAAATATATAATGGTTGTTTGCCCTGTAGATAATGAAATGACCAAAAAGAATGCAGCCGAAAGTCCACTTAGACCAACAGATAATCCATCTGAACTATCTATGAAATTGAATGCATTCGTTAATGTAACCAACCATAATACTGTTATAAACAGATTTAGCCAAACATCTAAGCTTGAGCCAGTTCTATATATAAAATCAGGAGAATCAAAGATATTTACCTGTACACCTAAGTATATCAGAGTGACTGCGCCAGATAGTTGACCTATTAATTTCGTAGTAGGTTTTAGATGAATAAAATCATCTACGAGTCCGAAAATGTTGATAATTAAACCTGAAATTGCAATCGCCCAGATCTCAGACTCTTGCCACAATCCAGTGATAAGCATCATTATGATCAGAGTATCAATTAAAACAATTCCACCAGTCAGCGGAACCGGATTACTGTGATTTTTATGCTCTGCACTGCCTGGAACATCCATTAAACTAATCTTTGGGGCAATTTTTATACTAAATAAAGCAAGAATCACTGAAATAGTTATGCTACCTAATAAAAGTAACATCACATTATCCATGTATTGAAATTGTTCCATCTAGTGTTTAATCATGTATGTGGTTTCAGCAACAATCAGTTTACAGATCATAACAAACAAGTAAAATATGTTAAAAATGCTAGAATAATCTTTAGCGAAATTTTTGTAGTAATACCTCACATATGATCTATGCCATTCAAATATTGCTCTAGTTGGAACAGAATTAGAGCCACCTTGTCCACCAATATGTTTGACAATTGCATCAGGGTGATAATATACCTTCCATCCATTTTTAATGGCTGTTAAACAGAAGTCTGAGTCCTCTTGGTATGCAAAATATCGTTCATCAAAGTAGCCTATATTATCAATAACATCCTTACGAATAACCATACATGACCCAGAGACCCCACCTACTTCATTAGTTTCATTAGGGCTCAAATGATTAAGATGATAGCCTGTGTATTTTTCATTTGATGGATACAATCTAGAAAAACCAAGAAAATATGAAAATACAGCTACTGGCCGCGCAATACCTCTTCTACAAGATTTCTGAAAAGATCCTTTGCTATCAATAACCTTTGGTCCTGCAATGCCGATATTCTCATCCGAATTTATAAAAGTCAATAATTTTGAAATAGAGTCTGGCATTAATATAGAATCAGGATTAAGAACAACTTTATAACTACCTCTACTAACTCTCAATGCTTGATTAATTGCTTTTGTATAACCTTCATTTCTAGAATTAATTATCCAATGCACACTAGGATATTTATCTTGAATATATTCTACTGAACCATCCATTGAATTATTATCAACGATAATTATTTCATATGAAAGTTTGTTTAATGATTTTGGTATCGATGCAATACAACCATTCAAGTGCTTTTTTGCGTTCAGGTTAACAATACAAAAAGAAACATCCATATTCCCATTAAATCCAGCCAAATATTTTCCATATTCGTAAGCGCCAAACCATCCATATCGCCTCATACATTATAGTTTTTGACATTTTTGATTGACCAATGGTTCGATCTACAAAAATAATGGGCTCTTCTTTTATTCTTGCACCAAGCCTCCATGCTCTGAAGTTCATTTCAATCTGAAAAGAATATCCCTGTGATTTGACTTTTTTAAGCTCTATTTTTTGTAATATAGAGCTACTCCAAGCTTTAAAACCTCCAGTTCCATCATTAATGGGCATACCAGTAATAAAACTGGAATATATATTTGCACCATAGCTTAAGATTAATCTACGAATTGGCCAGTTAACAACACTTACTCCCTGTACATATCTGCTACCAATGATTAGATCATGATGTTTTAATTGAGATATTAATCTAGGTACATCATTTGGGTCATGTGAAAGATCTGCATCCATTTGAACGACCGCGTCATAACCGTTTTTTAATGCCCAATTAAATCCAAATTTGTATGCTGTCCCGAGACCTGCCTTATTAGGTCTTTCTTCTAAATATAAATTATCAAAATCAGACTTTAATTCTTTAACCTTTCCTGCTGTACCATCTGGAGAATTATCATCAATGATTAGAAGATGATAACTTGGGTCTAATTTGAAAATCTGTTCAACTAAACTCTGGATATTCTTAACCTCATTATATGTAGGTGATATAATTAGTGTTTTCATTACTTATCTTTTTCTAAAATGGCTGTAAGACAATCGTCAATGGATGGCGGTATAACGTTAATCATTTTAACGATTTTATCTGTAATTAGTCCAGATTGTAAAGGTCTTTCTGCTTCTTGTGACAGTTCTTCAGTAAGTATTGGTGAGATCAAGGATGTATTCAAAGAATATTTCTCAGCAATCATTAATGCAAAATCATAACGGCTAACATGATCTGAATCTCCCCAGTGTATGATGCCTTTAACATCATTTTTAATACAAAGGTCAATAATATCTGCCATCGATCGTGTCCAGGTTGGGTTATTAAATTGATCTTTCACAACTTTTATCTTTTGGTTATTCTTTAATGATTCGACTACCCAGTTTAAGAAACTTGCTTTGGTATAGCTTATTTGGTCATATAGTACATTACCCCTAATAATCAAATGATCAGCGCTATCGTTCATTAGTAATTGTTCTGAAGCTAATTTTGTTTGACCATAAATTGAAATTGGACAAACTTTATCATTTTCCGAATACGGGCCATTTTTGCCATCAAAGACATAATCAGTTGAAATATGAATTATCTTGCCATTAAAAGAATCGCAAAGATGTTGTACTCCTGCAATGTTTATTTCTTTTGCAAGTTCTGGTTTTTTTTCACAACCATCAACATTGGTCATCGCCGCAAGATTAATAACTATATCAGGCGATACAGAAGTAATAACTTCATTTAGATGAACCTTATTTTGAATATTAGCCAATAACCCATTCTGGCCATTAGGTATTACCAGACCAGTACGGATCAGTTCATGGCTATCTGATAGAACTTCATTCAAGGCAAAACCCAATTGTCCAAAGGCACCTGTGACCATAATCCTCATATGGTATGTATCCTAAATGATTTAACGACCATATCTAATTGTCTCATGAAAATAGATTTATCATTGCCGGGGTGATGAATCAGATAATTTAAATGATATGTTATATTTTCTTTTGGATCATAGAATAAATAAGATCTGAAAGGCCCTCCTTTTGCTTCTTTTAAATCTACTGTTTCCCAAATACCTTCTGCCCTCCATGCCGGGTAATTATTATGTGATGACTTATCCAATTTGAATTTATGATCATTAATCTGAATATTACCGTAATTCTTAATAGGCCAGTTCCATATATACTCACCAACTGATAAGTCGTCTTCAACTATGTCGCCTTTGGTCCACCCGATACCTATCCATTGAAAAGGCATTTCTTTACCCAACCATATAAAGTTTGAATCAGGCCGTTTTTTGATCATTTCCCAACCCCAAGGAATTTTTAATGTCCATCCAAATTCCATACTTAATGAATCTTCAAGATCTTTATTCCGATCTGCTCCAAATATATATCTGCCTTGACGCTCTATAAATTGTTCATGGAAATGTTTTCTTACATTTGCTTGTTTCTCATTTACTGTCGACATTAATTGATCAGCAGAATTAGCATTAATGATCATAAATAATTGTTTTTTTGCATATATATCCTTGCCCAGGATAATAGGATCTTGATTTTCTGTGAAACTAAACTGCTCTGGTGAAAGGATCCGCTTAACTAGTTGATACCCTGGGTTACCCACATCTCGTGTCAAGGCAGCCACTACAACTTGTGACTGCGATCTAAGATCAAGATAAGTACTTGGATCAGAAAATTTAAGATGATAATAAGGCTCTGGCTCAGGAGTATAAAGTGTATCTGTAAATATGGCTGAGAGAAATTTTTGAATAGCTTCACGATCTACTTCAGAACAGATTACACGTATTTCATTATCAGCACCTAACGCTTCTCGCTTATTATCGCAACTTATATTAAAATATAAAATTATAATACATAGTAGCAGTCTATTTAATGGGAATGAATACATTCCGTAAATTACTTCTATTTTCAAATTGATTTCTAGAGACGTGAAATCAATTTGATATGAAGTTTTCCCCTACTCATAGACGTACTAGAAAGTGCATATTCAATTTTTAAAACAGAGTCCTCATTGATCTGGCTCAAACCAATGCCATATCCTATAACACTTTCATCCAAAATATTAAATCTATCTGAACCAATATCAATAAATGATGTTAATTGCATTTTACTAAAAGGAACATACCCTATCTCTGTGGATATGACCTGAAACTGCGTTGCGCTTAATACCAACTCATCATATCCTCTAATGGTTGAAGTACCACCAAACCACTCGTATCTACTTTTTGGCACAATGGACCTATGATAATATATGCCTTTTCCGACCCATTTTAATTTAAAAAGTATTTTATGATGGGAATAAAACTTGATCATTTTATATGAACTACGGATAAATCTCAAGCCCTCTGCAAGGCCA
The DNA here is from genome assembly GCA_002167345.2 of bacterium TMED46. Taxonomy (GTDB): domain Bacteria; phylum Fidelibacterota; class Marinisomatia; order Marinisomatales; family UBA1611; genus CACEUX01. Next base: position 103,448 of record NHCZ02000035.1, on the reverse strand, counting down.
CCATCAATTCCAATATCAACTATACCGCCTTTAGTCGGCAGAAATCTATTATTTGTATCATCCATTCTAGTATTTAAGGTGAAGGCCTGGTAGTTTGTTTTTTTAAACCCGTTCATAACTCCTCTATCTGTTGGTGATATGATACCTTTTACGTACCCTATACCAAGATTATTAAAAATTGGTACAAATGTGTTGGCCATAGATCTATTCTCCATAATTGTATACATACCGGCAAAAACTTCATGATGATACTTTATATTAGCGCCTGTATTCCAGCCAAATGGATGCGGGATAGAAAACCCCATTGTAATAACTTGTGATATAGAATCTTTTCTCTTCCAAAAAAGATCTATATTCTCAGCACTTTTAAAATAATTTTCCAGATGTAAATTCAATTCCCCATTTAGAATCCATTTATTCTTAACTCTATTCATACCTACAATTCCAGAAAAGTGACTTTCGAACGTAGGAACAAACTCAATCATAGCACCAAGTAGGTCTTTTCCTAAAAGACCAAACTTATATTGTGGTGGTTCATTAATAAAATAATAGCGGGCAACAAGATCTTTACCTGTTCGATTATACATGTCACCGATTGGAATGATCCTATACGGATTTAGAATTTGTTCTAAAATGCTATTTTGGATGTCACTATCAGAATTAAATAATANTGAATCTGCTAATTTTTCTTCNTTTATAACTNTATAGACAGACACTGAATCATTAACTGAAAATGATCTCAATTCGTATCTATTTGATAATTCAGATATATCTTCTGACATATTCTTAANCAATTGTGATACTGTATCTGAATCAATAGACCTAATATGAATTAGTTCNTCTTGAGAAAATAAAATTGTAAATGAAAAAATAGTTAAACTAAAAATTCGCACGTATTTCCCCTTGGAATGAGATAAAATCCTTATATCTGCTATCATCNATTGTACTCAAAGAGAAAATCATAGAGATNGTTCTACTCAAAAAATAGTTCATACTTGAATTTGACCTAAGGCTNAGGCCTAATGGGTAGCCATTTAACGCCTCAGGCGGTATAAATGCTGAATTATCTTTTTCATTTACATTTANNAAGCTGATCTCTGTTTGTAACCTGCCATTATTTTTATACAAAATTTTATTTATTAGTTTTATTCCATATGCAAAACCAGAGAATGAATTATCCTGTTGGATTCCAGATTCACTNCCAATCATTAATCCAATATCGAGATCAATAGATCGGTTATATCGTAAAAGTATTTGAAGATCGTTCCACCATCCTTCCATAGAACGATCTCTCAAACTTGAAATATTTGATACAATAGAATTNGATTTTAAGGTAAAACGATTTTTTAATGAAAAATTCGTAAACAATGCCCTATGTAGTTCTAGTCCCATTACACTTGTATTGGTAATATCATTACCCCTAGGGTCAAATCCATTAAGGGTATAGTTTTTTTCNAACCAATTGGTGATTCTAGTCTTCCCTGAAAAAATAGATTCTACCCTTAAATAATTATTAGAATGAGTAACCAAGCTGTCATTAATATCTGATTGAAATATACTTTTGAAGTTTGGCTTACTACCTCTGTATAGCTGTTTTGAATTTGCACGAATTATAAGGTCTGGGAAATCACCCATCTTACNAATATCCAAGGTTAGCTTTTGCACCCCTTGTAAATTTGTATTTGGAGTTTTATTGCCGGTATAAATTGAATAAGCGACATAAGAACCATTTGGATCTGCAATGTAGGTATCAAATACTGGATCGAAACGATATTGCCCCAAACCCACACCNANNGAATCATATATAATTGCCCGTTGTGNTGTAAGCGTCTCTTCCTGCCTTAGCTGTATCTCCCATCTAGTTGGTTGATTTGTANTGTATTTCCCAANATCTACATCCAGTAATAAATAATCATGATTCATTCCCTCGGAACCTGATTTCATTCGCTTATTTATAATAATATTTTGCTTAAAACCATTTTTAGTTCTTTTATTAAACTGTAAAAATCCAACAATATCCTCTGTATCACCACCCCATGTGCCTTTTGAAGATAAAATCTGGTCTTTACGAAGGTCGAAACCTGACCTAATAGTCATATTACTTTTATTAGCACTCATTCCAATTCCACCTTTCCAAAAACGATTTGAAAAAGGGTCTTGTTCTGCTAAATAACTAATGAATGGGGAATAAACATTCATATTTAACTGAATTTTACCATTGTATCTATAAAATTTATTTTGATTACTGTTTACAGAAATAATCTGAAAAAAGGAATGGTTAAAGGTTTTAGTATGCAATCTCTGTTCAATACTTACCCTTGAACGTGAATTATTATTGAAATCAAGATTTGCTAATTCAAGTTGTGTAGTTCCTATTTGATCCAAAATCAGCTCAGAACTGAATGAAGTTTCTTGTAATCCTCTTGTTACCGATGAATCCAAATTCCATAATCNCGTATGCAAAATATTATTNTCTCTATCCATTGAATGATATTTACCACCTCTTTTCCAATCTTGTACTGAGAAATTCATCATGACTGGACCAATATCTAAGGAATCTATTTCAGCCGATACCTTNTATGAANCATCCTCNTTTCGATTTCTATAGTTCAGAGCATTCATATCTAACACAGAACCTGAAAATTTACCTTTCAAGCTTATATGATTACCCAATCGNTANNGGCCATCAAAATATCCAAATCTATGCGATTTAGGGGCATTTACAGTCCTGTAAGGACTATATAGATCNGCACCNTGAGCCCTATCANCTTCCTGTACATATTCATAATATATTTGTCCTAGATCAGATATTTCTCTTTTGTATTCTCCTGATATATCATACTGGAATACAACCGTANATCTATTTGTAGTATCACTTTGATAAACTTGTGGTTCATAGATATAAATAGATTCTTCTAAGATATAATCCCCATNATTATTCTTTNCCGCAGTACTTAGTGTCAAAGAACCNTTAGTGATTATTTTAAGTGAATCAAGAACCTCACTATTTAAATCTTGTTCTTGAAATTGATCAGATTCACTAAAGAGCCCTATTTCTAATGAATTTTTTCCACCCCATTTATTTTTAATACTACCACCAATAAATCCTTTTGTGTATTCTTGATCAGAATATTGGTATTCAATTAATATATCAGTATCAAAATCAATCAATATTTTTGGAGTAAATATGATATGAGCTAAAGAATAATCAATTGTATAATCATGATTTTTCCCTCTTACAAGTTCTCTACCATTCACCCAGACCTTTTCAGTGCCCGAAAGAATTATAATTTCACGTTCACCGTCTTTACCAATCAATTGATAGGGCCCCTGGTCACCATCACGACCCTTGAGTTCCAGCATTCTATAGTAGCCTTTAGAATTTGCCAAAACTGAGGAACCTGATACATTATTTAAGTTAAAGTAATTGTTTATTCCTACTAGCTTTCTATTAATATTATTATTTTTATACAATATGTCGCCAGCATCTAAAGTGAAATTTTGATGAGAAATAGTTAGATAGACTTTATCCAATTCTTCTAGCTCGCGAGTTGTACCCTCTGGCTGAAATGGAATATCTTGATCGGTCAGCACCCCACTGATACTCATTGTCTCTGAAAGTTTTCCATTGATCTGCATTTGTAGTCCACCATTNAATTCTGACCCTCCTAGAGGCGATAATGATATTTGCCTAAATAAACTACCTGAAGAGAAAATATTCTTTCTTTCAATTTTTAANGATGAACTATTTGCATCCAATGGTTTTTTAAAAAAATATTTGTCATTATCAATAATATCTANAGATTTCCATTTAGGTTCTATTGTAATTGGTAGACCTTTTANTAGAAATTCATAGTTNAATATAAGTGTTTGCCNTGANAATGAATCATCAAGTTCAACCTCACCTTTTATTGGATATATGGCTTTTGGAATTACTTCATTAATCTCACCTCGAATTTCTAANGATGATTCAATAATAAAAGGTTTTCGTAATCTAATGATATTGCTAACCCCATTNTAATATATNGTATCAACGGTNCTAATTGTTTGATTATAAACTTGAGANGAAAGAATAATTAGCAGGCAATAAAGAGTACCTGTTTTATTTAACATCTATAACAAGTATGTGATCTTTTGTTAAAACGGCCATGGATTGATTCAACGTTTTAATATCTATTATTGGGACACTTGAATTCGGTATGAAAAGTTGATCACCAGAATTGATTGATTCACCCTTTCCTTGACGATTGAAAACCAACCAATCATTTGCTAATGCAACTAAGAANGAAGGATCATTAATTTTTGTAAAAGTAGAAAATTTTATTTTACCATTGCGACTATACTGCTTTAGGGAGCCATCACAAAAAAGGACAGCTAGGTCGCCATCTTGACTTGAAGCAAGATCNGTGATACAGTAATATGNNTNTTCCTCTTTAGAAAGATCAATAAATGGTATTGTATTTAGTTCCGCTCTTTCAAATATAAAAATACCATTATAGGATTTTGAATAGAGATAGATCCTACCCCAAGGATCTATAGTTGCTAATTCTGGAAATATTCTATNCTCTAANGTAATGGTTTGGATGGGGTTTAATTTATAATCAAGGAAAATTATTTCATTTTCAATTCGATCTATGAGCCGTATACCATTAGGAGCTACACCCATCCATATNAACTCNCCAAAACGAGAATTTGGNCTTGAGAATCCNCTTGTTAGACTCAAATTNCCAGAGTGATCTAATGATATCAAATCAGTCCTATTTTCATCAAGCAATAAAAATTTATTTGCTAGTGACCATTCGAGCTGAGTCGGTTCGATCCCGAGACTAAATATTTTCTCTGGAAAGGGTTTATAGTCAGAAATTGTCAGTTTTAACCCTTGCCCTATGCAAAAGCTCAAACAAAAATGAATAAATACAAAAANGTTACGAGGTATCAGATACACTTTTATTCAAGGGATTCATTAAAAAGTATATTCCAATAACTATCATAAAAAGAGAAATTATCTGAGCACCAGAGAGGCTATTGAACAAATATTTTTCATTGGTTCTTATAAATTCTATAAAAAACCTTTCAATTCCCGCAAAAATGAGATACTTAGAGAAATAACTTCCTGGAACTCTAGGTTCATTCCTTCTACTCCAGAGATAATAAAATAATGTTCCACATATTATGGTCTCATATACTTGTGTTGGATGTACTGGTATATTTGTAGGAGGTAAACCTTCTGGGAATGCTATTGCCCAAGGCAGATCTGATGGAATACCATAATCGTCGCCAACNAAGAAACATCCTATTCTTCCAATCGCATANCCTAGAAATATGAGCGGTGCTATGATATCCGCAAACTTTAACCATGGGACATTATANTTTTTAAGCACAAAAGTGACAGCNATTATAGCGCCTATTAGTCCTCCTAAAAAGACAAGACCCGATCCACTAAATATATGTGACATGGGACGCTGTGATGCCATAATTTGATCCAANTTCTCAATTATATGGTANACTTTTGAACCAACGATACCCCCAACAGCAGACCAAAATATTATATCTGATGCAAGCTTTTCATCATACCCCATATNCTTTAAATCACTATNTAAAAAAAAGTAACAACTATAAAANGCTACTACTAGCATGAGGCCAAAGGAATATATCGCTAGATGAAATTGAAATCCGAAAATATCAACTATCCCAAAATCAATTATGACTGGATACACTAAATTTCTCCTTTAAAATTTAATTNAATATAATAAATGATCATTTGATTGCAATTCTTATGGTATTAACAAATAAAACATATGACTGGTTCCAATTCATAAAAACATAATTTTTTTTAAATAAAATTTATCAATCAATAATAGTTCTTACTGGGTCGTGATCCTCGTAAGNATNATCAAATCATAAATCGCATGTGCCCATGCCGTAATTCCAAAACCACGTACGAAATACAAAACCCCTAATAATATTCCAGCGAAAAACCGTACCATAAAAATATTAAATGAAAAGTAATCTCCAAATTCCCCAATGAAGTGGAAGGATGAGAATATACCCGCTGCAATTATCATCGCTATCCAATTTCTAAGNACTTGATTCCATTGAAAGATAAAGCCAAGTAGACTTCCAATCGCCGCAATCAGTATAACGCGAAACAATATCTCCTCATATATACCTGCGCCAACAGCTAATGTAACCTGTTGAATCAATATGGAACTGGTCGGATTCATTAGCAGTATATATACATTTGCCATAAAAAAATAAAGCCCAATAGCCCATAGAAGACTTTCACCCATCATTACAAGGAGATAATCACTATGAATCTCTATGTCTTTCCAATACTTTCTCTGGTAAATAAAAACGGAAGTAAANCCCAAAAAGAATATTACTCCTATCCAATAAAATCCATTTATACCAAATGCGGATAAAATCTGTCTCATTAAGGCATCAGCTCCATTACGCATGTATATCATATCAATGGAGGATGTTAAAAAAATACCTATCTCATAAATAAAAAATAAAGGAACTGTAAAAAGAAAGCTATAGAGCGGCGTGCGAGTACTATTCCAGTATTGATTAATCCACATTAATCATTTTCTACTTGTAAAACCGCTAGCAGGGCTTCCTGAGGTACTTCTACTTTTCCTATCATCTTCATACGCTTTTTACCCTTTTTTTGCTTTTCCCATAGTTTTCTTTTGCGTGTTATATCGCCTCCATAGCATTTAGCAGTAACATTTTTCTTTAAGGCTCTTACTGTTGTTCTAGCAATTATACGATTATTTAAAGCTGCTTGAATAGCAACTTCAAACATCTGCCTCGGAATCAATTCTTTTAATTTGCTACATAATGCAACGCCTCTATGATATGCATCATCGGAATGACAGATAGTAGATAAAGCATCTACAGGTTCACTATGGATCAATATATCTAATTTCTGTAAGCTTGCCTTTGAAAATTCTTTGAACTCATAGTCAAAAGAAGCATATCCACTTGAGATTGATTTTAATTTATCATAGAAATCAAAAATGATCTCGCCTAGAGGTAAATCATAATGCAATTGCGCTTTCTCAGGAGAGAGATAGTGCGTTGTTTTATAGACTCCTCGTTTTTTTTGACAAAGTGTCATTATACTTCCAATATATTCTTTTGGAGTTAATATTTCTGCTGATACAATTGGCTCTAAAATAGAATCAATATCACCAGTAGATGGCATTTTTGCTGGTGTATCTACAGTCAATGTCTTACGGTCTCTTGTATGTACCTCATATATCACATTTGGCGTTGTGGTCACAAGATCTAAATTAAATTCTCTCTCTAATCTTTCTTGTATTATCTCCATATGTAATAGGCCTAGAAATCCACACCTAAAACCAAACCCAAGTGCCTCACTTGTTTCAGGAGTGAACTCTAATGAAGCATCATTTAATTTTAATTTTTCTAAAGCTTGTCGTAATTGGTCATAATCATCAGCATCAGCGGGATAGAGGCCAGAAAATACCATGGGTTTAACCTTTTTATATCCCGGTAAGGGATTTTTAGCCATACTACTCTTCACAGTAATAGTATCTCCTGGCTCAATATGCCCCATATCTCTTATACTTGCTACTATATACCCTACATCTCCAGAACGCAATTCTGACGTCTTAATTTTATCCAAAACAAAATGCCCGGTTTCAGTAATCTCATATTCTCTATCGTGAGCAAAAAATTGTGCTGTCATGCCTGGTTTGATGACACCATCAAAGACTCTTACATAAGGTATTGCACCCTTATAATTATCGTACATTGAATCAAATATCAACGCCCTACAATCATCATCAGCTTTATTTAACGGAGAGTCTATTCGTTTAATTATAGCATCAAATATATTTGTGATACCAATACCGCTCTTTGCACTAGCCTCAATAATCTCATTTTCATCACAGCCAATCAATTCCATCATCTGTATTTTTACATCTTCAATCATTGCAGAAGGAAGATCAACCTTGTTAATAATTGGAATAATAGTAAGATCGTTTTCAATAGCAAGATATGTATTAGAAACTGTTTGTGCCTCAACACCTTGTGCCGCATCAACTAGCAACAAGGCCCCTTCACAAGCAGCAAGTGATCTTGATACTTCATAAGAAAAATCTACATGACCTGGTGTATCAATTAGGTTTAATATATATTCATTGCCATCAGTGTGATTATATGTCATACGTATTGGATGACTTTTTATTGTAATACCTCTTTCACGCTCTAGTTCCATACTGTCTAGAACCTGTTCTTTCATTTTTTTCTTTGAAAGTGTTTTTGTTTCTTCTAATAAACGATCTGCAAGAGTTGACTTCCCATGATCAATATGAGCTATGATGCAAAAATTTCTTATTCGTTCTGAATTCATGGTAAGAAAATAAAGGTCTTAATATGCTGTTTAAATCAAGAAATTGATATTATTCAAACATATAATGTTTTTTGACAGGTTTGCTTACATTCCAATTACAAGATAGTCCTTTTGGAAAAATAACAAAATCCTTCTTTCTGATATTTATAGTCTGATAATCAGTTATAATGAGAATCTCACCTTCTAAAATAAAACAGGATTCTTTTTGATCATAGGTCCAAGGAAATTTTGATACTCCACATGACCATATTGGCCATGAATATACTTGGAGTTTTTTAATTTGATCTTCATTTAATCTATTAATTTCAATTAAAATAATATATCTCAGGTTCTATTTATTATATTTTTGTTGAGCACGCAATAGACGGGCATTTGCAATTTTTTGTTCTCCATCTTGCATTAATGATACAACCCTCAGAGCTTCCATGACTGGAATATTTAAATTATCGGAATTTGTGTAGAACGCATCTAAATGCATTGCAATTATTTTGATGTTATAACCAACTTCATGAGATAGATATTCATCTGCAATATCATAAAAGCGCTCAATATAATATGGCTCAACCCAATTATCATCATGAAGGTATTGCTTATGAACTTCTACTTTATGATGTGCCTTTAACTTAGCTACAGCACCATAAGCTCCATTAATGAATGCAATTTTTTCATTTTGGTCATATTGCTTCCAAAATTCCGATGGTTTTGTATCTTGACCGATTACAAAAGAATAAAAGAAAAATAATATGATTTTTTTCATAAAGGTTATGATTTAAAATGGTTTACTATTGGAAAACGTCTTCCCATACCAAAAGCTTTTGCTGAAACTCTAAGACCAGGGGCTGCTTGTCTTCGCTTATATTCATTCAACCTGATTCTGTTATACGTCGAATTTACTATAGTTTTTTCAATGCCAGACTCCACCAATTCCCTTACAGTTTTCCCCTGTTCAACTATAGCATCAACCAAAGGGCTAATAATCTCGTATTCAAACGGGTCTACTTGATCCGGAGCCAGTTCTGCTGATGGAGCTTTATTTATTGAACCTAAGGGGATTCGATCTGGTTGGATGGTATTAATCCAATTAGACAATGCATAAACATCAGATTTGCTCAAATCAGATATTACAGAAAGCCCTCCACTCATGTCACCATACAATGTACAATAACCCAATGCCAACTCGGTTTTATTTCCAGTCGATAATACCATCCAACCAAATTTATTTGACAGAGCCATTAGTATATCACCTCTTATTCGGGACTGGATATTTTCTTCTGCTACATTANGTTTCTTNCCAAGAAAATGTGGTTCTAATAGTAACTCTAATTCATCTACAGCTTTTTGAATTGGTATTATTCTGTAATCTAAATCAAGGTTAATGGCTAATTCTTTTGCATCTGAAAGACTATGGTCACTAGAATACTTTGAAGGAAGTGATATACAATGAACATTCTCCGGTCCCAAAGCATCNCTTGCTATAGAAGCTACTAATGCACTATCTATNCCACCAGACAAACCTAAAACTGCCTCNTTGTGACCTGTTTTCAAAAAATAATCTTTCAACCCAAGACAGAGTGCATTGTACATTTTCTCCTCNCGAGGTTGAATTTTGATATCAATCTTATTTTTTGATTTAAGATCAACCATTATTATCTCTTCTTTAAAAGCCGTACCATAGCCAATTACAATGCCCTCTTCAGAAAATGCCAAAGATTGTCCATCAAATATTAATTCGTCTTGGCCACCAATTGCATTACAATAAAAAAATGGCAAACTCGTTTCTTGAACTTTATTTAAAATGATATCTTTTCTTTTAAGCAAACGATNTTGTTGATAGGGTGAAGCTGAAATATTTACTATAAAATCTGCCCCCATCTCTTTTTGTATGGTACTTACTTTACAGTCATATTCTTGGTCCCACAAATCTTCACAAATTTGTAACCCTACCTTTAGTTGGGCACCTTTAAAAGGTATGTTTATTATTTTAGGATGCNTACCACTAGTAAAATAACGAGCTTCATCAAAAACATCATANGTGGGTAAAAGTACTTTATCATAAGTAGACTGTATCTGACCATCATAACAAACAGCTGCTGAGTTATATATANTTAAATTTTCTTTTCTAATATACCCAATAATNAGCGGAGCTTTGGACTCTATTGCAATATTTTCTAAAACCTTGCTATTTTTTTCAATAAATCCTTCTTCAAACAGAAGGTCTTGAGGTGGATACCCTGAAATACATAATTCTGGAAATACAATAATGTCTGCATTTTTATTAATGCAATTATAATAATTATCTAAAATTTTATCATAATTATGATCGAAGTCTCCTACGGTCGTATTTATTTGGCATAGAGCAATGTTCATTTTTGTATCTCAAACGAAGAGAATTTCCTTTCAGGCAATTCTTCCCACTCAACACTTATCTTTTCAATAGTGGCATTTGGAGGACCTGTTGTAAGCCAACCGGCAAAAATAGCTAATTCATCTCTTTTTCCCTCTGCTTCAATCTCAACAGCATTAGAAAAAAGGTTCTTCACCCAGCCCGTTAATTTTAATTCATTAGCTTTATCTTGAGCACTAACCCTAAACCACACACCTTGAACATCTCCAGATATCATTACGCGTATCTTATACATATTTTATATGCTCCTTTAACTTGTTTACGAGATCAATCAGCGAATCAAAGCTCACAAAAGATTCAATTCCCCAGTTTATTTTTCAAGGCTCAAGCCTTGACATTGTTCTAGGAAAAGGAATTGTTTCGCGTATGTGCTTTGTACCACATATCCAAGCAACCGTTCTTTCTAAACCAAGCCCAAAACCTGAATGAGGCACCGAACCATATTTTCTTAGATCAAGGTACCATTGAAAAGGTTCTAGTGGAAGGTCATGATGCCGTATCCTATTAACTAATATATCTAAATCATCTTCCCTTTGTCCACCTCCTATTATTTCTCCATATCCTTCTGGCGCTATCATATCTACGCCTAGAGCAAGGTCACTATTATTTTCATCACGTTTCATATAGAATGCTTTTATTTCAGCGGGCCAACGATGAATTAAGATTGGCTTATCGAATTTTTCAGATAATAGAGTTTCATCTGGTGCTCCAAAATCACTGCCATATTTAAAATCACTACCATTATCTTTTAAAAGGTTTACTGCCTCATCATAGGTCATTCGAGGGAATGGAGGGACTACTGCCTTTAATTTGTCAATATCTCTTTCGAGAGTTGATAATTCTAATTCACAATTTGCTAAAACCTTGTCTACAATATAGCCTACTAGATTCTCTGCCCATTTCATATTTTCATCAAGGTCAACATACGCCATTTCTGGTTCTACCATCCAAAATTCAGTTAAATGACGACGAGTTTTTGACTTTTCGGCACGAAATGTTGGACCAAAACAATATGTTTTTCCAAAGGCTGTTGCTCCAGCTTCTTGGTATAATTGACCACTTTGAGTTAGGTACGCAGATCGTTCAAAATAATCAACTTCAAAAAGGGTTGTAGTGCCTTCTACCGCATTGCCAGTAAATATTGGAGAATCAATAAGCGTGAAACCATTGTTATCAAAGAAGTTTCTTATGGCTCTGACAACCTGGTGTCTAATCCGCATTATTGCATTTTGTCGTTTAGATCGAAGCCATAAATGTCTATTGGACATTAAAAAATCTGCACCATGCTCCTTATGTGAGATTGGAAATTCATCTGAGACATGCTTTACAACTTCAATTTCTTTGACTCCTAATTCATAGCCACCAATCGACCTAGTTTCCTTGCGTACAGTTCCATTAAGGATTATAGAATCTTCTTGGTTCAGATCATTCTCTAGTAAAAATGATTCATCACTGGCCTCACCTTTAACTACAACACCTTGCAATAGCCCAGTACCATCTCTAAAGATGATAAACCAAAGCTTGCCAACATTACGAGTATTATAAACCCATCCTTTTAATTCTACATCTTGACCTTCATATTCACTTAATTGATTAATCGTTACAGTCTTCATTTTAATTCCTTTACCAGGTTGTCATAATATCATTTAAAATATCTTCTGCAATTTTACTAACAGCTACATTTGTTGCAAAACTTCTTGGTTCTCCAAACTCATCATCATCCATATCATCTATTTTACCATCATTATCATTATCAATTCCATCAGAACCAATATCACCACTTAAACCATATGCTCCATAACCAGAGTATATACCTTCAAAAATGTTCTTTTCTTCTAAAATATCATACCACTCAATTTTTACATCAATCTTATATCTATATTCTGAAACAGATTCTTGCTTACTGTATGTATATGGACCTTCACTAACCTTTTTAATTGTACCCTTTAGAATAGAGTTAGCAGATTTTTCATCAGATACCCTAAGTATTCCAGCATCATTGAACTGCTCAATGATTCCATCAGTAATATCTTCGGCTAAACCAAACTCAGCTGTCTGGTTGTCCATCAATGGGATAGCAATAGATTTAATATGAGGTGGAATAGATCCTGCCATTGAATAAAATCCACAAGAGATAAAAAATATTTGAATCAAAACAATGAAATACTTCATAGTCTCATTTACTCTTTTTGATTTTTGGTTCAATGCCAAATTCCTCAATTTTCCTGTACAATGTTCTTTCACTCATGCCTAGTGACCGCGCTGCCTTTCTTCGATTATTATTAAAATATTTTAAGGTACGCTTGATGGCTTCTTTCTCAAGGTCTTTTAATAACATATCTCCAATTGCATCATCACGAATAAAACGATATCCATCCTCAACAATCTCCATAGACTTTTGAGGTAAAGAAATTCCGTGTTCTAATGAATTCTCATTAGGATAAGAAGTAGCGTCAGGTGAATGATGATTGTTATTATTTAAAAGCATATTTTGAATTAACTCAGTATCTTGTTTCAGCATAAAAAGTTGACGCAGAATTAAATCTATTTCAGCTCTATCTGATGGGTTATTTATAACAACTGGTAAAGCAGGATTATGATTGGAACTTAATGGCATTAGATCAATCAATTCTTTTTCAACCATTTGAGCTGTTATTCGCTCGCCTCTTTCTAGAACAAGCACCTTCTCAACGAAATGCTTTAATTCCCTAACATTACCTGGCCATTCGTATTGTTTCATTATCCGAACTGCATCAGGCATAAACCCACGATATGCTATGTCATTGGAACGGGTGAACTCCAATGCAAATCGCTCTATAAATGGACCAATATCTTCAACACGTTCACGGAGTGCCGGTATATGAATATTCACAGTTTTTAATCGGAAATATAGGTCTTGTCGGAATTGATTATTTTTTACTAATTCCGACAGATTTTTATTTGTTGCTGCAATAACTCTGACATCTGTTCTTCGAGTTTTAGCTTCTCCTACACGCATGAACTCCCCACTCTCTAGAACCCTCAGGAGCTTGACTTGAGTTTCAAGAGGAGTTTCACCAATCTCATCTAAAAATATGGTACCCTTATTTGCTTCCTCAAAGTAACCTTTTCTATCTGACCCCGCTCCCGTGAATGAGCCCTTTTTATGCCCAAATAATTCTGATTCAATTATCCCCTCTGGTATGGCACCACAATTCACAACAACTAGAGAATCATTATATCTTTTACTAGATTTATGGATTGCTTTTGCCACTATCTCTTTCCCCGTTCCTGACTCTCCAGTAATAAGAACAGAAATATCTACTGGAGCTACTTGAGAAATCATCTCTAGGACTTGACTAATGCCGTCAGATGTCCCAATTATTCCAGATTGTTTTTGAAGTCTATTTAAATTTTTCATATCATTAAATATCCTAATATCTTAAAAAATAAATTGTATTATTTTTAAAAAATAAAGGTTCGTAATTATTTATTTTGGCTACATATATCATGTTACAGCAACGCCAAGACTTTTTTCGAATTCTAATATTTCATCACGTATCTTTGCTGCTTTTTCAAATTTTAATTCTTCAGCTGCATTCAACATAGCTTTCCTAAGTTCATCTAAAATCACCTCTTTATCTTCATTGCTAATCTGTGAAATGTCCATTACTGGAATATAATTTTCATCATTATCTTTCATTGAATCTGCGACAGATGTACTGCCCATTATATCATCAATTGATTTATGAATTGTCTTAGGTATAATATTATTCTTTTTATTAAATCTACTTTGTATAGCTCTACGCTCTTGACTTGTTTCAATTAAGTAATTCATAGCTTCAGTCATCTTATCTCCATAAAGTATGACTAAGCCCATCTCATTTCTCGCAGCGCGACCAGCTACTTGAAGCAATGAACTCTTAGAACGAAGGAATCCTTCCTTATCTGCATCTAAAACAGCAACTAAACTCACCTCCGGTAAATCCAAGCCTTCCCTTAAAAGGTTTATACCAACCAAAACGTCAAATTCACCAATTCTTAATTCACGAAGAATTTGTACCCTTTCCAAAGTACCAATTTCGGAATGAAGGTATCTGACACGTATGTTCAGTCCAGACAGATATTCCGTAAGGTCTTCTGCCATTCGCTTGGTCAAAGTGGTTATCAAGACTCTTTCCTTTTTTTTAGCTCTGTAACGTATTTCACCAACCAGATCATCCATTTGACCTCTAGACTCTCTTACATCAACTTGAGGATCTAATAAGCCGGTCGGACGAATAACCTGCTCAACAACTACTCCTTTACATAAGTTTAATTCTCTTTCTGAAGGAGTGGCAGATGTGAAAATTACCTGATTTTGAGCTGAATGAAACTCATCATATTTTAGTGGACGATTATCCAATGCACTGGGTAGCCTAAAACCATGCTCAACCAATGTCTCTTTTCGCGCACGGTCTCCATTGTACATGGCCTGTATCTGCGGAAGTGTAACATGTGATTCGTCTAGGATAGTAAGGTAATTATCAGGAAAAAAATCAATAAGAGTGTATGGTTTTTCTCCAACCTTTCTACCAGAAAAAAATCTAGAATAATTCTCAATTCCTGAGCAATAACCTAGTTCTATCATCATTTCAATATCAAAGTGAGTGCGCTGTTCTAAACGTTGAGCCTCAAGTAGTTTATGATTAGTTCTTAAAAAATCAAGCCTTTCAGCTAATTCCCTACGAATCTCTTCAATCACTCTGAGTGTGGCCTCTTTATCTGTTACAAAATGCTTTGCAGGAAAGATGACTATATTTTCAATTGTTTCTTTAATTTCTCCCGTCAATGGATCAAACATGCTTATTTCATCAATTTCAGAACCAAAAAGTTCAATTCGAATGCATAAATCCTGATAAGCTGGATAAATTTCAATCAGATCACCACGAACACGTATATTTCCCCTTTCCAGCACCTTATCATTTCTAGCATAGTGAATGTGAACTAATTTTGCTAAAAATGATCTACGATCAAGAATCTCACCCTTAGATACATTTACAGTTCCTTTAGAATAATCATCTGGACTTCCAATACCATAGATGCAAGAAACAGAACTAATAACAATTACATCATTGCGAGACATCAAAGAGCTAGTTGCCTTCAATCTTAATTTGTCTATTTCTTCATTAACGGACATATCTTTTTCAATAAACGTGTCTGTAACTGGCAGATAGGCCTCAGGTTGGTAATAATCATAGTAACTGATGAAATACTCAACAGCGTTATCTGGAAATAATTGTTTGAATTCACCATATAGCTGGGCCGCTAATGTTTTATTATGAGACATGATCAAGGTAGGCTTTTGAACACCTTGGATAACATTCGCAATAGAAAATGTTTTACCCGAACCAGTTACTCCTAATAAGGTCTGGTATTTATCACCAGCTTTTACACCATTTACCAATGACATGATCGCTCCAGGCTGGTCTCCTTGAGGAGTAAAATCAGATTGCATTTTAAATTCTGCCATATTGGCTAATTTACCCATATTTANCGTCGACGGTCAATGGCAGACTNATATATAATAAGTCNAAGTAATTTAGTCTAGANAGTTTTTGCTAACTTAATTACTTCTTTAACTATTTTAATCGGTATTNCAGTTTCTGCATTTATCACCTCAGGCGTCAATTTTGATATTTGTTCTGGTCCATCAAAAGCTATTAGCAACTTTTNTTGTCTTTTTTTACCCATNCCTTTGATACTTGAAAAGACAGACTCGATCATTTTCTTATTTCTTTTTTGTCTTTGATATGTTACCGCAAATCTATGAGCTTCATCTCTTATTCTTTTCAAAAGTGCTAATCCCGGGCTCGNCTTATGAATAATTTGTGGATCCGAATTTCCAGGTACAAAAATCTCTTCTAATNTTTTTGCAAGTCCAACTACAGGAATGTAGTCTAGACCTAATTCTCTTAATGCTGATACTGCCATACTTAGTTGACCTTTACCACCATCGATTAAAATAAGGTCAGGTGTAGGCTCGNCTTTNTTTTTTACACGTTTATANCTCCTATAAACCACTTCTCTCATAGCTGCAAAATCATCTATACCATTAACTGTTTTGATATTGAATTTTCTGTATTCTGTTTTTCTTGGACGAGCATCAATAAAACATACTAAAGACGCTACCGTATTAGTACCTNCAAGATGAGAAATGTCGAAAGCTTCAATTCTNCGAGGAGGTATTTCTAGANANAGNTCATCTTTTAATTGCTCAAGAATCTTTGGGACCAANTCTTTTCTTTTTTCCCTATTNATCATCCACTCNCCAAGCAGCAACCGTGCATTTTGCTTAGTGATTCTTAATTCCTTAGCTTTTTCACCTTTTTGTGGATAAATGAATCTTACTGCACCTTTTCTCTTTTTTCTTAACCAAATATTCAATTGTTTTTCATCGATAGGCGTCTCTTCAAGAGCCAACTCTCTTGGGATAAAATCACTATCCATGTAAAACCTAGTTATAATTGTTTTTAAAATGGATGGTTCNTCATTACTTAATTGCTTAAGCGATAGCTTATCCCTACTAAAAATTCTTCCATTTCTTATTCTNAGAACAACCGCAATACCTACATTNNCCTCTCTTGCAAGAGTAATAACATCTCGTTCTTCAAAATCCGTAGCAACTAGATTCTGTTTTTCTTTGAAAGATTTAATTGCATTTATCTGATCTCTGTAAANAGCAGCTTCTTCATATTTATGACNNNNTGATGCCTGCTTCATCATATCCACAAGATATGATTCTGTTAACGCAGTTTTTCCTTTCATAAAATCTTCAATTCTAGATACCATACTTTGATANTTTTCATTAGATACCAGACCCTCACAGGGNCCTTCACATTTCTTGATATGATAATCCAAACATAAAGATATCTTTCTTTCTTTAATTATTTTATCATCAAGATAAAAACTGCAACTTCTNATTGGAAAGACNTTATANAGTGCCTTAAGAATTACTCTTAAGCGNCGTACATCGGTGAAAGGGCCAAAGTATTTCGANCCATCCCTNACAACTTTNCTTGTTAANAACACCTGGGGATATGGCTCATTAGTAATNCTTATGAAAGGATATGANTTATCATCTCTTAAGTCAATATTATAGCGAGGCTTATATTTTTTAATNAGGTTAGCTTCAGTCATCAAGGCCTCGACCTCATTTCTTACCACTATCCATTCAAGATCAGTAATGTGTTTTAGCATTGTTACTGTCTTCGGAGACATTTTATTACTTTGTTGAAAATAAGACCTGATTCTTGTTCTTATATTTTTTGCCTTCCCAATATATATTATTTTTTTCTCTNGGTTTAAAAATTGATAAACACCAGGNTCTTTTGGTGCTTGTTTAAGCTTATCTTTTATTATTTCTTCCATTTTATATCATTGATTAATATTTAAGTTAGCTTCTTTAAATATTCAANTTACAACTCTATTTTTTCATGATATGATTTTCATCAAAAATATTAGGTATATNCTCTAATTATACCTACTTATAGATTTATTCGATTTATATTTTTTAAAAAATTATTTGGTTTTAAAATTCATTATGGTTATGCTCGGCTGTTGAGTGGAATACTCATCTCCGGTAATCCGAGTAAATAACCAGGAAAAAATAATATTCATGAGTAACGTTCAAAAAACGTTGGTCTTTTCTCTGTGTGTGTTCTTATTTGCACAAGACGAGACCAAAACCAAAAAAAGAAAAGTCTACAGGACACAAACAGGCGCTATTATTGAAGCACCTCGCCCTCTTTTTGAGCGTTCAGAAAAAAAAGATAAAGCTGAACCTCGTATAAAACCAGACAAAAGTAAAGCTCTAGCTCGTACGAAAAAAGTTGAAACGACATATAGAAATGAACTCGACAGCCTCAAAAATTCTGTATCCATGCTGATTAAACAATCTCAAGAATTGACAAAAAATTATGAAGAAAGACTTTCTAATAAATCAACAGATACAATTTTTGTCTACACAACATTATACGATACTACAACAGTACTAGATACCACATTTATTTATACCAATGCCACTACGACAGTTTATGACACTGTGGTGGTCATCGACAGTGTATATATCAAAAATTATGATACGACCACTGTCATCCAAATGAACTATGACACTGTTTTTGTTATGGATACAACAGTACTGGTTAATTACGATACCACGGTAATGAAAGACACGATTTGGGCTTTTGCATATGATACGACATACTATTACGATACAACTTGGGTCTACGCTCACGATACAACAGTAGTTAGGGATTCAATATGGCTCTTTGCTGTAGATACGGTCAAGATATATGATACACTTATAGTTGCAAATAATGACACAGTGACCATCCATACATATTCAAGCAATTTCCCAAATAATTTCACACCTGATATGATCGATCAGAAACAATCAGCTTTTCCTAAGTATAAAACTTTGGGCGATGCACTTAGAGCTAGAGATATGGGTGACAAATCTGCGCAAGGGTGGATAAATCAAGCCTTGAATGCAGCTGGCGGTGATTGGACTCGCGCAGAAAGTGAGTATAAGAAATTACAAGAAGTATATTCAACTGCAATGGTACAAGCGATAACTAGAGAGCCAAAGGAGCCCTCTTTTATTGGCCCAGATATGAAATATAGGAGCGTAATCTTTGATACATTAAAAATATTAACTTTCGATACAACATTAGTTCAAGATACTATTAAGAACCTTGTCAAGCAAACTTATGTAAAATATGATACATCGATAGTAGATAGGAGGCGTGAGGTTATAGCAAATACAACACCACCAGGCCATGAACTTATAATCAAATATCACAGGAATGGTCGTGTTAAAGAAAGAGGGCTAATGAAAGGTGGAAAAAAGAATGGTCCATGGGTCCAGTATGACTTCAAAGGTCTACCACTAAGAAAATCAATATATGAGATGGGGAAACTAGTTGATGATGAACTAGTCGTTGTTGATGGTCAAGAAAAAGAAAACCCAAATGAAGATATTAAAAACTACACGAAGAAAAATAGGAAGAAAGATAAATCCAAGGTAAAAAGATCAAAGAGTATATTCCAACTTTTACTTCCTTGGAATAAAGATTAAGAATCATTTCTCTCAGCTAACTCAACAAGAACTCCACCCGCTGACCGAGGGTGAATAAATATCACTTTAAACCCTTCAGCGCCGATTGTCGGCGTATCACCAATTATTTCTATTTTATTTTCTTTTAAAGCTTTTATTGAATCATCAATGCTTTCCACTTGTAAACAAACATGATGAATACCTGGTCCCTTCTTTTCAATGAACTTGCCTATAGGTGAGTCTGGATACTTTGATAATAACAATTCTATTTTTCCTCTTCCAGTATTGTAAATATCTGTAATTACTCCTTGGCCATCAACATCTTCAGTTTTACTTCTGTCAATACCAAGAACTTTGCTCCAGAATGGAGCATCTTTTGAAAGGTCCTTTACAGCAATACCAATATGTTCTATTCCAATAATTTTCATTATAAAAGGTTTTTATATTCAGAATTTAAAACTAATCCTGTACCGTTTAAGTCCGGAAGTACCAATTGGCCATCAACAACCTTTACTCCAATATATGGATCATTATTTATTAAAAGATTTCCATCAAGATCAGCGACATCTACTTCACCTGCAAGATGGGATGCTGCAGTAATCCCAATGGAGGTCTCTACCATACAACCAAGCATGACCTTCAAACCATACTGTCTAGCAACTTTTATCATTTTCTTCCCTTCCTCGAGAGATCCACATTTCATGAGCTTTATATTTATACCATCAAATGCTTCTTTGATATTATAAATATCATTTGAAGAAATACTATTCTCATCTGCATAAATATCTATTGGTGATTTTTCCTTTAATATTTTAGTTTGGTCTAATTGATCCGCGGGAAAAGGTTGTTCTACAAATTCGACATTTTGTTCTGCCAACCAATTACATAATTCAAGTGCTTCTGAATAATGCCAACCCTCATTTGCATCTACACGAATCAACTTATCGGTAATATTCCTAATTTCTTTAATAATCTCTTTATCCTTATCTGGGGTGCCAAGCTTAACTTTTAAAATTGAATAAGGGTCTGCTTCGTCAACTTTTTGTCCTATTTCATCAAGGTCACCAATTGCAATAGTATAGCTGGTCAAAGGTAAATTTGAACAATCAAGGGAAAGTAATTCAGATATTGGTTTTTCTTTTTTTTGACCCCACCAATCCCATAATGCCATACTAAATGCAGCTTCTAATGCTTTTATACCTTCTAAACTTGGTAAAATGTAATTCCAAATTATTTCACGATCTGAACAATCATCTGGTAAGGTGATTTTATTTTTTAGAACGGATAATATCCTATCAGAAGATTCATTATACCTTACTGATGGAGCAGCTTCTCCTCTTCCAACAAATTCGCCATCAATTAGATATAAAATTATAATGTCATACCAATCATTTTTACNTCTTGATAACCCAAAAGTATGGTTCAAATGAATCCTGTAAACTTTATAGTCTAATTCCATTCNTTAATCTCTATTTCAATTTCATTAATAAATTTTTCTTTATTAAATCTTATTATATCCGTAACGGGTAAGTTATGNTCTGTAATAAAATCTTCAATCGTTTTAATAGCATGGTCTCTATCGAGTTTAAGAGTTAAAAGGTTTATTCCTAAAAACTNGGTTTNTTTGAAAGGTCTTAATAAATCTATGTGAATATCCATTAGATTTTTAAGGTTAGAAATTGGATGACCTGCAGCATCTATCTTACGACCAGGCTCATGTGTCATAATTAAAAAATCAGGCATACAACCATGTAANAGACCAAGAGTAACACCAGAATAAAACATATTATTTAAGGCTCCTTGACCTTCCACGATTGCAAGATCTGTATTTCCTGGTAACTGATCTAGACAATATTCAATTTCACCTGCCATAAAATCAGATACGACTGCATCTATAGGAACTCCTTTGCCTGAAAGTAAAATTCCAGTTTGACCTGTTCCTATGAACTCCACATTCTTATATTTTGTTTTTAATGCTATTGTTAATTCCCAAGCTGCTGTCATTTTTCCTGTATCACAATCTGATCCAACAANGAGCATTACAGGAAATTTTCGATCTTTCCATGATCCTNTNGGAAATTTGGGGGGANATGGTGGTTTTCTAAGGTCTGTCAGGGATGCACCATTTTNTTTAGCTCTTTTCACTAATTCAATATCACCATTTAATAAAAAGTGCATGCCACTNATAATATNGCATCCATTATCAATTGCATTTTGAATTTCGAATAATTCCTNTGANTNTAAAGTTCCTCCTTGAGNCGCACTCCCAATNACAAGATGTGTTGGTAAAAATTTAAGAGTTTCCTTAAAACTTGATACGCAGGGGATATNTCCTCCCCACCCTAAAACTTGTTTTGCAATTTTTCCTGATTGATCAGGATCGATAATTGCNACAACTTNATCATTACAATACCGAATTAACATATTACCAGTTTTACTATGAATATAATTGAAAGAACCGANNGCTAAGATAACATAACGGAGCATTTAATTCCTNAAATCAGGTTTCCTTTTCTCAACAAATGCATCTAANCCTTCTTTTGTTTCATCTGTTCCAAATCTTTTACTGAATGCCTCTACTTCAAGATTTAAACCATCGATCAATGAATGCCCAACCGATTCATTTATACAACGCAAGGATTCAGCTATGGAATCAGGTCCATTTCCTAAAATAATATTTGCAAATTTTATAGTTTCATCCATCAGACTATCTTTTTCGAATAATTTGTTTGCTAGACCAATGCGAAATGNCTCATAAGCNTCAATCATATGTCCGCCAATTATTAATTCTGTNGCATTACCCTTACCAATTATTCTTGGAAGTCTTTGAGTNCCTCCCCAACCAGGAATAAGACCAAGTTTAACTTCTGGCTGAGCAAAAAATGCATTTTCACTAACAAANCGCAAATGACATGCTATAGCTATCTCACATCCACCACCTAAGGCAAATCCATTTACAGCTGCAATTACAGGCTTTGGTGAGTCTTCTATTGTCATGGTTACTTCTTGTCCTAANTTAGCAAACTTAGCAGCTCCCTTTACATCTAGCTTCTGCATCATCTTTATATCAGCACCTGCTATAAAAGCTTTATCACCAGCGCCCGTGANGATTATCACACCTATTTTTTGATCACTTATACAATTTTTTACAGCCTGNTCTAATTCTTTCAATATATCTGGATTCATTGNATTTAAAGCATCCTGCCTATCAATTGTTAAAACTCCAACCTGATCAATTACTTTCTTTTTAATATGCATTTTCAATTNTTTCCTTATTTCCAATAAGTTTTACTGAAAAGAACGATTACGGTGAATAATTCAAGTCTTCCTAAAAGCATACAAAAGGTTAAGAGCCATTTACCGGCATTGGGCATTAATGCATAATTATCAGTTGGTCCAAATTCACCCAGCGCAGGTCCAATATTACCCATAGCAGAGGCTGCTGCACCAATGGAGGATTCAATATCTAGTCCCATTGTTGAAAGTAGAATACTTGATATGATAAAAGCTGACATGAAAAAGAGGAAAAAGCCTAAAGTATTTCTAACCACATCTTCATTAATAAGCTGTTTTCCAATTTTTACAGGGAGCAAAGCTCTAGAGTGTAACATCCGACGAGTTTCTAGTGCAGCATATTTTACCAATAGTAATACGCGGATCACTTTCATACCTCCTGTGGTTGAACCTCCCATACCTCCAATAAACATAAGTACTAGTAATATCATTTGGAGGAAAATAGGCCAGATCTCATAATTCCCCAGTACATAGCCAGTACCAGTTAATATTGCAATTGTTCCAAATAAAGATTCCCTTAGAGATACATCTGAAAAGGTATTTATTCGATATGAAAGTGTTAATAAAATAATTAATGAAACAAAGACTATAATAAACAGATAAACTAAAAATTCTTTGTCTTTAAAGTATATTTTTATATCACCATTTATNGCCTTGAAATGTAGAGAAAAATTAATTCCAGCTAAAAACATGAATAAAATTATTATATAATGAATCATGGGNCTATTANAATAAGCTATGCTGGCATTTTTAGTTGANAAACCTCCAGTGGGCATAGTAGTAAATGCATGNCATATTGCATCAAATGTCTCCATGCCAGCAATCCTCAAAGCAATCATTTCTGCTAAAGTTATACCTACATAAATAATCCACAAAAACTTTGCTGTCTCTTTTACGCGGGGTGTAATTTTATCCGCAACAGGTCCTGGAACTTCTGCCTTAAAAAGTTGTACNCCTCCGACTCCTAATAGCGGCAATATAGCTATGTAAAAAACTATAATTCCCATTCCACCTATCCATTGAATAAAACTACGCCAGAATAGGATTCCATGGGGTAAACTCTCTATGCCATTTTCAAGGTGTGGCATAGTTGATATATTGCCTAAAATACTTGCACCAGTTGTAGTAACACCTGACATAGATTCAAAAAATGCATCAGTNATATTCGGNATTGAACCAGAAAGATAAAAAGGTAAAGAACCTATAACTGCTGTAGTAATCCAAGAGAATGTAACAATAGCGAATCCATCTCTGTTNGTCAAATTGCGATTATAGCGAGTNAAANACCANAATGGTATTCCAATGGTAATACAAATTAAAAGTGAANATAAAAATCCATTAAAATCAGATTCTCCAAATACCCAGGATATGGATAAAGGGATTATCATCGTAAATCCTAATATTGAAAGAAGTGCGCCAATCGTATTAAATAGGGGCTTGAGCCTCATTTCAAAAATAATTTTTTTAATTTACTTACAGCTTTTGGCTTTGCAAACACCAGAGCTGTATCATCTTCAGATAAAATAGATGTACCATGTGCGATTCTTATTTTTCCATGATGGTTTATCATTCCAACAATGCAGTCTTTTGGCAAATTTAAATCCTTCAAAGGGCGCTGTGTAACTGGNCTATTGGATTCAGGCTGAAACTCGATNACATCAACCTCTATTTCATCAAAAGTAACAACCGGTATTTCTGTCATATCGGTATGTAATTCACGAAGAATAGCATTTACTGTAGATAGATTTTTACTNATTACTGCACCTGCACCAATCTCTTGAATTGTTGGTATATATTCAGTTGTTGATACATGTATTATACTTTGCTTAGCACCAAGATGCCTGGCAAGTAGGCCTGCAATCAAATTTGTTTTNTCATTTTCAGTCACACAAATAAAACTATCAACATTTTGAATATTTTCTGATTTTAAAAATTCTATATCAGCACCATCTCCAAATATNATCATTGATTCATCGATCGANTGAGATATTNTACCCGCTTTTGGTCTATTATAATCAACAAGTCTTACATTAACNGACTCACTTGGCAAATCTTTAGCTAATGATCTTCCAATTTTACTTCCACCAACAATCATGACCCTTCTAGTAGTTGTAACCTCTTTACATAGCAGGTCCATAAGATTTTGAATATCTTCCGTTTTAATGACGAAGTATCCAATATCTCCTTCTTCAAATNTGAATTCTGCCNAGGGGACNATTGTTTTCTGTCCTCTTAGAACAGCTATAACGCTAAAACGAAAGTGACTATTATCTCTAGCAATTTGTCCTAATTGATTACCATTTAAATTTTCACAACCTTTATCAATTGTTAATCCTAACATGGTTAATCTGCCAGATTCAAAGTCCATTACCTGCACAGCATA
Source organism: bacterium TMED46 (assembly GCA_002167345.2). GTDB lineage: Bacteria > Fidelibacterota > Marinisomatia > Marinisomatales > UBA1611 > CACEUX01. The sequence goes on along the minus strand of NHCZ02000035.1, from coordinate 77,908 downwards.
AGGATGTTTTACAAGCCTCATTATCTCNTCGCATGCAGCTTTTTCAGGNTGTATAACTATATCNACACCGAACTTTTCTGGGCGAATAATAGAATCTTGTGTGGTATACTGTTGATTTCTGAGNCGCGCAATTATTTTATTTGCACCGAGTTTATGNGCCTGTTGAGATGCTATTAGATTAACTTCATCGACCCTTGTTAGACATAATACATAATCAGCATCACCTACTCTTGCTTCATTCAAGATGTTTGGACTTGCACCATTACCTTCTACAACAATTACATCGAGGTTTTCCGATGCTCGTCTACATTTTATAGGGTCAATATCAATAACTGTAATATCGTAGTCTTCTTCACTCAATGCCTTAGCTACGTGAAACCCTACCTCACCACCACCTATAATAATAACTTTCATTTATCAGCACTCATTTGNTATTTACTAAAATTACTTTATTTAACTATAANNTATTCANATTATCCATTTGAATTTTCTCTGAANATATTTGCNCCTAATAAACGNAACTTATCTTCAATCTTCTCATAGCCCCTATCAATATGATAAATACGNCTCACAGTTGTCTTACCTTTTGCAAAAAGTCCTGCAATTATTAGTGCAGCACTTGCTCTTATATCCGTAGACATAACAGGAGCACCAACTAGTTCCTCTACTCCTCTNACAAAAGCAGTATTATTATCAACCCTAATATTGGCTCCAAAGCGATTAAGCTCGGGNATATGACTGAAGCGATCGTGGTAAACCGTGTCAGTNATAACTGAAGAACCAGCTGCAATCGTCATCAGNGCAACCCATTGAGCCTGCANGTCGGTAGCAAAACCAGGATATACTGCAGTGGTCATATCTACAGGTTTAATATTATCTGTTGGATTTATTGTGATCGAATTCGATGAGGTATTGATATCAGCACCAATTTCCTTGAGTTTTAAAAGTACAGTATCCAAATGTGAAGGGTTAACATCCGTAAGTTTTATTTTTCCTAATACTGNNCCTGCCATTAAAAATGTACCAGCTTCAATCCTATCTGGGATTACTTTGATATCTGCAGAATGAAGCGAATCCACTCCTTCAATGATAATGCGTGATGTACCNATTCCTTTGATAGATGCACCCATGGCATTCAAATACTCACATAATTGAACTATCTCTGGCTCTCTCGCAGCATTTTCTATAACTGTCGTTCCTTGTGCAGTAGTTGCGGCCATAGCGATATTTCCTGTAGCACCAACTGACGGAAACTNAAAACTTATTTTNGTACCCTTTAACNTTTTTGCTTCAGCGAGTATGTAACCACTATTTAATGTGATCTTTGCTCCTANTTTTTCTAATCCTTTTAAATGGAAATCAACTGGACGTGGGCCCCATGCACACCCACCTGGTAAGGATACTTTTACCGAGCCAAATCGAGCTAGTAACGGGCCCAGAACNTAGAATGATGCACGCATGGTCTTTACCAGGTCATATGGGGCTTCAGGGTTATTTACGGTAGAACCATCTATNGAAAGCAATCCATTATCAAAAGTGCATTTTGCGCCTACTATTTCCAACAACTTTATCATTGTTCGTGTATCTCTAAGATCTGGAACACGTTTAATTCTACTTTTACCCTCTGCCATAATAGCTGCTGTCATTATGGGTAGTACAGCATTTTTTGCACCACTTATCTTTACCGATCCAGATAATGGTTTCTGCCCATGTATGATAAGTTTATCCATTATGCATTTANCAGGTCTACACCTACGAAGAGATCTTTGATAACTTTTGAGCTTTCAACCTTATTTAAGTATTTCACTTCTACATGTGTGTCGGAATCNTTTACATATTTTACAATGTGTATATGNTTNTCCGCNTTAATGGCAATTTGTGATAAGTGTGTGATACAAAGAATTTGTTTACTTTTTGATAGTTTTGAAAGATGCTTAGCAACTTTTTCTGCAGCATGGCCCGATATCCCTGAATCGATCTCATCAAAGACCAAGGTTTTTACAGGGTCCTTATTTTGAAAAACTGTTTTTATTGCAAGCATAATTCTTGATATTTCACCACCAGAAGCAATAGACGCCAATGGCTTTGGTGGTTGACCTTTATTAGCAGATAGATAGAATTCTACTTTATCAATGCCTTGAGGGTTGGCATTCAATAGTTTCCTATTATAANCTACAAAACCATCTTTACTCTCTTCTTGTTCAAAAATNATCTCAAATTGTGCACTTGGCATATTCAATTCAGACATNGCTTTCTCAATTTTTTCTGACAATTCTTTTGATCGTAATTTTCTGGCCCTGTGAACTGAAATAGCAGTTTTAGAAAATTTAATTTCCTTATTCTTTATTGTTTTAATTAGCTCNTTTTCAGAATTCTTGGGATTTTCAATAGAAGAAATCTCACTTACAATATGACTTTTCTTTTCTAAGACTGATTCTAAAGACCCTCCATATTTTCTTTTCAAAGATTCTATCGNGTTTAGACGTTCTTCTAGAGCATTTAATTCTTCTGGGTCATATTCCAATCCCAGTAACTCAGAAGAAATCTCAGAACCTGCTTCCTGCAAGTGGATGATGGATTCATTGATTAAAGAAGTAATATGTTTAAAATTTGAATCATATTTTTCAATTACATTTACTTCATTTTGTAATTTAACTATTTGATCGATCAATGATNAATCATTATCAGATAGATGGCTTTTCACATTTTGTAATATTTTTATTATTTGCTCAATATGACTTAACCTTCTGTAGGAATGGTTTAGTTGAACATCCTCATCTAANGAAGGATTAACAGTATTGATATCATTTAATTGGAATTTTAGCAGATCTAAACGATCTTCTCTTTCTTGCGTTGATCTTTGAACCTGCTCCAGATTTATCTTGAGCTCTATTAACTCAAAATAGGTTTTTTTGAGAAATGATACTTCATTCATNTGGCCACAAAATTGGTCTAAATAATTTAGCTGACTGGTCNNATCTAAAATTAATTGTTGATCGTGTTGCCCATGAAAGTCAACNANNCCNTGATTTCTTTTTTTAAGACTAGNNATNGATACAGGNATATCATTTATATATGATTTTGTTCGACCCTCAATTGAAATCAACCTACGTATATCGCTTTCTAAAAATTCTGCTTGAATAACTGCCCGCTGAGTGCCGCTACGTACCATCAGTTTATCTGCTTTAGAGCCTAAAGCAACTCCTAGGGCTTCGAGTATCACAGATTTTCCAGATCCTGTCTCACCAGTTATAACTGTAAGACCAGTATTAAAATTGATGTCAATTTCATTGATAATCGCAAAATCTTTAATATGCAACCGTTGTATCATATCGGGTCTTTATATATTGATGCGCCAGTAGAAACACCACAAATTACACCAATTACATCCGCAATAACATCATAATGACTTGGAAATCTACCAGGAATAAAAGATTGCAGAGTTTCATCTAATATTCCAAAGAATAATCCAAAAATAATTAAATAATAAATTGAGAATTTTGAATCTTTATAAAATGCGCGATATCCTAAAAAACCTAAAAAGGAATACTCTAATACATGAAGTAGCTTATCCCAACTTAAAGAGACAAACGAGGGAACAGAATCTCCAGGGATACTGGACCCAATTAATATTAATATTAAAAAGAGATAAAAATGATTTTTAGGCTCTTTCATATTGCTTTAAAACATCTGGGATTTTAGATAACAGGTCTGAAGCTACCTGTCCTTTGTATCCATTTTCAGCTACAACTAGATCTGAAGCTTTGCCATGAACAAATGCACCAATTGAAGCCGCATTAAAACAGCTCATTCCTTGTGCACATAATCCAGAAATTATACCAGCCAATACATCTCCTGTTCCAGCTGTCGCAAGCCCAGGATTACCAGATATGTTGACGGTCGCTTCATCTCTTTCCAGGACACAAACAGGAACTTGTTTAGCTACAATCGTTTTCTTAAAAGTTTTCATAACATCAGTCATTATTTTAGGAAAGTCTGATATGATAATTTCTGTTTTAATACCAATTAGCCTGGATAACTCTCCAAAATGAGGTGTGATGACCAACGGGAATTCTCTATTATTTAACGGACCTAGATTATTTGAAAAAGGAAATAAACCATCTGCATCTAAAATAAGTGGTTTATCTATTCTTTTGACAAGGTTTATAATGAGTTCTTGTGTCAAGGCATCTCTACCTAAGCCTGGACCTAATAAAACACAGTCAGCCCAATTCATCTTTTCCATTATCTGTTCGAAGTTACTCATTTTCAAAAATCCTGAATTATTATCATCAAGGGGCAGGGTCATGCCCTCAATAATAGAACTTTCATACACATCATTTATAGAGCTAGGTGCTGTTGTGATAGTCATTCCTGCACCACATCTTAAAGCACCATATGTTGCTAATATTGCGGCACCGGTCATCCCTAATGATCCAGCGATAATCAGTACTTTTCCAGAAGCATGTTTATGTATGTCTAGCTTTGGTTTATTAAACGAATCTTTAACAATATCTTCTGAAAACAACCTCCATTTCAGACCTTTTAGGTCTGTAATATTAATTTTAGGAAAGCCTATATCTTCCAATATAATATTTCCACAGAATTCTGGACCATTACGGAAATACATTCCGAGTTTTGGCGAACCAAAGGTTATGGTATCATCTGCCATAATAGAAATAGGATTTACTGTACCTGAGTTACTGTTTAATCCTGAAGGAATATCAACGGAAATAATTTTTGTCTTTTTCTGATTAGCCCAATTAATCAAATTAAGAAAGTCATCTTTCAAAGTACCTTTTAAACCAGTACCAATTAGAGCATCTATTATCAAATCTGGTGTACCCATATTAGGAATAACCAACCCAAAGGTTATTGGTACTCTTAATGAATTGCAATAATTATAAAATTGAAGGGAATCGCCTTTTATCTCCTCTTCTCCAACGGTTGAATGGATATGAACAATGTATTTATGATGGTATAGTTCAGTTGCGGCTGCAAAACCGTCTCCTCCATTATTCCCCTTACCGCATAATATCAGTATCAATGGGTTTTTATTATCAGACATTAACGTTCTAGCTCTATTTGAAATACATTTGCCAGCATTACCCATGAGGCTTTCACCCGAGATTCCCATATCTACCATTGATATATGGTCAAGTTCTCGAGCTTGCCTGGATGTTAATAATCTCATTCAGATATAAATATAGCTGATGCTATTGCATGGGTATCAGTATGAGAAATTGATACTTTACATTTTCCCTTATAATCAAAGTTTAAAATAACAACTGGCTCTCCATTATTTTTTGAATGTACATCGATAGATGTAAATGGAATAGGTTTATTATGACCTGAGGATTTTAGGGCTTTCATCACAGCTTCTTTAGCTGCAAACCTTCCTGCATAATGGATTGAAGGATTTGCCTTAGAATCGCAGTATTTTTGTTCTATATCTGTATAAATACGGTTGAGGAATCTCCTTCCATTAGTATTAATTGAAGAATCAATTCTTGATACCTCGACTATATCCGTTCCTATAAATATATCACACGCTTCCATTATATTCATTAATAATCATAACCAATTGATAGATATCATTAAGATCCCAATCAGCGCCTGAATGAACAGTGCCAAACGTATCTCCATATCTTGCAAAAGCAGTCTTCATTCCGATCTTTTGGGCACCTACGACATCTCGCTCAGGCCAATCTCCAACCATAATTGTTTCCTCTGGATCGAGGTTAAGGGCCTCCAAACTCATTTTGAATGGTTTTTCAGAAGGTTTTCTTTCTCCAGTATCATCAAATGTTATTACAACATCAAAGAAATGATATAAGTTAAGATAATAAATACGCATCCAAGCCTCGCGGCTAGGAGCATCGGAAACTACTCCAAGCTTTATACTCGACTTGGCTAATGCCATTAGAGTTTTATTAACATTAGGGTATGCCATAAGATTTGCCTCCCTTGCACGTCTATAAGCAACTATACCGGCTGCTAAATATTTATGCTCAACATGACCTATCTGCTTTTCTATGAAGACATCAAATACTTTTTGATTTTCCCATCCAAGTTGCTCATAGATAGCAACGATTTCATTATAGGAGTCATCTTCATTGACCATCAACCCTGCTTCAATCATTCCTTTTATAGCAGCTTTAACTGCAAATTCTTTCATTTTCATGAAATCAAGCAATGTATTATCTAGATCAAAGATAACACCTTTAATGGAATTCATAATTAAACTTTACTTCTCATATTTAGCGGGGTTATTTATCTCATCTATCTTTCTTTCAGCTAGTTTTCTAAAGTCCCTGTCACTTCTAGCTTGCTCAAAATGCTTTTTAGCACGAGTTCTATTTCTTCTACCCATCTCTGCTAGTCCTAATTCAAGCCAGCCTCCGCCAAATTTTTTCTTGATATCAATACAGGACTGTGCTGCTTTTGCTGCTTCATCCCATTTTTCAAGATGATTATATACTGAAGCTAAATTGAAATATTTATTGTGATCTTTATCATCGAGTTCTATCGATACTTTTAGATTACTTGCTGCATCTTTATAGTTCTCTTGCTCGATATAAAGTAGCCCTAATCGCATAAATCCGTTTGCATACTCTGAATCGATCTGTACAACAGTTTTTAAAATATCCTCTGCTTGCTTGAATTCCTGCTTTTCTGTGTAAAGTTTTCCTAAACTTCCATAAGCTTTTGAATATCCAGGGTTAATTTCTATCGCTCTATTATAGTGATCAATCGCATCATCTATGTTGCCATCGGTTTCATGTGCCGTACCAAGAGTAAACCAAGTTTTATCATGATCTGGTTTGATTTCTAATACCTTATTTAATGATGCAATTGCAGCTTTAGATTGGCCTTGTTTTTTCTGCAAGACCCCTAATTGAAAATAGGCAAGATAAAATTCCGGATCAAACTGTAGGGCTTTTTCATAGTAACTCGTTGCCGTTGCCAGATCTCCTCGCTTGTAGGCTTTATTCCCAGCATTTAGGAATTGCTTAGTCACATTATCAAGTCCCTTTCGAGCTTTTTTATGCTCTGGATAAATTTTAAGAGCATTGCTAAAGTGTTTTGCAGCGCTCTCTATATCTTTTTGTCTAAATCTAGTTAACCCCTTGTAAAATTCTGCATCTGGGAAATAAGGATGTGCTTTTAAAATTGCATCATATTCTTTAATTGCCTCATCATACATTGCTTGTTGAACATTTCGAGTACCATTTTGAATGTGTTCTGTAATCTTGCTGATCTGATTGGCCCATTCTCTAAAGTCTTCATCAGCCTGTACTGCTTGTATTGAGTATGCATTTGCTTTTTTTAGGTTACCTGTATGCAAAAATAATTTTGACAACGCTTGTAGGGCAGGAGCAAAGGATGGATCAGACTTCAAAGCAGAATTGAAGGATGATTCTGCGCTTGCAAAATCTCCTGATGCTAATTGAGATTCACCCTCGCTCAATAATGCTTCTGGGTCTTGAGAGAATGCGAATGTAATTGTTATTATACTTATAAGTATTCTTAGTTGCACGATAATGCCTCGTTTTTCAAATAGTTAAAATAATTTTGTCAAATTTTAATACAAAATACTCATGTTTATTACCAGAGATTTATTTTATTCTGTAGTAGGGATTTTATCAACTTGACCTTTAAGGTCAGATACTCTGCCGTCAATTTTCTGTATCTTATCATCAACTTTATTGATCCGGTCATCAATTTTATCAATAGAACCCTCCATGGAGCGAATTTTATCATCAATAGAATCTACTTTTTCATCTGTTACACGAAAATCCCTTGATAAAGTTGTAACTTTATCGCTCAAGATATTCAATTCATTCGCTAGGTCTCCTAAGTCTGTTGTTAGTTTTTTCCTAGCCTTGAGCGCATTGTTATCCATTTTCTCAATTCTATCATTTATGGCCTCAAGTTGAGATGTAAGATCTTTTAACATCAGGTCCATGCCTGCTGATAATTCATCAGTTTGATCAAGTAAATCTTTATTTAACTTTCTAATATCTAACTGATTCTCTTCTACCCCATTTTCTACATTACTGAACTTTCCTTGTACTTGAATAACTTCCTGAATATTATTTGCAAGTGCTCCTGCCATCATATCTATCTGATTCTGTTGATTTTCTTGAGTGCTTCTAATAGACTGAATATCTTTTTTTATGGTTGATAGATTTCCTGATAATATGTAGGACTGATTTGCCGTTATATCAAGTTTTTGTCTTACTTGGCCAAACTCTTCATTCAGTGTCGATACCGTATCGTCAATACCCCCCATATCTTGTCGGTTTGATGCAATATCTACACGCTGTGTAACAAGGTCATCTTCAACATATTCCATTTTCTTTTTTTGTTCTCTTCCCTGTGAATGCAACCTGAGCAGATCGATCTCAAATTCATTTTGAAGCACTTCAAGATTTTTGAATAATTCATATAGGTCATCAAGAGCGCTCCTAAGAGAATCATTCCAATGATTTACCTGTCCACTTAAATGATTGACATTGCCTTGTAAATATTCGAGCCTTTCAGATACAAAAGTTAAATCACCTTTATTCGCAGTGTCCTCTCTTCCTAATATATCAGCGGGTAAAAGCTTTATTGTCCCTTGTTCAGTTTTTAAAAATATGCGATACTGATTCTCGTTTACAACTTGTCCTTGGACGATAGAACCATCTTTTAAAAAAAAGATAGAAATATCCTGTGCCATTAAATAGCAGGAAGATAAGATAGAAATGATTAGTGTTAGTTTCTTTACCATTTACAACTGTTTGTTCAATAAGAGAATCTAAATTAACGGAATGATTGGGGCAACCGATTGATTAAATTCTTATAATAATCTACCAATCATCCCATAAACAAAAAACCCCCTAATGTGGGGCTTGATGGATTATAAGAAAAAACAATGAATCTCCTCTACAAACAAAACTACCCATCATCCAACAAACAAAAAACCCCACTAGTGTGGGGCTAAATAGTACACGCAAAGGTCAGATTCCTTAATTCTGATGACATTGCAAAGGTATAATGGGAATTTGAAGTGGTACCCAAATGGTACCCACTTTAAAATCCACCCATAATTTTGCTATATAAACCAAAGAAAAAAACCCCTTGGTGACAGGGGTTTTCTCATCGACAAAAGTCTATTTGTACCGAAGGCCGGACTCGAACCGGCACAGGGTTTCCCCCACATGCCCCTCAAGCATGCGTGTCTACCAATTCCACCACTTCGGCTAGGTTATTAATTATCTCCATCTAAATCAAGAGTTCCTTGATCTTCTGTGGGAATTATATCTGTTGCTGGAAGGTCGGGTCGATTCTCCGCTGCTTGTTTTACTAATGATGTAGATTCAGCATCTGAGGGCCCACTTAAAACACTAATTATCACGGCTAATGTTAAAAACAAAGTTGCAAGCCATGTTGTTATCCTACTTAATACATTGCCCGCATTTTGCCCACCAAGTACTGAACTTGCAGCATTACCACCGAATGTACCAGACAAACCACCACCCTGGCTAGCTTGCATTAATACCACAGCAATAAGCAGAAGGCTTACAATGGTATGAATTACTATTAAAAATCCTGTCATATTTTCTTCTCCTGAACCATTTCAACGGTTCGTGCTATAGACGTAAAAGATTCTACATCCAAGCTAGCGCCACCAATAAGAAAACCATCAACGCCTGAAACCTGAATTAAATCCTCTGCATTACCTGAATTTACTGAGCCACCATATAAAATTTGAAAATCATTAGCACCTTTTAATATACTGCTCACTATATCTTGAATCGCTTTATGTGCAAGCTCTATCTGCTTATTTTCTGCGGTCAAACCTGTACCTATTGCCCAAACTGGCTCATATGCAATTATACAATCTTTGATTGAATCAATTCCTACGAGTCCTTTTTCCAATTGGTCATGTAATACCTGGTCTGTTTGACCTGATTCTCTCTGATCAAGAGTTTCCCCAACACATAGTATTGGATTTAAACCATTATTAATAACAGAAATCAACTTTTTGTTGACCCAGTCATCCGATTCTTTAAAGATATGCCGCCTTTCTGAATGACCAATAATCACATAATTAGCGCCACAATCTTTTATCATTGATACAGATATCTCACCTGTGAATGCACCAGAATTTTCCCAATGGCAATTCTGAGCAGCAGAATAAAAAGGTGGATTAACATTCATTTCAAAGAGCCCCGTAAACGGCGGCGCGAAAATAACAGATACATGGTTGATATCCAAAAGTAAATCCTGTATCTCATCGACGAAAGAGAATCCTTCTTTTGGATGCTTGTTCATCTTCCAATTACCTGCAACTATAGGTTTTTTATTCATAATTATTTCTCCAATGCTTTTATAGCGGGTAATTGATTGCCTCCTAATAATTCCAAGGATGCACCACCACCAGTGGATATATGCGTCATATCATTAAGTAAACCAAATGATTCTAAAGCAGCAGCAGTATCTCCACCACCGACAACAACTTTTGATCCATTAGTTACACAACTGACCAGGTGAATCGCCATTTCTCGAGTCCCTTGTTCAAAGGCCTTCTTTTCAAACACACCCATTGGACCATTCCATAAAATAGTTTTAGAGTTACCTAAAATACTATTAAACATCCTTATTGATTCAGGACCAATATCTAAGCCCATATGATCATCTGGAATATCTTGGATTGCACATGTAGATATATTTTTTTGTTCATTAAGGGATCTACTACACATCACATCAACCGGAAAACTGAGTTTAACTCCCTTTACCCTAGCTTTATTGAGCATACTTTTAGCAATACCTAATTTTGTTTCGTCTACTAGGGATCCACCCACAGATCTGCCTTTTGCTTTGAGAAAAGTAAATGCCATACCTCCACCAATGATAAGATGATCAGCGTTCGTTAAGAAGTTATCAATTAAATCAAGTTTTGTATCGACTTTTGCTCCACCAAGTACCAGCGTTAATGGACGTTTTGGATTATTCATTAATCTATCGAGATAATTCAACTCTTTATCCATTAACCAACCGATACCCGAATTCTTGAAATAAGGAACAACACCAACATTTGAGGCATGTTCACGATGCGCTGTACCAAAAGCATCATTAATAAAAATATGACCATGCCTTGCTAACTGTGATGAGAATTCTGCATCATTACCCTCCTCACCATTGTTAAACCTAAGGTTTTCCAAGAGATGTATCTCTCCAGGCTTAAGACTTATTGATGTATCTATTGCATCTGTTGAAACACAATTCTCTGAAAATTTTATCGGCATCTCGAGCAGCGCTGCTAATTCTTCTCCAACTGGAATTAAACTTAAAGATTGGTCTTGCTTACCTTTTGGCCTTCCCAGATGAGACATAATAACTACTGCCGCACCAGCTTCAATACAAGTTTTGATAGTGGGAAGCGCAGCCTTAATACGGAAGTTATTAGTAACAATCTCACCATCTATAGGGACGTTAAAATCCGTACGGATCAATATATTTTTTCCTCTAAGATCAAATGCTTGTAGTGTCTTTATCATTATGTTTTTAGATGAATACGAAAATAATTAAAAGTTATATACATGATTTTTAATAATTTAAATATGTTATCAAAAAAGCCATTATTTATTAGTGAAATTAAATGGAATTACTTTCTATTGCCAAAGTCGTTATTAAGAATATTCTTTTTTCTATGTTAACTGTTTAATTTCATATATGGTTGATTTTTTCGTTGGCAATAACACAAAGAGTGATTTTCAAGACCTCATGCCTCATAGAGTCCATGAAATTCTTTTAGTAGCTAGTCCCTATGATGCATTCATACTTGAGGAGGATGGGCACCTGACCGAACAAATACTGACAGAATACATTGGTATGAATTTTAATTACGCACCAAGAGTTACAAGGGTCTCAACAGGCCAAGAAGCTCTCAAAATCATTACCAAGAAAAAGTTTGACCTTGTAATAGTGATGTTACGGATAGAGGATCAAGATCCAATTTCTTTAGGCAAAGCAATTAAAGATAAATACCCTAAAAAACCAGTGATCCTTTTATCATTTGATGAAACAGAACTTAAACAACTACCTGATAGGATCACTCCAAAATCAATTAATAGGATATTTATATGGTCTGGAGATGCAAGTGTTTTTCCTGCTATCATAAAATATATTGAAGACAGGAAAAATGTAAAACAAGATATACAAAATGGCGATGTAAGGTCCATCTTACTTATAGAAGATTCACCAAGGATGTATTCAATACTTCTTCCTCTGATCTACAAAGAGATCATGTACCAGATTAAAAACCTAATAAATAGAAGTCTAAGCCAATCTCAACGCTTGCTTCATTTGAGGGCAAGACCAAAAATAATTCTGACCCCAAATTATGAGACCGCTCAAAAATTTTTCAAGCAATATAAAAACAATATGATAGGCGTTATATCAGATATAAGATTTCTTAAAAAAGGGGTAAAATACTCCAAAGCAGGTTTTGAATTTGCAAAATGGGCACGTGAAATAGATCCGTCAATACCAATTCTCTTACAATCAACAGAACATAAAAATGAGACTCTGGTGAAAGATGTCAAAGCTAGCTTTCTTCATAAAAACTCACCAACTCTTTTGAATGATCTAAGGAGTTTCATGATAGATAATTTTGGCTTTGGGGACTTCATTTTCAGGTTACCAAACAATAAAAAAGTATCCGTCGCGTCTACTGTAGATGATTTTATTGAAGGTATTACTAATATTCCAGAGGAGTCACTTCGATTTCATGCTGAAAGCCATCATTTTTCTAATTGGCTGGCGGCTAGGACAGAATTTGGGCTCGCATCAAAACTGCGGCCAGTCTATGCACATCAATTTAAAAGTGGGGAAGCATTACGCTCGTATTTACTTGACCGACTTCATTCTGAAAATGAAGATTCTAAAGAACGAGTATTGGACTATACATCATCTAGGTTTAGAAGAGAAAAATCTGATTTTTTTAGACTTTATGGAGGATCCTTAGGTGGTAAAGCAAGAGGATTAGGTTTTGCAAGATCGATGCTTAAGGATTCTGGTATTCAGAAAAAATTTAGCAATGTAAATATTCGTGTTCCTCAGTGTGCTGTTATAGGAACAGATGAATTTGATAGATTCATGAAAGACAACGACCTTTGGAGTATTGCACTTCGTGGAATTGATGATGATGGACTAGTAAAAAATTTTATTAAAGCTCGTCTTTCCATTGATCTCATTTTGAGGCTTGAATCATTTATCAAAGAAAATAAGTATCCTTTAGCCGTACGGTCTTCAAGTCTTCTTGAGGACTCACAGTATCAGCCACTTGCGGGGACGTATGAGACCTATATGCTTCCAAACAATTCTCGATCTGATAAAAAAAGATTAAAAGAACTTACCATAGCGATCAAAAAGGTATTTGCATCAACATTTAAAGGAGAAGCAAGAACACTTTTGAATAATACCGCACATAGGATCGAAGAAGAAAAGATGGCTATCCTTATCCAGGAAATAGTAGGCCAGGCTTATAAGTCTAATAGATTCTATCCCACATTTAGTGGAGTACTTCAAAGTATCAATTATTACCCAGTATCATATATGAAAAGAAATGAAGGTGTTGCATACTTGGCACTTGGGTTTGGACGTACTATAGTTGATGGAGAAAAATGCCTAAGGATCTCACCAGAATATCCTACTATTCTACCTCAATTTTTTTCAATTAAGGCTACCAAAGAAAATACTCAGAATCAGTTCTATGGATTGCCATTAAGAGCAAAAGATCAATTAGGTCCTGACCTATTATCATATAACCTTAAGGATGCTGAAGATGATGGGGNATTGCAATGGATTGGCAGTGTGGTCTCACATGAAGATAATACGATTAGAGATTCGCTCTCAACATCTGGAACTAGGGTTGTTTCATTCGCTCCGATCTTAAAGTGGAAGACTATTCCATTTGCCTCACTTGCAAAAGAAATTCTTTCNATTGGTAAAAAAGCTCTTGGTTGCCCGGTTGAGATNGAATTTGCCGTAAATATGTCAAAAGATAAAAAACCAGAATTCTGCCTTTTACAGATCAAACCTATTGTGCTTACTGGTTTGCAGAAAATAGTAGAAGATGAAAAATCAGTAATGAGGAAAATATTCTGCAAAAGTAATATTACCCTTGGCGATGGTAGAATCAATACTGTGCAAGATATGATCATTGTGCGCAAAAATTCCTTTGATCCAAGTAAAACATCTGAGATCGCTAAAGAGGTATACCAGTTAAATAAAAAGTTTAAAAATGGCCGCCAATATATTTTAATTGGGCCTGGGAGATGGGGCTCAGCTGACCCCTGGCTAGGGATACCTGTTCAATGGAAACAGATATCACATGCAAAGGCTATTATTGAATTAGGACTAAAAGAATTACCAATAGACCCTTCATTTGGGAGCCATTTCTTCCAAAATATCACAAGTTTACAAATAGCATATATCACAATTGATCCAAAAAATAAAAATGATCATCTGGGATTTGATTGGATTTCTGATGATTCACTNGTTGAATCAACAAATTATATAGATTGGTACCATTTTGATAGACCGATTACCATNACACTTGATGGCACTACCGGGAAAGGGGTTATTTATCAACCTCTAGAAATAGAAAAGGACCACATGGATGAAGAAGAATCTAGTGGTATATAGCTAATATATTAAGACAGATCTAGATTATACAACACCCTGATCGATCAAAGCATCTGCGACTTTGATAAATCCAGCAATATTTGCACCTTTAACATAATTAACAGAGCCATCGCTTTCACCGTAGTTAACACAAGCCTCATGAATATTTTTCATAATACTTTGTAGTTTACCATCCACTTCTTCTCGAGACCAATTGATACGCATGCTATTTTGACTCATCTCAAGACCACTTGTTGCTACTCCTCCAGCATTTGCTGCTTTACCTGGCCCAAATAATATATCACTTTCCAAGAATGCATTGACGGCATCCGCATCTGAAGGCATATTTGCACCTTCAGATACAACTCTGCATCCATTTGATATAAGCATATTCGCATCATCACCACTGATCTCGTTCTGCGTTGCACATGGGAGCGCGATATCACATTTTATGTCCCAAGGTCTATTTCCTTCATGGTAAGCGACTTTAAACTCATCTGCGTATTCTTTGATGCGACCACGTCTATTATTTTTTAAGTCCATTAGCCAATTTAACTTATCTGCATCTATACCACTTTCATCATGTATCGTGCCTGATGAATCAGATAGAGTAATGACCTTTGCACCTAGCTCTGTCGCTTTTTCAGTTGCATATTGGGCCACGTTACCTGAGCCAGAAACCGCCACACTTTTTCCATTAAAACTGTCTCCAACTTTTTTAAGCATTTCCTCAGCAAAATAAACACAACCATATCCAGTGGCCTCAGGGCGTATTAATGAGCCACCCCAATTAAGTCCTTTGCCTGTTAAAACACCTGTAAACTCATTTCTTATTCTCTTATATTGGCCAAATAAATAGCCAATCTCTCTACCACCAACACCAATGTCTCCAGCTGGGACATCTGTATCAGGACCAATGTGCCTGTAAAGCTCCGTCATAAAGCTTTGACAGAAACTCATGACCTCATTATCTGATTTTCCTTTTGGATCAAAATCAGACCCACCCTTTCCACCTCCCATTGGAAGCGTAGTTAAACTATTTTTAAAAACCTGTTCAAATCCTAAAAATTTTAATATTGATAGGTTCACTGAAGGATGAAAACGTAAGCCCCCTTTATAAGGACCAATAGCAGAATTGAACTCAACACGAAATCCGCGATTCACTTCTACTTCCCCTCTATCATTTCTCCAAGGAACCCTGAACTGTATTACTCTTTCTGGCTCAATGATCCTATCCAGTACTTTTGCATGTAAATAGTGCGGATGGTCTTTTAAAAATCCCCATAAGGATTCAACGACCTCATGTACAGCCTGATGAAACTCATTTTCGCCTACATTCCTTGATTGCACGGCATCCATAAATTGATCAATACTTGAGTACATTATTCTCTCCTAATAATAAAATAATTGAGTGAAAATTACATGAATCTGCAATGATTAAAAGCAAAATTTGNGTTCTCTTTTCCCGTTGGTTTTGAAGATATCAACTGTATAAGTTCTCAAGCTTTTTTTGTAAGCATAATGGCGGAGTAGCTCAGCTGGTTAGAGCACCGGAATCATAATCCGGGTGTCGGGAGTTCAAGTCTCTCCTCCGCTACAAGTATTACTTTTTTTNTAAACCCACTANGNTATAGTGGGTTTTTTTGTTATNCTTAAAATTTTGGGANTTACANTAGANTTACAAAATGTTTGAAAAACGATTATTTANTTTGTTTNNACCTTTTGAGAATAAATAAAAAGCCNATCAAAACTAANGGCCAAAGATTTCNTATNGGTGCCTGAATAGGCTCATCAGGAAAATCAATTCCTTGAGAATTAACAAAACTAATTGATAATAAATATATAATAAATCGTAAAATCATTTTTAGCACTAGTTCATATCATTTGAATAAATTTTAATTATTATTTTATAAATAACATTTTTTTTGATTTTAAGAATTCTTNCGTCTCAATGGTATAAAGATACATGCCTGAAGAGACAGTTTTACCTTCTTCACTTTTTCCATCCCAAAATATATGCCAATAGCCAGGGTCCTTGAATTCATTTAATAAAGTTGATACTTTTTTACCATTCATATCATGAATGTGAATTTTTACTTTTGAGCTCATGGGTAAATCATAATTGATCCTAGTAATTGGATTAAAAGGATTAGGAAAGTTTTGATGTAATTCAAAATTTTCTGGCAATATTTCANTATAATTTGACTTATTCAGAGAACCGTAATGAATGAGAATTGAATATCTAGCTTCTCCAATGAGAGGATAATTGCTAATTAAACCATTATAATTTGATGAAAAGCTTCCTTTTGACTCTGTGGTAAGNTTCAGACCTGACATATTCTGCATATTGTATTCAATTCCAGNTATNTTATCTATAAAACTATAGGTGATNTGTCCAGGGAGNTCTTGATNGTTNAGTTNCAATGTAACCTGATNATCATGAGTAACAAATTGACCCAAAGTATCTATGTCTAATGACAATATGTCTAATGGTATTATATACGTACCCTCGAGATCATAAGGTAGGTGGTTTATTTTCATAGGAATATTATCAGATATGGTCATTGCTGCGACTCTAGGTGTTGCTTGCAATGGGAGTAATTTAGGCGCATCTGAAATGTCTTTATCAATATTACCACCTGAACCAAGGGTCAAGTATAAGTTATCTGTATAGTCACCAGATGATATCGTGAATGCTAAACTCCCCGTATTCTCATCCATTGTGCGACCAAGAAACGTGCCTGCAGTTGTTGAAATATCATCNGCTTGAATAGTAAAACTACCTACTCCACCACTTGCCTGTACCCAAAATCCCTGAAAAGGTGCAATCAAACCATTTGTCAGNTCTCCAGAGGAACCATTATAGGTTTTCCAGTCTGAACTGGCATCATCCCATACAGAAATAGTTGTAGACAAATTAGTTTTCGATACATCATCCCAGTCAATGGTCTTTGCATAAGGGTTTCCTGCCAGGTAGAAGCTGTTTTGAGGTATGCTTGTGATCGATACATTACCTGTATTGTGAGAACCGGATACATAGAGATCTACAGGAAGGTCACTATCAGTATCAAAATCAATATCATCNAACACATAGACCAAGAATCCTTGNCCAGCAGTTAAAGTTTGTGAAGTAATATTTGAAACAGCTGTCCAACTTTGANNTGCTAGATTCAAAACCCATACATTTGCATTNCCACTTGTTGCATCACCNCCTGTCATACCTTGGATCCATAATTCATCTAACAGATCACTTAATATTGATCCTGATACAGGACTACTCATCATCCTAAAACCAGAATTGCCACTTATTGTAGCACCATGTATGGGTACCCAACTACTACCAAAAGTTGAATTCAAGTTCCAGTCATGCCCTGCGGTCCAGTTTGTATTNCCATCCTCATATGCACCTATATCGGGCCCACTCCCGTTATTTGAATATTGATCAGTAATACCGCTGATTGCGACTCCAGCATCAATTAAAGGAGAAGATGTCCCTGGAGAAAAATCATTATTGGATGTATCTGTCAATATGCTATTGAGGGTAATACTCTCATTATATCCATTCCAATTATTTGTATAGGTTCCAAAATCAATTGCAACATTATTCGTTCTATGATTTGCAATCTTATCTGCTGCATTATTTCTGATGATACTGGAGGCATGATCTCCGTTATTGACCTGGAATACAATGATATCGTTCTTACTACCAGAATTCAAAACTGTATTATTATATACCTTATGGTTATCACCCTTGACCATTATGCCACCGCTTTCACAATTCCAAGCTAGATTATGATGCATGGTCCCATTTGTACCATCTGCTGTACCACTATGGTCAAACCTGGCACCATATTTTTCCGTGTCATGGAGCCAATTATATCTACAGATCGCTCCATCCTGCTGGCCCTCCATGAACTGTATCATTGAGCCATCACTTTGAAGATGTCCAGTATCATAGAGGTTATTATATTCGACCAGTCCAGCATCACCTACCATNACAGTTGCAGATGCACCTG
This sequence comes from bacterium TMED46, assembly GCA_002167345.2. Lineage (GTDB taxonomy): Bacteria > Fidelibacterota > Marinisomatia > Marinisomatales > UBA1611 > CACEUX01. Next base: position 59,213 of record NHCZ02000035.1, on the reverse strand, counting down.
TNNNATGTACNGTGTTCTTTCNAAATACATTNNCAGTACCATTCATTCGCATTGTAAGCATTATGCTACTGTTATCTGCAACAGAATAATCAATATTGGTAAAATAACAGTTATCAACGGTGTCCGTACCACCCCACATNTCTAGGGCGGTTCCATCAGTATTACGAAAAGCGCAATTTCGTACAGCACTCCCGGTACTACCTGATGCGAACTTTGTCATTTCTGGCTCTGTATCTACAGTTCTTAGCATCCTCTTAGAGCAACTAGGATACATGAAGTTGCACCCATATACCACACAGTTATCTCCATTAGAAAAATAGACCGTAGTACCAAAGAATTCTAGATTCTTTATCTGGACATATTCAGATCCAGTGATGGAAAATGAATAGGATTGCACCTTTCCTCTGAAATTTAATTTATTTGGGTCAACTCCATTATTTGCATAGTAATAAAGGGAATCTGCATTATTGTATGTATCATACCACCACTCTCCTGCTTGATCTAAAAACTCACGCCGACCTTCTAGAAAATAATAGTGATGTTTTGTCTTCCAATTAGGNACAGTTGCATAGTTAAATGTATTACCCGAGTGACTCGTTACAAGCCTAGACCACGTTCTAAATGAGCCAAGATTTAGTATAGCGATCGCTTGTTTATTTGACTCATCTAAATCGAAGCTTTTTGCATTTAGATCAATTGAGGTTCCCGCTGAATTTGTGTAGGGATCATCAATGATCGTACCATTGGAATATGCANTCTCATTGTCATCNATNGTACCCTTTGCCCAATAATTATCATTATCCCAAATAGTGTTATCACTAAACTTTGCATTAGGCCACCTGGCCATGACCTGCTCTTCCCAATCCAAAAATAACTGCCAAATATCGGATGATAATTTTGTTCTCCAAATATTAGATGAGCCTACTTGCGTCCATGCAGACGTTATAGGTATGGTGCCATCCATTATGGCACGTTCATTATTATAATTAGTAAAAATGATCGCAGACCCTGAAGCCCCATCCAGGTTATCTATAGTGACCGTTTCATGGTATCGTCCTTGTCTTATATAACATATGTCACCTGAGGACATCACTGACGCAGCCTTCGCTATTGTTTTGAATGGTGTATTTATGGATGTACCATTATTATTATCATTACCGTAAGAAGTAGCTACGTAGTAATTAGTGGCGGAAAGGAATGATATAAATATATTTAATATATAAAGATAATAGACATTCATTTATTTTTTATTAAAGGAAGAGTAAATATTAAAAAACTCATCATTATCAAAACATTTTGGTAACGGTTCCTTGAATCCATTCTTTGAAACATCGTAATAAATATAATTTTCCCAATCATATCCTGATCCGCACATTGTATCATGGTCGATCTCATCAAATTTGTTATCATTAAGCCTAAGATATAAAAGGTCCAATCTATTCATCAGGGGCTCAGGCACATGTCCTTCTAGATCATTACCAAAAAGTCCTAAATATTTCAATTCAGATAAGCTTGCGATCTCTTTTGGGATNGAACCAGTAAGTTCATTCTCGAAAAGTCCTAAAGATATTAAGCTGCGTGCATTACCAAGTTCTTTAGGTATAGATCCTTTCAGCTGGTTACCCGATAGACTCAAGAATTCTAAATGATCAAGTTCACCNATTTCANNGGGAATAAAACCTGATANATCATTATTCCATAGATTTAAATATTCAAGCTTTTTAAGGTTACTTACAGATTCACTCAAATGACCTTTAATTGCATTATCACTTATGTTTATATGGGTCAAATTTTTAAGCATGAATAACTGATAAGGCAACTCACCTGANAAAGTNTTNTTTGATAACCATAACTCCTCCAACGATGATGCTCTGTAAATTTTTTCGGGTATCTCTCCAGACAATTCATTATTACTGAGATTGAGAGACCTCAGTTTTTTCAAGTCCCATAATGCATTAGGTATAGCACCAGTTAAAAAATTATTTTGAAGTCTTAAAACCTCAAGATTAATTAGTTCACTTAATTCCAATGGTATCTTACCAAACTTCTTAGTTGAGGATANATCNAGTTCTCTTGTAGCAATCAATGGGTATTGCTCATCCCAGATATTGATATCATNATCGCCTTTTATAACATTACTGTATGATTCCAATCCCCAATNATCCTGAACTCCTATCTGATAATAATAGACCGAGTCCATTGGAATGATAAAAAGTGTATCTTCCTTTACCATTATATCTTTTATAGCTACTTTATCATTCATGTCACTTGATATGGATCTATAGACTCCGTAAAAAGCAAAATCATTATCATGATTCTGCATCCATCTCATGGATAAAAGATCATCATATTCTANAGGAAGTAAAATGGGCTCTTCTGGAGCCTTGGTCTCTAGTGTATGTGTCACCCTATCACCAGTAGTACTAAGACCATCTAGATCACTGACAACGATCCAAAACCAATTCTCGATCTTTGGATCAAAGTTATTGAGGTAATGCTCTGTTTCTTCTTTATTACTTGTAGTTATCAATGTATCTACATCTTCACTTTCACCCACCACCCTTAATAAGGTGTAACTTTTAAAATCTGTTTCTTTCGATGAATCCCATTTAATGGACATATAATTGGTATTGTATTCTATTGAATTAATAGATATTNCTTCTGGTGGTGCAGGAGGTGTGGCGACCACAGGTTCTGGTTCTGGTTCAGGCTCCGGTTCAGGCTCAATAACCACTANNGGCTCTGGTTCAGGTGNAACTGGGGGNTTACTTGCACAGGANCAAAAAAGAGCTACNGCAATTAAATAAAAGTTGAGTGGTCTATTTATAAGATTCATTNTNATTCTTTTTGACATGTTCTNCCAAGGAAACTATCTTTATTTCAAGGTCAATTAATTCTATTCGCATGAGNCCTAATTCTCTTAATTGTAACAAATTCAATATTAACAATAAAACTATAGCTGCTCTTTGGCTTTTAATAAGTGTTTTTAGCTGTTTGATCATGTTATATACGCTCTTTTATGTGTAAATCTATATAAGCTATGCCTAATGAAAAAACCCCGCTTATAAACGGGGTTTTTAAACGATTACGTAATATTAATTACTTTAATAAAAGCATTTTACGTGCCTGAGAGAATTTTCCAGCCTGGATCATATACATATACATTCCTGCAGAAACATCCTCTCCATTCTGATTCGTTGCATCCCATACAACCACTCTTCTACCGGGATCATGAGTACCTTGAACTAACGTCCGAACAATTCTACCCTTTATATCAAAGATTCGAATACTCACAAACGCTCTTTCTGGAAGGTCATAGCGTATGGTCGTGACCGGATTAAATGGATTAGGATAATTCTGATAGAGTGCGTATGAATCAGGAAGAACTTCCTCATCAATAGAAAGTACAGCCGCCTCGACTATATCTGAGTATTCACTCACGTTCCCTGAATAATCGATAGCCGATAGTCGATAGAACTGCGGTTCATTAAGCGTATAATTTGGATCAAGATATACAGTGTCGGTCAATGTGAATGTCTCGTGATCTGCAAAGTCTTCAGATAATGACTTATCCAGATCAAAATGTTGGAAATCGTCAGAACCGGAAAGATCCCATGAAAGATGGATACCTTCATCCACAACCATAGCCTCTAAACCCGTCGGTGCTTCAGGAGCGAGATTGTCCAATGAGTAACCAGTGGATATATCCGATTCAAATGTACCCGCATTCATAAATGCAATGACCTTGAATTGAGTTATGCCATTATCCTCCCCACTAGAATCAACCACTGTAGATACTTCGAAAACATAGGTTTCATCTCCACCTGCTGCACCAGTTACGGTACTGACCCATAGTGTGCTATCTTCTACCTGATCTAACCTAAATATCGTGTAGAACTGATTATTCTGGTCAGCATGGTCAAAGAATGAACGCTGAAACTCAATATAAACTCTGCCACCCTCATCTTCAGGAACATCATCAACCGATGTTATCCTTGGTTGGAAATAACGTGATTCCAAATTAAATGTATCACTGACGGTGGTACTGCCATCATTAACTAATAATGGAAAATGATAGTCGCCTTCATCAGGAGCATTGCCCATTAACCTGCAAGGCTCACATTCAAGCATGATCCACTCAGGGTAATCAAATGAATCATCTAACGTTATGGAAAGAGAATCCATATCTATATCATTAGCAAAGATAGGGATCTCAAAATCAAAACCAACACCAACTAATGCAAATAGATCCTCAAATGCTGGCGGATCATTGACCGGTAGAACTGTTAACTGAAACTCTTCCACATCCACTGCTCTACCCATATTATCGTTAACCAGAACTGTGATGGTCGCCGTACCAGACCAATTAAAGTGTGAGTTTAGGTGAAGAACAGTATCTACCATCTCAGCAGTAATATATTCATCAATTGAACTTAAAGCTTGGAAGGATAGCTCTTCATTGTCAATATCTGAAGCAGATACAACGATTGCAAGAGTTGAATCTTCAAACATTGAGGTATCTGATAGACTTTCTAATACTGGATCATCGTTAATAGGGAGAGTATTTATCACGATCAGAGCTGTATCAGAAAGCGGATCTGATTGCCCAGAGGTTGTACCATTGTCCATTAAAACATATTCCATGCTATCTGGTCCAAAATAATCTGGGTTTGGGATATAGCTAAGTATACCATCCGTACGACCTAGATCATATGATCCGTGTAAGAATGCTGAAAGTGATATGTATGTGAGGGACTGTTCATCATATGGGCCATTCAAACTATCACCATCATCCGCAGGGACCGTTGTGAATAAAGAATCATCTTCTTCAATATAATATATCTGGTCATAGGCATTTGGAGGGTCATTGAGCTCATTGATAGTAACGACAAATGATGCCGTATCAGATAATGAATTTTCAAGGATCAGGATAACCTCAATAGCTGCACTACCCGTCCAATCAGGCGCAGGCAATAACAAAAGGCTATCGTTTTCTACAGATGCCTCTACTCCAACTGTATCACTAGTCACAGAAAAATTATACTCATAGCCAGGGTAATCCGCATCCAGAGCTAAATATAGTTCTGAATCTTCACTCAAAGAGGTATCAGGCATATCCTGTAGTAAAATCTGGTCAAACACTGATAAGGATATTGGTATATTCACTTGTGACTCATCCGGGTCATTGCTAAAAATAACTAGATCTGCTAAATAATTTCCTGCTTCCAGGTCGGATGCATTAAAATGAATATCCAATGTATCTGAAGCTCCAACTGGAATCACGCCTGAATCTTCTGATGTCGAAGCCCATGACAGAGAAGGGTTGTCAAGAGTAATAATGACCAGACCATGACCAGCATTAATACCAACTTGATTATCCTGATTCTCTCCGGCGTTAAAAGAACCACCACCACCGCCGCCGCCATAGTAAGGTGATCCTGAAGTCCCACCTCCTGAATATCCACCAGCACCGCCTCCATTACCACCACAGCACCAACCAGCACCGCCACCACCAAATCCACCGCTTGATCCGGGATAATTTGGCCAAGGTGTCTCACCACCATTACCACCGTTTAGATATGCTTTACCTCCACCATCGCCGTAACCCGCCGTACCATCAGTATAAAACCCACCACCTGCTGCACCATTTCCATAGTCTTCTTGACCTCCATTGCCACCTTCACCACCAGCACCACCTACTTCACCAGCAGTTCCAGATGTTTCATTTACAGCATCTATTCCATTGCCTGCACTACCAGCACCTCCACCGGCACCAGCGACTATGATAGGGTTATTATTGAAGTCAGTAACAAACGAGCCGCCGCCGCCACCACCTTCTTGTTCCGATCCGCCAATTTGGCCTACAAGGACATTTATAATCTCTCCTTCAGTTAGATCGAATACCCCTATCATTCGCGCACCTAACCCCCCAGTGTAATCACTTCCGGCGGATGCGTCACCACCTTTAGCCCCCAAGGCTTCAATTGTATACGTACCGGTTTGAGGTACGATCCATTCCTGAATACCTGCTGTTACAACGACCACATCTTCAAGTGATGTTCCTTGATATTCACCATCGCAATCTTCTTGGGATGGTCCAAGAGTTCCTTCACTCCCACAGTTTGTAAATACGTAAGACATACCATCTCGACCATAATCAAGGATATTAAGGTTCCAATTAAGATCTGCTAATCCACTATTACTTATCATAATAGACTGCAACGATGAATCGCCTAAAAATAAATTATCATCTAGTGATTCTGGTGTAACTGCGATATCTGGATAAGGAATATTGGCTATAAGCTCAACAGGGACTAATAGTTCTGGCTCATCTTGATCATTACTGATTATCGCTAATTGCGTTGAATAAATACCGCCTTCAATATCATTTGCGTTGAACTCTATTTGGATATCCTGAGAAGATCCCGGAGGAATATTTCCAGCATCCGGCGAATAAGAGAACCAATCACTCTGGGTCTGCCCCGATACCCACGTCAATGTATTCGCCATTAACAGAACCACATCTGAATTTGGATCCCATCCGGAACCATATGAATCAGTTGTTGGCGGGTAAATGCCTAGATCTACTCTATGGACACCATCTATATCCTTGGTTGCAACAAGGGGATATCCATCAGACCAATCTGCGACCCTGGTCGCATCAAAAGACAAGGTATTTGATGATGGTCGAAAACAACTACCACAAGCATCAAGGGATCCTACGTTATTCATTATTGGGTGATCTGGTTCATGAACTGTACCAATTGAAGCTGTAGTGCCTATGCTAGAGGCCGGATCTATGACCCAATATTCCTCCGTCGCAAATCGACCAAGTATAGGACTTTGACCTACAGCAAACATTGCACAGGCAACTCCTCCGCCCATATCTACATAATCTGCTAAATTATCACCTAAAATGACTGAATTTTGAAATTGAAGATTAGACCAGACCAATACTGAGCTGAATGCAGAAAGCTCCTCAGTTGTTGGGGTTTCAGCATTAACACCTATGGCTGTAACGCTATTGAATTGATCAGTGGCGATCAGTCTATTTGATATATCTGAACCCCGGGTCTCAGCATCAGCATATAGTACTGCCACATCCAATGATCGTGTATTACGGTTATTATATACTGTTGTTGCAATCGGAACAGATGAAGACTGAGAATATTCATTTTCAGCTCTTACTACAGGTTTATCATGCGAAATATGGTGAGATGATCGAGATCCATTTATGCGCGATACCGCCTCTTCTACGCTCATATAAGGCTCTAGATTTGATGGACGTGAAATGTGAGTATTGCGATGGGTCGAACTAGATCTATTTTCTCCATCTCCAGGAATAATTAGAGATGACCAATCCAGGTCTCCCTCTCCATTATTATAAATAGTGAGGGTCTGGAAAGAAGTATCGCCTAGGTATAGTTCTTCATTGATCTGGTCAGGTGAAATATCTATATCAGGAAAAAGCATGTATACTTCCATGTCTACTGGAATTGATACACTTGGATCGATCGGGTCATTGCTATTAAGTACAAGCTGAGCAGTATAGTATCCTGTATCCAACTCACTTGCATTCAAACTGACTATTATATCTTGAGATGTGCCTGGAGCAACCGTACCCGAAACTATATCAGTGGATAACCATCCTGGTGATGCATTTGCTGTCCAGTATATTGCATTAGAGAATAACTCATAAAAATCACCACTGAAACTTGAATAGGCTCCATGTGCAGGAAATGTTGTAACCGCAGTGATAACTCCTCCAGGCTGATTGTATGCGATCAGAGGATCACCATCACTCCACCATGCAACTGCGGTGGCATCATCTCTCAACGTAGTTGGACCTCCCCTGAAATAACAAGTTAATTCTTCTATACCTTCTGTCATTGGATGATCAAGGACCGTTCCAAGATCTCGATTGACATAATCGCAGGCACCCCCATACAAAGGATCGTATAACTCAAGGTCTCCCCAACCTGATCCACCGCCATCTGTCCTATCCTGCCAATAAAAGGTTGATAGAATAAGGTTACCCCCATCTAAGACATATTCCGCCAGTACATCACCAATATTAGCTGAGTTGCTAGTACGACCATTCTCCTGAAGCAAGATCACATCAAACTGTTGAAGATAAGTTAATTCTGGCGTTTGTTCTAAATACCATGAAGCAAAATCCATATTCTCAACATAGGGTTCAATTTGACCAGCAAAATAATCATTATCGTTAGTTCTATTAGACATCAATAAAACCTGAAGATCTCCATTGCGACTACCTGGACGAGAGCCTAAACGTTCCAGGTTTAGTTCATATACTGGGTCTTGTGCTCCAGGACCGGCCTCTAATGATATATTTAGACCTTGATCTGCGGTTGTCAAATAAATATTATCACTGGCAATACGTTGTGAGTTTGATGCAGCGATCTCCCATTGAAGGTCAGTGTCCCCAGTATTATGTATCGTTATGGTCTGCGTAGTTGAATCTCCAATTAATACATGTTGATAGAGCGAGTCTGGGTCCACATCGATCGTTGCCCATCCTGGGTTATTTTCAATAAAGGTAGCACCATAAATGGTTGCATGATTTGCGTTACCCGTATGGTCATAGAGTATTTCGCCTTCACCTGCATCACCCTTCCAATAGACTAAGAGTCCGTCCTCGTCTCCAGTAAGTTCATTATACATGTCACCCTGAATCTCGGTTTGTGTACGCGCAGTATTCCATATGCTTACCTGGTCCACCGTATAGTTTCCAGGCTGCTGTGTACTTCTATTCCTACCCAGCTCTATATGGTTCCATTCATCCATGACCCAATTCACTGTGGCGATCAGATCTCCATTGAAATAAAAAGAAGTGGTTGAATTATTAGCGACAACTGCAATATGTGACCATTCAGTGGATAGCGGTGCAAAAACAACTGTTCCCAGTTCTGAGTAAAAACGATATTCGTTCGACCCATTACAATCCAATTGAAAACCATAACTTTGGTTATCATATGAATTAAAGAAACCGCGATACAATTCTTGAGATTCGACATTGGAGCGGACCCACAAAGATACCGTATATGTATTCATATTGTCTGACCAAGCTGCTCGTGAATAATCATCAACGCCATCAAAACTAATAGAATAATCTCCATTATCAGGATATCCAGAACAACTTCCATCATCTGATGTAGCATCCGGGTCATAATTATTTGCATATGGGTCAGTACATCCTAAGACCTCATTCTGCGGTGTACGATTGCGTAGTTTCGCACGTAGGTTGATATTGTAACTGTCACCAATCGAACCAGAGTAGCTAACACCATCTCCAGAAAAATAAGACCTATTGACCGGTGATGTAAGTTTATCAAAAGAGATAGCATAGGATTGACCTACTACCTTATATGCAACAAAAAACTCCTGCCCCGGTTGTATCATTACTGAATCCACAGCCACGGAGTGCCAGCCTGAGGAGCTTGTATTGCCTGACACCTCAAATAATAGCGTCCCTGGTGTACCATTATTAAAAGAATCGTAGACAAATAATGTATAATTATTGTTATCATTTCTAAATCCAATATCAACCTCGGTCAAGTAACCATTTTGGTCTTCTGATGATGAATACTCAAACAGGACACCTCCATAATGATCTGATTCACTTGAATAGCCCCATCCATAACCAGAGATACCTGTCTGATCATATACTAAAGGAATTCCTTTTTGTGCCTGGACCGCTATATCAGCCATCATTGTGCTGGAAGAACTGCTTATATTGGTCACCACTATGCTTGTTGCTTCTCCCGAGTATCGATTTGAATTAGGATCGGAATTTGAAGAGAAATCTGTATTATTTGACGTCCCAGGAAAGGGATCACCGCCATCACCTCTATTTACGCCATTATCCATATCGCCATTACCATCAGAAGCTTCAACATCCACAAGCTTATGATCATGGTCATCGTTGACGGTACCTGAACTCCAACGATTTGTTCCCCAACGCCTGTTCTCATCAATATGGTAGATCATTAGACCACTTGCTGGAAGCCCTGCATCAAAACCTGTTGATTGACGATTTTCTACTAAAAAGTAACGACTCCAATAATAATCATCTTCCCATATTTTTAATGCATATGGGTTATTTACTGATTCAGGTATATCCAGGCCGGTCTGATCTTCACTTAAGACGGTTGGTTCGAGCCAACCCATTTCCTGCTTACACCATGCTGACATATGAGCTGGGGTATCTCCCGCCCATCCGTTCCATGAGCCACCAGCCATTAAACACCAATTACCAATTCCTTCAGAATTACCATTGCTATCATCTCTATCATAGAGGTCAGGTAAACCGAGTATATGACCAAATTCATGTGCATACACACCCATTGGCCTTATGATATCCGTGTAACAATCTCCACCGCCTGCTAGTTCTGGAGATACAAAGTAACTGCTTACAATAACATATCCCCCATTCGCAGAAGCATCGCCAGTCGTGTATTCGTAGCTACTCCCAAGACTACTCATGTGAGGCCATAGATTATCATTACCAGGACTCCATTCTGCACCGCAACCAGAGTAAACAACAGCAATACCATCTACATACCCATCATCATCTCCTGAATTAGGAATGTTATCGGGACCATCGTTGTCATATTGTGAGTAGTCAAAATCCGGATCTGCAAGTGCAGCTATCTCAGCAACGTACTGTTTCGTATTCGTCTTAGCTTCACTCATTGAATATGATGACTGATACCAACCACCTGTAGTGCCATCGACTATAAAGCTACCATATGATATTTCATCATAGTATTCACTCATCGATCCAGTTGGGTTATTATCAAACAATATATCCTGAAAATCTTGTGCTGAAAAGTAAGTTGTTGCACCAGAATACTTGCCTAGAAGGACAGGAAGAGCAAATTCTAATTGTGCATCTCGTTGTGGGCTACTTCTCCATTCTGCTATCTTTTTAACCCATCCAGAATCGCCATACATGAATCCAATATCCTGTGCTTCCATTTGGTCCCAAAACCCTATTGGGAATTGACCAGATTGTGGTGGATTAATTCCGTACGTATATGATACGATTAATAATATAAAATATTGTGTGAACTTCCTTGACAGTCGCATATATCTCTCGTAAGGTGGTTTATTAAGGCAAAATACTGCTATAAATATAATATATATTGATATAGCTAAACGTTAGCTACATCACTGGCTTTTAGTTACAAATAAATTATTCTATGGTGCCCAGATGAGAGAAGCAGCACCCAGTATTCCAGCCTGGCCTTGAGGTAGACCTGAACGAATAAGATCTATGGATCCAGCATGGCCATTAATCAAATGGCGGTCCATAGATGCCTTTGCTGGTTTCAGGATACGATCACCCGCGTTACTAAANCCACCATAAAATATAAATGCCTCTGGGCTTAAAAGAGTAGCGGCTTGTGCTAGGCCTTGTCCAAGTTTATTCCCTGTAAATTGATAGATTCTCTTTGCCAATTCATTTCCATTATCAAATGCTGAGTCAATCAGTAGTCCGTCTATCTTATCACTATGGATACTATTTAAAAATTCATCAGTAGGTAATTCTTTCTGCAGATCTTCGATGGTCTTTTTAATTCCACTTGCTGATGCATAGGATTCCAAGCACCCTCTATTTCCACAATTACAGTTTCGGCCGTCATATTCCACTGGCATATGGCCCATCTCGCCAGCAAACCCATCATGTCCATAAAGCAATCTGCCACCGCTAAAGATTCCACTTCCTAGCCCTGTACCAAGAGTAATAACGATAAAATCATTCATGTTCTTAGCAATACCATAATGCTTTTCCCCTAATGCTGCTGCATTAGCATCATTTGTCAAACTGGTCTTACAATTGAAACGTTTTTTAAAAAGCTCTACAATATTCACATTACCCCAACTCAAGTTTGGTGGATCTTGTATCATTCCAGTGAAATGGTTACCATTAGGCGCTCCAACCCCTATGCCAGACAGAGCTAGTTGTGGATTATCATTTAGGAACTGATTGGTNCTTGATTCAATTCGTCCCACAAGATCTGTAACAGGATCTGNTCCTTTTGTAGGAATTTCTTNATGGTCATGTATATGACCATCCTCACTAATGAAACCGTATACAGTATTAGTACCACCTATATCAATACCTAGTACGACTGGACTATCCATTTACTTTATCCAAAGATTTGAGTTGTTCTAAAATTAGTTAAGAGTAAGTTATAAATTAAGNNAGTGTATATCTAATTTAATTCTGAGCCCTGCCTGACCTTCATATCTATAACTGGTGGAGTATTTGGNTCAGGCTCTATAACAACTGTNNTAGTNACAGNTGCTTTAGAACCNTAATCATCAGATACTGTAAGCTCAAATGTATANTCTCCTGCTTTTCCTTCAAAACTGACCTTTCCTGAAAAAGGGTTTGGCCTAATTTCAACTGGTTTTCCTGCTATTTGTTTCCAAACAAATTGAACTTCNTCTCCAATATCAGGNTCAAATGAGTTAGTCGCATCTAAGATCATAGGGTAAGTATTTGTAAGAGGAGAATTATCGTGTTCTACCATTACTTTTATTTTCTCTCGCTCAGCCATGGCCATTTTTTCTAGTAAGCTAATGCGTGCGACTCTTTCTGTTGATGGTTCTATATTAACTTCAGCGTTAACAGTTGGGGCTTGCCGCGCATCTTTAAGAACCCTCTTCTCATATGCCCTCCATTCAAAGATCATTGCTGCAGAAATAACAATTGCAAAAAAAGCTACAACCTTACCAATATTATCTCTATTAAAATTAAAATTNTCCAATTAGGNAACCTTTATTGATTCCATTGATTATCAAATGATTCTTTTTCCAATTCAGATACCAGAGAAATTGCCATTTTTTCATATGATCGGATGCCTGCAGTTTGTNGTGATCCAAAATCAGCACCTTTAATATCAGATATACTTGCAGTAAAAAATATTTCATTTGTTTTTGCATCTTCAAACTTGACTGAAGCATTTCCATAGGAGAAATATGGAAAGTTATCTGCTACCCTATCAGATCTCTTTGAAGTATTGGCATCTATTTTTATTAATAAGTCTGGCCTAGTATTTACAAATTCTACTTTATTGTTTAAGGATTCTTTGATTGCTATCATAATGATTGGCTCATTAAGTGTTTTATTTAGATTTTTCTCTAAAGATTCTATGANTGCTNTTGCAGGTGTAACATTNATAATTACAGAGTTTATTTTAGAATTAAGGCTAAGAACATTCTNTTTCNTATTTAAGNCNTTGAATATCTCATCAAGGTTAAGCTGAAATTGTATATTTAATGATGTGNCATATGCAAAGCTTGGCAAATTGTAACGAANTAAGCCATCAGAATCTGAGTAAAGTGTAAAACTCTTATCTTTTATATTTAATTCTACCGGAACACCACCTATCAAATTGCCACTTTCTTTATCCTTTACTCTNATCNTGACACTATTTTCACGGTCAACAAATGTTCTTATTGTTTTTTTAGCGATCAGTGCTTCTAATTCTATTCGGTNTGAATATTCTTCGAACTTGCTCTTAATTAAATAATATAAATGGACAGGTTGACTGTCATATANCACNTCAATCGGNTCATCATTGAATGGAAGTATCTCTTGCCATGCTTTTTGTACTAATTTTAATGATCGCACTCCAAAGTATTGATCCGCCTCTTTAATATACCCTAATGCTGTCTCTTTTGCATTTGCTCTTAACCTAACCATTGCCGCATTATATTTNACCTTATTAAGCCTNATATAAAAATAAATACCTTTTTTTGTATTATGCTGACCAACAAATTCTAATTCNGGCAATAATAGNTCTACTCTAGATTTCATGACNGATGAGATGACATTATTCACTGACCCATTAAAGTCTGTAACGGCGATNTCCATTTCAGATGAAATATTTACCTTTATCTGAGATGATATCTCATGTATGGCATATTCTTTTGCTATGGCTTTTGTAAACTCTTCATTTGAATGGGACGCAAACCCTATACCATGCCAATACTGTTTATCTTGTGGATAAGAATCAANCCANNCNGGNGGNGNTNTAGANCANGAGNTNATGAAAATATATCANACTAAAAAGAGNNAGATTTTTATAGATATACTTTTTCATATAATAATGCGGTCTAACGAAGATCTAACACTATTCGCTTTAAATCAGTTCCATTGAATTTTGGATTCTGCCTGATAGCACCAGGTTGAGTCCTTACATATTCTGGAATTGATTTATAGACATATTCTGTTATTTCACCTAGGTCTATAATATTATTTTCATCATCTGCACTTCCAGATAGACCTTTGAGTAAACTATAAGTAAAAAAACTATGTTTCTTTTCATTAAATATCTGTGATGTCTCTCCATTTGAACAAGCATTGAGTATACATATCTTTTCTGACATCTCAGGAAAATCCCATAGCAGTCCAGCAGATTCTTCTGGATTAACATATGTAATATCCAAAAATAGTGTNATGGTCTTGATGCTACCTAAGACTGAAAGCGTTGAAAGGTTGTTTACCATTTGCTCAAGCGGATATTTTGTAACGTGTCGATCAAGTTTAGCATCCTTAGGAATCAGAAGTGGTTTGCCATTTACCCATTCACCATAACCACGATAATAGACATATATGTTGATATCCTCCATGTCAGAATATTTTTCTGCGGATATGACCCTTTTTCTAAGNTCTCCTTGATAAGGGTCAAAAATCATTTCATATTCTTCACCGGATGGTCCACCTTCCATTTGCCATGGTTTAGAGGGCAACATTTGAAAATCTGAAAGTCCAAATGACTTGCTAAAATATTTTCGGATAACATCCCTATCTCGGACAACATATTTTAATGAAGGATAATTTTTATCATCATAATCCTGCGTACCTAAAATAATTGCAATACCATTTGGGTTTTTTCTACCTAAAGGTATTTGCCTATCAACGTCTATTTCACCTAATTCGTCTGGATAATATTCTANATCTTCAGATCCTATATCCTGTATNGTCAANTCCAATGGTGATCTATAATTTCTCATNGTCTCGAGGTTAATCCTNTGTTCAGTCTTACGTCCTAAATAATCAGTAAGNTCAATCGCAACAGTACAATTCTCTTCTGAGCTGATTATTGGAATTTCAATATCCATATAGTCACCAGAATTGAATGCAGGAAGCGTCATNTTTCCNGTAAAGTCTGGAGTGGAATATGTCCTGTTCTCTTTAACATTTAAGGAAACAGATTCNGTATCACCCTCCCCAACATTTTGAATTCTAACCGTTAAACCTACAATTTCATTCTTTGGCATATAATGNGTATTAAACTCATTTGAAACTGCAAAATCCGCGACTATNATTTTTGGTGGAACCATAGACCTTGATTCGATTGTAAAACTATAGGGTTCATCCAGTGTTATATCTTCAATAGAGGATAGTTTTAACTCTAGGTCATGTTCACCTGTTTCTAGTTGCAATAAACCTTGAATGTCAATTTTGACAAACTTTATNCTGCCAGCTTCTAAAGTATCTAAAATAACCGGATTACCCATNAACAAAAATGGATCAGGGTCTTTTTGTAATACTGAGACCACAACCTGATGAGCAGGACTCTGACCATCATTGAAAATTGCAAATTGCATTGAGCCACTTTCCCTTGCGTCAAGAGCATCATTACCCGATGGTTCATTTAGGGTCATACTTTGTATTGTAAAGTGTGGTGGATCAAGGACAATGTTACATGCAGGTAACGAAAATTCGCTTTCTTGACCATCCATATCAATGGAAGTAACTACAAAACAAAGATCAGCTGCGAAATCGAGTGAATTCACGGTGAATTGAGTGGATCTAGATTCTCCTTTATAAGAAATTGAATCCTGGCCTAGTTTTTCATAGATCATATAGCTANCTGCNCCTAATACTTCATCCCAGTATAGATTCATACTTGATACNCCCGCATTGGCCTGTAAACCCGATGGAGGTGATAAAGGAACTTTTGTACAATNCTGTNGTGATANTTGACCTTCAATATCATATTGNTCTANACAACTAATTTGATAACAATANTCCTTNCCGGGTGGCATAGCNTCTGNAAAAGAAGTGTTANTAGTATTAGATACATTTTCCCCGTTCCTGAAAATATTATAANTAATGGCACCATCTACNTCATTCCATATTAATGTAATATTCGTTTTACTATTCATTGAGGATAGTATTGGNACATCAACNAATTCATGGGTCTTTGTCTTNACCTCAACAGAAGTTTGACTTTCAATCTTTNAGGCATCTAAAGCAGATATNTTATAATAATATTCCTTACCAAATTCAAGNCCACTATCTTTTAACGATGTTGTACTGANCTCTCCAATNNTCTCATNATCTCTATAAATTAAATAAGCNACAGCACCATCTACTTGTCCCCAANCGAGCGAGAGGTCATTTTTGTAAACATCAATTATAANATCTCTNGGNCTCTGNGTTGGGGCACTTGCACAAAATGATGTNGAAAGCTCTCCTTTAAGGTCGTAATTACCCGATGCTTGGACAGTNTAACAATATTCAATGCCAGGAGGTATCTCTTTCTCATANCGAGTATCCTCTCCAACATATATTTTTTTGCCATTCTCAAAAAGAGTATAAAGCTTTGCTTGTCGTATATCATTCCANGAAANAGAAATTTGAGCTGGNGCAGTTTTTATTTCAAGCTCTTTTANNTTGAGTATTGGATCAAAAGNTGTTGGNGGGTCNTCACCAAATAAAAAACACTCAACAGGTTGATATTCACCATTCAGGTTTATAAGAAGGTCAAGGTCATTATTTTGATTTTTNCTTGGATTNAGTTTAATACGTTTAGANCCATCNCCCTCGTGATCAANNACTAAATAATAAAATTTTGGTTCAACATCCNNTAATTCAAATTCTCCNTTTCTNTTNGTGATATCTTCCATNACAATCTCATCTTTGAGNTTNAGAAGATTAACANTCGCCTTTTTAACAGGCTTNNCAGCAGGATTNATAACCTTACCAGTAATNGTAATATTCTGTGAAAATAGAGATGTATATGCTAAAATGCATACAGCAAACTTTAAGAATGGAAATACCCGTGATCGACTTATCATATAGACAACCAGCTTATAAGTATTTAGGGTAACTTATAAAGAACCCTATCAGGGTTTGATGTGAAGAGTATTGGTATCTGAGGGAGATCTTTGTATAATGTTTTGGTGGAATCCTCAACATTTTTTAAAACATAATTATGAAGTTCAGATATTGTCACCTTCTTATCACCATTATCCGCTGCACCTTTTAAACCCTTGAGTAGATAATAAGTAAACATACTGCTAGTATGATCTGGGTGTTCATAAGCAAGTTGTGTGGTATTTGATGCATAAAATACTGTTATGGATTCTGGGGGCATTATTTCTTTGGGTAAAAGATTAATTGGTTCATCAGGCTCACCCTTTTTCTTCTTTTTCTTCTTTTTCTTCTTTTTCTTCTTTTTCTTGGAATCTTGTATTAAATCACTTTTTTTAACAATACTTTGAGTAAATGAAGCATTATTAAAATCCACATCCATAAAAAGTGTAACATTACCTACTTCAGGGATGGACTGAATTTCATTAAGATTTGAGTAAAGTTGTTTTACTGGGAAAAAGGTATTGCTATTTGTTGAATCAGCGTCATAGGGTAGTATAACCTTTTCACCCTTATGAGTTGTACCTTCTCCACTAAAATACACAATAAGATCCAAGCTGTCCTTTTCAGAATATTCAAGACTAGATATTATCTTCTTCCTTATGAATCCAAGGTTTGGATCGAACACTGTTTTGAAATCATTACTGGATATACCTTCATTGAATAACCAATACTGACTAGGTACTATATCATGATCCGACATACCAAAAAGATCATGAAAATATTCTCGAACTTGTTTTACATTATCATCAATTGAAGGTTTACCAACAATTGTTGAATCCCAGAAGGTTGGATTACCAAGTACTATACCTATTGTTTCTCTATCAAGAGATACTCGAGGAATGTCCGTAATTATTTCCGGCCTGAATTTTCTTTCTCCAACTGAAATATCTTGAGGAAAAGGTGTATCGTATACAACCAGTTCTTCTTTCCCCTTATAGGTTTTCATCGCCTCCACATAAATTGGTATGGTGCTTCTAGTTTCAAAGTAGTCATAGAGCTCTAATTCTACTATAAAGTCATCCTGCCTGGTGAGCATCTCAAAACTAAGATCAATATATTCACCACCTTTTATTAAACCATATTCATGTAGTTCATCTGCATCCTGTGATAAAAATGAACTATCACGATTAAATTTAAAACTAGCAGTGTCTGTTAAACCTACAGATAGATTTTGTACCCTTATTGTCATTGTGACAGTTTCATTCTTTGGTAGATAATGCTGCCCCCATTCATTATCAATAGCAAAATCTGTAACGACAAGTTTTGGAGGAGTGACTTTTAATGTTGGGAAAGAAATTGGCTCAGGTTCTAGATCCATTCCTGAAAATTCTTCTACTCTAAAGAAAAAATTTCTCTCTCCACTTTCTATTTTTAATTTTGCATAGATTGAGAATTCGATCTGTGCTGTGTCACCTACTGCCAGTATAGGGATTGTTTTTACTGAGTCTATTTTTAGTGATGGTGTCATAGTACCATCTTCAGGCTGTAGCCAAGGTTTAAGTTCTCGTGCAGGACTACGACCATCATTTACTACTTTGAATATTGCCCATCCATTCTCTCTACCATCCAACATACCATTTCCTGTATTTTCCATAAACTTTTTTTCTATAAGAGTAAGATGAGGCGGAGGTAGAACATACCCACACATTGTAGGCGACCTTGGTCCTTCATCACCATCACCATCCTCGCTTGCAAGCTGATAGCAGTATTCTGTATCAAAATCAAGACCCTTATCTTCATAATAGGTGCTTCTAGTTTTTGTAAGGAATGTTAGTGAGTCTGTTTCTTTATCTGCAATATAGATATTGTATGAGGCTGCACCGATCATTTGCTTAAAACTAAATAAAACTCTCTTTACATCACCTGTTACTTGAAGCATCCTTGGATAGTTCACAAGAACTTTCTGGCATTCCGAATTAGAGGAAGGACCTTCAGTCTCATATTTATCCTTAACTTTAATGGTGTAGCAAAAGAACTTGCCTGGTTCAACAAAATCTTCATAGGTCGTATTAGTGACCTCTGTCACCAATTCACTATCGCGGTAGATCCTATAGGCATGATCAACGCGAAGATTTGATTTTTCCCAATTTAATGTAATTTTTTCAAGATCAGCCTCTGCAGTCATGCTCACTGCAAGAACTTCTTCATGAGTAGTAAGTGGATATGTTATTCTTGGACCCTCATCACCTTCCTGGTCATAACTACAGGCTTCGTATGTATAATAAGTATCATATTTTAAATTTACATCTACGTATTCAGTAGCATCTGGAGTATCTAGTATAAGTTCACCATTTCTATAGATTCTGTACCCAGATGCTGCTAAAACTGGTTCCCAGGTAAAGGCTGCATAATTACGAAGTACTCGTCCTACAAAATTTCCAGGTGGAGCAAAAAACCCCTTTGTACATTGGATTTCAGCATCAGGACCAACGGTCTTAAAAGTATCTTCTGCAGCAACTGTATAGCAATATTCAACTCCAGGAGTAACAGGATCTATAAAGCTTAATGCATCCAAGTCGGCTATGTTACCACCATTCCTAAAGATCTTGTACTTTCCAGCCATTCCGGCTATTGCTTCCCATGAAATCTCAATGGAATTCACTTTACCCGCTAATTTAAAAACGGGTGCCGTAACATGTGGGTGAGTAGTAACTGTATCGGTAAAGTTCACGCCTTCAAGGTCATCTGCATCTATCGAGTTGATCGCATAAATGTAGGTCGTATTCCACTCTAAGTCTTTTTCTTCATAAAGAAGCTCTGATTGCTTTGCAAGTAATTCACCATCCCGATATAAAGCATATTTCTCAACTCCAGGCACCTCTGGCCAACTTAAGTTTATCAAACGACCACTACCCTCTATTGCATATCCACCTGCAATAACAGATACCGATAACTCTGGTGGAGGATATGAAGCTTTTTCTGTGACAGTATTTGAAGTAGGACCTTCTAAGTCATAGAGGTCAATAGACCTGACCATATACGATGTAGGAACTCCTGGAGCAACAATATCCACATAAGATGTGTCATTAATGATATTTTGTATCTTTCTTTCATTCTTATAGATATTATATGATTTTGCTTGTGGAATATCAGACCAGTGAATCGTCAATTGCCCAACACCTCTTTCTACGATAACATCTGACCTAAGCCCCTCTGTTGATAGATCTATTTTAAGACCAGTTATATCATTATTCGTAACATGGACCCTATCACCCCCATTACCGCTACCATTTCCATATGCCATAATTGTATAATGATCTGCTATGATCTCATTTTCAAACCTGAATTTACCATTTCTGGAAACAACAAATTCTTCTAGCAGGTTTGTTCCAGATGAATCATATAGGAAGACCTTTGCCTGATCTACATTCTTCGCATCTCCTGTCTCATCTAATAGTAGACCTTCAATAATATAAATCTTTGGAGTTTTAGCAGAATATTCTGCTGACTCAGGACCTTCAATACCATCTTCTGTCAAGGAAGTTAAATAATATGAGTAATCAGTATCCCATTTAAGACTTTTTAGGTTTATCTCAGTCTTCGTTGTGTTTGTCTGCAGCTTGCCATTGGCATATAAATTATATGAACTTGCTCCTTCAACAGCCGACCATTCGATCAAGTTATTATTCCTTCTATCATTTGTTACCTTGATAGTATCAGGAGGACTAAATTGAGTTTTATCACATGCTGCTTCTGATTTAGTACCTATCGATCCATATTTATCCACACCAGCAACCGTAAAACAATTTTCACTACCTGCTTCAGTATTGATCTTTGCACTTAATCCACTTGTTGAATCAACTAAAGTTCCATTCTGGTATATATAATATTTAATACTATTCTTAGCTGTTTTCCAGTTCAATGTCACTTGATTTGCACCACTCTCTGCCTTGAGGCCTTTTGGTTTAGCTATTTCAGGATGCGTGGATGAAAATACGTTAACCGTTTGATTCCCCTCATCAGAATGATGATCTAGAGTTGAAACTGTGTAAGAATATTCGGTATCAAATTTTAGTTTAAAGTCAGTATATGAATTATCCGGAGTAGAATTAACCTCTTTATCGTCTCTATATACTTTATAACCCGTGGCATCTACAATTTCATCCCATACCAACCTGATTGTATTCTTTTTAGCTTCTGCAACTAAATTCTCAGGAGGTGACATCAGAGCTTTACCATATTCAGTAATTGAACGATTTCCCATCGTTTGATCATTTTTTAAGGTAACTACATTGTAAGTAAATGTCTGTCCTGGCGCTACTTCATCCAAAAAAAAGGTCTCCTTAACGGTGCCTATTTCATTGTTATCTCTATAAATTATGTATTCTGCGGCTTGCGGGACACTCTGCCAATTTAACGAGGCACCATTTCCTGCTGGTTCCATTTTTATCTGTACCTGGTCTGGAGTAGAGTTGAGAGCAGGTTTAAGGTCTGATATTTTTGCACCACTTACAGAAAAATTCTCCGTTATACCATACCCATCAGGCCCATATATATTCATGGTATATCTACCATCCGGAATATTCTTAAACTTGAATTTTCCGTTACCACCCGTCTCTAATTCTGTAACTTTTCTCTTATCCTGGTCATAGATCACTACACGTACAGGACCTATTTTCTTACCTGCATCATTAAATGCTCGACCACTTACTTCATACCCCTGCCCAATCAGACAGGATATAAACAAAAATATTGGGATAAAGCTGTACCACCCATACAAGGATGGCTTAGAAGTACAGTAAGTCCCCTTCATATTACCTCGGTTTTTTTTTTAGCCAAACTAACTTTGGATTACCTAAATGGCTATCTACTAAAACTTAATTAAATGAATATATAATTGTAAACACCTTTATCAATTCTATATATTTGGCTCCAATGCAGCATATTTCTGCCAAAAGCATACAGATTCAGCCCATTCATTTGATTGATATTGAGCTTTCGTTCCTCCAATTAGATTTAATTGATTTCTCATCATTGTGATGGGACCCATTGGTATCGAATCTAAACCTTGAGGAATAGCATTAATACTTATTAATTCCCAATCTGCATCAGTACTATGCTCATTATTCTCCATTAATACATCATGTCTATAAATGATCATGTCTACTTTACCTGTCTTTAAGGGCTTACCATTAAGTGCACGAGTTTGAATATAAAAATCTTCATTTACACTTCTCTTTACAAGTCTTGACACTAACTGTGTATCTTCATCTAGTTCTACGTATGGACATACAAAATCATTAATAATTGATTGGTCCGCATGTACTATCCTAACACCATCCCTATAGCCTTCAGAATAACATTTATTGAGCATTTGTTCTTCTGAATGCTTAGCAATTAAATCAAAGCTTATTGTTTTTGCATATGTTTTGCCTGAGCCCTTTACTTGACGTTTTACAAACTCATTAACTGCAACAATCATTTTTTCACCTATAGATAATTATTCCAAATTTAATATTCGATCTTCATTCATTGCCATTTTCGTACTCATACAATAATTTTATTGATGTCATTTCCTCTATGGATTCCATTTGAAAATGAATGGTGGACCTTTTTCGCTTTGATGATGCTTATTGGAAGCTGGGTTGTCATTAGTGAGTTAACATTAAAAAGAGGTTACCTTTCTCCTGAACACAATCGAAGATTAATACACCTTATTGTAGGAATAATGATAACAGTCTCCCCTATGATATTTAATAGCAATTTACCACCATCTGTTCTTGCATCTATTTTCATACTAATAAATTGCCTAGCATTTAATAATGAAAAATTGAAAGGGATTCATTCACAAGTTAGAGTAACATTTGGCACAATATTTTTTCCTATTGCTTACTTATTAATTGTCCAAGGATTTTGGGATTATCCCGAGTTTATTGTTATAAGTTTATCATTATTAGCATTCTGCGACCCATTTGCTGCCCATATCGGTGAATCAATAAAATCACCAATAAAATTCAAAATATGGAAAGATAATAAAAGTATTCAAGGTACTGTTGCTTTCTTTGTTAGTGCCCTGGTCCTTATATGTTCATTTTCTCAATGGTTTTTTAACTATCCTACTAACTTTATAATTGTATTTTCACTTTTTACAGCGATCGGTGCAACCATTGCAGAAATAACAAGTGCTAAAGGATCAGACAACCTATCTATTCCAATTGTCAGTATCCTATTTATGGTAGGATTCACGAACATCTTTTCAGAATCAAATGATAATATTGAAAACATCGTATTTTCAATATCATCACTAACTATGATCTTAGTATTGTGTTTTTTCATATTTGCATATTGGCTTAATTCGTTAAATAAAAGTGGTTTTTATGGAGCTATTATTATGGCGATGGTAATATTATTGCTGGGCTCGCTTATTCACCTTATGTCACTAGCAATATTTTTTATACTAAGCTCAATTATAAGTAAAGTTTTTAAAGGTAAATCATTTTACAGGTCAAAAGGATCTAGGCGAGATATCATCCAAGTTTATGCAAATGGAGGAGTAGCAACTTTTATTTGTGTTATAGATTTTTTATATCCTAACCCTAATAATATTTATCTCTTCTTGGCTTCAGTTTCTGGAGCAATGTCTGACACTTGGGGAACAGAATTTGGAAAACTATCTAAGATCAAACCAATATCAATTATTTCATTTAGACCAATTTCACATGGAATTTCAGGTGGCGTAACACGAGTTGGCACTCTTGGTTCACTATTAGGCAGCTGTATAATTGGTCTTACAACCTGGTGCTTAATACCTGTAGGTGGATTAATAATTTACTGTATCATTCTATCAGGATTTCTTGGGGCAATTATAGATTCAATTTTTGGTGCTACTTTGCAAGGAAAATATGAAACACACAAAGGAGATATTGTTGAAAAATATCAAGAGAGATCAATTTTGATTTCAGGTAGAAGTTGGATAAACAATGATGTTGTAAACCTAATTAATACAATGGCTTCACCAATATTAATGTACTTTTTATTATTTATCACAAAATGAAAAAAGATGTAAAATATCAAAATATAATAAAAACTATTGAATCTACATTGATATCTGAACCACCCCTCTCTTTCCAAGGGAAAATGTCTTTAATGGCATCAATTTTACATTCTGAATTTGACCACTGGACGTTCTGTGGATTTTATGTAATGGTGAAACCTGATTTATTAGAAATTGGTCCATACCAAGGACATGTTCTGGCATGCTCCCACATAAAGCTTGGTAAAGGAGTTTGTGGTGAAGCAGCTAGAGAAAAAAGAACAATAATCGTTGATGATGTTCTAACATTCCCTGATTATATATCTTGCGATTCATTAACTAGGTCAGAAATAGTTGTGCCTGTTCATTACAAAAATAATTTTGTGGCTGTACTCGACATTGATTCACCATACTTTTCTGATTTTGATGAAATTGACCAAAACTTTTTGGAAACAGCAGTTAGTAGAATGTAAAAAGCCTTTCTAACGAAAGGCTTTTAATAAGTTATTTTATGGACGGTTTTAACTAAATAACCTTAAAGACCAGCAAACCAACCATAACAATCAATGAGACAAAAATAAGAGATACACCCATATTACCCTTTTTAATTTCTTCCCATTCATCGATATCTGTGGATAGCCAATCGAAAACTTTCAGCGCAATCCCTATGCCAAAAGCAAATCCTACACTTGCGGCTACAGACCAACCGATTGCACGTAAATATTGATTTAAAACCATTCCCCATTCTATTTCCATTTTTTAACTCCTTACAGTATTTGCATGTTTTTCATGACTTCTTGCATGAAATCAGATGAATCCATGCCCCCGTCAGCCAACGAGATAGCCATTTTTGAACTACAAACAGCCACGAATTGATTAAAATTGCCTTTTGATGCTGGTACCTCAACAATCACACGAACAGTACTTGGTGTGTAAGCATTAGATAATCCCATCTGTTTTTGATGTGCAATAGCTTGCCCTGCTGAAGCGAACCCAACCAACATAAACATTTCAAAGTTATTTCTTCCACTTTCCATGTTCAATGAGACTTCATCGTCTTCTAGCTCAAGTTGCGATGAATTCATACTGATACGATAGGATTTACACACATCTTTCACTTTCTTCTTAAATGCATAATTTCCAAAAAGGCCACTGACATTGAGTAGAAATACAGATATCAGTATAAATGTTATTCGTTTAGATTTCATAGATTTTTCTAAAATATTTAACTTGATTTTACACTTTTGATTAAAGGACAATCAAGCTGTAAATACAGATATACCGTTTTTAAAAACATATTGAATTGGATGGTTGGTCACAGTGTATGGAATTTGTTGAAAATTATTAATGTTCCAGACTATTAGATCAGCATTTTTACCTATTTCAATTGAACCTATATCTTTATTACGCATTAGTGATTTTGCAGCAATATAGGTGCTAGCCTTAATTGCATCGAGAATATTCATTTCCAAATATATACATGCAAGAGAAACTATGAATGGCATTGATTGGATATTACAGCTACCAGGGTTGTAGTCTGTTGCAAGCGCAACATCTATCCCCGCATTCTTCAGTTTTTTATATGGCGCATATTCTTTCTTACCTAAGAAAAATGTTGTTCCTGGTAATAGTGTAGCTATAACATTGTTTTCACTGAGTGCCTCAATCCCCTCATTGCTAACAGCCATGAGATGATCTGCTGAAATAGCTCCAACATCTCCAGCTATAACCGCTGAACCTGAATCTGTAAATTCATCAGCATGCATTCTCGGTATTAGGCCATATTCTTTACCTCTTAGAATTATCTTTCGAGTCTGTCCTTCATTAAAATAACCAACCTCACAAAAAACATCATTGAATTCAGCTATACCCTGTTTTGCTACTGCAGGAATAATATCTTCACAAATTAAATCAACATATGAGTCATGGTCATTCTTAAACTCCTTGGGAAATGCATGAGCACCCATAAATGTAGCAACCATATCAATATTATGGCTCTTGTTAATTTCATGTATTACTTTAAGTGACTTTATCTCTGATTCCTTATCTAAGCCATATCCACTCTTACATTCAATGGTTGTTGTTCCTAGAGCCAAAAATTTATCCATTCGATTCCTGACTTTAGATATCAGCTCAACTTCAGTAGATTTTTTAACACCATTTGTGCTATTAATAATCCCACCACCTGCATTTGAAATTTCTTCATAAGATTTTCCATTCAATCTCATTTCAAATTCGTGTTCTCTGCCATCTAAAAATACAGGATGTGTATGTGGATCCACAAAACCAGGTGTTACAAGCATTCCATTACAATTTATTAAATTGTCTGCATCNCTAAGGCTATGACCNATNTCAATNATTTTTTCTCCATCCAACACAATTTCGACATCCTCTTTTAGTATCATCGCTTTNCTNATNGAATCNTAGGTAACAAGTTGNCCAATNTTTGCTAGCTTAGTTGAAACCATAATTNCTATTTATTGTTCATGGGTATATCGACATCCCATTTTTTAGCGTTTTCGATTGCATCACTATAACCTGCATCAGCATGTCTATAGATTCCCATACCCGGATCATTGGTCAATACCCTNTTTAGCCTAACATCCATTTCTTTGGTACCATCCGCAACNATAACTTGACCTGAGTGAAGAGAGTAGCCCATGCCTACTCCTCCTCCATGATGAAATGAAACCCATGAAGCGCCACTGGCTGTATTTAATAGAGCATTCAAAATTGGCCAATCAGCGACAGCATCACTTCCATCTTTCATAGCTTCAGTTTCCCTGTTTGGTGAAGCTACTGAGCCACAATCTAAATGATCTCTTCCTATTACAATAGGCGCAGATAATTCACCATTCCGTACCATTTCATTTAACGCTAATCCAAACTTTGCTCTCTGGCCATATCCTAGCCAACAAATCCTAGANGGAAGTCCTTGAAACTTAACTTTTTTCTGGGCCATATCGATCCAATGCTGNAAAGCTTTATCATTGGGGAATAATTCAATGACCTTTTTGTCAGTGGCATATATATCCTTAGGGTCTCCTGATAATGCAACCCACCTGAAAGGTCCCTTCCCCTCGCAGAAAAGAGGNCTGATATAAGCAGGAACAAATCCTGGAAAACCAAAAGCATTCTCAATACCTGCCTTAGCAGCTTGAGCCCTGATATTATTACCATAATCAAATGCAATTGAGCCTTTTGCTTGTAAATCAAGAATTGCTTTTACATGCTCACCCATAGAGCGNATGGATTCTTGTTTNTATTTTTTTGGGTTAGACNCTCTAAGTTTATTAGCCTCTTCNATTGTAAAGTGATTAGGAATATATCCAACCATTTCATCATGCGCTGATGTCTGATCTGTTACTATATCAGGTATAACACCCCTCTTAACGAATTTAGGTACCATATCAGCCGCATTCCCCAACAATCCAATAGATAATGGCCTTTGGCCTAAAATTGCATCCTGTGCCATTTTAATAGCTTTTTCAANTGAATCNGTTGCTTTATCCAAGTATTTTGTTTCNAGACGTCTTTGTACACGGTGCTGATCTATCTCGATACATATCACAACTCCACCTGCCATTGTAACAGCTAAGGGCTGAGCTCCACCCATTCCACCTAATCCAGCAGTTAATACAAGTTTGCCGTTTAGATTATCTTTGTTCCAATGTGTTTTTGCTGCTGCAATAAAAGTTTCATAAGTGCCCTGCAATATTCCTTGGGTACCAATATATATCCAGCTACCAGCAGTCATTTGTCCAAACATCATTAAACCATCTTTTTCTAATTTATTAAAATGGTCCCAAGTGGCCCATTCAGGCACCAGATTTGAATTGGCAATGAGCACNCTCGGTGCATACGTATGCGTCTTTGCAACACCAACTGGCTTTCCTGATTGGACTAGTAATGTTTCGTCTGGCTCAAGACGTTTTAAAGTTTCTAAAATAGCATCAAACGAATCCCAATTTCGAGCAGCCTTCCCTTTACCTCCATAAACAATGAGCTCTTCTGGAATCTCTGCGACATCTGGATCCAAATTATGCTGGATCATTCTATAGGCGGCTTCAATTTGCCAATTTTTACATGTAAGTCTTTTTCCTATCGGAGGATGAATGTTTTTCAAATCATTTCTACCTAATTCAAATATTTTATTAACTGTTTCGCATAGTTTGGTTCATCCTTGAATACCGTGTAAGAGAATATACTTATACCACCAAAATCATACTTTCCTGANCTATATATTTTTTGACCTGCAAACCTAGGATTTTGATTATATGCTCCAATACCCATNATAATTCGATTTAAATACTTTGATGGAATANTATCTTTAATGATCTTCAGATTTTTCTCAAACCTCTTATTTTCATTTGAATAATTCATGGGTACAGCCCAGTCTATATATCCGTTNGCAAGCCAAACATCCCATTCTTGCCCAAAAGTGTCACGCGCATTAAAGAGNTTTGGTTTTACTGCTGCAGATATGACGCACTTAGGCTGATAGGCCTTAATACGGGTAGATGCTTTATTTAAAAAATTAGTAATTGCAGATCTCTTGTATTGAGCAAATGATGGCTTTTCTTTGACCTCTAATGCTGGNAGACCAGGCATACCAATAGAATAATTNAAAAAGAATTTTAAACCAGTNGGATTCATCCCCCAACCAAGNTTATGATANCGAATATAATCAAAATGGATACCATCCAAGTTATAATTTTGTAATAGCTCAGTAATAATATTTTGTAGATGTGCATCTACTTCTGGATGTGTCGGAGCAAGATAAAAACCCTCTCCATTTACTTTTCGATCTTTTGCCATAGCACCTAANACCTTACCAATGTCCATTTGATCAGGNAGTTTTGTATCTATCCATTCAGGATGATTAAGTAAAATATGCTGATTCTGTGTAGGCTTTTGAGNAGAGGACCATAGATAATAAACATTTAACCAGGCATGTATTTTTATTGAAGTTCTTTTAGACTTTTTTAATATATACTCAAGAGGATCGAAATCCGTATTTTGTAATAAGTGGGTCCNTGGNACTAATTTCGAATTATAATANGCATCTCCTCTTCCCCGAACTTGAACAAATAGATGATTATAATTATTATTTTCTGCAAAAATCAAAATATCATCAATTGACTCCTTNCTGGTTATATGGTCTCGAACTATCCAAAGGGCTCTGACATTAAAAATTGATGCACTAAGATCAATATTTACAAAAAAAAGAAGGGCAACAAATGTTGCCCTTCTATAAAATATCCAGAAATGATTCACAAATCTGCTAAGCAAAATAGTGATTTTATTCTTNTTCTTTAACTTNAGAATCCAGTTCGCCAACCATATCAACAAACTCTATNATCGAAACTGGAGCACAATCATTATCTCTAAAACCAAGTTTGGTTATACGAGTGTACCCACCTTTACGCTCAGAGAATGCAGGACCGATATTTTCAAATAACTCACTTACAACTTTTTTATGTCTAATTTTCTTTAGAACTTGTCTTCTAGCATGAAGNTCACCNCGTTTTGCAAATGTCACCAAAGGTTCGATATATNTACGAAGTTCTTTTGCTTTAGCATCTGTAGTTTTAATCTTCTTGTGGGTAATAAGTGCACTAGCAAGATTTGACATAAGAGCCTTTCTATGTGCTGTCTTACGACTCAGTTTCCTTCCTGACTTATTATGACGCATTACTATCCTTCTTCAGCCATTATTTTTTCAACTTCCATACCAAAGTGTAAACCCATAGAATCAAGCTTTTCTACCAATTCTGTAAGAGATTTTCGGCCAAAGTTTTTATACTTTANCATNTGATTCTCTTCCTTGCTAACAAGCTCATGAATGTATTTGATTCCAGCAGCTTGAAGACAATTGTAGCTTCTGACTGANAGCTCCATCTCATCAATTGTCTGATTGAGNAGTTTTCTCAAGGCCATGGTCTCATCAGAAACACCATCAGATATTTCTAGAACACTTGGATTTGANATTGCTTCAATAAACTTTAAATGCTCCCTAAGATATGTGGCAGAATATGANACTGCATCTTTNGCCGTAATTGATCCATCTGTGGCAACATCTACATTTAAAATTTCGATTGGTTCTTTTGCTCCTGGCACTGGCTGAACATTAAAGGTTACTTTNGTCACTGGATTAAATATACTATCAATGGAAAGGGTTCCTACTGGNAANTTTGGTTTATCATTATCNTCTGAAGGAACATATCCTTTACCGATACCAATTCGTAATTCAATATTCATTTTTCCCTTTGAATTTATTTCAGTGATATATTCATCCGGATTTAANACTTCGTATTGGTCGCTAGCATCCTGGATATCCTGGGCAGTAAAAACCTTNTTACCTTTTAAGTTAAGAGNAATTTTATCTGGCTCNTTATCCATAAGTTTAAATCTCACTTTTTTAAGATTCATNATAATATCTGCAACATCCTCTTTAACACCTTCAATTGATGAAAATTCATGTTGAACTCCATCAATCTTTAGGTGTGTAATAGCAGCACCTGGAATACTAGTTAATAATATTCTACGCATTGCATTACCCAATGTTGTACCATAGCCGCGCTCTAGAGGTTGAAGTGAAAAAGACCCAAGATCACCAGATTTTGCCTGGTCTTTAAAATCAACATTTAATTCAAGTACTTTTTTAGCCATTATTTTTCCTATTTCAATTATTTTGAATAAAGTTCTACAACAAGCTGTTCATTAACAGTAAGTTGCATTTCATCTCGNTCAGGAACCGCTTCAAAGATTCCTTTCATTTTTGCTTTATCAAGTGCCAACCATGATAAATCCATATCTCCTTTTATTCGGCGCATAGAATCTAGTATAATATCCAATTTTTTACTTTTTTCACGCACTGATATATTATCTCCAGGTTTTACAATAAAAGATGGTATGTTAACAACTTTATCATTTACCAGAAAATGCTTATGGTTTACTANCTGCCTTGCGGCTGGACGCGATGGCGCAAAACCAAGACGATAGACAACATTGTCAAGGCGACTTTCAAGGATTTGAAGCATGTTAGTACCCGTTTCACCTTTCATTTTCTCTGCACGTTCAAAAGTTAACCTGAACTGCTTTTCTAACAGTCCGTACATAAATTTAATTTTCTGTTTTTCTTGTAATTGTATACCGTAATTAGAAAGTTTTGACCTTCTACCCTGTCCATGTTGTCCTGGAGCATACGCTTTTCGGTTAAGCAAACGGTCGTATTTTGGATTTCCAAAAATATTTTCTCCAAATTTTCTTACNAGCTTACCTTTTGGTTTATTTAGTTTTCCCATAAATATTAAACTCTCCTACGCTTTGGAGGTCGACAACCATTATGCGGTAGGGGTGTTACATCTTTTATACTGGTGATTTGCAAACCTGCTACTGCAAGAGCTCTGATGGCCGACTCTCTTCCAGAGCCAGGCCCTTTCACTTGGACATCGACACTTGCAAGACCCATCGATAAAGCCAATTGAGCAGCTTTTTCTGCTGCCATTGTTGCAGCAAATGCAGTACTTTTTCTCGAACCTTTAAAGCCAGAAGTACCTGCTTTTTCCCAAACAATCACATTACCAAGTCTATCAGTTAATGTGACATGGGTATTGTTAAAAGTAGACTTTATATGGGCAACCCCATGTGGTTCTACATTTTTTTTCTTTTTCTTCCTAGATGTCTTTTCAGCCAATGTTAACTCTCTTTAATTTAAACTGCTGAACCTTTACCAAGCCCAATAGTACGCTTTTTCCCTTTACGGGTTCTAGCATTTGTTTTAGTTCTTTGTCCATTTGCGGGCAATCCACGACGATGCCTAAGGCCCCTATATGCACCAGCATCTTTTAATGTCTTTATATTCATTGCAACTTGAGACCTTAACTCACCTTCAACTTTTATTCCAAGATCTGCTATAGCATTTCTTATTGCGACAACCTGCTCTTCTGTTAAGTCCTGAACTCTGGCATCCGTATTTACTTTTGCTTCTTTACAAAGTTGAAGAGCCGTGGTTAAACCTATACCATGAATATAACTCAAAGAGTATGGTACCTTTTTATTACGTGGGATATCAACCCCTACTATTCTTGCCATTTTAAGCCTTATCCTTGACGTTGTTTATGTTTTGGGTTTTCGCAGATAACAAGGATAACTCCTTTCCTTTTTATTACTTTACATTTTGCGCAAATCTTTTTTACTGATGGTCTAACTTTCATATTATTTTTGTCTATATGTGATCCTGCCACGTGTTAAATCATAAGGAGATATTTCAAGTGTGACGACATCTCCTGGAAGTATCTTTATAAAATGCATTCTCATCTTACCACTTACATGTGCTAGTACCTCATGTGCTCTACCACCTATCTCTACTTCTACCCTAAACATTGCACTCGGGAGCGTTTCTTTAATAATACCATCAATTGTAATTGGCTGTTCTTTAGCCATTTGAACCTACACTTAATATTTTAGGCCCAGAGTCAGTAATTGCAATGGTATGCTCAAAGTGTGCCGACGGTTTACCATCTTTTGTAAGGATTGTCCATCCATCAGATGCTGTAAAAATATCTTTAGACCCTGAATTAATCATAGGTTCAATAGCTATACACATACCAGCAGATAATTGAGGACCTTGTTTTGCCTGACCGTAATTTGGGATTTGAGGTTCTTCATGAAGGTCAGTCCCTATACCATGCCCCACTAATTCCCTAACAATTGAAAACCCATTATTTTCAGCATGGGTCTGCACAGCATTACCAATGTCCCCGACATAATTTCCTGGTGTAGCTTGTTCAATTCCTTTTTGTAGAGATTCCCTTGTCACATCAATCAACTTTTGGTTGGATTTATCAAGTGTACCAACTGCAAATGATTTGGCATGATCACCATAGTAGCCCTCTAACTCAGCGCCACAGTCTATACCTACGATTTGACCAGACTTTAATATATCTTCACCTGGGATACCGTGCACAACTGCATCATCTATTGATACGCACAATGTTGCTGGAAAACCCATATAACCCTTAAATGCCGGTCTAGCTCCTTGAGATATAATAAACTCTTCAGCCATCCGATCTAAATCAGCTACACATGCACCCTCTATCACAAACGGCTCAAGCATAATCAATGTATCAGCTACTATTTGACAGCTCGCAGATATCTTACTTATCTCTCTTTCTGATCTTTTATGAATCATTACATTCGCCTCCGACCTCTAATCTTACCTTTGGTGAGAAACCCATCATAATGTCTCATCATTAAATGCGATTCAATTTGCTGTAGTGTATCCAAGGCAACACCTACGATGATCAATAGGCTGGTACCTCCAAAAAAAGATGCTAAGTCATAATTAATTCCCATTAGCTCCATAAGTATGTATGGAAAAATCGCTACAAATGCCAAAGCAATAGAACCNGGAAGTGTCACTCGCGTNAAAATATTGTCAATATACTCTGCAGTTTTTTTACCTGGCCGTACCCCTGGAATAAAACCACCTTGCTGTTTCATGGTTGAAGAAACCTGCACAGGGTCAAACGCAATAGCTGTATAAAAATAGGTGAAAAAAATTATCATTAATCCAAAGACAACCCAGTAGAAAGGATGCTCAAAAGAGAACCAACGCATTAANNTAGCTGCAAAATCACTATCTCCAAGAAAGGTTGATACTGTACTCGGAATAAACATTATAGACTGTGCAAAAATTATCGGCATTACTCCGGCTGTATTCACTTTCATTGGTATATGAGTATTCTGTCCTCCGTAAACTTTGCGACCAACAACTCTTTTTGCATATTGAACAGGAATTTTTCTTGTTCCTTGAGTTAANAGAACAACAAAGCATATAATAAGAAACATTATACCCATAAGAATGAATTCTGAAAGCCATCCACGTGCACCAGATTGAACCATGGTGATCTCACTTATTATGACATTAGGAAAAGCAGAAATGATACCCACCATAATGATAAGCGATATTCCATTTCCAATTCCTCTTTCTGTAATTCTTTCCCCCAACCACATNAAGAATAAAGTACCGGTTACCATACTTATCATCCCAGTAAATGTAAACATNATTCCCGGATTATTAACAACCTGCTGCCCATTAGAGCTAAGACTAGGAAGGAATACAGCAACGACACCATAAGATTGCATTGCAGATAAAAGAACCGTGCCATATCTTGTGATTTGGGTAATTTTCTTTCTGCCGGCTTCTCCTTCCTTTTGCAATCTTTGAAAGTATGGGATTACAGAACCCATTAATTGGATGATAATAGAGGACGANATATATGGCATAATACCAAGNGANAAGAGTGAGGCCTGTGAAAAAGCTCCTCCAACAAAGGTGTTAAATAAACCAAAAAGCCCACTTTTCAAATCATCAAATGCAAGAGCGAGAACCTCTCCATTTACTCCAGGAATAGGTATGTGTGCACCAATNCGTACAACTATTAGAANACNAAGAGTAAAAAGAATTCTACTTCGAAGTTCTGGAATTATAAATATACTTTTTATTTTATCTATCACAATTCAGTAGCAGTTCCACCTGCTTTTTCAATTTTTTCTTTAGCTGTTTTACTAAAAACAGTGGCTGTAAGGTTTATTTTTGATTTTACATCACCATTACCTAGAATCTTTACTGGTTTTAAAGCTGAACGAATTAAACCATTATCCATTAGGATTTGTGCATTNACNTCTCCTAGACCGAGAGCCTCAATACTATCTATGTTTACTATTTGAAATTCCTTTTTAAANATATTTNTAAACCCACGCATAGGNAATCGACGNGCAAGGGGCATTTGACCACCTTCAAACCAGGCACGACGTTTGAATCCCGACCGCTGACCAGCACCTTTATCACCTCTACCAGCTGATTTGCCCAAACCTGAACCATGACCACGGCCAACACGTTTGCGAGTTTTTGTTGAACCTNGTAGGGGTGAAAGAGAGTTTAATTTCATAATTCTTCAACCTTGACTANATAAGGAATCNAATTGACCATACCGCGAATNTGAGGTGAGTCAGTTTGTTCAACAGACTGATGCATTCCTCTAAGACCTAAGGCCCTTAAAGTAGCCTTAGCTTTAGGCTTATAGCCGATACCACTTTTNNCCTGTGTAATACGNAATGTTTTCATTTTTTTGGACATTAATTNAACACCTCACCAATAGTTAAGCCACGCTTGTTTGCAATAGANACTGCATCTTTCATNCACAATAGTGCATTCATAGTAGCATGGACTAAATTCATCTGGTTTTTTGAGCCTTGACGCTTAGTTAGGATGTTTTGAATACCAACCTGTTCCATTACAGCTCTGACGGGAGCNCCAGCAATGATGCCAGTCCCTGGNGCTGCGGGCTTTAAAAAAATACGACTTGCACCATGTTTCCCAATAATTTTATGNGGTATGGTTCCATTTATCACTGAAACTTTCGTAATATTTCTTTTTGCAATTTCTTTACCTTTTTGAATTGCAGATATTACCTCATTGGCTTTTCCNAGACCTACGCCAATGTGTCCATTACCATCTCCAACTACAACAAGAGCTGANAATCTAAAACGCTTACCTCTTGAAGTGACCTTNGCTGTNCTGTTTATTTTTATAACTGTTTCTTCTCTTAAATCAAGTTCAGCTGGATTTATAATACTCAAATCAAATACTCCTATAATTCTAATCCATTTTCACGCNCAGTATCTGCAAATGCTTTAACCCTACCATGGTATGGATATCCATTACGATCTAATACCAGCGGACCAATCTTGGCCTTTTTTGCTTTTTTTGCTAAAGCTTCAGCNACAATAACACTAATATCAGTTTTGTTTTTTTTCTTCTTTAAGGCTGTTTGTAAATCTTTATCTTTTGATGAAGCAGAAATCAGAGTATGACTTTTTAAATCATCTATAATTTGGGCTTCAAAATGTTTCAAGCTACGGTAAATAACAAGTCTATATCTACTTGGATGAGACATAGTAGATTTTTTACTTCGATTTCGTCTTCTTTCTTCTCTACGTATTAATGAGCGATGATTTGCCATTATTATTTTGCTCCTACCGTTTTACCTTGTTTTGCGCGGACATGTTCATCCTTGTAACGTATCCCTTTACCCTTGTAAGGTTCCGGAGGTCTAAAAGAACGGATTTTTGCAGCTACAGCACCTACTAATTGTTTATCTATCCCCTCAACTTTAACCTCTGTTCTATTTGCAGTAATAGTAATTCCATCAGGCATATCAAAATAAATATCATGTGAAAAACCTAGCTGCAATTGCAGTCTTTGACCTTGGACCTGTGCTTGATATCCAACTCCAATGATCTGCAGTTCTTTAGCAAAACCCTCTGACACACCTAGCACCATATTATTTACCATTTGTCTTGTCGTGCCATGTAAACACCTTTGTTCACGACTATCTGCAGTACGCTTAATAATCACACTCCCATCTGAGTTTAAAACTTCCATATTTTCATGCGCATTGAATTCCAATGTGCCTTTTTTACCACTGACCTTCACTAATGTACCATTAACATCAACATTAACGCCTTCCGGTAATGGAATTGGACTTTGACCTATTCTTGACATAATTATCTAATAAACCTCACAAATTAATTCCCCACCTACACCAAGCTGTTTTGCCTTCTTATTAGATAAAACACCTTTAGATGTGGATAAAATAGAGACACCTAACCCATCAAGAACCCGAGGGGCTTCACCTGCGGCAACATACACTCTGAGGCCTGGTCGACTAATACGCTTGATATTTTCTATAACTGGCATACCACTATAGTCATACTTTAAGAAGAGCCTTATGTTTTCCTTGCCTTTATCACCGGAAATGAAAAAGAAATCTTGAACATATTTTTCTTCTTTTAGCACAAGAGCAATGCGCTTTTTCATGTTACTACTAGGTACATCAATCCAGTTTTTTCTTGCTTTGAGTCCATTACGGATACGTGTTAAAAAATCTGATATTGGATCTGACATTGACATTATATTTATTCCTACCAACTAGCTTTTGTTATACCCGGAATCTCACCTTTAAGAGCCATCTCTCTAAATGCGATTCTTGATAAATTAAACCTTCTTATTACACCCCTGGGCCTACCAGTTTTAAAGCACCTTGTTCTGAAACGGGTGCGACTAGATGATTTTGGTAGGTTATCCAATTTTGCCACAGCTGCCCTCTTGTCTTCAGGCGAAGAATTTGAATCTTTAATTATACCCTTTAATTCGGCCCTTAGAGCAGAATACTTTTGAATATTTTTCATCAACTTATATTCACGTACTATTTTAGATTTTTTTGCCATTAGGCGGCCTCTTCAATATTTTGTTTTTCAGGTTTATTTNTTAACGGGAGTCCAAANANTTTTAANAGTTCNTANGCNTCATTATCAGTTTTAGCTGATGTGGTAATTGTAATATTCATACCACGAATTGACTGAATTTTGTCATAGTCAATTTCTGTAAATATAATCTGTTCTTTGACACCAAAATTATAGTTTCCCCTACCGTCAAAAGANTTGAATGATAGTCCTCGAAAATCACGAGTTCTTGGCAGNGCAATTGANACCAGTCTTTCNANAAATTCAAACATTCGATCAGATCTGAGAGTAACNTTGCATCCCACTGGCCATCCTTTTCTTATTTTAAAATTTGAGATATCTTTCTTTGCTTTAGTAACNATAGGTTTTTGTCCTGAAATCAGGGTAATCTCTTCTATTGCACTATCTAAATCCTTAGAGCTNTTCTTAGCATCTCCAATACCCATATTTAAGGATATACTATTNATTTTAGGAACTTCCATTATATTTGAATAATTGAAAGCCTTAAGCAGTTTAGGTACAATTTCATTCTTATAAGC
This sequence comes from bacterium TMED46, assembly GCA_002167345.2. GTDB lineage: Bacteria > Fidelibacterota > Marinisomatia > Marinisomatales > UBA1611 > CACEUX01. The sequence continues at coordinate 21,184 of NHCZ02000035.1, read as the reverse complement.
CACTTTGAGAGTTGGAGAATANACGTCTGAAGTTTTTGATGTCTTTGTTGATTTTTTATTTTGAACCATTATTGGACTTCTATCTCTTCATTTGTTTTTTTTGATATTCGAACTTTAGACCCATCATCTAATAATTTATATCCAACTCGAGTTGCTTGNCCTCCATGNATAGTCATAACATTNGAGATATGTATTGGCGCCTCTCTTTCCACGAAACCCCCTGAAGGGTTTTCTTGTGTGGGCCTAGTGGCNCGTTTTCGAAAATTTACCCCTTCTACTATTACTCTTTGTTTCTTTGGAAANACATTTAANACCTTCCCNTCAGAATCTTTATGATTACCATTTAAAACTTTGACCATCATTCCTTTCTTAATATTCATATTANAGGACCTCTGGCGCCATTGAAACTATTCTCATAAAACCGNTTTCACGTAATTCACGAGCAACAGGGCCGAAAATACGAGTCCCTCTAGGCTCNCCTGCGCTATTCAAAAGAACAGCAGCGTTTTCATCAAAACGGATNCTGCTACCATCTTTACGATTTACCTCTTTTTTTGTTCGCACCACCACTGCNCGGTGGACTTCACCTTTTTTAACCATACCTCCNGGCAATGCTTTTTTCACAGTGATAACAATCTGATCTCCAATACTTGCATACTTTCTTTTAGAGCCTCCCAAAACNTTAAAACACAAAATCTCTTTTGCTCCTGTATTATCTGCAACCCTTAGTCTAGTTTCTTGTTGAATCATACTATTGCTCTAATTTTNATGATTCGCGAATAATCTGACTTACNTGCCAGCATTTACGTTTACTTATTGGACGAATAGATGAGATTTTAACAATATCACCCTGCTTTGGTGCAATCGAGGCAACATGAGCTAGATAACTTTTATATCGCTTTACTCTTTTATGGTATGTTGGGTGCGGTATTTCTCGAACAACACGCACGTTTACAGTTTTATCCATTTTAGTACTTACTACCTCTCCAACAAGAGACTGTCTTCTTCTATCTTTACTCACTACTTNGCACCTTCTTCTTTCCTAATCCCAAGCTTAAATTCATTCAACACNGTTCTGATCTGTGCAATTTCTCTTTTTGTCTTCGATATCGTTGTACCATCTTCCAGTTGTTGAAGTGCTTTTTGAAATTTAAAATTTTGTAGAGCTTCAAGATTATCATTCAATTTAGTTTCTAGTTCAACTTTATTCATTTCTTTNATTTGAGCAGGCTTCATTAAAATGCCCTCCGAACTACAACCTTAGTTTTCATGGGTAATTTATGTCCTGCATCTCTAAAGGCTTGGTCTGCCTCTTCCTTNGTGACACCATCAATCTCAAATAAAANCCTACCAGGNTTGACAACAGCAACCCAATGATCAAGGGCTCCTTTACCTTTTCCCATTCTTGTTTCAGCAGGACGTGCTGTTACAGGCTTATCAGGAAAAATTCTGATCCACATTTTGCCTACCTTCCTGACGACACGGGATATGACAATCCTTGAAGCTTCTATTTGACGGGCTGTTACCCAACCTGGTTCAATAGCTTTCAGGCCNTAGCTACCAAAAGCAACATAGTTTCCCCTCATGGCCATACCGCGCCTATTTCCACGATGGNCTCTTCTGTATTTTACTTTTTTTGGTTCTAACATTTANAATAATCCTTAGCGAGTAAATTGCCCACTACAAATCCAAACTTTTATACCAATAACACCATACTGNGTATGAGCTTCTGTTAAAGCATAATCAATATCAGCTCGAAGAGTGTGGAGCGGTACGCTCCCATCAGAAAATTTTTCACTTCTAGCAATTTCCACACCACCTAATCTGCCTGCAACATTNATTCTAATTCCCTCAGCTCCCATTCTCATGGTAGACTGAATTGTCTTATTAACTACACGCCTGTAAGAAATTTTCTTTTTAAGCTGATGGGCGATATTAGAACCAACTAGAGCTGCATCAAGCTCTGGTCTTTTCACTTCCGAGATATTAATTTGGGCGTCCTTCTTGCCTGTAAGCTGGCGTAATTCTTTTTTCAACCTATTAACTTCTTCTCCACCCCTTCCAATNACAATGCCTGGACGTGCTGTAAAAATTGTGACAGTGACCTTTTTTGATGAGCGGGCAATTTCAACCTTAGATATACCTGCATTTGGTAAACGATGTGCTATGTACTTTCTTACTTTCACGTCTTCTTCCAAATCATTAGCAAAGTTATTTTTTGGTGCAAACCAATTAGATTGCCATTTCTTACTTACACTTAAGCGATAACCAACAGGATGTGTTTTTTGACCCAAATCAACTCCTTTATTTTTCGTTTGTAATAATTATNGTAAGATGACTGGTAGGCCTACGGAGACGAGAAGCACGACCCATAGATGCTGCTCTGAACCTTTTCATTACGGGNCCACCATTTACGAATGCTTCTTTAATACCNAATGCCTCCATATCAATATTTAGATCTTCATTTTGACTTAAGAGATTTGAGACTGCAGACCTAAGTGTCTTTTCTATAACCTTAGCAGCTTTTTCGGGAGAAAAGTGTAGATGGTCGAGTGCTTGGCCTACATTAAGTCCTCTTACGCTATCTAAGGTCTTACGTACCTTGAAAGGAGACTGACGAATGTATCGAGTAATTGCTCTAGATTCCATCTTTCTACTTCCTATCTCCGGAATGCATCCTAAATGTTCTAGTAGGTGAAAATTCACCNAATTTTTGACCAACCATATTCTCGTAAATAAAAACTGGAATAAATTTATTGCCATTATGGACAGCAAGAGTATGTCCTACTAATTCTGGTGTTATCATGGAACGTCTTGACCAGGTTTTAATAACCTTTTTCTTTCCAGACTTGTTCATCTTTTCAACTTTCTTCAGAAGTTTATCATCAACGAATGGACCTTTTTTAAGAGAACGAGCCATTATTTACTTCTCCTATTTATTATCATTGCATTAGATTTTTTATTCTTTTTTCTAGTCTTATATCCTTTGGTTGGTTTTCCCCATGGCGTAGTAGGNTGTCGTCCTCCTGAAGATTTCCCTTCTCCACCACCCATAGGATGATCTACAGGGTTCATAGCAACTCCTCTTACCTTAGGTCTTCGTCCAAGCCATCTTGTACGTCCTGCTTTACCAGAAACAATCTGCTCGTGGGATTTATTGCCTNCTTGCCCAATGGTTGCTAGACATCTTTCGTTTACCATACGGATCTCGCCAGATGGTAGCTTCAATGTACACAACCCCCCATCATGCGCCATTACCTGGGCAGCAGCACCTGCAGACCTAACCATTTGCCCGCCTTTCCCAGGAAGGAGTTCTATATTATGAACGAATAAGCCAGCTGGTACGCTTTTAAGAGGCAAGCAATTTCCAACTTTTAGAGGAACCTCCTTACCAGAAATTACGGAATCATCAACTTTCAGACCAATGGGGCTAAGGATATACCTTTTTTCACCATCTGCATAATTTATCAATGATATATTTGCAGACCTATTTGGGTCATATTCAACTGTCATAACTTTTCCGGGGATATCAAACTTATCCCGCTTAAAATCAATTATTCTATATCTACGCCTATGTCCACCACCTCTTCGTCTTATTGTAATTCTGCCAGTATTATTTCTACCTCCACTTTTTCTTAGAGCTTTTGTTAAACTCTTTTCAGGCGTACTTGTGGTTAATTCTGAAAAATCGGAACGCGATGCAAAACGAGAACCTGGTGTTACAGATTTTAGTTGCTTGATACCCATATTAGTTCGCGCTCTCTCCACGCATTAAATCGATAGTTGAACCTGAATGAAGAGTAACTATCGCCTTCTTATAATCAGAACGCTTCCCACTTGTTCGTATAGTACGACCGCCACTACGCACCGTCATCTGTTTTTGCTTTCCAAACTGGTTAATTGTCGCAACTTTTACAACCTTAACATCAAACTTTAGCTCAATAGCTTTTTTTATTTCTGTTTTATTTGCACCTGGAGATACGAGGAAAGCATGCTTATTCTCCCTCTCTTCAAGTATAGCCATTTTTTCTGTTAAGATCGGTTTGATAATTATCTTGGAATACATTTTCTAATCACTTAGTAAATCATTTAAAATTTCAACACTACCTTTATCTGTAACTAGAACATCACAGTCAATAAGGTCATATGTACTTACCTTTTTTGCTTCAACAAGGTTAATGTTTCTAAGGTTTTTTACAGATTTATCCAGGTTTTCATTATACCCCGTTGTTAAGAGGGTCAATTTTTTTTTATTTAATTTTAATGTTTTTAAAACCGAAACAAATTCGGATGTTTTATGACTGTCGATTGCAAAGCTTTCCACAACTAAAACATTGCCCCCAGCAGCTTTACTAGATAAGACCGAACGCCGTGCAAGGCGACTAATCTTTTTTAGTAGTTTATGATTATATCGGTGAGGCTCAGGACCAAATACTGTCCCTCCACCTTTCCATAATGGTGAACGGATAGTCCCTGCTCGAGCAACGCCTCGCCCTTTTTGTTTCCATGGTTTTTTTCCGCCACCTTTAACATTGGCTCTATTTTTTGAAGAATGTGTACCTTGCCTCATATTTGTCATTTCAGATAACACTGCTTGTCTAACTACACCATTATTGGGATCAATTCCAAAAACACTATCACTAGCAGTTATATCGCTTACTTTAGAACCTTTTAAATTGATAATATCTAATTTCATTTTGTTTATTTTCGAATTATGAGTGCGCCATTTTTAGCGCCAGGTACTGACCCTCTAACCAGCAACTGATTATTATTTTTATCTACTTTCATAACTTCTAAATTTTCAACTGTCACTTTTAAATTGCCATGCCGACCTGCCATCCTCATTCCAGGAAATACGCGCGAAGGGTCTGACGCTTGCCCAATTGAGCCAGGCGCTCTTTCCGTATGCCCTGTACCATGGGTCTTTTTTTGCCGGGAAAAGTTGTGCCTCTTAATTACACCAGTAAACCCTTTACCCTTAGAAAAACCTGAAACAGATACATATTCACCTTCTTTAAAAAGCCCGACATGAAATGATTGACCAACTTTATATTCAAATCCAGGCACTGTATCAAATTCTGCCAGAACCCTTTTTGGATCTACCCCTGATATATTAAAGTGACCTTTAAGAGGNTTTGTTAAATGCTTTTCTTTTCGCTCACCATANCCAACTTGCACAGCCTCATATCCATCATTNTNCTCNGTTTTTACCTGGGTNACAGTACATGGCCCTGCTTGCAAAACAGTAACAGGAACTGCATTACCATTATTATCAAATATACGGGNCATTCCAACTTTTTTTCCTAGTAAGCCTCTCATACTTCACACCTTAATTTCAATATCGACCCCTGCTGGAAGATCTAACTTCATAAGAGACTCCACAGTCTTAGGTGTGGAGTTCAAAATATCTATCAATCTTTTATGAATTTTTGTCTGAAATTGCTCTCTAGATTTCTTATTAACATGAGGAGATCTCAAAATCGTGTAAATAGATCGTTTTGATGGCAAAGGTATTGGACCAGAGATGATTGCACCGGTTGACTTTGCTGTCTTAACAATTTTNTCTGTTGACTTATCCAACAGGATGTGATCATANGCCCTAAGACTGATACGTATAGTTTGATTTGCCATTATTTATANTANTTTACTATTCAACNATNTCTGTTACCACGCCAGCGCCTACCGTATGGCCGCCCTCACGAATGGCAAACCTNAATTCCTTATCCATTGCNATTGGNGTGATCAGCTCAACATCGAACTCAACATTATCACCAGGCATTACCATTTCAGTTCCACCAGGCAATGTAACAACACCAGTCACATCGGTTGTCCGAAAATAAAACTGTGGACGATAGCCATTGAAAAATGGAGTATGACGCCCCCCTTCTTCCTTTTTCAACACATAGACACTAGCTTTAAATTTTGTATGAGGCGTTATTGAGCCTGGCGCTGCAAGCACCATACCACGACCTAGGTCTTCCTTGTCTACGCCACGCAGAAGCAACCCAGCATTATCGCCTGCTTGCCCCTCATCTAAAAGCTTTCTAAACATCTCAACACCAGTTACCGTGGTCTTGCTATCTGCACCCATTCCTAAAATGGATATTTCGTCACCAACCCTAATGATTCCTCTCTCTATGCGACCTGTACCTACTGTACCACGCCCCGTAATTGAAAATACATCTTCTACAGGCATAAGGAATGGTTTATCCACATCTCTTTCAGGCTCAGGAATAAAACTATCACATGCCTCCATTAATTCAACAACGCACTTATTAGCTGATTCATCACCAGGAGAATTCAATGCATTCAATGCAGAACCTTTAATAATAGGAGTGTCATCACCAGGGAACTCATACTCATTCAGTAAATCACGGAGCTCCATTTCAACCAACTCTAATAACTCGTCGTCATCTACCTGGTCAACCTTATTCATAAAAACGACTATCGATGGGACATTGACCTGTTTAGCAAGCAATACATGCTCTCTAGTTTGAGGCATAGGGCCATCAGCTGCAGACACAACTAGAACAGCTCCGTCCATTTGCGCTGCACCTGTAATCATATTTTTAATATAATCGGCGTGACCAGGACAATCTACATGAGCATAGTGCCTGTTTTCAGTTTCATACTCAACGTGCGCTGTCTGAATGGTGATGCCCCGCTCTCTTTCTTCGGGAGCATTATCAATATTATCAAATGCCATTGCCTCTGCAAATCCGCGGGAACTCTGCACCATAGTAATAGCTGCAGTNAGGGTGGTCTTACCATGNTCCACGTGACCAATNGTGCCAATNTTTACGTGAGGCTTCGTTCTTTCAAATTTTTCCTTAGCCATTTTTTACTCCAAATTAATTAATTATGAAACCTTGCCATGCACCTTCTCCAGTATTTCAGTCTCNACACTTGAAGGTACTTGTTGNTATTTTGCAAACTCCATNTGAAATACAGCACGACCTTGCGTAATTGAACGCAGGTCTGTAACATACCCAAACATTTTACTTAAGGGTACAAATGCTGCTACCACTTGAGCCTCCTTACGCTGCTCCATTCCTTCTATTTTTCCACGACGTGAGTTNAGGTCACCCATAACATCACCTAAATATTCATCAGGAACAATAACTTCGACACGCATGATAGGCTCCATTAGTTTAGGCGCAGCTTTTTTACATGCATCTTGAATTGCCATTGAGCCTGCAATTTTAAAAGCCATTTCTGAAGAGTCNACATCGTGATAACTACCAAACGTTAGCTCGACACGGACATCTTCTATTGGATAGCCCGCAATTATTCCATTTACCAATGCTTCTTGCATACCCTTATCAACAGAAGGAATNTATTCTCTAGGGATAACCCCACCTACAATCTTATTCTCAAAATGATAACCCTTACCAGGCTCATTTGGCTCAACATTGATGACGACATGCCCATACTGACCACGACCNCCTGATTGTCGTACAAATTTCATATCTACATCTGATACACTTTTTGTGATTGCCTCACGATATGCAACCATAGGCTGTCCGATATTTGCCTTAACTTTAAATTCTCTTAGTAACCTATCCACAAGAATCTCTAGGTGCAACTCACCCATACCCGATATTATTGTTTGCCCAGTTTCTTCATCACTGGAGACCTTAAAAGTCGGATCTTCTTCACCTAGCTTCTGCAAACCTTTTGATAGTGAATCCTGGTCTCCTTTACTGACAGGCTCTACGGAAACTGCCACNACTGGCTCCGGAAAATCCATTGACTCAAGTATTATTTGTTTTTTTTCGTCACAGAGAGTGTGNCCGGTTTTCACTTTCTTCAAACCAACAGCAGCAACAATCTCACCAGTTGAGACTGACTCCCTNTCTTCTCGTTTATTGGAATGCATTAAGAGTATNCGACTTATTCTTTCACGCTTACCCGATGTTGGGTTATAGACATAAGANCCTGCTTCGAGCNTTCCCGAATAAACTCGCATATAAGTTAATTTTCCCACANAAGGATCAGTCATGATTTTGAACGCTAATGCACTAAATGGTTCATCATCGCTGACTTTTCTAACTTTTTCAGAATCTGAATCCTTTGGGTCTACACCCTCAACAGACCCCACATCAAGAGGTGAGGGCAGCAGATTAACAATTGCATCTAATAATCTTTGGACACCTTTATTCTTAAAAGCAGAGCCACACAAGGTAGGAACAAAAGTATTATCCAAGCATCCTTTTCTAATCGCTGCTTTTAATTCAGAAACTGATATTTCCTCATCATTAAGATACTTTTCCATTAGGTTCTCATCATATGAGGCTGTTTCTTCAATTAAATGATGACGCCATTTTTTCGCCTCTTCCTGCATATCATCAGGGATTTCACCATATTCAAACCGGGAACCCATTGTGCTCTCATTATACAATATTGATTTCATTTCCATCAAATCTATTATTCCAGTAAACATTTCACCACCGCCTATTGGAATGACTATAGGAAGCGGATTGGTACCAAGCCTTTTCTTAATCATTTCAACTACATTGTAAAAATCGGCTCCGACACGATCCATTTTGTTTACAAAAGCAATTCTTGGCACATCATATTTATCTGCTTGTCTCCAAACAGTTTCACTTTGGGGCTCTACTCCACCAACAGCACAGAATACCCCGACTGCACCATCAAGAACTCTTAGTGATCTTTCGACCTCAACAGTGAAATCAACATGCCCAGGAGTATCAATGATGTTAACCCTATGGTCTTCCCAGATGCATGTTGTTGCAGCAGATGTGATGGTAATACCCCTTTCCTGCTCTTGCTCCATCCAATCCATTGTAGCAGCACCATCATGAACCTCACCAATGCGGTGCGTCCTGCCAGTATAATATAAAACTCGCTCAGTGAGAGTAGTTTTACCAGCATCTATGTGAGCCATAATGCCAATATTTCTTACTTGTTCTAGCTTGGTTGTTTTCAATTAAAATCTCTTCTTATTAATGCCTATCTGAAATGGGCAAATGCCTTATTTGCTTCTGCCATGCGATGTGTATCATCTTTCTTTTTAATTGCTCCACCCTCACCATTTGCAGCAGAAATCAGTTCAGCTGCTAATTTTTCAGACATAGGCTTACCAGACCTGTTAATGGCTGCGTTTATTATCCATTGGGAAGCCAAATAAAAACGCCTGCCTCTAGGCACTTCTATTGGAACTTGATACGTTGCCCCTCCAATTCTTCTTGATTTCACCTCGACAGCAGGAGAAGCATTTTCAATAGCCTTTTCAAAAATCACTAAACCATCTGTCTTTGTTCGTTCTTTTATTTGACTCATCGCACCATAAAATATTTTTTCTGCAACACCTTTTTTACCACAGTTCATAACATAATTAACGAATTTAGCCACCGACTTATCGCTGTAAACTGGATCAGGTAAAATCTGCCTTCTTTCTGGTCGTCTACGTCTCATATTTCTTTTCTTTTTCTAAAAATTTATTTTGGTTTTTTTGCACCATACCTAGAACGGCTTGTTGCCCTATCACTGACACCAGCGGTATCTAGCGTACCCCTAACTACGTGGTATCTAACCCCTGGCAAGTCCTTTACACGCCCACCTTCTATGAGAACTATGCTATGCTCCTGGAGGTTATGACCTTCTCCAGGTATATAGGCAGCCACTTCCATTCCATTTGTCAATCGAACTCTCGCTACTTTTCTCAAGGCAGAGTTTGGTTTTTTTGGAGTAGTTGTATAAACACGTGTGCAAACACCCCTTTTCTGAGGGTTACTCATTAACGCCGGAGTACTGGTTTTCTTCAAAATTCGTTTCCGGCCTTTCCTAATTAACTGGTTTATCGTCGGCATTTCATTTCTTCCAAAGCCAACAATATTACACAAATTTTCCTAAAAAAAGTACCGTTCATTTGTAAATGTTTTAGTTCATTCATGCGACTGCATCCTCGACTTCTAGATCACTATCTAAATCATCAATGCCAACAACGAGATCTTCGAAGGCTGGCGTTCCAGTACCTGCTGGAATCAATCTACCCACAGCCACATTCTCTTTCAATCCTTGCAGATAATCTGTCTTGCCCGCAGTTGAAGCATCTGTCAAAACTCGTGTAGTTTCTTGAAATGAAGCTGCAGAAATGAAACTTTCTGTATTTAGCGATGCCCTAGTAATACCCATTAGGATTGGTTCAAAAGTAGCAGGTTTTGTTTTTTTGTATGTAGCTACTTTTTTACCATCAGTTTTCAAATCCTTATTGGTATCAAGAAATTCATTTCTGTCAATCATAGTATCTTTCTCAAGGTCTGAATCACCCACCTCATTAACAATTACCATTTGCGAAATTCTTTCATTTTCAGCAAAGAATTCACGCTTTGCAACNCGATCTTCTTCAAGAAATCTAGTATCGCCTGGATCTTTGACACTCACTTTCTGCATCATTTGACTAACAATGACTTCAATATGCTTATCATTTATTTTAACACCCTGTAGNCGATATACTTCTTGAATCTCGTTTACAAGATAATCCCTAACTGCTGCTGGACCTAATACATGGAGAATATCACCTGGAGATATGGCACCTTCACAAAGATTTGTACCAGCATTAATAAAATCGCCCTCATGCACTATGACATGTTTACCATATGGTATGGAATATGTCCTCTCCTCACCGTCTACTCCCATTACATGTATTTTNCTAATACCTCTTTTAGTATCTCCAAAACGAACAGTTCCGTTAATCTCAGTCATAACAGCTGGCTGNGTTGGCTTTCGAGCTTCAAAAAGCTCGGCTACGCGAGGTAAGCCACCCGTAATATCCCTAGACTTACCAACTTCTTTTGGAATTTTAACGAGAGTNTGCCCTCTTNGCACCTTTTGATTATCAATNACAACTAAGGTTGCTTTAACAGGAAGGATTGTACCTCCAGCCAGTATCTTACCATCTTTATTTACAATCTCTATGTGTGGACTCAGTCTGCGGTCTCGAGCCTCTACAATGACCATNTGCTTTTTACCGCCCTCAACGGCCTCTACTGCAAAAGTCTCACCTTCAATAAAATCATTTAAGGAAACATGGCCTGTCTCNCTTGCCAAAATTATATCAGTATANGGGTCCCATTTAATTAAAATCGTCTTNGCTGCAATTTTTTCTCCGTCTTTAACAAATACAGTAGAGCCATANGGCACATTGAAACTAGCGTTCTCATTACCATCTTTATCAAGGATGAAAAGCTTAGNATGACGAACCATGCATCTAGTAACCTTTGTCCCCGTCTCATCTAATGTATCTGCANAATCATAATTGTCAGAAAACTTAACTACCCCTGGTCTTTTTGAAACCATCTCAGACTGCTCAATAATTCTTGTTGCAGTACCTCCAATATGAAAAGTTCTAAGGGTCAATTGCGTGCCAGGCTCTCCAATACTTTGGGCTGCTCTTATACCTACTGCGGTACCAATATCTACTAATTTATGTGTTGATAAATCCCAGCCATAACATTTAGCACAACAACCTCTCTTTGCTTCACATGTTAAAATTGAACGAATACGAACATTTTCAACTCCACTATCACCAATCNTTTNGGCTTGCTCTTCATTTATCACAGAGCCAGACNTCACAACGACCTCACCTTTAATGATAAAATCATCTAAAATAGTCCTACCAAGGATACGATCTGAAAGAGGTTCAACAATCTTTTCCCCTTCTTTCAAATCNGATATAACTATCCCATTTATTGTTCCACAATCTGTGATATAGGNGACAACATCCTGNGCGACATCCACGAGTCTGCGGGTTAAATACCCGGCATCAGCTGTTTTAAGAGCAGTATCCGCTAAACCTTTTCTTGCACCATGAGTGGATATGAAGTATTCAAAAACAGATAGNCCTTCTTTAAAGTTAGATGTAATAGGTGATTCGATTATTTCACCTACCCCACCTTTCATTGATTTTTGAGGCTTAGCCATCAGGCCTCTCATGCCTGCTAGTTGCTTAATCTGGTCCTGNGAGCCTCTTGCGCCCGAGTCTGCCATCATAAATACAGGATTAAATCCTTGCCTGTCTTCTTCAAGAGCACCCATCATAGTCNATGCCATTTGATTAGCTGTATGAGTCCAAATATCTATAACCTTATTGTAGCGCTCACCGTCTGTCAATATGTGACGATCGAACTTGTTTTTTATTTCATCTACCTCTTTCTGAGCTTTACTCAAAATCTCATCTTTTTCATCTGGAATAAGAACATCACTAATCGCTATGGATGCTCCACTAACAGTAGCCATACCAAACCCCAGGTCTTTTAAGCGATCTAAAAATGTAACTGTTTGATAATTTCCAGATAATAAATATGCGTTATTCACAATTTTAGTGAGCTGCTTTTTACCTACAATTTCATTGACAAACTCTATACCATCAGGTANAATAGAATTAAAAATAATTCTTCCAACTGTAGTTTTTTTGACCCACTTATTATNNTGACGCAANTCAACAATTGAATGTAAGCCAACTGCTTTNTTCTCGTAAGCCAATAAACCTTCTTCTAGGGATCCAAAAATTTTACCTTCTCCCTTATCTCCTGATTTTGGCCTTGTGAGATAATAACATCCTAAAACCATATCCTGGGATGGAACTGCGATCGGTTGTCCATTTGCAGGGTGAAGAATATTATGACTTGAAAGCATTAACATTCTGGATTCCATTTGAGCCTCTAATGCCAATGGAACATGAACTGCCATCTGGTCACCGTCAAAATCAGCGTTGAATGCAGCNCAAACTANAGGGTGAAGCTGTATTGCTTTTCCATCGACAAGAACGGGTTGAAAAGCTTGAATACCCAACCTATGAAGAGTAGGGGCTCGGTTAAGCAATACAGGGTGGTCTTGCACAACATATTCAAGAACCTTATAAACAACAGGCTCTCTATTTTCTACCATTAATTTCGCACTTCTAGGAGTCTGTGTATATCCCCTAGCCATAAGCTCATGAATCATGTGAGGTTTGAATAGTTCTAATGCCATATTTTTAGGCATTCCACACTCATGCAAATGCAACTGAGGCCCAACGACAATNACTGAACGCCCAGAATAATCAACCCGTTTACCNAGTAGATTTTGTCTGAAACGCCCAGTTTTACCTCTAAGCATATCGGATAATGATTTCAATGGTCTACGTGAGCCACTCCTTATAGCAGTCTTGCGTCTATTATTATCGAATAGAGCATCAACAGCCTCTTGGAGCATTCTTTTTTCATTTCTTAGGATTACATCGGGTGCCTTGATTTCCATTAACTGCTTTAAGCGATTATTCCTAATAATTATTCGTCTGTATAAATCATTCAAATCCGANGCAGCAAACCTACCACCTTCAAGCGGNACTANCGGACGAAGCTCTGGAGGAATAACTGGCAAAATNGACACAATCATCCATTCAGGCTTATTTAAACGTTTTTTTGTTGGATCAGNAACAAAAGATTGAACCACTTTCAGGCGCTTAAGAGCATCTCCACGCTTTTGTTTTGATTTGGAAGTTTTAACAATATCAACTAGCTCATTTTTTAGTTCCATTATATTTAATCTTGAGAGCATCTCTTTCATTGCTTCACCACCCATGGTAGCATAGAAATAATTTTCATTATCCCGATCCTCTTCAGATACCGCCATGTAGCCAAACTGCTCTTCATAATCAAGATATTCGTCTTCTTCAATCAATTCAAATTTTTCGAGACCACTGCTACCGGGCTCAACAACCATGAACATTTCATAGTATATAACTCTTTCTAACTCTTTTGTACTCTTACCAGCTAAATAGCTNAGTTTACTTGGTATAGAACGCAGATACCATATATGAACTACAGGTACTGCTAAGGTTATGTGCCCCATACGTTCTCGACGTACTTTCTTGCGCGTTACTTCTACACCACATCTATCGCAGATAATACCGCGATATCTGATTCCTTTATACTTTCCACAATGGCATTCATAATCTTTAACTGGTCCAAAGATTTTTTCACAAAATAAACCATCTTTTTCTGGTTTGTAAGAACGGTAATTTATTGTCTCTGGTTTTAAAACTTCACCATATGAGCGCTGAAGAATCTTTTCCGGAGAAGATAAACCAATAGTTATCGAACTATATTCCTTAGAGGTATCAACTGGATTTGTTTGAATGTAGGTCAAAATTATTTCTCCTTTAAGTTAATCAAGTTCCACATCGATGCAGAGACCTTGTAATTCTTTAATCATTACATTGAAAGATTCTGGCGCTGAATAGCTAGGCATCTGCTCACCTCTTACAATTGAATTATATACTTTAGACCTACCCTCTACATCATCGGATTTAACAGTTAATAATTCATGAAGAGTGTGGGCAGCACCATAGGCCTGCAGAGCCCAAACTTCCATTTCACCAAGGCGTTGCCCGCCAAATTGTGCCTTACCACCAAGGGGCTGCTGTGTTATCAATGAATAAGGGCCTGTAGAACGTGCATGCATCTTATCATCTACCATATGACTTAGCTTCATCATGTATATATTACCAACAGTAACAGGGTTATCAAAATACTCACCTGTTTTACCATCAATCAGTTTTGTTTTACCTTCGACAGGTAGACCAGCCGCCTTTAAATGGCTCTCAACCTCTTCAGGTGTTGCTCCATCAAAAACAGGCGTAGCAAATTTCTTACCAGTCATTTCACCCACCCAACCTAACATAGTTTCATACAACTGGCCTAAATTCATCCTCGAAGGAACGCCTAAGGGATTCAAAACAATATCAACTGGATTACCATCTTCCATAAAAGGCATATCTTCTTCAGGAACAATCGTAGCAACAATTCCTTTATTTCCGTGCCTCCCAGCCATTTTGTCACCTACAGAAATTTTTCTTTTCTGCGCGACAAAGACCTTAGCTAGCTTAAGAATGCCGGGCTGCAGTTCATCTCCTACTCTAAGTTTAAAAATCCTTCGCTCCAGTTTAGTTTCTATGCTGGCCCACTCTTCACGAAATGAACGCCAAACAGACTGTATTTTTTTCCAGGTTCGTTTATCTTCAACCCATGCCTCATCCTGAGCAAATCGCTCCATATCAAAACTGTTTAATCGCTTCAAAGTGAGCTTTGTAGATTTTTTGATTAATGTTTTACCAGTTGACAAATCCCTTATACCATTTGATGTTTGGTCTTTGAGCAAATTAGTTAGTTTATCATCTCTCGAACTTTTAAGAAGAACCTTTCTCTCACCTGCCTTTTTTTGAAAATCAAGGATCTTCACACGCTCTTCTTTTTTCGTTCGCTTAGCCTGTTTTTCAAATAACTGAGTTTTTAATACGACACCCTTTATTCCAGGCTCTGCTCTTTTTGATGCATCCTTAACCTCTCCAGCTTTTTCACCAAAAATAGCCCGGAGTAACTTTTCTTCAGGTGTTGGGTCTGTCTCACCTTTAGGAGTGACCTTCCCTATCAAAATATCACCCTCACCTACCCTTGCACCCAAACGTATAATGCCATTTTCATCCAAATCCTTCGTCGCATCTTCTCCTACATTAGGGATTTCAGATGTAAGCTCTTCTTGGCCGCGCTTTGTATCACGCACTTCGAGCTCAACTTCATTACAATGCACTGAACTAAAAATGTCATCTTTGACAAGGCGCTCACTAATAACTATAGCGTCTTCAAAATTATACCCCCTCCAAGGCATAAATGCCACTCTGATATTGGAACCGAGCGCAAGTTCACCATTTTCCGTTGAGGCACCATCTGCTATCACATCGCCAATCTTGACCCTTGCCCCCTCACTTACAAGTGGACGCTGATTATGAACAGTATTCTGGTTTGTTCTGTGAAACTTTTTGAAATCAACCTTTATAATATTTTCTCCTTCATAGAGCGCTAGAGAATCCATTACATCAGCCCTCTTAATATGACAAGCTTCTGAGTCTACATATACCACCCTACCATCAACCGGTGAAGCGACTGCAGACCTTGAATCAATTGCAACTTTTCGCTCAATTCCAGTACCTACAATTGGGGACTGAGGCTTCATTAATGGGACAGATTGTCTTTGCATATTTGAACCCATAAGCGCTCGATTAGCATCATCGTGCTCTAAGAAAGGTATAAGAGCCGCAGCTACACTTAAAATTTGATTGGGGGAGACCTCTACATAATCAACCTCACCTGGACTCACAATTGGAAAATCTCCCTTAACTCTAGCCCTTATTGACTCTTCTGCTATAACTCCTTTTCTATCAACTGCCGTCGAAGCTTGAGCAACTAAAACTCGATCTTCATCATCAGCGGAGAGGTATTCAGTATCATTTGTAACAAGAGGGCCTGCTCCATTTTTCTTTACTTTACGGTAAGGAGACTCAATAAAACCGTGGTCATTCACTTGAGCATACATTGCCAGAGAAGAGATTAGTCCTATGTTTGGACCTTCTGGAGTTTCGATTGGACAAAGCCTGCCGTAATGAGTATAATGCACATCTCTGACTTCAAAACCTGCTCTTTCCCTGGTCAAACCCCCAGGACCCAGTGCAGAAATTCTCCTTTTGTGGGTTATCTCTGCTAATGGATTGGTTTGATCTCCAAATTGGCTAAGCTGAGATGTGCCAAAAAATGTATTAATAACGGTAGTAACAACCCTTGAATTTATAAGATCTTGAGGTGTGATACTTTCAGACTCTCTAAGATTCATCCTTTCGTGGATAGTGCGAATCATACGGCTTAGCGCAACACTAAACTGATTAGTTAACTGCTCTCCGATCGTCTTTACACGTCTATTACCTAAATGGTCAATATCATCAATTCCCCGATCACCTTTTCGCATATCAATCAAGAAATAAATAACCTGAATTATGTCATCCATGGTAAGCACTGTATCCTCAACGGGGACATTTAGATTGAACTGCTGATTAAGCCTATACCTGCCTACTTGTCCTAAATCATATTTTTTGGGGCTGAAGAATATGCGCTCTATAAATTTCTGCGCAGTCTCAAGATTAGGTGGCTCGCTTGAACGGATAAGTTGATAAACAACAGCTAGGGCTTCTTCAGTATTGTTAGTCGGATCTTTTTCGATTGTATTCAAGAGCAACATGCTGTGAAAATCTTTATTACCATTTACAACAGAAACGCTTTCAATGCCTGCCTCTTTTAATGATTCTATATTTTCTGAACTAAGTTCAGANCCACCCTCTANAAATATTTCGCCAGTATGNGTGTCAACTATATCCTCAGTTATNGTAGCACCTACNTACTNAGACAATTCATCCTTCTTGGTGTTTAGATTCTTAATGGTNCCAAATGCATTAAAAATATCTGTATTGGTCGAATAGCCCAAAGCCCTCAGTAACATCGTAACTGGAAATTTTCTTCTCCTATCAATAATGACAAATAAACAATCATTTATATCGGTTGTAAAATCAACCCAAGAACCACGCGCTGGAATAATTCTCGCTTGAAACAACTTCGTACCATTTGGATGCGTGGACTCATCAAAGAAAACGCCTGGNGATCTTTGTAGCTGAGATACAATTACTCGTTCCGCACCATTAATTATAAAGGTGCCCTTTTTTGTCATGTAGGGAATATTGCCAAAATAAACGTCTTGCTCTATACTNTGAGCATACTCATTNTTATTGTTTTCATCTGTAATATGCAATGCTAGACGCACTCTCANAGGAGCAGAATATGTTACGCCACGATCCATACANTCGTCTGGCGAATATTTTGGCTGGCCTANAAAATAATGCTTNTACTGGAGAATGTAATTCCTGTGCGAATCTTCAATAGGGAAAACATTATTGAATACCCCNTCAAGCCCAATNGGTTGTCGCGCTTCTNTTGGTATCCACTCCTGCAAAAACTGCTGATANGCCTTAGTTTGAATTGAAAGTAGGTCTGGTACATCTACGAAAGAAGNAATCTTTGAAAAGGATTCTCTTTCCATAACTCTATTATTAGTGGCTCCCAATTAAGCCTCCCTGTATTTTAGGTGAAAAAGGACTAAAAAGAATTTGTAAATAATTAGGCAAGCTCTACTTCAGCGCCAGCTTCTTCAAGCTTAGATTTAATTTCATTTGCCTCTGCTTCTGGAACACCNTCTTTAAGTGCCTTAGGCGCTGAGTCAACTAATTCTTTAGCTTCCTTCAGACCTAAATCAGTTATTCCNCGGACAGCTTTTATAACATTTATCTTAGCCTGTCCTGCTGATTTTAGNATAACATCAAATTCGGTTTTTTCTTCAGCTCCGGCATCTACACCTGNAGCTGGTGCTGCNGCCATGGCTACAGGTGCTGCAGCAGNNACGCCAAATTTTTCTTCTATTTCATTTATTAGCTCTGAGATTTCNACCATATTCGATTCTTCTAAATATGATAATACATCTGATCTAGAAACTGCCATTGTAATTACTCCTTACTGATTTAATTAAGATTTCTTTTCTTTTAAATTATTAAGTACTCCAGCCAAACTCTGCATTGGAGCATTTAGGGTTGAAGCTAATTTTTGCATTGGGCTCTTCAACATTGTCACCATAATCGATAAAGACTCTTCTTTGCTAGGCAAATTAGCAAGCCTTTTGACTTCTTCCCCAGGAAGAAACTGACCTTCAAACAATATCCCCTTGACATAAGGAAGGTCATTTTCCTTAGTAAATTTTTTAATTACTTTTGCCGGTGAAACCGGCTCGTCATATGCAATTGCTAATGCTGTAGAACCTTTGAGCAATTCTTCCAAACCAGATATTTTATTTTCTTCTGCTGCTAATCTAATTAAAGTATTCTTAGCAACTTTATATTCAACATCAGCCTTAAAAAATTCGNTACGAAGTTTTGTNANATCCNCAACATTCAATCCATGATATTCAGTAAAATAAACTGCTTTTGCTCTTGAAAAGGAGTCTGACAGCTCTTTGACTTGTTCTATATTCTTACTATTTGGCATNNTTCCTACCTTAACGCTGCGTGATCAATTAAAATACCTGGTCCGATNGATGAAGANAGCGTCATTTTTTCCAGATATTGCCCCTTTACAGATGCGGGCCTAGCTTTNATGATTGTATCATAAATCCTTNCAATATTTTCAACAAGATGATTTTTATCAAAGGAAACTTTGCCACAGACAACATGTATAATTCCATTGCTTTCTACTCGTAGCTCAACTTGACCTGCTTTTAAGTCTGTTACTGCTTTAGCAACATCCATAGTTACTGTCCCACTCTTTGGATTGGGCATCAAACCTTTCGGGCCTAGTATTTTGCCAAGCTTTCCTAATTCACCCATCATGTCTGGAGTTGCAACAATCTTNTCAACATCTGTCCATCCGTTTTTAATCTTTGTAAGAAAATCTTTATTACCAACAAAATCTGCCCCCGCATCCTCTGCCTCTTTTTCTTTAGGCCCAGTTGCTAAGACAAGGACCGTAACTGACTTTCCAGTCCCATGCGGTAATGGGGTTGTAACCCTGATATTTTCTTCCGCATGCCTTGGGTCAACATCAAGGTTGATTGCCAAGTCCACACTTTCATCAAAATTAGAATATTTCATATCCTTCATAAGGGTGACCGCATCATCTAAAGAGTAGGATAAAGATTTATCAAATTTTCCAAGTGCAAGATTCATATTTTTAGACTGCTTCATATTCAGGCTTTATCCTTTAACTTCAATTCCCATAGATACACAAGTTCCACGTATCATTTCGGCAGCTTGCTCTATGGTATTAGCATTTAAATCTTGAATCTTGATTTCTGCAATAGAGCGTAAGTCGCTTTCTGTTACAGTGCCTACTTTTTCTCTATTTGGCTCACCAGAACCTTTTGAAACCTTTGCCGCTTTTAATATAAGCCTTGCAGCAGGCGGCGTTTTCGTAATGAAAGAAAAACTCCTGTCAGCATAAACAGAAATCTCCACAGGTATCAAATCCCCCATTTTATCTTGAGTATCAGCGTTGAAAGCTTTGCAAAAGTCCATGATATTTACTCCATGTTGACCCAGAGCGGGACCAACAGGGGGTGCTGGATTAGCCTGCCCAGCTTGAATTTGAAGTTTAATAAAACCTGTAATTTTTTTTGCCATTATCGAACCCTTAGTTAGCTTTCCATTACAACTTGCAAATAGTCTAATTCGACAGGAGTTTGCCTTCCAAAAATACTTACTAAGACTTTTAATTTTTGCTTGTCGTGATTTACCTCTTGAACATATCCTGAAAAATCCATAAAAGGACCATCGGTAACCTTTACTGGATCACCTACTTTATAGGGCGCTGCCTCTGTTACTCTTAACGGACCATCGCCTCCATCAAAATCTCCTAAAAAACGCTGTGCCTCATCTGGCTTTAACGGCTTTGGGTCACCCTTTGGACCGACGAAGGAAATAACACCATTTACATTTTCCAGGAGGTATTTAGTTTCTTTATTCATTTCTAGCCTGATTAAAAGATAACCCGGAAAAAACACTCGCTCTTTTATCTTCTTTTTACCATCTCGCATTTCAACTATGTTTTCAGAAGGAACCAATACGTCACTGATTTTGTCATCCATATTTGAGGTAGACACATCATACAAAATCGCTTCCTTAATTTTTTTTTCTTTTCCAGAAATAACTCTTAGTGTATACCAATTCATAATTACAAAATAAAGTTCAAAATTTTTGACAAAAAGAAATCAATGAAAAATAGAAAAACAATCATTATTAAAGATAAATATAAAACAACATAGGTTGAACCTCTTAACTCATCCCAGTTAGGCCAAGAGACCTTACTCATCTCAAAGTTAACATCGGCTACAAACTGACGAAGCATATTGATCATTTTTTATTTCCAAAATTTCTAATCATTTAACAATTACAACTCAGGTAATGCAGGAGAGACAGGACTTGAACCTGCAACCTACGGCTTTGGAGGCCGTTGCTCTACCAATTGAGCTACTCTCCTAATTATTTCGTTTCCTTAAAAAGAACATGCTTCCTTAAGACTGGATCAAATTTTTTGTACTCAATACGCCCTGGATGATTTTTTTTGCTTTTTGTTACTGTATACCTGTATCCAGTACCGGCAGTACTTTCTAATTGCACAATTGCTCTTTTGCTATTTCCAGCCATATGCTATGTCCTTATTCAACGATCTCTGTTACCACGCCAGCGCCTACCGTATGGCCGCCCTCACGAATGGCAAACCTTAATTCCTTATCCATTGCGATTGGTGTGATCAGC
>NHCZ02000034.1 GCA_002167345.2 bacterium TMED46 | reverse complement strand
ATGATAAATGAACCTATAAATATTGGTGTTATCGGGGTAGGTCACCTAGGACAACACCATGTAAAACACTATAAAAGTATTGAAAATTCAAACTTAGTTGGGATTTTTGATGTAGATAGTGATAGATCAAAAGAAATTGGAGAAAAATATAATATTCGTGCATTCAAAAATGTTGAAGACTTATTGAATAAAGTTGATGGCGTATCTATAGTCACACCTACGCCTAATCATTGCGAAACAGCAAAATTGTGCATTAACCACAAAAAACATGTCTTTATTGAAAAACCAATCACTGTCACTTTAAAAGAAGCTGACGATCTATTGAGACTATCAAAAGAGAAAGAGACAATAATTCAGGTAGGGCACATTGAACGCCTAAATCCAGCTTTAATTGCACTGAATTCATACCAAATAACCCCAAAATTCATTGAGATTCATCGCCTAGCACCTTATACTTCTAGAGGTACAGATGTTCCTGTAGTCCTGGATAAAATGATTCATGATATTGATATTTTATTATCATTAGTACAATCACCTGTGGATAAGATTCAAGCAACTGGCCTATCAATACTCACAGATTCAGTAGATATTGCTCATGCTAGAATACGCTTTGAGAATAGTACGGTAGCTAGCATTATGTCTAGCAGGGTTGCGAAAGATGAGGTTCGAAAGATCAAGGTCTTTCAAAAGAATTTATATGCAACTATAGATTTATTATTGGGTCTGACAGAGGTTTACAAAATTACTGATCAGAAAGATAATAATTCAGGAGCGGATATGACAGTCCCACTGCAGAATGGATCTAATGATAAATTTATAGTTTATGAGAAACCAAACATAACCAAGAAAGACCCACTTCAAATGGAGCTAGTAAATTTTATTAACTCAATTAAGGGTAAAGAGACTCCTATAGTTACAGGAGAAGAGGGAAGAAATGCTTTGGAAGTTGCAATAAAAATACAAAATATGATTATCCAGGATATACATTAGTGGACCTAAGAAATCTTTTATTTTCCTATAGGAGTTTTACTCCAATTCCGATTGCNGTCACCATAATTTATTTTTCACATCCTGTCTTGCCCTATTTATATATTGGACTCGGTCTCATTTTCATTGGAGAACTGACCAGAATAAATGCTGTACGTTATGCTGGTGGTGTAACAAGAACGATGAAAGTTGGAGCTCCCTCTTTATGTACGGCTGGACCATATTCAATTACAAGGAATCCTTTGTATTTTGGCAATATGATAATTTATTGTGGAATAGTTTTCACTGCTGGCGGTGTTCATATGTGGCAATTGTTTTTTTTGACATTTATTTATTTCACTTTTCAATATTNTATGATCATATCTTTAGAAGAAGAGAGATTAAAGGAATTGTTTAATAAAGAATATGAAATATATTGTCAAAATGTCCCTCGTCTTTTTCCTAGGCTAAAACCATGGCTCAATAAGGATGATAGGTCGCCAAAATCAGTTAAAAAGACGATAAGAACAGAAAAAAGAACTTTACAGAATTTGATTTTCATTCTGTCATGTATTTTCTTGAAAGCCTATTTAGGAATTTGATTTTAATGACCAGCAACATAAAAAAGATTTTTATTATTGCAGGTGAACCATCTGGAGATTTACACGGAGCAAAATTGATCAGATCGCTAAGGGGTTGTGATCCTAATTCTAGTTTTATAGGTCATGGTGGAGATGCAATGAAAACTGCAGGGATGGAAATTATAGAGCATGTAGATAGCTTATCTATTATGGGGTTTTTTGAAGTTTTAAAACACTTGCCCAGAATGTTAAAAATAATGAATAATACAATTGAGGCCATCGCACATTTAAAGCCTGATAGAATTATATTAATTGATTACCCTGGATTTAATTTAAGATTAGCAAAAAGAATTCAATTCTTAAATATACCAATAACATATTTTATTTTGCCACAGGCTTGGGCCTGGAAGGAAAAAAGGGTAGAAAAAATAAAAAAATTAATTGATCAATGTATTTCTATTTTCCCATTTGAAACAGAATGGTTTAAATCTAAAGGAGTTAAGGTAAGTTATTTTGGGCATCCATTTATGGATGTTCAACATGTTAATGAGTCTACAAAATCTTTTTTTGAAAGACATGGTCTTAATAATCAGCATCCTATTTTGACACTATTACCAGGGAGTAGGCAACAGGAGGTGAATAATCATTGGCCGCTATTCATCGATACTGTTGAACAAATAAAACATTCAATTCCCGAATTACAAATTGTAGTAGCTAAATCCTCCAATGTTGTATTTAAAGAAATTCCGATAGATTATAAATTTGAAGAAGACGCTCAAAAAGCTATTCTAGCTGGGACAGCTGCTCTAGTATGTTCTGGGACAGCAACATTAGAATGTGCTATAGAAACAGTCCCAATGGTTGTATGTTACAAGTTAAATCCAATATCATGGAANATAGCAAAANTNCTTACAAAAATAAANTACACTGCAATNGTAAACCTTATTGCANATGAGAGAGTAGTCCCCGANTGNATACAAGATGANATGAACCCTGGAAACCTATCTGAACAACTACTTCCCTTATTAGATACCACCTCAAATTTGCGAAGCAGAATGATATCAGACCTAGAAGGTGTTAAAAGAGAGCTTGGAAACCCAGGTGTATACGAACGAGCAGCTGAATCTATTTTAGAAAGAATGAATAGCTAACAAAGAAATATTCTATGATGTTAAAGATAAAAGTATCTCTCGCAAGTATTCTTTTAAAATTTATCTATAGCACAAATAAATATGATGTCCGCGGANGAGATAATTATTTAGACACGATAAAAAAGAACCAGTCTGTCATCATCTCAGTTTGGCATGGTCAGCTGTTATCAATTTTATATGACCTTCGAAATGAAAATGTAAATGCGGTTGCAGGAACACACGCTGATGCTGAACTTATATCAAGAATTGCAATTTCTTGGGGGTGGAATATGATAAGAGGCTCAAGCAAGGAGCGAGGTGACACTGCATATAAGAGTATGATAAGATGTTTACAAGACCCNGGAACAATACTTTTTATTACTCCAGATGGACCTACGGGGCCACCTAAAATACCAAAGCTTGGAGTTATCAGAGCAGCGCAAGCAACTCAATCGGCTATCATTCCAACAAGCGTATTTTCATCAAAGAGGTGGGGTTTTACCAATTGGGATACATTCTACCTAGAAAAACCTTTTGGAAAAATTTATATTGAATATGGAAAGCCGATATTATTTGACAAAAATAGTGATCAGGAATACTGTAGAAATGTTTTGATTGAAAAAATGAAGCAAGTGGAAACAAATAATTTGTATTATACAAATAATGAATAGTGTAAAGGGATACCTAGCCTATCTCTTAATGCCCCTTTCTATGCTTTATTGGTGCGTTATATTTTGGAGGAATTTATTTTATAAATATAATTACTTTTCTAAGAATCGTCTTTCTTGTAAAGTAATAAGTATTGGAAACATAACAGTTGGTGGCACTGGGAAGACCCCAATTGTGCTATATCTTTGCTCATTGCTAATTAAGCAAGGTAAGACAATTTGTATTTTAAGTAGAGGATATGGGAGAATTACAAAAGGAACTGTTTTAGTTTCATCAGGAAGGGATCCGCTGTGCAAATGGGAAGATGCTGGAGACGAGCCATTTATGCTAGCCAAAAAATTAAAAGGAGTCCCTATTGCTGTAGATGAAAATCGATTTAGAGGGGGAGTATTCTTAGTAAACAATTACAACCCAGATATTATCATCATGGATGATGGGTTTCAACACCGTTCTCTTTTCCGCGACTTAGATATTGTTTTGTTAAATGGCAGTGATAATCAGCAAGATCATAAATTATTGCCATATGGGAGACTAAGGGANCCCTGGATAAATATAAAGCGCTCTGATGCAGTATTTATTACAAAAGATACACCTCGTCCATTTCTTAAGAGAAAAATATCAGAATCAAGACTGCCTTCTTTCCAGACAAAAATTAACGTAAAAGTTTTTAGAAAAAGAAAAAACGTAGAGATTGCTCGCGATCAGTTAGCGAATATTAAAGTGCTTTTATTATCAGGGATTGCAGATAATCAACATTTTAACCAAACCGTAATATCATTGGGGNGTAGAGTACGTGGTGTAGAAGCATACCCTGATCATTTTAAGTTTACTAGTAAAGAGATATTAAGAGCAGAGAAAAAGGCAAATGAGGTTGGAGCTGATTACATTATGACCACGGAAAAAGACTGGGTTAAAATAAGAAATTTTAATCTATCATTACCAATTGCTGTGATTGGAATTGAAATCTATGTTGTAGAAGAACCAAAGCTACTAAAGCTTATTCAAGAAAAGCTTTATTCTAAATCTGCGCCATCCCCCAAGCAAAGACAACNCCAACAAATGTAAGCATNAAGGGCCAACCAGTATTAACTAATTGCTTTGAACTTGGGTCATGGAACACATGAACTTGAAATTCATGGGTTGAGGTTGCGCCGTGCTCATCTACTGCCATTAATATGAAATCATTCATCCCTAGCTGACTTTTNCNAGGTGTCCATTCAACGATAGCTTTCTTTTTATCAAATCTCGCGTACTTGGGTAACCGAACAGCNCGATATGCAACCTTATCTCCATTTAAATCTTCAGTGGTAACCTTATAGCGCCAAGAGTGCCCAGTCAATCCTACAGGCTTCGGGTTTGACATTACAGTTGGAGCATTATTTACAAATATTTTTCCCAGTTGTACATCTGTTCCATAACCATCACTAACTGCTACTTCAAAAGTATTATTATTTATTTGAGCGGCTTTTGGAACCCATAAAATCTTTCCATAGCGATCCATTTGCATACCATGTGGACCCTTCAATAGAGTATATTCCAATTTTGCATTATCATTTTTATCATCAACCCTTACTTGATATTTAAACAATTCACCAACGAGCCCCATATGGGGAGCATTAGATACAATAGTAGGGAGATGATTGGTATACACCTCATATGTCTGTTCATCTTTTGTGTAACCATCTGATGCAACAACAGTGATGCGGTGAGCGTCTGCCTGGGCAACTGTTGGAGTCCATCTTATAGTTCCAGAAGAGCCCTCTACAACCATGCCTTCTGGGAAATCCAATAAATTAAATCTTACAGGATTAACTCTTTCTACAATGACACGAGGTGGCTTCCCTTTATCTCCATGAAAAAACTCCCATAGAAAATCTTTGATCTTTATGGTTCTACCATCGCGAGTTTGAAGGAGCACCCACAGCCGATCGTCTTCAAAAAACACGGAATGGGTATATCTTTTGAGATTTAACCTCGAGACAAGTGAATCCGCAGGGTACTTTGGGTCAACATAATAAATTGCCTCTGCATTATGCCAGTCTCCTAAAAAGCGGTCAATATTAGATAAGGCAACATCATCTGCAATATTAATCGAATACATTCTTACTGATGATATATCCTTGACTTTTACTACCCTTTTAAAAGGAAGTAAAGAACCTTTATTTTTATCATCTAACATTAACCTGTAAGAATATTCGTCACCTACCGTTGCAGACATAGCCGGGACAGAAACAATCTTTATTGGAGCATTAACAAAAAAGTCAGCTTCTATCATTCTGGATTCATGACCATCAGAAACTTCAATTCGGAGCTCATGGAAGTCTAATTCGTTCATTGTAGGTTCCCACCTAAGAAAGCCCGTGTGAGGATCCATCCTCATTCCTTTAGGTAACTTGTGTGCAGTAAAAACTAATCTGTCGTTTTTATTTGGATCTTCTATTTTCAGTTCAAAATCCCAAATGCCACCAACATTAATTGTATTCATCATCATTGGAGCAGATCTGATTATAGGGGGGTGGTTTACAAATAAATTAACAAACTGGGTATCCGAGGCAACGCCGTGGCTTGCTATGACAGCATAATTTATAGAATCCACCTGTATTGGGTTGGGCGTCCATGAAATTGTACCATCGGGGTGTAGGGTCATTCCATCCGGGGAATAAAACAATTTATAATTTATTTTTTGGTCTGGTTTCTGTTTCCAAACCTTGATCGGATACGAATATGGAGTTCCAACGCTACCAGCTAAAGAAGGCTTGGAAAGTATTTTTACACCTGCTCGTGAAAAAAGCTGGAACTCTTGAGCAGTTCTCTCGAAACCATCCGTGGCAATAAGTCGAACATCATAAACCTCAACATGTGCGCTATCTGTTTTCCAGGTTAGAATACCATCATCTATTGTCATTCCATCAGGCGCTACTTCTAATTCATATTTAATAACTGAATCTTTATTCCTATCCTGAACAACCGGTTCGTATCGAAAAGTTGACCCCGCAATAAACTCAGTAATTGTGGGTTGTGTCAAAAATCGAGGGGGGTCATTTACATAAATCCATAGGCCCTCATCTCTAGACTCTAATACAGGAGTCGCTTTGAAAACCTGTTGGGTCTCATTTGAACCAGTTGTGGTTTCCATAATTTCATCAATTTTCATACGCACCATATAAGAGATAGGAAATGCATCTAGTTGCTTATCAGTTGGAACCCAATTAATTGCTTTACTTTCATATAAGAAATACATGCCTTTAGGTGGCTGGCTCTCCCAGCGAAAACTATAAAATTCATCTGTGCTATCTTTTGTAATTTCATATAGAAAAGGTTGCCCTGGCCTTAAAACGTATCTTGGCAAGACATGCTTTGGTAGCCTTTGCCCCACAGTTTCTTTAGGCCTTGGCATTTTTGGAGCTTCTAGCGTACGAACAATTTTTTTAGGTATTGACATACGCGGCTGTTCTTTGAGAACTTTGCCTTCACGCTGATCAGGAGAGAGAGTGTTGGGAATGTAGCTAGATGGAGACTGTCCTAAATCCGTAATTATTTTTTCTTGTTGTTGCGGTTCTAATGGGTTTTTATCCTCTGGTAGTACTTCGATATAAACCTCCGGTATTTCAGGGTTTACATCCTCTGCGTTTGATAAGAGCCCAGGTAGTTGTTTTTCAATGAAATTCGAGGTTATTAAATATCCCTGATCCAACCTGTCCGATTTTTTACCTAATACTACAATATAGGTGGAGTTTTCTTGCCCATCCCAACCTGAAACTAAAACACTACCACTATATAAGCCTGCTTTAGACATGGGAACCATACAAAATATTTGCATATCAGAGGGAATGTGTCGCATTGCATTTTCAACACCTTCAATACCACCATCCTTACCCGAAATTAAGGTTAAGGAGTTTATATCAGATGAGAGAGTTAGAATATCTTCAAAACTGTCTTGATTATAATCCTCAAGAGCCACCTGAGTTAATGGGCCAGCTGTAACTGGCACTTCATCTATTACTAATGTCGCAGGGGTTAGAGTAAAAGCAATAATATCGCCTGAATTAAAAGATACGAGAACATCAAAGAACCCATCAGAGTCCCAGTCTGTTAACTCAATTGAATAGGGCAATATCCCATTTAATCCATCAATTTTTTTTCTTACCAGTTGCCCAGAATCAAATACTCCACCAATATTATAAAAGGGCTGAGCTTTAATTGTATTTCCATCTGGACTCATAGCTAAAATATCATCGTAGCCATCTCCATCATAATCAACAACACCTACGTATAATAATCCGGCACCAACCAGTAACTGATCTGGCCTTACCTTCTTTGCAAGAGATAATCCACTTGGTGAAGAATCAACAATAGCAAAACCACGAAAAGGGCTACCAAGAGCCAGAACGATTTCTTGATCTCCATCTGCATTATAATCTAAAAGCTGAAAGTTATTACACCTCAGAGACCGATCCTCCTTGCCTATATCCAGCGTTGCAGATGGAATTTCAGAGAAATGTGAACCATCCCACGAATAAGTCGCTACAAACACATGTGGAGTAGCATTGTCCTCAAACCTTGAAAGATTCATCACTAATATTAGATCTGGCGATCCATCACCATCAATGTCCCCAATTTGCGCATCTACAAACTCGCCTTCTAATGCAACAGGGGGCATAAATTCCCAAATCAAGGTTTGATATCCGTCAGAGTCAATCTCGTAAAACCTTACTATAGTTGGAAATACATCTTTGTTGGGGTCTAGCTCCAAAGACAAAAACTCCAACATATTGTCACCATCTAAATCATATGTCCCATTCATATGTGATATTTTCTGGGAGTTAAGGAAAGATAACGCCAGCACAAGAAAGATATATTTTAATCTAGATGGAAAAATTTTCATATAACCTTAAAGCTTCCCGCCTTCTTTTACCTGGCTTACTTCTTCAGACTGCGATTCTTCTGGTGCAGATGGAGTAAGCNCTGCTTCTGGTTCTTTTTTATCTTCTTTTACTTCACTGGCTTTCTCTAACTGAGGCTCTTCTGGCACTGATGGGGAAAGCTCTGCTTCTAGTTCTTTTTTATCTTCTTTTATCTGGCTTACTTGCTCAGGCTGCGATTCTTCTGGCGCTGATGGAGTAAGCTCTGCTTCTGGTTCTTTTTTATCTTTAGCCACTTCTAACTTTAATGAATCAGTTGGCATACTCGGCAGTGGCTGTTCTCTTTTTTCAACCTCTGGGATTGATGGAGTCAATTCATCCTTTTGTGTGCCAGGGGTCTCAATTTCAATATCATGGTTTATTTTTAGAGAATCGCTTTTTTCTTCTGGTACATTACTTTGTTTAGGCTCAATTGGAATTTCAGGTTCTGCTTGGTCAGGTTGAGCATCAGGCAATCTAGGCTCTCTAGTAATTTTGGGCATTTTACCACTTGGCCCAAACAAGGGCTCTTCTAAAGAAGCTCCTTGCAAAAGCTTAAGCTTTAATTCTTCAGGAAACATTTCCTGAATCAACCTTGAAAAGAGGACTGCTGGCTCAACAGCGCCAACCAAATCATATTCTGTTGTAACTTTTTTGGAGCCATTAGCTCTTACCACAACTTGACCACGCACACTTTGCAATGTCCCCTGATCCATAAAGACAGCTAGAGACTGTGATGGTTTAGAAGGGGTTGTAGAAGAAAGGTAAATTCCTTGATAGGTTGAATCTTTATCTTCATCAAAACTAAACCTAATTATTTTATCCGTGAAGTCCATATCTAATGAGGTGGGGAATCCTTCAAAAAAATAATCTGGGAACTCAAACATTTTNGGGTCAAATGATTCTGGTTGATAAGATTGAGATAGAGAATCATCAGTCGGTGAAATTGACATAAAAACAACGTTGGTTTGCATATCATGAACCATTGTCAATGTTGTGATACTATCTAATCTAGCATCTCTAAGTGAATACGCAAAATCGTAGGTTTCTCCTCTTTCAAGAGTTCCAAGGTCTGCTGAGATACCATGCTGCAAATGCGTTGCGTTTCCCATGGATGGTATCTGATTGACAGCAACACCAAAAGGTGCTTCCCCATCAAAAACATATCTATCTCGAGTACTTGATACTGGAGTTAGAGCCAGTACATAATAGAGGTCAATTTTATTAATATTGTCATATTCTATCAGGGTATCCTCACTAACAACTATTGGGTTGAGGGAATCCCTTAAAGCTTCTTTTGTAAAAGTTGCTATACCTGTATCTTTATTAGGAATTGGAGATTGTACAATAACGGAGTCCTTGGTATCTGGAAAATATTCTCCAAGCTCTAATTGAGTAAATCCAGCCTCATCTGCCCAATTCACGCTTTGCATATCTTCATCCATGATTGGAATAGATGTCTTTTCTTTTTCGGGTTTAGGACTTTCTATTAATTCATCTTTGACACTTTCTAAAAAATCTCCAAGCGTTGGACTCAACATGCTAAAATCATTTTGACTTCCAGATGCAGAACTTTTTTTATTATACAGTTCATCGCCTGTTGGTTTACTGGTCCAATCTCTTTTGTTTTTAATTTTGATAGGCATTGGGGGTGTTGTCTTTTCCACAGGAACTGGGTCAGGAGGCTGTAAAATTTCTTTTTCTTTTCTAGATTGTAAATAATCATTTGCAAATATTTGCGATTCTAGAATCTCGGCTTTCTGCCTGGACTTTATCACAGAATGTAAATTTCCATTATCCAAAGAAGGAAATACGCCTTGCCCAGATAAACTTGTATTTGAGAATTTTATTCCCTTGATATCTAAAGACAATAGAAAAACATCGTCCGATGCAAAAGGAAGAAGCAAACCATCTATGTTTGTATCTTTAGATTGAAACATTTGGATATCTGCTCCTAAAAGATATCGTGCATTATTTAAACTCATTTGCTTAGACTGGGTTAAGGCATAGTCCTGTTCAATATCAAATATGGCAGTCTTCAGTGTATTTCCCTCAGGAGAAACAATCGCCATATAATGTCCACCATTGCTTGTGAATCCACCGATGTAAACTGGACCATAACCATTGCTTATAATTGGAGCTGTTAATACCTGGTTGTTTATCAAGGAAATAGATTCATTTTCAACCTGAATATCAAAAACCATACCATGCCTAACTGGAGCCCCGAAAGAGACTGCCAATTTAGGAGAATGCCCAGGTACTAAGGCTAAATTAGAAGGCCTTATTGTAGCCACCTCAAGTAATGAGCTATCAATGGTAAGGGGCTGTTTAGAAAATCCTTCCCCATTACCTAGAAACACGTAAAACCATACCTGGTCTCCGATTGCTGCAAATAAATCAGGTATTAAAACTAGCTCCGGTTGCTGATCTCCATTTAGGTCAACAATTTCACCATCCGCAAAGGTTCCTCCTTGCGGCAATTGAAATGTCCAAAGCGTATCGTTCATATCCTCATTAGGTGAAATCTCAACCCATATAGCAGAAAACGTACGAGTATTAAGCACCAGGGTCTCAAACTGGCCATCTGAATCAGTATCATATGGTTGATGAATATGGAACGTCCCTCTGCCTAAAAGGGGCGGCAGAAGCAGGACTCCAAGAACCATTGCTTTAAAAAGACGCATTTTAGCTCCTTTGAACGTACTTAACCTCATGGCGTAAACCAAAATTGGATGCATTTATTTGGGAGGCAAATCACGTTTTGATCTCCCTTACCTCGTTTACTCTTCGAAAAATATAGGATAATGTCACTATTTATACAAGAAAAAGCCCAAATATCACTTTTTAATAAAAATTTGAATTTTACCGGATATTTTCTTTCTAAATTGAATCATGGATCTGAAATCAATAAATTGTATCATGAAGAGCAGCCACAAAATCATCAAAACCATCATTATATGTTGTAGTCTGAATTTTTCTATTTCATTTGGTCAATTTAGTTACCCTGCGGAAGATTTTCTTGGAGGAGGTATTGGCTATAGCCCCATGTATATAAAACTTGATTCTTTACCTGGAGCATCCTACTTAACTAACCTCGGTTTAAATCCAAATAATTTTGATGATCCACTCGTAATTCACGGTGGTGAGGGGTTCGCCCATGTAACCGGAAGATGGCGCATTGGAGGATATGCTGGTATGGGTAGAACAAGTACTAGCACCATACCCGAAGTTATGATCTTCATTGATGCAAATTCCAGCGGGACCTGGGAAGAAGGTGAAACAGTTAAGGCCTATGATGACTTCATCAATCCATCAATAAGTGCAAATTTTACTTTTCTTTTAGGCGCTGCATCTGTTGAATACGTGATGCCTTTGTTACAAGACCTAGAGTTGTCAGCCGGTGCATTAATGGGCTTAGGTCGAGCAGGAATGGCAATTAATCAAACAAGCAGCAACCCTAAGTGGAGTCAGGTATTTTCTAATGTGTACGGGACATTAGATAGTACTTCAGGAGCGCTGTACTATGGTGTTTCAGCAGAAGAATACGATAACCCAGATATAAGACCAGGGCCCGTACCAGGTCTTTTAAGAGATGTAAGCTCTGCCTTTTTTAATTTTCAACCCTATGTTGCTGTTAAATGGCAGTTTCTAGAACGTCTAGGTTTGCGAATTAGTGTAGGTTTTAATAAAGGAACTGTAAGTGCCGGTTCTTGGAAGCTAAATGGGAAAACCGCAATTGCTGATTCTCCCACATCTGCATTAGCAGGTGCTGCTTTCAGGACTATGATTTACGTTGGTTTATAAATTTTATAATATTTAATGTTTAATAAATTACGTCAGGTTTGGCCCTTGGCCCTATCTGCAACCATTGGTTTTGTTATAGCCTTGGCGCTGGTCGCGCCAAAAGCTTACTCGAGCAACCAAAATGTTTATCGCATCATAAAAGAGAGAATTAACGTATTAAACCAAATCATAGGATACGTAAACCATTTCTACTTTGATGCTGTTGATATGGAAAAAGTAATGGATGGTGCATTTCACGGATTGATGGAAGAGCTGGACCCACACTCAACCTATATCCCCGCAAAAGATCAAGAAAATATCAGTGAATTATTCAAAGGAAATTTCCAAGGAATTGGTATCGAGTTTGATATCTTAGATGGTTTCATAACTGTTATTTCTCCTATCCCTGATAGCCCTTCTGATATTGTGGGATTAATGCCTGGAGACAAGATAATTGCAATTAATGGTGAAGATGCCTATAAAATCACAAAAACAGAGGTCTTTGAAAAGCTTAGAGGCCGGAAAGGTACAGAGGTTGATGTTACAATTGGACGAATAGGCTTATCAAAGCCATTTGATGTGACTATCATTCGAGATAATATCCCAATATATAGCGTTGGTGCTGCTACCATGATAGATGAAAAAACTGGCTATATTTTTCTGCGAAGATTTTCTGCAACAACTGAAAAAGAAGTAGTAAAGGCTATAGACACATTACTCTCTCAGGGAATGGAAAGATTATTATTTGATTTAAGGGGAAATAGTGGAGGGCTTTTAGAACAAGCTGCTGCAATATCAAATCAATTTATTACTACTGCAGATACTCTGGTCTACACTCAAGGCAAAATCAAAGAATCTAATCAGGTATTTATTGGGAATCCCGCAAAGGGCAGTAAAAGCTATTCACTAATAGTAATGATAAATAGAGGCTCTGCTAGTGCTTCTGAAATTGTATCAGGTGCTGTCCAAGATCTAGACCGAGGTCTAGTTTTAGGAGAAACAAGTTTTGGGAAAGGCCTTGTCCAGAGGCAACTACCATTAAGCACCGGTGCGGCTATAAGAGTTACCATTGCACGATATTATACTCCTTCCGGTAGACTAATACAGCGACCATATGAAGATGAAAGTGATCTAGCGTACTACAGAGAGCTTTATGCGACTGATAGAGAATCTAAAATAGATAGCTTGAAAGAACTGCGACCAAAATACAAAACAAAGTCAGGGAGAACTGTCTATGGTGGTGGTGGTATAACTCCAGACATATATGTTCCATATAAAAACTCGATTAGTTTAGAAACGAGTAAAGTTCTAAGAAATCCCAAAAGACCCTTTTTTAATTTTGCATCACAATACGTTTCAAATAAAAATTATACGCCGAGCTCTTTCATGGAATTCAAGNATAGCTGGAATATTACATCCTCTGTTCTAGACAGCTTTTTTGTACATCTTTCAAATGATTCTATTAATTTTATACAGGATTCATTNTTAAGAGATTCTGACTATATTCAAAATAGGTTGAAGAGTGAATTAGCTGGGGCAATTTGGGGTAAAAATGAAAGCGCTAATATAAGATTACAGTTTGATAATCAAATTATAGAAGCGCTAAAACATTTTAACGAAGCAGATGCATTCATCAAATCAATAAATTAAATTAGTAATCTAAGAATTAAACTTTTTATTTATTTTTATTCGAATTAACAATATTAGAAACGGAGTGATATAATGGTACATTATTTTTTAGAAGGCGGTGCATTTATGTGGCCAATCCTTTTAACGCTAATTTTTGGGCTTGCCTTTGTAATCGAACGAGCCTACTCATTAATGATGTCAGCTGTAGACTCTGAAGCATTTTTTGATACAGTGAGTCAGTCTATTAAAGAGGGTGGACCAGAATCTGCAGTGCAAGTCTGCAAAGAGACAGACGGCCCTGTTGCAGCTATTTTCCATGCTGGACTGAATAAAATGAGTCGAGGCCTGGAAGAGGTCGAAAAAGCAATCCAGAATGCAGGCGCAATTGAAATGGCATTTTTAGAAAAGAATATGATCTGGTTAAATGCTGTTATCACAATTGCTCCCATGCTTGGTTTTACAGGAACTGTGGTTGGTATGATTGCTGCATTCGATGCAATTAAAGCTGCAAATGATATTTCGCCTGCAGTTGTAGCGGGTGGGATTTCGCAAGCGCTACTAACAACCGCATTTGGACTTGTTGTTGCGATGATTATCCAAACATTTCAAAATGTTTTTGTTGCCAGAATCGATAAGCTTGTATTAGACATGGAAGAGCAGTCCATAAAAATTATGGACCACCTACAAGAACAAGAATCCACAAAATAGAACCATGA
Organism: bacterium TMED46; assembly: GCA_002167345.2. Taxonomy (GTDB): domain Bacteria; phylum Fidelibacterota; class Marinisomatia; order Marinisomatales; family UBA1611; genus CACEUX01. Next base: position 33,852 of record NHCZ02000034.1, on the reverse strand, counting down.
CAAAAAAAAGGAGATTTAAAGGTGGTGAAATTCCTACATCCTCGATGGCGGACATTGCTTTTCTACTTTTAATATTCTTTCTTGTAACAACAACTATTGATACGGATAAAGGACTGGGGATTGTATTGCCTCCGCCAGGAGACATGGAAATAGAAATCCGTAAAGAAAATATCTTAAACTGNCTTATAAACTCACAAGGCAAAGTATTGCTGGATGAGGAACCCACAAATATGGAACAAATACATCACGTTGTAGGAGAACGAATGAGAGCAAATGACAAATTAGTTATATCAGTTAAGGCACACCCAAAGACAGCATATAGTGATTATGTCAGAGTTATTGATCAGTTGAAAATGGCCGATGCAAAACGTATATCTATTGCAAATAGTAATTAAAAATGAAATTCAGTAAGAAAACAAAGATATCAAGTGAGATTCCTACAGCCTCAATGCCAGATATTATATTTATGCTCCTTGTCTTCTTTATGGTAACGACTGTTCTCAAGGAATATTCAGGCCTACCTGTAAATCTGCCTAAGGCTAAACGAATTGAAAAGTTGAAATCAAAAAGACATACGGTTCAAGTATGGGTATCAAAAGAGGGTTTGATTTCTATTGATGATCGTTTAATGGGCGTCGATGATGTTTCATTGGTTATGTATGATAAACGTGTTGCAGACCCCCAAATTGTNGTNTCTCTTAAAGGAGATGAGGAAGCTGAGATGGGTCTTGTATCAGATATACATGAGAACCTGCGTGAAGTTGAAGCTCTAAAATTAAATTACTCTTCAAAAACATTAGTTGACTAATGAAATTTATAAATCCGCTCAAAGCAAAATATCCGATTGTCATTAGAGTTACATCCTTAGTTGGTATTGGGTTNATTATTGTTAATTTTCTATTATTCCCNAGNTTTGGCAANAGTCTAGAGTTTGAAGATGTTGATCAGGTTATTATTGAAAACATTGATATCCCTCAAACCCAGCAAATTGATAATACACCACCACCCGCAAGACCCTCTATCCCGGTACCGTCAGATGATGAAGATATTGCGGATGATCTAACGTTGGATGAGTTAGATTTTGATGATTTTTCTAATTTAGATGCACCACCGCCACCACCTTCAGGACCAAAGGTTGTATTCATTCCTTATGATGACCCTCCTGTTCCTATGAGCGCAATAAGGCCAACATATCCAGAAATTGCCCAAGAGGCTGGAATAGAAGGAGTTGTNGTAGTTCAGGCTTTTATAGATCAAAAGGGAAGAGTGAAGGAAACTCTTATCCTTAAGGGCGTTCCGAATACAGGACTCGATGAAGCCGCAATGGAGGCTATCCGAAGAACTCGATTTAAGCCAGCAAAACAGCGAGAAAGAGCTGTTGGGGTATGGATTTCCATACCAGTGAATTTTAAATTAAAGTAAATAGAAAAATCGAACGTCACTAACCTTTAATATTGCTACGGTGATATTCCCAATTCAATTTTCTAATATACTCTACTGAAATTTCTTTCGGGCATTCCGCTTCACAAGCTCCCGTGTTTGTACAATGCCCAAAGCCTTCTTGATCCATCTTTGAAACCATGTTAACAACACGGTCATCTCTTTCTGCTTGTCCTTGTGGCAATAGAGCTAATTGGGAAACCTTTGCTGCTACAAATAAACTAGCTGATGCATTTTTACATGCTGCAACACACGCTCCGCATCCTATACATGCTGCAGCATCAAATGCTTCTTCAGCAACCTCTTTGCCGATAGGCATAGCATTCCCATCTGGAGCACTACCAGTGTTAACAGATATATAACCCCCAGCNTGAATAATTCTATCAAATGAGCTTCGATCAACAACGAGGTCTTTTATAACAGGAAATGAATTTGCCCGCCAAGGTTCAATTGTAATAGTGTCGCCATCACTAAAATGGCGCATATGTAACTGACATGTAGTTGTTCCCTTCAGCGGACCATGAGGACGACCATTAATAACCATAGAACACATTCCACAAATCCCTTCTCTACAATCATGGTCGAAGGCGACAGGTTCATTATCTGACTCTACTAATTGTTCATTTAAAACATCAAGCATTTCTAAGAAAGACATATGCGTATTAAGCCCATCAAGGTTGTAGGTTTTGAACTCGCCTTCATCTTTTGGGCTGTCTTGCCTCCAAATCTTTAATTTTAACCTTAATGTATCCATACTATTTATAACTTCTTTGGGTTAAGCTTACTGTATCAAAAGTTAATTCTTCTTTATTGAGTAGGGGTGGAGTATTATCACCTTTATATTCCCATGCTGATGAGAAAGTAAAGTTTTCATCATCCCTCAACGCTTCACCTTGTTGAGTTTGATGCTCCTCACGAAAATGGCCACCACATGACTCGTCTCGGCCAAGAGCATCCCTCATCATAAGTTCGCCTAATTCAAAAAAATCTGCAACCCGACCTGCTTTTGCGAGCTCAGGATTTAAAACATCATCGCGACCTGGTACTTTCACGTTATCCCAAAAATCATTCCTTAATGATTTTATATCTTCTATAGCCTGTGTTAAGTTTTTTGTGTTTCTAGACATCCCACAATGGTCCCAAACTATCTTACCNAGTTCTCTGTGAAAACTTTCTACAGATCTATTACCATTATTCTTTAAGAGCTTTTGATTCCTTTCTCGAGCATTTTTCTCAGCTTTTAAGAAATCATCATGATCAGTTTTAATAGAAGGGGTTCTTATATCTTCCGATAGGTACTTCCCTATGGTATAAGGTAAAACAAAATAACCATCCGCCAGGCCTTGCATTAAAGCAGATGCTCCTAGTCGATTCGCTCCATGATCAGAAAAGTTACATTCTCCTATTGCATATAAACCCGGTACCGTGGTCATCAAATCATAATCTACCCATAAACCACCCATTGTGTANTGTACTGCCGGGAATATTTTCATAGGCATTAAGTATGGATCATCTCCGGTAATTTTTTCATACATCTCAAAAAGGTTTCCATAGCGTGCAGATACCACATCTTTTCCTAACCGGTCAATCGCATCTTTAAAATCTAAATAAACTGCGAGCCCCGTCTCACCCACGCCGTAACCCCCATCGCATCTTTCTTTTGCGGCTCTTGAAGCCACATCCCTTGGGACGAGGTTTCCAAAAGCAGGATAACGACGTTCTAAATAATAATCTCTCTCATCCTCTGGGATATCTACAGGTGNTCGATTATCATCTTTATTTTTGGGAACCCATATCCTGCCATCATTACGTAAAGACTCTGACATTAAAGTAAGTTTTGACTGGTATTCACCTGACACAGGTATACATGTTGGGTGTATTTGTGTAAAACAAGGATTCGCAAACATCGCGCCTTGTTTGTAAGCTTTCCAAGCTGCAGTCACGTTACTACCCATTGCATTGGTGGATAAATAGTATACATTGCCATATCCACCTGTGGCTAGGACGACCGCATGCCCAAAGTGCCTTTGGTATTCGCCAGTGACCAAGTCTCGAACAATAACGCCACGAGCTTTTCCATCTATTTTTACTATATCTAGCATTTCATGCCGNTTATACATTGCAACATTACCTTTGGCAATTTGCCTGCTCAAAGCACTATANGCACCTAATAGAAGTTGCTGACCTGTTTGGCCCCTAGCATAAAATGTTCTAGATACCTGGACCCCTCCAAATGATCGATTATCTAGAGTGCCACCATACTCCCTCGCAAAAGGAACCCCCTGAGCTACGCACTGATCAATAATATTAGCACTAACTTCAGCCAATCGATAAACATTTGCCTCTCTGGAACGATAATCTCCTCCTTTAATGGTATCGTAAAATAAACGAAAGACAGAATCTCCATCATTCTGGTAATTCTTTGCAGCATTTATTCCGCCTTGCGCTGCAATAGAGTGCGCCCTACGTGGGCTGTCTTGAAAGCAAAATGTTTTAACCCTATAGCCCATTTCCGCCAATGAAGCTGCGGCTGAACCACCTGCCAGTCCTGTACCTACAACGATAATCTCTAGTCGACGTTTATTTGCAGGACTTACTAGTGGGACCTTTGATTTATAGTTTGTCCATTTTTGGTCAAGTGGCCCTTCTGGGACTTTATTATCTAACGTCATAATTATCTGANATAAATATAAATCGGAATACTAGCAAAGGCCGTTGGGATAATTAAGGCAAAACCAAATGCTGTATTATGAATTAATGAAAAGTAACGGCGGGTCTTAACACCTAGTGTTTGAAAAACTGACTCNACTCCGTGCTTTAGGTGNACACCTAAAACTCCCATACTAAAAACATAAAAAAGAACATACCATAGTTCTTTGAATGCTGTAACAGTAACTGTATGTAAATCTTTATTTCCCCATGAGTCTAAGCCAATTGCACCAAAATGCATCTCATACCAGAAGCTTCTAAGATGAATCACAATAAAAACCAAAACTAATGTACCCAGGATAGCCATATTCTTAGAACCCCAAGTGCTATTTGCATTACCACTTTTATGCAAGTATTGAACATCTCTTGCTTTTGATGATTGCCGTACTAAAAGTATGGTTATCACTGTATGCAGTATGATGCACGTGTATGTTACAATGGATAGAAGCTTAANAGCTGGATTGGTTGTCATAAAAAGAGCGTACTCATTAAATTGTTTTTGTCCAGCATCGCCAGGAATAAACAATTGCAAGTTTCCTANAAGGTGTCCAATTAAAAATACCACAAGGAATAGCCCTGAGGCACCTGCAAGAATTTTTCTAAAAAGTGTTGAATTAAAATATGAGTNCATTCTNTATATATGTAGAAATTATAGAATTGAAATTAAAACAATAAATCAATTTGGACACAAAGAATCGCAATCTNCNCTTACTCGCCTAATCTCCTAGAAAAATAAACACTACAAGATAGAAGAAGAGTGGANCCATAAAGTATGGGCACAAATGGTGATTTTGGAATNAAACTAAAAACGAGATAGTAGAGGCCAACCAAAACTATANATAAAACCATGTTTATAGAATCCCTCGCAAATTTAGTCCCCATTCGTGTACTGAGTAGATACGTTATAATTAATAGGCCCAATGCAATCAACCACCAACCAAAAAACCTGTATATCACTAAAAGATAATCTGGCAAATGAACATTAATATTTGCTGAAAAAAGCTCTGAGAATTTGGTTCGCAAAAGAATCTCATTCGGCAATTGGTCCAATAACCATGGCTCTGGATGTAAACAATAAAAGCCGCCTAGCCCAACAGACACGATACCTACAATGAAAATAGGAATCCAAGTTAGATTATGTATTGTACGTTGGTTCATTCTCCTGCACTTGTAAACTAAAAGGCCCCAAAGAAATTACACTATTGAAAAACTTATCAAATAAAACTTCCTCTTTTAACCCTCTTCTTTTTAACCCATTTAGAGCCAATTCTCCACCCCATTTAATCCATTCCTCATAAGTTTTCCCCTTAGGTCCTGGTTGACTCTTATCTAATGACAACCCTGCCTTATTAAATAATTTTCTGTCATTTTTATTCCATGTCATCAAAACCTTAAGAGCATTTGTCCTTGTCATACTTTCCATTAAGAGCCCTGTCCAAAATGCTACTGGAGCCATTTCATAACCTCTAGGCGTACGATCTGCTCCTCTTACCTCCACAAGGTTTTTTAATCGTACATTTGTAAAAATCTGATGAAGAGCTGCTTGTATATTTTTATCATTGAGACATTCTGTATCATGTAAGCCCTGCAATACTTCACCAAGGCTCTTATCTGATGATTCAACCTCTCCTGGGGAACCTAGCTTAAAAATACTTTGGACTTTAAGCATATATTCAACGTAATTATCAACTAATCCCTTTGGCATATCAATCCCGTGATCAAATAAGCTTTTGCATCTATACTGGTCAGTGTTTTCCCAAATAATATTGCGAATATTTTTTAAATCTGTTGGTCTTCCATTCTGGTATGGGCTATTTGCAAATAAATATGCAGCTATGGGATGTAAGCAATCAGCGACAAAAACCATTTCTTCAATGTCCCTTTCACTTATTGCATCAAAACTCACTTGTATACTAGCTGTGTTTCTCATCATCCATTTACCCATTGATCCATTTTTCTCCATGCTCTTATCCATGAGTTGGTATTTTTTATTATCAATGAGGTTTATTTCTCCAGGTGTAGTAATAGGATCTAGGCCATAATCAATTAGGTTTAAATTATTATCGAGGATAACATCGCTAAGCAAAGCATGATGGGCTTCCATTGATAGTTGTAAATCGTTTAAACTCAAAAAGGGGGGACTAGACCACTCTAACTGCCCGCCAGGCTCTAAGGAATACTCTCCATTGGATCCTATTTTATCGTTCATAATATGAAGCAGGTCAGTTGCTGAAAACTCTTCCCCTAGATTGACAGGGATTCTTTTTCCATCCACATTATGTAAAATACATTCTTCTTCCATACCAATTAGTCTATTATCAGGACTTGCAAGGTTAGAAAAAATAAATGAACGAGTTCTACGATGAATAGACATTGAGAATTAAATTATTTTGCGTGGTCAAGGCAATCCTTCATCACATGGCCCATGTAATCATACCGATCAGAAAGATAAACATCGGGGCCCCAATACTCATTCCACCTTCCATTTCTGACCATTTTTTAGGCTTATCGCCCATTTTATTAAATCGCAACTCAACAGTTTCCAGTTTACCTGCTTCAGTATATACCGTCGTTGCTCCATACATTTCATTATTTTGAATGATTGAGTCATAGGCCACAAACTGCAACCCCTGTGCAGATGCTAGGTGTGTGTAAACAGGGGAAAAACCACTGACCTGGTGCCAGCCTGGCTCAACCTGGATTGGCCGCGGTAAGGGTGTCTCTCCTACATAGTTACCATCAATATAAATAGGGACTCCTGCCATATTCGCCTGAACTCGTATTCCCCCATTATAATAGTACATAAAGCCAGGGTCCGATTGACGATCGATAATTTTTATTGTCTGGTTATCCGGGTATGGGTCTTTCCATCTATATTTACCATTATCACGTGAAGAATAGTCTAAAACTTCTTTTTGGGTCTGCAAAAATGGAGGGACTTGATTTTCTTCTTTAAAATCCCATTTTAAGGATTCTTTCATAGAGTCGCCTTGGTCAGAAAAAAAGCTCAACCATGTATTACTTTCCTTTGTATTTGGCTGAAAAGGTATATCCTTATTTAACTTTTGTTTAAGAATTAAATCCTTATTTTTATATCTGGTCTTCAAACGCTTATCCAGTACAGGTGGGTCGGTAAATTCTGGGTCTAGGGGCAATGATTCACTTAAGAATAAATCTTCTATTGGAATAATAGTCATATCATTAATAATATTTCTTGATGGAACATGTTGCGTTTGAAGGTGTCGTGCATCATAATCATCTGGAATTAGACTTTCATCTGTAAACCAAGCTTCAATGATATTCGTATCTGGCTCCTGTGTTGAAGGTTCATAAAGTTGAGCGAATCCTGATGTGTCTTGCTTATAATATAATTCTTTCGGAATATATTCTTTTTGTAACTCATGATAAGTCTTCCCTTCAGATTCAGAAAAGTCTTCTACTTTTAATATTTGTACAATATTAGTATCTGATAACTGGGTCTCTGAAACGACATAACCTGATTCGTCAATGGATTCCATTTTTATGTTTTGGTTATTTGGTGGAATAAATTTTGTCTGAAAATTTGAAAAATTATTGCTTAGCGAATCCTCTATATGATTTGCCTCGGCAAGCTCAACGGGATTTGAATCATCATTTATATTTTTTTCTAATTCACCATTGTTTTGAGATTCAGCCTTCTCTCTCTTGAAAAAATTAAAAATATTTTTCCAATTTTTCTTTTTCCTCATTTCCCGTTTGGGGAATGACTCAACAAGCAAAGGTTTTTCATTTTGAATAATTGTGTCTTTTTTTGCTGGAAATTGTTTTTCAATGGCCGGTTTACTTTTTGTTTGGCTGTATGTTGGAAAATCACCACTGAACCACCCATCATCTTTATTGGGATTTTCTTCTGATTGAGTAATTATATCATCATCGGCGATAGATAGCTTTCCAATTGTTTCAGTTAGGGTTTCCCCTGTCGATCTATTGATGTAGACCTCTTTAATCAAGCTATCTGTAACACTATTTTCATTCAAATTTCGTATTGCAAAATTATCAAGCTCTCCATTTTTAACTGGACCTACTGATTGTTTCAATAAAATGGATCTTGCTAAAACCTCTTTCTCTCCTGGGTGATTAGTTGTATATAATTTTCCATGATATTCAAAAATTGCATTTGGTCCTAATTCATTTCTTGCCTCGTCAAAAGCATTTTTAAAATTCGTATTATATTTTGGAAACCCAGATGACTTTGCAACATTAAATACAGATGTACCTTTTTCTTCAATGTGTTGTTTTAAAGTAGCAACTTCTGATTTTTTCATCTCAGTATGAATAAAAACTATTGTGCTTGGAGAAGTTTTCGAATTGATGATATCATACCCCAAGATAGGCCTTCTGATAAGGATAGCAAGTTGAGTGGACTCATCAAAATCATCTATGACTATTTTTCTGACATCTCCAGAGAAGTCTTGATCAACAACTTTGTTTTTAGGAGCCCGTACTCCCAATAGGGTTAAATAAACCCAACCCCTATCTGATTTCCACCCAATAATATCATCATCATCAATTGCATCGGTGTAGTCTAAATTAACCATGATACCATTTTGTTTAATGCTGTAGCTGACGTCCTTTAGGGTTGCCCCTATTAATGACGACGCAATAAGTACTATTGCACATTTTATGAATGTATAATTCAATTAGAACTCCGCATGAGTAAGCCAAATGAGGCTTACTGAATTTTAAACTACAATTTAGATTTAAAGCAAGAGATAACTAAAATTGGATATCTCTTATTATATAATACTTTAGTACCTATATTATCTATTATAATTAGGTATTGGAATAGGCTAAGATTATGGAAAATCTATGAAAATAAATGTTTTTCAAAAAATGGAAAACTTTGTTTATAAAAACCTTGTTGTTCCTCTGCAGGGAAGTAATATTTATGATTTTGTAAGCAGTCTTTATACTAAAGGCGATACTGTCCTTGATTTCGGTTCGGGCATTGGAACGAACTCAACTCTCTTCCATCCTAAAGACTACACTGGTGTGGACGTAGATAAGAGCCGTGTTTTAGAATCCAAACATGAATTTCCCGGTCATCAATTTCAAGAAATCTGTTATATATCAAATGAAGATGATCGATTGCCTTTTGAGGATAAATCATTTGATATAATCTTTATATCATTGTGTTTACACCATATTGATTCAAGCAAATGCAAGGTTCTATTTAGTGAGTTTAGGCGATTATTAAAAATGGATGGCTTCATTATTGGTATTGAGCCTGTCGTAACATCAAATAAGCTCTCTAACATCTTTATGAATCTAATTGATGGTGGTGATCATATAATAGGCTATGATGATTACCATAAAATGTATTTAAGCGAATCCTATGAAACTACGACAATCAACTCCGTTACCACCTTCGGATATCACCTATGGCAATATACAGCCAGGCCAACTGACTCAAAAAGCCACCCTTATTCATCTGATATGACTAATTATAGAAAAGTTATTAAGCCACTTAATACAGGGATATTGTATGGTAAATGGGTGGGGCTTTTTTATGGATGTTATGTCTTAACTAAATCCCTTTGGATTAAAATTCAACATTTGATTTAAACAACAGTCTTAATAAAATTTTAATATGTTGACCAGTTCAAAATATTGTTTTTATATCCTTTTACTATCATCCTCAGTTCTTAGTGGTTCGAAATCAATTACAATAAAAGTTTTTCATGTTTTTGAAAGTTTTGGTACCGAAACACAAGAACTGAAAAATTCAATCGTTATATCTTTTGATTCAAATGGACTAATGACCGACAGTATTATTTATAGCCACACCCTTCCATTAAGTAAAAAATATGTATACGTTACTGGTCCCAATGAAGGTCTTAAGCTAAAGCGTAGCTATGATAGAGAGATCGTCTTATCTTATGGCTTTGAATATGATAATCAAGGCAATAGAATCAGCACAACGCTATCTGGTGCTAATGATAGCATTTATTGGAAAGAGTACCAGAAATATGATGATTCTGGTAATCGCATAAAACGAATACGATACAACCCCCTTCAAGCTATTAATGCAGATATGGTGACCAAAAAGGGTGATTCTGGCAAAATGGTCTGGGGTGAAAGCTATAGTTATGATTCTACTGGTACGGTTTTAGAAAGAAAAGAATTATACAATAATTATGTTTTAGTTATTTCTACTTATAACCTTGATCCTTTTAAAAAACCTATTAAAAAAGGAGAATACTTTGACCCTTCAGTAATGTTTCAAACTATTTACTTCCATAATGAATTCAATCAATTAACTCAAGAAGTATCCGTTGGCAGACTTGGACAAGCGTTTGGATCTAGGACCTACGAATATGATATACTAGGTCGTCGTGTTGGCACAACCTCATACAATGAATATGGAACAATTGAAGAAAGGCTAAGTACAGTGTTCGATGATGATAATTTTAAAACATACGACTATCGCTCAGATTCTCTTTTAACACTAAGTGCTTTAAGAGAAGTTCTACTAGATAATGAAGGGCGTTTGTATATCGAGGCAATCCTAGATGGAAAAGAAAAAGTGTTAGAAAAAAATGTATATTACTATGATGGTCAAGGTAGAGTTTCAGAGATAAAACAGTATGATATGGTAAGACGCAGAAGGACTGGAGACCGAGAAATTCCTATTAGGGTTAATACCTATGAATATGATTAAATTAAACAGTGGACAATCAATTGCAATTAATCACCGGAGATAACTATGAAAGTCATTGATCCAAAAAGTATGTTAATTGGTGCTTTAGCAACACTTCTCATATTTACTACTTTAGGATTAAGACCGAAAACTGACGAATTAGGTCACTTAGTTGTGCGTAGTCTTACAATAGAGGATGACCGTGGCGTAATTATGGGTTATTTAGGTAATGGCTATATGCAAACCTATAATCAATACGGAGAGCCAACATTATTTATTGGTACAGGAAAAGATGGTGGTGGTTATATGAGGGCATATAATGGGAATGGGGATGAGTCAGCGTATGTTGGCACAGGCCGTATGGGTGGTGGATATATCCGGACCTATAACAATTCTCAGAAAGAAACCTCTTATTTAGGCACTGGATCAGACCATGCTGGGCAGCTTCGAATATACAATAAGGATGGTGAAACATCATCCTATCTCGGAGAAGGATATTACCAAGCTTACAACCAATTTGGAGAAAGAACCCTCTTTCTGGGGACAGGAACGAGTGGTGGCGGTTATTTACGTACTTATAATTTTAATGGCCAAGAAACTGTTTATTTAGGAACTAGTGCAGATAGCTCTGGTCAATTACGCGTTTATGATGCGGCAGGAGAAACTGGCACATTCCTTGGTAGTGGTTATTTTAGAACATACAACCAGTTTGGTAAGATGACTACTTATCTAGGCAATGGCCGTGATGGAGGGGGTTATCTAAGAACAAATAATAAGTTTGAGACAGAGACTGCCTTTTTGGGAACAAATAATTCAAATGAAGGACTTATAAATTTGAATGATAAGTTTGGTCAAAGCTTCTGGATACGCTTAAATAAGGGTGATTGATTTTTTATAAATTTTTTTGACTTTAATGTCTCTTAGTCTTAATATTGGCAACAAAAGGTATCCGAGAGGAGGATAAATCATCCTCAAACCCTTTTTTTACATACTCATATAATGAGGATTTGACCATGCGGAAAATACTGGTTAGTTCATTCATTCTATCGTCATTGGCTTTTGCCCAGAACGATGGATTAGTAAAAACATATTACCCTAGTGGGGCACTCGAAACAGAGGGCAATTACACCAATGGTGTTCGGGATGGCCTCTGGACATTTTGGTATGAGGGTGAGGTGTATGAAGACTATGGCGAAGATGGAGAGCCCAACACGCAAGATGAAGGGGAAAACAATGGCCAATGGGATTCCACGGAGACTGTTATCCGCGACCTAGATGGTAATACCTTTTACGACCCACCTGAAAAACAAATGGAAGGCTCTTACGCATTAGGGAATAGAGAAGGTCTATGGACAAACTGGTATATCAATGGTATGCGCAAAGAGGAATCGAATTATCTTTCTGGAAAACTCAATGGTACCATAATTCGCTGGCATGAGAATGGCAACAAGTCTGAAGAAGGCATATATGAAACTGGTAAACAAAATGGGACCTGGGTCTGGTACTACAAGACCGGGATTAAAAAAGAGCAAACACGATTCTTGGATGGACAACAAAACGGTTTATGGGTCCAGTGGTTTACTGATGGAGCAAAAAAATCAGAAAGAAAATTTTCTAGTGGTGAGCGAGATAGTGTATGGACTTCTTGGTTTGAGAATGGAAACAAAAAATTTCAAGCTACTTATAAAGATGGAAAACTTAATGGTGGATGGACATCATGGTATGAGGGTGGAATAGTTAAAGAAAAAAGTGGTGCCTATCTAAATAATAAGTTAGATAATAAGTGGACATACTGGGCAGATGATGGAAGAAAAACAGAAGAAATAACATATAATAATGGGATTAAAAACGGTTCATATGTGTTTTGGAATTTTGATAATTACAAGACCGTTTCAGGTGAATATTTAAATGGCGTAAAACATGGACTTTGGACATTATGGTATGATGATGGGATTATAAAAGCTGAGGAAAATTATGCAAATGGCGAAATGGATGGTCTGTGGAGCTGGTGGAGACCTGATGGCATAAAGGACCAAGAAGGCAACTATAAAAATGGTGTTAAACATGGGTTGTGGATCTCTTGGGGTACAGCTGATCGTAAAAAAGGAGAAGAAACTTATGTAAATGGAATTCTTGATGGCTTAGTAACGGTCTGGCACGAGAATGGAAATAAAGATCGAGAAGGAATAATCCGTGGTAATGAACCAGAGGGAAGCTGGACATACTACTTCGCTGATGGAAAAGAAGATTTTAGATTTGATTATGGCTCTGGACTCGATAGAGTCCGTATTGCAGAATTAGAGGAGCGTGATGGTACTTTCTATAAAATAGGCAAACATAAACCCTATACTGGAATAGTTGTTGAATCAGGAGGTCTCAAAGATTATTTATTACTGGGTCGTTTTCAAGCAGGCCGAAGAGATGGACAGTGGGTTCAATGGTATCGAAATGGACAAAAGGAAGTAGAAGGAATTTATTATAGAGGAAAAAAACATGGGGGTTGGACTCTCTGGTACGANGATGGCACTCTTAAGGAAAAGGGGACATTCGATATGGGTGTTGCTGATGGGAATTATCAATATTGGTACCCNAATGGTCACTTACATATGGAGCAATCTTATAACAAAGGGGAGCCTCAAGGAANNTGGACNTGGTGGTTCGAGCACGACCACAACCTAAACTTCACAGATGGTACATGGTCCTACAATGGAGTAATATACAAAGCAGAAAATGATGAGGAGCTATGGAACTGGTGGTGGTACCTCAATGACAATAAAGAAATGGAGGGGTATTATGTGGATGGCCGAAAAAATGGCGTCTGGACCTGGTGGTTTGATACTGGAGTGAAACAATCTGAGGGTAACTACCTTGATGATGAGCAGAATGGCTTGTGGGAATATTTCGCACCTGATGGCTCGGTTGCAGAAGAAATAACCTTTTCAGGGGGGAAAAGAGATGGGCGGTCTACATTATGGCTTACACCTGAAGAAAAACAAGAAGAGAAATTTTATAAAAATGGAAAACTTGATGGGCCAAGTACATTCTGGGAAAATGGATATCGTAGTACTATGACGACATATAAATCGGATACTCCAGAAGGACCATGGGTTATTTGGTATTCAAATCTTGACCAAATCAAGGAACAGGGTTTCCATCAAAACGGTGTCAGAGAAGGTCTTACAACCTATTACTATGATGATGGGAAAATGCAACGTGAAGGATTCTTTCAAGAGGGTCTTCCAGAAGGGGTTTGGACGTATTGGAATAAAAAGGGTGATAAAGATTTTGACTTTGATTTTGGATCTGGACTAGAACATATCTCCTTAGAAGACCTAGTAGAAAGAGAGTCTATGTTTTATAAATTAGGCGATGATATCCCCTTTACAGGAATTATTACCCAAGAAAACCCGGATGCTGACTATCTGTTTTTAGGCAGAACTAAAGAGGGGAAGAAAGATGGCCAGTGGGTGAAATGGTTTCCAAGTGGAAAAGATGTGCCTGAAATTATCTTAGTTGATGTACCTACGCCTGTACCAGCCGTGCCGTGGAGTGGAGGCAAACAGGAGCAGGGTGGTTTCAAAGGCGGAGAAAAACATGGAGACTGGACCGAGTGGTATGACAATGAACATATTAAGTCTCATGGAACATATAACGAAGGTATCATGGATGGGCCTTGGACATTTTATCATCAAAATGGCGTGAAAGAAAAAGAGGGTTCGCTATTAAATGGAAATGCAGATGGTTTATGGATATTTTGGAATGATGAAGCAAATAAAGTACAAGAGGGTACTTTCTCTAATGGTATAAAAGAAGGACAATGGACAGCCTGGTTTGAAGATGGTCGTCTTACAGAAGGATATTATGCTGGTGGTAAAAAGGATGCAACTTGGACAAGCTGGTGGGATTATGATAGGGCAAGAAAGGAAATGCAAGGAGCATACAAAAAAGGTAAGATGGTTGATAAGTGGTTCTTTTATGATAAAAGCGGAAATCTTAAAGAGATAAGATACTTTTCTCCCGACTTCTAAAAACAAAACATATAAAAACTCTAAAATTTAAAATAAGGACGAAATAAGTGAAATACGTATATCTATTTGGTAATGGGTCAGCAGATGGTACTGCTGAAATGAAGAATACTTTAGGCGGTAAAGGAGCAAACCTTGCTGAAATGAATCATCTTGGAATCCCGGTTCCTCCTGGATTTACGCTTTCTACTGATGTCTGTGGCTATTATTATGATAATAATATGACATTTCCTGAAGAATTAGACGACCAGCTTAAGAATGCTCTTGTTGCAACTGAAAATATAATGGGTTCAAAGTTTGGTGACCCTGAAGACCCACTCTTACTGTCAATAAGGTCAGGCGCGAGACAATCTATGCCGGGGATGATGGAGACTGTTTTAAACGTTGGTCTAACCTCCAAAACAATTCCTGGTCTAATCTTAAAAACCGGGAATGCACGCTTTGTATACGATGCTTATAGAAGATTAATTATGATGTATGCCGATGTGGTTATGGAAAAAGCAGCTGGTGTTGAGCCTAAAAACAGTAAAGGTATAAGACATAAATTAGAATCCTTAATAGAAGACCACAAACGAAGTAAACAATACAGTAATGATACTGACCTTTCCGGTGATGACTGGAAAGAATTGTCAGAGATGTTTAAAGATGAAATTGAAAAAACTCTAGGAAGCAAGTTCCCAGATGATCCAATGGAACAATTATGGGGTGGTATAAAAGCTGTATTTGCAAGTTGGAATGGAGAAAGAGCAATCAATTACAGACGTATTGAAAATATCCCCCATGAATGGGGGACTGCTGTCAATGTTCAAACTATGGTTTTTGGCAATATGGGCGAAGACTCTGCTACTGGCGTTGCATTTACTCGTAATCCCGCCACTGGAGAAAATATTTTTTTTGGAGAATGGCTTGTAAATGCACAGGGTGAAGATGTAGTTGCTGGACTTCGCACACCTAATCCTTTGAATGAGGATACAAAGACTGAAGAGACAAAAAATTTGGCTTCTCTTGAATCGAGCATGCCAGATATCTATGCTCAGTTAGATAAAATTCGTAAAGATCTTGAAAAGCATTACTCTGACATGCAGGATATAGAATTTACCATTCAACAAGGGAAACTTTGGATGTTGCAAACCAGAGTTGGAAAAAGAAATGGTTCAGCAGCGATAAGAATGGCTGTTGAAATGAAACATGAGGGAATGATTGATAAAGAAACTGCTTTATCAAGAGTAAAGCCTGAACAATTAGATGAACTTCTGCACCCAATGCTTAATGCAGAATCAGAAAAAAAAGCAAAATTGGTTGCTAAGGGACTACCCGCAGGCCCCGGGGGGGCTACAGGTCGTGTGGTTTTTACTGCTGACGATGCAGAAGAATGGCACAAGAGAGGAGAAAAGGTTATTCTAATTCGAGACGAGACATCTCCTGAAGATGTTCATGGAATGCATGCCGCAGAAGCCATCCTAACAGCCAAGGGGGGTATGACCTCCCATGCAGCACTAGTAGCCAGGGGTTGGGGAAAGTGCTGTATCGTAGGTTGCAGCGCACTTCAAATCAATACTCAAGATAGGGAGGTNAAGATTGGTGATACCAAACTANAGGAAGGAGACTGGATCACGATGAATGGCACATCTGGNAANATATACAATGNCCAGCTAGACCTNATTCCTGCAGACCCNGATACACATCCTGAATATAAGGAGTTNATGNTTTGGGCTGATGAAACAAGAAAAATGAAAATTCGTACTAATGCTGAAAGTCCTGAAGATGCTGCCCAAGCAATAAAGTTTGGAGCAGAAGGGATTGGGCTTTGTAGAACAGAACATATGTTCTTTGATGAGTCACGTATTCTGGCAATACGAAAAATGATTTTTGCAGATAATGAGANAAGTCGACGTGATGCGGTTATGGAGNTNCTCCCATTTCAAAAAGAAGATTTTAAGGGCATATTAGAAGCCATGGANNGGAAACCNGTAACAATAAGACTTTTGGACCCTCCACTACATGAATTCATGACNCTNACAGAAGAACAACAAAANGAACTTGCANAAAGTCTNAATGTTGANNTANNTNCNGTAAAAAATAGAATATCAGCNCTACATGAGCTTAATCCNATGCTNGGACATCGGGGATGTAGNCTGGGTATNGCNTATCCTGAAATAACNGANATGCAGGTTACTGCAATTCTAGAGGCNACCGCNGAGTTAACACAAGCAGGNAGATCNGTCCTNCCCGAAATCATGATTCCACTTGTAGGAACGGTTTCAGAATACACAGACCAAGAAAAAATTGTGCGCGAGGTTGCAGATAAAATAAANAACNAGTATAAAATAGANCTTAAATATTTAGTCGGTACAATGATTGAATTNCCACGAGCTTGCCTAACTGCAGATGAGATTGCAGAACATGCAGAATTTTTNAGCTTTGGAACCAATGACCTTACACAGACTACATTTGGTTTTAGNCGTGATGATATAGGCTCATTTCTTCCTGATTANTTAGAGANAAANATCCTTCCTGNAGACCCNTTNCAAAGCTTAGACACAAATGGAGTTGGTAAATTAGTAACAATGGCTGTTNAATACGGGCGCGGTGTTAATGATAGTCTAAAAATTGGTATATGTGGTGAACACGGTGGCGACCCAGCATCAATCCTCTTTTGTAAAGAAAATGGACTAGACTATGTTAGTTGCTCACCATTTAGGGTGCCAATTGCGCGCCTAGCNGCTGCTCAAGCTGAATTAAATAATAACTAGAAATAATATATTNATACCCTTAATAAAAAAGCCCCTGTAAACAGGGGCTTTTTTATATAAAGCTAGATAAGTTTTNAGTGAATTAANCTTATTCTATCATTTCTCCACCAGAAAGAATATCCTCNAGGTTTATAGCACCATCTTTTTCCATCTGCTTTACAGCATCAACAAATAGTTTCCTGGCATTATCAACCTCTCTTTTTGGTTGTGGTTTTGATCCTAGATCCTCATTATACATTGCCTGTTTTTTCTGAGGAAGCATATCCTTTAATTCATTTATCTTTTCTTCATCCAAGCCTTTAAAAGCAATTGGAAGGGTATCTAATTCAATNGAGTTTAAAAGGGTTCGAACTTGATCTTCTGGAAATTTCTCCATGATATCCTCGAATGTAAGAAACAAGACCTTTACAGCAGCGTAAAGCTCGGGATCCTCATTTTGGAGGGTTTGCATATATCTTTCTTGGTCGTTTGATGACATATCACTCAACATATCAGCTATTTCTTTAGCCCCNCCTCTTGAAAAATCAGCAGTNCGTGGNAGATAGGTGGATTTTTCTTTTAACCTTGCTCCAACCTCTATAATTCCTTCAAGTGGAATNTCATCCAAAGAACCTAATTCAATAAGCACCTGACCTTTTAACTCTGGTTCTAGTTTATTCAAAACGGTCATTTTTTTATCTGCCTCTAGTTGAGCAAGAATCATGGCAANAACTGGAGGTTCTTCTTTATCTAGGAGGGCAAACATTTGCTCATCATTTAGGCCNTCTAANAATTCAAATGGTTGAATNGGACCTTCTTCTTTTGTCTCATCCTGTTCTGCTAAAAACCCAAAATAGAATTCTTCCATCACCCGTTTTTTAACNAGGAATGATACTGTCCCCATTGANCTTACGGTGGANCGTATTTTTCTAACTTCTGTTTTAGACAAACCTTTAATTAATGACATTGCTAAACTTTCTCCAACGACAGAAAAAAGGATTGCAACTTTTTGAAGGCCTGAAAGCATATGATAATCGTTAACCATAATCTATTCCCTTAACTTTTTTATTCGCTACTTTCTTCTTCATCTCCACCACCACTATCGCCACCTGNTGAATCTTCAGCTTCANCTGANGGTGCTTCNGGGGCAGGTTGTTCAAGCCATTCCTTGACAATAGTAGATGTCCNGGTAGGCTGGCCAACACTCATAGAAACGACAGATTTTCGTATATCATCTATTTCACTCTTTAAAACATTTGGATCATCTTCAAGTGAGTGTTTATCACNATCATTTNCATTTGATGNTGCATCNGNAGANNCTCTTTCTTCAGAAATAGNNTCAGNAACAACCTCTTCTTCTTTTACTTCTGGCTTTTCTGATGGCTCCTCCGGTTTTTGTTTCCCCTCTTTCTTTTCTTCNTTCTGCTCTTGTTGATCAGCAGGTTTTTTCTTTTTTCTTCTNTTTCTGGGCCTAGGCGGAGGATAAGGAGGATAAGGCATTGGNGGATAGGCTTGCTGTGGCCCCGACCTACGTTGTAGAACCATCATCGCTATAAGCGCANCTATCACGGCACCAAATGCAAATAACATAATTGTCTTAGTATCCAACCCTGAAGAAGTTTCAGCTTCAATAGCATCTAAATTAGCCTGCACCGCATCTAGGGCCGCAATTTTTTCTGCTATTAAAGAATCGTTTGATGCTTTTTCTTTTTCACGTTCTTGTAATTCTGCCTCTATCTGAGCTTGTGCTTGATTTTGTGCTTCTAGAGAGTCCTGCAACATTGCTTGAAGCAACATTTTTCTTAAACTTTGCAATTCATTATCAAGCATTGCGAATCGAGTGGAGTCTAATGCGGTCGCTTGTGCTTTTTCTGTAGACTGGTTCACCGCTAGCATATCTTTTAAGGCATTAATTTCTGATTCCAGTTTAGAATTCCTAATCGAGTCTTTCCTTGATAGTTCTTTCTTTTCATATTCAGCAGCTTCTTGTAANCGCTTTTTATCTANTTCCTCAAGCTGGGTCTCTAAAAGAGCAAGNTCNTCTTCTCTTCTCACAGATATCTCTTCTTTATAATTTTCAATATCTTCTCTCCAGTTTGTGGATTCAGATGCTCTTTTTTGTTCTAGAAGGTCTATCTTTTCAGCAATATTCTTAAGCATTATTTGCTCTGCTGATCTTTGGTCTCTGCGTTCTTTAAAACTCGCTGTCATGATTGTTAGCTTATCACCACGGTCCCTATCAAATTTTGAAGCAGCCATTGTGAGCTGTCTAATGTTTTCTATTAATTCGGGTGCTGCTCCCTCTTGAAGTATCAGAGATAGCTCCATACGCTTCACAACTGCTCGGGAGGGTCTCTTTCTTGAAAGAACTTTATCTACGACATCTCTATCTTCTTCAGCAGATTCTTGTGATGGGCTATCCATCGGGGCCATAGTTTTTGGAGAAATAGGAGCGCTTTCAGTCAAGGGCCTTGAATTAGATGTTTTTGGACGAACCACATCTACTTCAAAACCTGGAATAGGCAGTCCAATAGAATAACTTTCTTGCTCAGTTTGATTATCTTGAACCATTTTATTTTGAATCTTTACAAGAGCCTCTGCTGTTCTTTCAGCTGGAGAACTTTCTACCGCTTGGCTACGATCTGATTCTCGTGGTGNAAAAACTGTTATTTGCTCATTAACCTCATCAAGGATCTCCAAATCAACATCTACATTGATCACATATTTGTGAGAATCGATCACTTTTGAAAGAGCCTCTTTAACTCGATCTCTGATATCATTTTCTACCATTAATTTTTGAGAGAGATATCCGCTACCCTGTGCAAAAAGCAAGGCTACGCCAATAACCGTTGCGATAATGGGTTTAATATGTTTTTTACCCTTGTTCATGTGAAACTCCTTGGTATGTGTTTACACTCCGCATTGTAAAATCTTTAATCATCCATATAATTCGTGGCAGTACGATCTCTAAGTTCNGCATCCTTAGCCGCCTTGCCACTTAGACCTTTCTTTTTTCCATGATGTGGTGGATTGATAAATGTAATCTGAATTCTTCTATTTGCTGATTTTTGCTTTTTTGTACTGTTTAATGATAAAACTGTTGGCATAACTGTTTCATTGCCTTGTTTATCTACTCTAACTACTGGGTCTTCCCATGTCAATGTTAGTGGATTATACATTGGGTTTNCTTTTTTGACACTATCAATACCTCTTGGGTACCAATCACCNTATCCAGCCGCTAAAAGCCTGGGAGCNGGGACGCCTTTTTCAATCATANACCTTACCACAGTTGCACCACGAGCCGCGGAAAGTTCCCAGTTACTCTTATAAAATTTTTGCCACTTTTTTGGCATCGGATCACTATCGGAGTGACCGGCTACTTCGACCTGAAATGGACTTGCTTGAATACGTGGAATAATCTCCGTATCTAATAACTTTTCAAGCTCTTTCTTCATATCTGCCTTTCCTGATGGGAAAGCGAAGTCTCCTTTAATGTTGACAATGAGTCCTTTCGCGCTGGTTTCAATATCAATAGGCGGGTCTCCAGAGGGGTTTTCTTTCTTCATTTCTTCGATGGCTTCTTTCATCTCTTTTTTCATAGCTGCGAGGTTTTTAATTGGCTCAAACTCGCCCTCTTCCTCTGCTTTGCCTTGAGCCTTTATTTTACTACCTAGTGATTTACCCTGTGAGTTTGCCATCTCCTGCAGTTTTACAGGATCCATAGTAGATATGGCTGCTAGAAGTACAAAAAAGGCAAAGAGAAGCGTCATCATGTCAGCGAAAGTTCCAAACCATCCTGGAAGTCCTTCTTCAACAGAATTTACCCCTTCTTCAAAGCCTTTTCCCCAGGCCTTCTTTTCTCCCGCTGTCATTCCCATTTAGATTACTCCCGTTTCCACTCCGCAGGTGGAATAAAAGAGTTTAGTTTTTCTCGTACGATAATTGGATGTTTCTTCTGATGTATAAGACGCGCAGCCTCCACAAGTAAGTTTGCAGACATAGAGGTCTGTGTGGTTTTATTTCCCATCTTTTGCGCCATAGGCAAGAAGAATAGGTTTGCAGCGACGGCACCATAAAGGGTAGTTATCAATGCTGCAGCCATACCACCACCAAGGTTGTCAGCACCGCCTTCTCCACCAAAACCAGCCAACATAAGGACAAGACCTATCAAGGTCCCAACCATGCCCCACGCAGGGGAAAGGTCACCCATCGCCTTCAGCATGTCTGTTTGAACTTTTTCACGCTTTTCGCGGTATTCAATTCTTGTTTCCAAAATATCTGTTACTTCATCTAAGGAGTACCCATCTACTACCATTTGTACTCCATCCTTAAAGAAATAGGTTTTAATAGTATCAACGGATTTTTCCAGATCAGCTGGCCCTTTTCTTGCATATTCAGCAACATCACAAGCCTCATCTACCAATGGACCCATTTTATCATCTGCTGGTTTCAGTACAGCACCAATCGCCTTACCAAGTGCAGCTACATGATACATTGGGAAAGCTACCATGACTGAAGCTATCATCCCTCCAATCACAATGCCAAAACTTGGTATAGAAACAAAGTTTCCAAAACCACCTGCTGCACCCTCAACAAATAATGCATAGGCAATACTGCCTATCATAAAGACCATTCCTAGTACAACACCTATAATGAGAGCAATATCCATAAGGTCACTCCTCCATAATGCTTGTAGATTTTAATTTATTTTCGTTCAGAGCCTTCAGAATATTACGAACATCTGTATACTCTGGATCGAGGCGCAACGCCAGATTCCAGTTTATAGTAGCTCTCTGCACGTCTCCTAATTTATAGTAGATCGACCCTCTTCTGGCATATGCTAATGCTAAATCAGGATTTAATTCTAAGGCGAGATCTACTTCTTTTAAGGCCTCTCTATAGTCCCCAGCATAGAAGAACCTTAATGACCGAGATAAGAATCTCATCGCTTCATTCATATTTTTTTCTGAAACATTAGTTTCCAATTTAAGGGATGTTAATGAATCAGATAAAAACTTACTGTTTTGCTCCATTGCATTAAGACGAACAAGTAGGTTCCTCATTTCATTGTTCATTAGAGCCATAGAATCCCTAAGGGTTGATACTGCTACATTTGCCATAGCAACAGTGGAATCTCTATGTATTGGTATGCTATCATCAATTCTTTGATTACCGCTAGGCCCATATATATTAGTAGGACTAGAAGGACCGCTTTGAACCCGCTGCCTAGGGTCTCTAGGTACAGCCATATCAAGCCCCAGGGTAAAACCAGGGTGGCCAGACCAATAGCGATTGCCCCATTCTGGTAATTTTTCCATGTGGGTGAACCCTAAGTTCAGGCGGTAATCCGAGGTAAGGGGGATGCGGAGTCCCACATTGACACCTGTCCCGTCGAATTCACCCACAATATCCATTCCACCCCGCCTTGCAAAGTACGGGGTTTTCATTAAAAAACCTACAAACACGCCAGCATTACTTTCAGTGGAATCAGTAATGACAGCTCCATTAGCATCTAAAAGTGCTGGAAGAGTATCTGCAGCAACTGGTGCTAATCCACCAGTTCCAAATCCAAAATATGTATCAAACTTATAATCACCCAAGTCTTTTTGACTCGACAATACAACAAAAGCAGAAAGAAGAGAGGTGTTCAAGCTAAGCATTTCTTCAGAGGTCTGTTCGCTTTGGAAAACTACATCTTGAAGACCAACTGAAACGGAAATATCATTAAACTTATAAACTCGCTGTTGAAAATGAAAACCAAATTCAGCAGGAGCGTCATACTGAGACTCTTCTAAATTGCTTAGCCTTGTAGTATCTCCAGGTATAACAGCAGAAAAGCCAGCACTAAACCCTTTACCAACCTCCATTTCAAAGAATGCACCTTTTGCAGTATTAAAAGGATTAAGGTTGTGATATTCAACCGATACTCCTGTTCTAAATAGATATGGGGTCTTTTTATTGCTTGATGTAGGAATGCGCATCATCAACCCTGGACGGGTATATGCAACTCGGGTTCCCCCTATCAATAAACAGGAAAGAACCAGGGCTGAAATAATAGCAATGTATCTGCGATTAAAATCCATTAAGCGATATATAATTTTATTTTCATCTATATTAGAAAGGTATTATTGGTATTCTTCCCAGTCTATTACATAAGAATATCCAATGAACGCTCCGAAATCCTGGGGAACATAAAGGTCAAACTTACCTACGGCTCCGGGAAGAAGGCTCGCATCTGAAACAATCCCCGTGTCAAAGGTGTTATATGAACCCTTAACAAAAGTAGTCAGAGTTTTTGTTTCACCACTCCAGTTCTTCCTAAAAACAAAGTCTACTTTTACAAAATCTGCTCTACGTCCACCTATGTTTTTAATTTCACCATCAAATATTATGTTTCCCTGCCCATCTTTTTTTTCTGAAATATTACCAACCAAAACACAATTGCCAGAAAATTTTGCGCTAGCATTGCTTGCAGAGTTATTTGAAGATGTATATCGTGGTTGTGCGAGCTTAGGCATCGGTGGCGGAGTATAGCTTTCGCGTATCTGCTCTGGTACATACTCTTGCGTGTCTTCTGTAATCACATTATCGACAATTCGTACAACCTGCGCCCTGTCGACAATTAAATACCCAACCAGAGTCTCTACCTTGAGTGATTTATCATCTTGGTAAATAATCTTACCAAAAACAGTACTACCGTTTTTTAGAATTATTTCTTTTGAATAGATAGTAAGGGGGTTAACCCACATCTTACTTAAAGCCTTTAAATCGTCCATTTCCTGAGAAAGGTGTTTGAACTCTGCAGAAAGCTTTTTTATTTCGAAGTTAAGCTCATTCAAAATGAAATCCTTACTCGGACTCCCCATTGCCTCCATGGTTTGTGGAACCGTTACTGAGATGCGTTCTGGCTGTCCACTTGGTGTTGTATTAACCTGAGATTCCGCAACTGGTGCGCTAGGTTTTTTAGTTGAGAGCGCTATGTCTCCTATATTTTCTTTTCCAGTTAGTGTGACAATTTTTTCTGCTGATCCCAAATCATCATGTGATGCCTGCAAGACATAATCGCCCTCTTCTAACTTTTTGAATTTAAATTTCCCATTGCCGCCCGTTTTTTCTTCATCAACAACTTCACCCCCTGAAAGTAAGGTGACTATGGCCTTTTTAACCTTCTTGCCATCTGAATCAACTATCCTTCCTGATAGGGTGAGTTTTCCTTTAGCAAATAGAGTGGAACCTATAAGCGTAAGGACGACTGTAGCGAGCAGTGCTCGCTTTTGTAGGCTATTAATTAGTGTCATGTTTTACCTCGGATTATGAACACTTTTAGCAACAAAATGCGCTAAAGCTAGAGGATTTTAATGCAAAATGGGCAATGTGTCAAGAATTTATAGAATGTATTGAATTTGATAAAAAATTATATAAAAATGATTATTTCCAAAAATCTTTCAAACGTTTTTCTCGTTCTAGTGCTAGCGATAATTGCTCTTTTGTTTTTTGCATTATATCCGGATTCAATGAAAGCCTCAGGGCCTTTTCATATGATTCTATAATAAGATCAAAATCAGTATCTCCAATCTTATGATAAGAAAGACCTATATAATAATGAGCTTCGCCTAGGCGAGGTTTAAGCTGAGCAGCTTTATTATATTTTTGGATAGCATCCCAGAGCCGATTTTTATTGCCTCTTTTATAAAGGGAGTGTCCTTCTGCTAATAATAAATTGTATTGAGATAAAGTATCGCCATCAGAAAGTTTTAACGCATTGGAAAAATGAAAGATAGCAGCTTCGTAGTTATTTGTCTCCAGCTCCTTACTTCCAAGTCTATTATGTGCAAATGTCAATGACTTTGTCATCGATGGTGATAAGCCAGATATAGACAAAGAATCTTCTAGGGCAACTAGAGCGGCCGGGTTAATGTGAGCCATATTTTGATATTTATTACCTGCACAACTAAAAAAACCAATCGCCAGTGGGAAGAGGAGAGGTAGATAACTAATTGACCTAACCCTCAAATAAAAAAATCTCTTTATTTTCTCTAAATGAACAGTATAGCCCTTCCATTGATTCAATCACATAATAGCGGTCTTGTATATTGCTATAATCAAAGCAGGTCAACACTATCTCTTCAATATCATAGGGTAAAAATATAGACCGATCAGATTTCCCCTTTGCACACTCAACTACATTTGTTACCTCATCAAAGGAAGATATAATTCCTGCGCCATATATCTCATATTGGATATCATTATGCGCTCTTCTATAATTATCAGATGCACCATTATTTTTTAATAGCCCATATTCATAGGTCCACCATGCAAAGTTTTGTAGTCGCTTGAGGTTATGTGTAACAAGTTCAGGACCAAGGTTGCGATGGTCTTTTATTATCTCATCTCCTAAGATACCAATTTCCCACATGAATTTTGCATAGTCTTTGTTCATTAGAAAGGGTACATGGGCTTGTATATCATGGAAAATGTCTGGCTCCGGAGTATAGCCTTTATTGTTCTTAATATCTGTACCAGAATATTTTTCATCAAACCTAGGTGACTTTCTAATTATCTCTGTTACAGGAAATTGTCTTTTCTTATTTATTTCAAAAAATAACTCTTCATCTAAAAACCCCGCTACTGATAATAGCGTCCACCCTGTTGAGTTTTCAAGCAATGGAGATATTGCACTAAAATCAGGGAACATATTATTAGGTATAGGAAGAGCTCTGAGGCCTAGTAGGTATTCACTGGAAGCATATTGATCAAGAAGAAATTCAAGATTTTGATAGAGCTCCGCCCAGATTCTATTCTCCAGGTTGTTTATAGAATCGTAGTCTTGAGGCTTAACATATTGGTCTTCAACTCCAAATATCTTAATACCATCAATGCTGTTAGGAATTAGGTTTTGAAATAAATGGTCGTATCCTTTAGCCTTAGAAATCATATGATATTTTAACAAAGTTTTTTGGAATAATGATCATATATCCTACCAAAGCCATATATACGTGACAGCGCTATTATTGCGACCAAAGTCTGAATCTTTAGATATATTACAATCTGCCCTCATGTCTGACGCATTCTTATTAAACATGTTATAGTCTTCGCCATAGATGACTGCTTGAAAGCGACCTTCTTGGTCAATGCACCATTGACGTATAAGCCCTCGCAACTTCCCAGTGCCATGACCTGTAATAATTTTTATAGCGCGAACTTGGCCCTCAAAGGATGTTTGACTTATCGAGGTTTCAAGAAGAGATTGAGCATCTTCAATACTTAGGTTGGAATGGCCAATATCAAGAATTTTTAGTTTGCTACTACTCATAATATTGCAGGAAGTTACTTGACTTTTTAATAATTTTGTAATTCATTAAATAGGTTTTTATGAGAAAAATTATTTTAGGACGCACCAATGAATCCGTCTCAGCTATTAGCCTAGGGACCTGGGCTTTTGGGGGAGCCAATATGTCCGGCAAAGTTGCAGTTGGCTGGGGAAACCAGAGTGACAATGACTCCAAGTCGGTTTTAATAAAGGCATGGGAAAACGGTATAAACCACTGGGATACTGCTGATGTATATGGAGAAGGAAAGTCTGAAGAATTAATTGGAGAGGTTTGGGAAACCGTTCCTAGGAAAGAGATTTTTATAGCAACAAAAGTTGGGTGGGATAAAGGACCCCATTCTCACTGGTACAATCCCAAACACATGCTTAAGAATATGGAGCGCTCACTTATCAACCTCAAGACAGACTATGTTGACCTGATTTACTTTCACCACTGCAACTTCGGAAATCAAGGGGAGTATTTCCAGGATGCTCTGAATACAATAAAAAAGTTTCAAAATGATGGGTATGCCCGGTATATAGGCCTATCGGACTGGTCCTGTGATAAAATATTAAACTATATTAAGGATTGTGACCCTGATGTGGTTCAGCCATATAGAAATGTTATGGATGATAGGTACCAATCATCAGGGCTAAAGGACTATATAGATAGTAACAACATCGGTGTATGTTTCTTTTCACCTATTAAACATGGTCTACTTACAGGAAAATATAATAAGCCTGCAACTTTTGAAACTGGAGATCACCGCTCTGGACTAAAGCAATTTGTAAACGAATCCATTATAGCAAAGATGAAACAAAATAAAGAAAAATTAGAGCATCGATATAATGATCAAAAATCCCCGGTTATGTATGGTGTGGTCAACGCCCTTTTTAATGATGCCCCAACAGGATGTGTTTTGCTAGGGCAAAGAAATGAAGAACAGGTTGAGGTTGCCGCATCTCTTGGAGATGTTTTATCGAAAGAAGAGAGCGAATGGATCAAAGCGCTATATTCTTCATAAATCAATTCAAACAATAATGCCTCACAAGAATAAAGACACCTTCGACCTACAAAAAGATGGTTTTTGTTTCTTGCCGTCCTTATTTAGTCAATCAGAAGTAGAATCTGCTTATCAAGGTCTTTGGGAAATAATTAATGGTGAATATAGAACTGGCACAGCACCAGAAAACCGTTTCTGGAGTTTAGGTGATGACCCAAGATTAATCATCAAAATTGACAAGCCCCACATTTGTAATAAATCAGTCTGGAGTCTTGTTACAAAACCTAAGCTGGGCGAGGCCCTGGCCTTAAAAACCAATGCTAAAACAATACAGGTTTGGCATTCTCAAGTAGTTTGGAAACCCCAAAGTTATAAAAACAGTGGAAACGCAGGATGGCATCGTGATGCCCAGTATTGGCCATTTTGGAGTGAGGATGGTTTGTATACTGCTTGGGTTGCCCTATCTGATGTTTCATCAAGCTCTGGACCTGTCCAGTTCATTAGAGGCTCCAATAGGTGGAACGCAGTCAATGGTCTTGATTTTTTCGATAAAAATATAGACTATCAAAATAAGTTATTAGCATCTCATGATGAATCAGGTCAGGTGGTTCACTCCACCCTAAAGAAAGGAGAAGTTAGTATACACTCATCGTTAACTTATCATTCTTCAACAGCAAATAAAGAAACCTCTCCAAGGGTTGGTATGGTCATTCATTTTTGCACAGACAAAGCTAAAAGAATTACAGTTTCTGGTGAAAATGCAGATTACTTAGACCAAATTAAAGACCCTTCAATCGCTCCTTATATATACAGAGAGTCAAATTGACCAAAAAAATTAAATCTATTTTCAATGACCAGGGTTATTACCTAAAAGAGGGGTTATTTCAAAAAAAAGAAATTAAAATATTTGAAAAAGAATTTGATAAAATAATTTTACAACTAAGAAAGAGTGGTGAAAACATCAATGCGAGATGGGGAAGCAGCCTAACAAAATCAATAGAGCCTGAAAACTCAGAAGTGATTCATACCCATAATGTGCAAAGCTATTCTTCCATTATGTTAAACATGATTCAAAATAGTGAACTTTTGAATTTAGTAGAATCACTTATTGGACAAGATATAGTCTTGCATCACACAAAACTGTTTTTAAAACCACCGAAAGTAGGTGCAGCTTTCCCCTTACACCAAGATTGGTCTTATTTCCCAACAAAAAAGAATTCTATGATCGCTGCCATCCTTCACTTAACTGAATCAAATGAAGAAATGGGGTGTTTAAGAGTTGTTCCTGCATCGCACAAACTTGGTAAAGTAAAAAACTCACATGGCCACGTATCTAAAAGTAAGATACACAAAAACAACTCCCTTGAATCAGCTGTTCCTCTAGTCGCGAAGCGTGGTGATGTGGTGTTTTTTCACTGCTGTACACTCCACGGGTCTATGATAAATAAATCAAGCAAACCAAGAAAAACTATCCTGGTTCAACTATACTCAGGAAATGACGAGGTGATTGATGGAAATCCCCACACAAACGTACAGCTTGTATTAAGAGGGTGGAATAGTAGCGCGACAAGAGAAGGTGTGGGAAACCTTTCCGCCTAGCTCTTTATTTGCTTGCTAGTTATCCAGCCAGCAAACATGGCCAACAACACTGATGGCAACATAACATCTAACTTGTCTATATAGGGCCCAATACTTTGGAAGTGTGGGACAACAAATTTGAAAAAAGGAACACACAGGAACCCCGTTAC
Source organism: bacterium TMED46 (assembly GCA_002167345.2). Taxonomy (GTDB): domain Bacteria; phylum Fidelibacterota; class Marinisomatia; order Marinisomatales; family UBA1611; genus CACEUX01. Next base: position 4,205 of record NHCZ02000034.1, on the reverse strand, counting down.
CATTGATGCTATGGCACCTTTTTCGGTCAGGTCTTTCCAAAATATTGTTAGAATAATAACAGGGCAAAATGTGGCCGCTATCCCAGACCAACCAAATATAACGAACCAGAATACTGTTCTCGTGGGAGAAAGGACTGAAACCGCTAGCGCCACCGCTAATGCCAAAACAGCAAGGGTAATGGTCACTTTTTTTGATAGTGCCATCAATGTGGTTTCATCAACTTGAGGGTTTAATATCTTTTGGTAAAAATCTCGCGTTACCGCACTTGATGCCACAACAAGTAAAGAATCAACAGTAGACATAACTGCCGAAAGAACTGCCGCTATATAGACACCAATAATTATTGTTGGCATTACCTGCCCCAAGACCAATGCCAAAACATCTTCCCCTGCTGTTCCCAAGACAAGCTCTGGGTTCTGTCCTGACCGCGTAAGCATGTATCTTCCTAGAAGACCAATGCAAACTGCTGCTGTATCTGTTAAAAGTGTATATATGACAGCTACCCACTTTCCTTTTTCAACCTCCGATTCATTTCTTATTGCAATAAATCTTACATATACCTGGGGAGAACCCATGAAACCTATGCCAATGGACAAAAGCCCTAAGACGCTCATTAAGTTCATCAGCGTCAATCCACCCGCGCCCCACGGATTTAATAGCCCTGGGTCGATTTCATTTAGCCCACTAGTGATAGACCCACTATCAGATATAGTGAAAAATGCTACAACGGGCAATAGCAATAACCCAACAAACATTAATGCCCCTTGGAAAAAATCAGACCATGCAACAGCTAAAAATCCACCTGAAAAAACATAAAGGATAACAATACCGAAGCCTATGCCAATCCCGGTATAATAATTAAGACCAAGAAAAGATTCGAATGTTTTTCCAGTAATGTCTATTTGAGCGCTTACATAGATAACCACAAAGAGCGAAAGCGCCGTAGCAGAGACCATTCTAAGAAGATTGGTTGATGAACCGAAGTGACTAACAAGATAGTCTGGAATCGTGATCGAATCGTACTCATTAGTCATTCGCTTGAATTTTTTTGCCATGAACTGCCAAGAAATCCAAACGCCCAAGACCTCTCCTATAACAATCCAAAAGGCGCTTACACCCAATAAAGCCCCCATGCCAGTCACCCCAATTAAGAGCCATCCAGACTCTCCTGTTGATCGAGCGGAGAGGGCAGCTATCCAATAGCTAAGCTGCTTACTACCAACATAGTAATCAGAAATATTAGAAACTTTTTTTGATGCGAAATAGCCTATTAAAAGGAGGATGCTGAAATAAAAAGCAAGAACAACTAGTTTTGATATCACAGATTACTTTCTGACTCGTTTGGCATTAAAATATTCATTGTTGGAAAAGGAATCAAAATATTGTGCTCTTCAAAGGTTTTATAAATCTCCGTATTAACAGAATCAACTGTTCTTCCCCTTATCTCTGGCTTGTGTATCCAAAATAATAACTGCAGTCTTAAACCATGATCTGCAAATTCACGGAGACGAACCCTGGGTTCGGGCGAATTCAGAACATTTTCATTTTTCTTTGCTATATTAACTAAAATTGTTTTCACCTTTTCAATGTCAGTCTTGTAGGCAATTTGTATGTTGACCCTGACTCTTTCTGTTTCTCCTGGCCCACCACTTTCATTTACTATCTTTGATGCTGCTATCACAGAATTGGGGATTGTTATTTCAATATCATCCCGAGTCATAAACCTTGTTGACCTTAAACCCATTTTCTTTACATATCCTCTTTCGCCTGTGTCCAGAAGGATATAGTCTCCCTCTTTAAATGGGGCATCGGCCATAAGGAAGATCCCTGCAAAAAAATTGGAGACTGTATCTTTTGCTGCTAAACCCAAAACCACACCTAAAACACCAGCCGATGCCAAAATACCATTAATATTAATATCCCAACTAAGGAAGATGAAGTATGCACCAAAAAGCCCTATGCCTATTTTCCCTAGGTTGTTAAACAATGGCAGAGTGTTTTTTTGTAATATACTGCTGGTTGCTGTCTGCCTTGATGCCCAGTCCATTGACATAACTAGGATCCTTGAAATAACAAAAAACCAAATAATGGTTGTAACTGTTTTAAAACATCCAACCAGAACAAATTCGACATATTCTGGAAGCGCTATTGTTTTTATCGATAAAATAAATCCGACAAATAGAATGGAATAAAAAATTGGTTTATGCAAAAGCTGGAGTATTTTATCATCCAGCGTTGTTTTTGTTGTTTTTACTACACGTTTAAAAATTAAAGAGAAAACTATATCAACAAGTTTCGCGCTGATGATTGAAGTCGCTATCAGAACCAGTCCCTTTAGGGCTGTGTTGGATAGGACAAGATTGTAATATTCTTTGAAATCAAACATGTATGCAGCCTTTTTCTTTTTCTAAAAAATTCAATTTATTTATTCTTATTGCCATAAACAGAGAAAAGTTGTGGGTTTTGATAAAAATCTTTTAGGGGGTTTGTTACCCCCGCAATTCCCTGCTCTCTGATAAGACGTACCCTATCAAAGTCAATTATAGCGGTTTGCATATATGGTCCTTCACCCGATTCTTGGAGAATAGCCCCTTCAGGGTCAACAATAATAGATCCTCCTACGCCCCCAAATCCAACGCCATTACAAGAGACCACATAGCACTGTTGCATTATAGCCGTTGCTCTTGCAATAACCTGTTCTTGAGGTCTGTCTCCCGTATTTGTCATGGTCGGAACAATGATAAGCTCTGCCCCTTGATTAACCAGGTCCCTTGCAACTTCAGGAAACCAAATATCATAACATATCATAATTCCAACGCAACCAATTCCCTCAATATTAAACACGAACGGCTTTTTTCCTGGTGTTGATTTCTCATATGGATACCATGGATACCTTTTGCGATACCTGCCTACCATTTCGCCATCTGGTGAAAATATCGGAGTTGTGTTAAACACATCATTTTTAGACCTTTCATAAATGCTTCCAGGAATTAACCAGAGCCCATGATCTTTAGCCAAGTTGGAAAAGGCGGTAGTTAATTCCCCAGGAATTTCTGCTGATGTCTTGACGCTGTCTTCAACAACACCATGGACTGCGAGTTCAGGAAAAATGACCATAGATATATCGGGAAATATATTCTCAATATGTTTTAAGTGTTTTTCAATTTGAATGAGATTCTTTTTTTGCTCTTGGTGAACATGCATCTGAACTGACGCGATTGTAATTTGATTTGCCATTGAAGAATTTTCCTGTCAATTATTTAATGTTCTGTTTCCACATTGAAGACGCAATCAAGTTTTTTGTATAATCCTGCTGTGGATTATTTAAAACTTCTGCAACATTTCCAGTTTCAATTATTTCACCCCTGTATAGCACTGCAATCATGTCTGCCATTTGTGATATAACAGCTAGGTCATGTGATATGAAAAGATATGATAATTTTTTGTGCTTTTGTAGTGATTTGAGCAACGCCAATATTGTATGCTGAATGTTGATATCAAGTGCAGATGTTGGCTCATCTAAAATCAGAATCTTTGGATTTAACATCATTGCACGAGCAATAGAGACGCTCTGTCTTTGGCCCCCTGATAGAGAATGAGGATAGCTTGATAATAAATCAAGATTAAGATTTATATCTGACATTATTTGATTAATTTTTCTTTCAGTCGATTCTGAATCTCTAATACCAACTAGCCATAGCGGCTCTAGTAAAATTTCGAAAATTGTCATTCTTGGGTTGAATGAGGCCATATTATCTTGAAAAACAGCACCAATCTTGTTAGTCAACTGATACAAGTTTTTTGGGGAATCCTTGTCAGTTTTTATCTCCAATGTTCCAGAGTCGCGATCTAATATGTTCAATATCATTTTAGCCAGCGTTGTTTTGCCACTTCCAGATTCTCCTACAAGGCCTAGAGTGGTGGATTGATATAAGTCTAGTGAAACGTTATTTATAGCTCTGTTTATTAACCCGTTATTAAAATAGCTTTTTTTAAAATTATTTATTGATAGTATCCGCTCGTTTTTATTTTTACCTCTAGGCGTATTTAGCCTACTGTTTGTTTTATCATAATTTTTAATTATTGAACTTGTATAGCCATTTGTTTCAGAAAAAACTTTGTTGGTGCTACCCTCTGTAATAATACTACCAGAGCGCATAATAGCAACCCTTTTGCAATAGCGCCTAACGCTTCCAAGGTCATG
>NHCZ02000033.1 GCA_002167345.2 bacterium TMED46 | reverse complement strand
TTTCAAGATGGTATGAAGAAAACTATTGAATGGTTTAAAAATAATGGATTCTAGAATAATCATTCAAACTTATCATATATCATATTATTAATTAATGAAAAAAGTCTTATATATATCGGGAGATGGTTTTACAGATTCAAAAAAAAAATGGAAAATTTATTTCAATAGTTTTGATCCTTTTTCAAAAAATTATTTTATTACTAACGCTTTAAAATTATTTACTAAATGTGAAATCTTTAATATTTCCCATAGCCTTAGGCATCCATCATTCATTTTAAAATTAGAATCTAAACATCTACCAGGATCTACCTTTTTACGTACAAAAGCAATTATATTTATTAATTATTGTATCAATATACTCATTCGTTGGAAGATCAGATTGAACTCTTATGATTTAATTATCTTTTCTGATAATCTTTTTTTTATTAACCAAAAATTATTTGAGGATATAAAAACTATTAAATCTTCAAAACTTATTTTGTTTTCAAATATTTCGCCAATTAACCTTTTAGTAGATTCACAAAAATCTTGCATCCCTTATTATGATATAATTTTTATCAGTGATTCTGGTCATGAAAAGGAATGGAAAGAATTGGGAGGAAATAATATAATAAATTTACCAATATCAGCAAGTAGCCCTCATACTTTTAATAAAATTATTAATAACTATAATGATGAAAAACTTTATGATGTTACGTTCATTGGTAGGCTTGACAATTTGCATCACCATCGACTTGAGATATTGAATTATTTAGTATCTAATGGAGTCCCTGTCAATATTTGGACCTGGATAGATTTAAGTAAAAAGTATTTAAGAAAGTTTCCGCTTCTAGAAGCTAACTTAAGAGGTCAGGCTTTTGGGGAAGAGATGATAAAAATATTATCACAATCTAAAATTGTATTAAATATTCATATTTTATCCCAACCTGATGGAGGGAACCTTAGATTGTTTGAAATTCCAGCAGCTAGATCTATGCAAATAGCTGATAAGTGTCCAGAAAATTGGTTTAGAGATGGTCATGAAATTGTTTTATATAAAAATAATAAAGATTTATTAAATAAAATAAATTACTATCTAATGAATGATAAAGAACGTGCTAGAATCGCAATGAACGGATATGAAAAGTTAATAAAGGAACATACTTATCAACATCGTGTAAAAAAATTAATGAATATTTTTCAAAATTAACATTTTATTGATAAAACATTAATAGGTCTTATGCAAAACTCGATTTTTAGAGATTTAACAAAGAATGCCGCAATTATTATTTCAAAAATCGTTTTCCGTATAAAAATAAAATATGCAAAACCCAAATTTCTATTATTTTTTCTACTAGTAAGCTTACTCTTTACAACACATTTTATTTCTGGGAAAAAAAATAAATATAACACAACCGATGATTCAGCATTTTTTGGTGGTGATACCTGGGAATACCAATCATTAGCTGTCAACTTATTACATGGACATGGTTACCGTTTTGGAGGTATAGAACCACTAGAAGTTTATAAGTTTGATTTTAACAGCGGTTATGCAAGCAGATTTAAACATTTTTTTGATACTGAAACACACTATTCATTTTATCGTACACCCGGATACCCGTTCTTCCTCAAAATAATTTATAACATACATGGTATCCATCCTGCAGTTGTTAAAAAGTACCAATTTATGATAATTGTGATTATTGCATCTTTAATGCCACTTCTTTGTTATTATTATTACGGATATCTAGGCGTATTAAGTGGAACTATTTCTTCTTTCCTTTTTATAAAATATTTTTTTTCAGATTTCCGAACTGGAGCCCTTTTAACTGAACCGTTAATGTTATTATCAATTTTCGTTTGGGTTATTTCTCTTATTTTTTGGGAAAAGAACCCATCAAATTATAGAATATTTATTTTTGGTATTATTTCTGGGCTCTTATTATTAGTAAAAGGTAGTACTATTTTTTTACCATTTATCTTTATTCTATTTTATTTCTTTTACTACCGATTATCAGAAAAAAAGAAATCCTTACAAATATTATTTTATGTATTTGCCATATTATTAACAATCATTCCCTGGAGCGTTTATGCATCACAAAAAAGTAATAAACTTGTATTGTTATCTACACAAGGGGATACTATGATAGCTGATTGTAATAATAAACAAGCAGCCTTGACAGGAGACTGGTCAACAAATTGGCCAACTAATGAGACCAATTTGAAGTATATATTGTTTGAAAGACCTCATGGTAGTACTAAAAATAATGTTTTGACTGCTTATAACTTTTATAGAGAAAATATTTCGATGATTATTTTATCAATAAAAAATAAAATCATTTTTGCTATGCAATACAGACCAACAAAGTTTTGTTTTATATTTTTTCTATTTCATATGGTTCATAGTTTTATGACCAATCGATTTCAATCATATTATAGGCTGAAATCAATCCCGGCATTCGCTATTATTATTTTTATAAATCTAATGCTCCTAACCCTAGTTTTTTATGGTAGTAGGAGGATGCTTGTACCTTTTATGTACTTTTTGTTGATTCCATCAGTACACTTTCTATTCCTAATACCTATTTATATTAATAATATGTTAGAAAAATTTAATCTGAATGATAGTAATTGATTAATTTAAAGAAAAAATTGACGAGCTATACATTACTAGAAAAAGACTATTATTAGATTCATACTTGATTAAAAAAAGAATTCAAAAATTTTTTTCCACCCCATTATTTTATTACCGCGTTTACAGTTCAAATCAAACTCTAAATTATGTTTTTTATATACTGTTGTGGTGAATATTAGATAAAAATTATGTGTGGTATATGGGGCATTATGAAAAGTCAATCGAGAATTAATTCTAATGATATAGAATACTCAAAATTAGCTGCAAAAAAAATGCATCATCGCGGGCCAGATGATGATGGTTTTTGGAATAATGAACATTTCGCACTCAGCTTTAAAAGACTTTCTATTCTTGATATAAGCCCAATGGGTCACCAACCAATGGTATCCAAATGTGAAAATTATATTTTGGTTTATAATGGAGAATTATATAATTATAAAAACATAAAAAAAACATTAGAGAATAAAGGACATAGTTTTATTTCAACAGGTGATACAGAGGTTGTTTTAAAGGCACTTATGGAATGGGGAACTAATGCCCTTTCTAAATTCAATGGTATGTTTGCTCTTGGGTTTATAAATATGCATGATAACACTCTTCTAATTGCTAGGGATCATGCTGGAATGAAACCGCTGTACTACTCGTATTTAAATGGGAATTTCATTTTTGGATCTCAACTAGACCATGTTATGCATTATTTTGACCATAAAGATCTAAATATCAATATAGATTCTTTATACATGTACTTGGCAGTTGGTTATTACTTTGCACCAAATTCTGTTTTCAAAGAAATCAAGCAGTTGGAGCCTGGTGGATGGTTAAAAATAAGTATGGATGGAAAAATAGATACAGGTATGCATTTTGATTTGACCGAGTTTTATTTTGAAAATCAAGATAATAAATATTACCAAAAAGAATTTGAAGAAAAACTTGAAGAAGCCGTCATTAGCCATTTAATCAGTGATGTTCCAATAGGCACCTTTTTGTCAGGCGGATTAGATTCAAGTGTTATTACAGGCATTGTTGACCAAAAGTTAGATAATCCTTTTGATGTATATACTATTGGCGATTTTCATGAACTTTTTGATGAGTCAAAAAGAGCATCTTTAATTGCGAAAAATTTAAAACAAATCAATCATCATATAACCTTTCCAAATAGTGTTGCCAAATACATAGAACAGTTTAGTGATGCATATCAAGAACCTTTTGGTGATTATTCGGCAATACCATCACTCATGGTTGCATCAGAGGCCAAAAATGCAGTAAAAGTACTGTTATCAGGAGATGGGTCAGATGAATTTCTTTTTGGATATACTCGTATGGAGCCGATGTTAAGAGCCATACCATATTATAGATTATCATATAAAATAAGAAAAGTTATTGACTGGATATCGATGAAAAGTATCCCTGGATTAGGTTATAATAATAGAAATGAATTAATAGTAGCATCCCAAACTCTTATCGCATTAAGAGAGATATCAAAACTTGGAGCAAACACTAAAAATATTTCATCCCATTTCAGTAGCCATGATAGTGAAGAATTACCTAATGACATTTTTATCAAACTAAATAACGTAAAAAGGTATTTACAACTTCAAATGATGAAATTAGATCGATCTAGCATGTATCATTCAATTGAGGCACGAGTGCCTTTTTTAGATAAGGATTTATTAAAACTTACCATCGCATATAGGGCTAATGAGATTACTGATAATAATTATTCTAAAAGGAAGATATTACTCAATAAAAAGTTTAAACAACTGTATCCCAACGTACCTCTAGAAACAGGCCTCAAGAAAGGATTTGTAATTGATTTGAATAAGCATCTTGATAGTGATTTTCGTCCGTTATTATTTGATACTTTATCGAGTGATACAGTTTTCAGTGAATATATTGATTTTGAATATGGTATTGACCAAATAAAAAAAAGTAAAAGTCAATACTCATTCTATGCATGGGTTTTATTTTCTCTTCAATCATGGTCATTAAAATATAATAATTGGAGTAAATCATTAGCTTACTAAAAGAAATATGGGAAAAAATTGTAAGCTATTTTTCTAAAAATGATAATGAAAATATTGAGAAAAAAGAATTGGAAAAATTATTAATCTCTAAATGTAACGTTGACGAATTGAAAAGTCTTTCATTAGAACAACTTTCACAAATTTTTTCAAATGATAATATTCATAATGAATGGGAAAATTATGGATCTAAGATAGATTCTTTAAAAATACCAGAGATGGCAGGTGGTGTTAATAGCGGCGACCAGAGAGCACTTTATTATTTAGTTCGAATGTTAAAACCAATTTCTATTTTAGAAATCGGAACACATATAGGAAGTTCTACTGTTGCACTTGCAATGGCGGCTTTAAAAAATAGGGAAGAGGGTATAGAGACTAAAATCATTTCAACAGATATTATTGATGTGAATGATTTAAATGAAAGATATTGGAAAACAATTGGATCTCCAAAATCTCCATCTAAAATTATTGATTCAATCGGATGTAGCGAAATAGTAACATTTGAAATTGGTAATTCTATCGAAAAAATGAAAATGAATCGAAAGTTCAATATGATATTTTTAGATGGAGATCACAGTGCTAAGACACTATACCAAGAAATCCCTCTTGCCCTTAATTCTTTAGATGATGGTATAATTATTTTACATGATTATTTCCCGAAGTTAGAGTCATTGTGGGGTTCTCAAGCACCTATTGTAGGGCCATTTCTTGCAACCCAGCGATTTATTGAAGAAGGCACCCCTTTCAATGTCATACCATTTGGCGAACTACCTTGGTTAACTAAATTTGACTCTAAAATTACTAGCTTAGCATGCCTTGTAAAGATATAGTATTTTTATTTTACGAGTCACTTCATATTAATTATTAAGAAAATAAAAAAATAATCTATCGTGTTATATATGTAGTTACATCTGACAGTAGAGATTTATTCTCTACAATGACCAGGGTCTCCATCGCTTCATTAAGGTTAACAAATCCTGAGTTCAAGGTAACACTTGTTCTTGATGAAATTTCAGCAAGAATATTACGGGAAAGTGCTGACCCGTTGTTGAATGAGGTTGATGAGACTATTTCAATAAAAACGCCACAGGGCAAAAGTATATTTCGTAACCGACATATAAAAACCAGATTAGGAAATCTAATAAGCGGTCCATTTCTTTTTTTAGATAGTGATACGTTTATTCGAGGTGATATTTCATCAATTTATAATTGTAATGCAGATATTGCAGCTGTACCTAATTTATCCCAGAGGTACTTTAAAAACCAGATTTGGAGTCAAGATTCAAAAGCATTAAAAAAAATGAATTGGAAGATTAGAAGTGATTATTATGTTAATGGTGGTGTTTTATTTTTTAATAATTCTGAGGAAACTTTTAACTTTTTTGAATCTTGGCATTTAAAATGGTTACAATCAAATAATAGATTAAGGTATTATAGAGATCAGCCTGCATTGAATTCTGCTCTTAATGACACTTCTACCAGATTGAAAATATTACCAAATATTTACAATGCCCAATTTAGAGGAAACCCATCAGTTACAAAGGATGCTTTAATTTGGCATTATTATTCATCTGCCAAAATTAATGCACCTATAACTTCTTTTGAGATATTATGCCTACGTATAATTAGAAAAAATGATGATGCTTTAGATGGAATAAAATCTATCATACACTCTGAACACCCATGGCGAAGGGAAAAAATATTTGATGATGTTATGGCATCCTATTCTCGACATAAAGGAAAGCTATCAGAATTTGAAGAGAACTGGTTTTCAGGTAACCGGATCATAGCTTTAGGGAAATTGATACGCACGATAATGAATTAATGAGCCTATCTAATAATATAATATTCAATAATGCATTTTTGTTTTGTTGAAATAGGATATCCTAGACCTTCAGGTGTAATTGGTGGAGCTGGAACATATGTTCATCATTATTCTAGGCAATTGGTTAAAATGAATCATGAGGTTACGGTTATTTGTGGTAAAATGGATAATAATGTGTCATCATTCAATGATGGCGATATTTTAGTTTATCCAATTATCGGTCCAGAAAAAATATCATATTATATTGGGAAAATTCCTATCATAAGAGTTTTTTCAAAAACAATAAATTATTTAATAAATGGCTTAAAAATATATTCTTTGCTCAATAAAATTAATTCAATTAAAAAAATAGACGTAATTGAATACAGTGAAGGAGGGGATTTTTGGAATTCAATCACTAAAAAATTTAGGTATATTTCTCATCTACATGGTTCATCATATACCTTTAAACAAAATTCGGGTAAGAAAATATGCAGTGCAGATATACTTGAAAGAAAACTTGAGCATTATTTTATCAAGAATGCTGGTTTAGTTTTATCTCCTTGCAAAGCTATGGTAAAGATTGTAGAAACTGAAATGAAAGTAAAACTTAATGCTCAAGTAATACCCTATCCTATGGATGTAAAACATTTAGATAAAATCACTAAAAGAAAATTTGTGCCTAATAGTTCAAAAATCCATATCCTTTTTGCGTCACGTAATGACTCAGTAAAAGGTGGAGAACTTTTGGTAGATTCATTACGAATTATAAGTAGCAAGTTTCATTTATCTATAAAAGTTGATTTTTTTGGATACTCTCCAATCCAGAATACCTCTGATCTTAATTACATTCAAATACATGATTTTGTGCCAGAAAATGAGCTCAATCTTGCCTATAAAAAAGCTGATATATGTGTTATTCCTTCTATTTTTGATAATTCTCCTTATACCGTTTATGAAGCGATGGTAAATGGAAAAATAGTTGTAGCTAGCTCTGTTGGAGGCATACCCGAAGTAATTGGTGATAGTTCTAATGGGCTTTTATTTACCAACTCAAATGTAATGGATTTAGCAAATAAACTTACTGATGCAATTGAGTTAATTTTATCTGGGAATGATATGGTATTGAGAAAAAATGCTCAAAAAAGAATAATTAACATAGCAAGTATTCAGAATAATATTAAAAATAGGTTAAAATTTATAAAACAATGAAAATTTTAGACTTAGGTTGTGGTACCGCAAAAGTTGAAGGAGCATTGGGGCTTGATAATATTGATATCCCTGGTGTTGATATTGTTCATGATTTATTGGTTTTTCCCTACCCTTTAGAGAATCAATCATTTGATAATATCTATCTAAGGAATGTAATTGAACACTTTCATTTAAATGATCTAGAAAAAATATTGAAAGAATGCTCTCGAATTTTAATACCTGGAGGATTACTTAAAATTACAGTCCCGCATGCTTTTTCTATCTCTGGATTTACTGATCCAACTCACAAACAGTTTTTTACTTTTGGCACTGGGCAATTTTGGGATAGAGAATATCATAAGTCTTATTATAATGAGATTAATTCATCTTGGATAATGAAATCCACAAAATGTAATAATTTAGTGTGGTTTGATTGGAAGCATTATCAGTTAAGACGTTTGGATAAAATACTTTCTTCAATTATGAAAAAACGAATCAACAGGGCATTGAAAAAAGTAAATAACCCATCTTTAGCAGACCGGATATTGCAGAAATATAGTTTCCAATTTGTAGAGATAGCTTGGTCATATCAAAAGATAAAATAAAGTTTATCTTAGCTAGCCGCTGGGCATTCCCTTATCATCAAGGAGGAATTCCTATGCATAATCATTACCTATTAAATATATTAAAGGGAAAAATGAATATAGGTTTTATTTCATCCAAAATAAATATTAACGAAACATACTACTTAAAGAAAAAAATAGAATTCAATGGTATATCAAAATTTTTGCCAGTGTTTTTTTGGCGCTTTATAAAAAATAAATCTCTTCAAAATGGTCTTCGTTCTTTTCAGGATTGGCAAATATCAAAAGAAATAGCGAGAAACCTTGACTATCATTCTGCAGATGTTATCGAGTTTATGGATATACACAGTGAAGGCTATGTTTATCTTAGAAGAAATTCTGCAAGCTCTNGAAAAACAAAAGTAATCATTAGATCTCATACACCATGGGGCTTATTNCGTTCATTCTATTTAAATAAAGAACGNAAAGGTTATGATGGTTGGTGGTCTATCGATAGAGAAAAATTTTGTTTTCAAAACTGCGATGCAATTACTGTTCCTAGCATGGATTTAAAAGAACATTTAATTGAACTCTATAATTTGCCAGAAGAAAAAATCACTGCTATACCAAATATTATAGATACAAATCATTTTAAACCTTTACCAAAAATCGAAGATAATAANTCTTTTAATATTTTACACGTTGGTCGATTTGAACGACCTAAAGGAGTGATAACTGTTATAAAAGCATTTATTGAGTTTGCAAAAATTAATAAAAATTGCAAATTAATAATGGTTGGGCAGGCTAGAGGAGAAGCTTATGAAGATTGCATAGAGTTGNTAAAAAATGCAAATCTAATTGAAAGAGTAGAGTACCCTGGTTTTGTCTCTTATGAGGAATTACCTACATATTATGCTAAGGTAGATTTAGTCATTGTTGCTTCTGAGATTTATGAATCATTTTCATACACCGTAGCACAAGCTATGGCTTGTAGNAAGCTGGTTATTGCATCAAANATAGGAGGGATACCTGAAACATTAAACCATGGNCGCTGTGGATTTTTATTTGAGCCTGGTAAGGAAGATGGCCTATTTAATAAACTTACATATGTGTATAATAATTATGATAAGCTATTAAATANCAGTAAAGATGCAAGAGACTATGCAGTAAGTAAATATTCACAAGAAATATTAGCCCCNNTATACAAGGATTATTACAATTTGCAATTCTAATATTCAACTCTTAATTGATAGCCAATACATATAAATCCAATTGATCAAACATATTATAATAATTTCACCTTTTCTACTAACCATGCGACGTGGTGTAGAAAATTTCACTTATCACTTATCAAATAATCTAGCTAAAACTTATGATTTAAGAATTACTATTTACACTTGGGCAAATAAAAACCAGATTAATTGGGGAAAATGGAATAAAAATATTAAGATAAGAAAAGTTCCCTATTTCAGGTATTACCANNTAGTAATAGCACAAATATTTTATTGGTTTTGGAANAAAATTGATCAACCTGATAAAATTATTTGCAATTTTCTTTGGCATGGTGAAACCGCAGTTTATAAAGCAAATCAAGATTTATTGATTATGCATAATCCATTTTCACAAATCCCTTTAAGATATGAATTTGTGCAAAATTTCATTAATTATGATTCATTAATTATTTTTGATAGTCTTCACAGTTTTAAAGAATTCATTTCAATGGATGGAAACTATACTAATTGTAAAATGATTCATACAGGAGTAAATACAGCATACTTCAAACCAAGCTATAATAATAATCAAAATGAAAGATTAAATTTTATTTGTATTAGTGAGTTTGAGAAACGTAAGGGCATACAGTATTTAATCAAAGCATTACCAGATCTAATAGTAGAATTTCCATCTCTGTTCCTTACAATTATTGGGTCAGGTAAACTAATAAGTCACTATAAAGAATTGATAANAGAACTATCCATTGATGAATATGTAGATATTCGACCTCCTGTGGATGATACAAAACCTNATTTATTAATGTCTGATATTTATTTTTTATTAAGTGATGGTGAAGGTTTTCCANTAGGACTTCTTGAAGCGATGTCCTGTGGTATTCCTGCNATAGTTTCTAATAACCCACCATTTGATGAGATANTAGTAGAAGGCGTTGGTATTAGGGTCCANAGGGAAGACTCGAAATCTATTTTAGAAGCAGTTAATAAATTAAAAGAAAGAAAGGTAAGAGAACATATAGGNAGAAATGCAAGAACTCATGTCATTNAAAATAATAGCTGGTTGAATATTTCAAAACAATATTATGATANAATAATTCNTAAATGACTTTATTTAATTTATTTTTTGGTAATGATTAGTTTTGATTAGGGTACTATTATTTATTTTGAAAAATAAAATTACTCATTTTGGGGAGATCTACAGGCTCATATCATTCCATATTTTCTTTTCTAAACAGAAAATCAATATTAATGAACTCCGTGTACTTGATATTGGATTCAATAAAGGTGTATATCGATGGTATTTTCTTGACTTTCTTGGATGCTCTCACTATTCAGGTGTAGAGATTGACGAACTTTATCTAGGTGTATATTCTGATACATTTTATCATAATTTTGAAAAAAACAAACTCCAAACTAATTATGATTTAATTTTTTGTTCCCATGTACTAGAACATGTCAAAAATGATTTTAACTTCATAAAAAATGTAATTCATTCTCTAAATGTTGAAAATGGAAAATTATTCCTTAGGGTCCCAATGCCAACTAATAATAATATATATTTTAGAGCATTTAATTCAAAACATCATGATCATGAAGAGCACGAACGAGATGGGTATACACAATCTGAATTAAGATTATTATTATCTAATTTTGGACTAAAAGTAGAAAAGTGTTTTCTTAGCATGGGAAGTTTTGGATTGAGAGTACATACTATTTTTGAAATTTTTAGAGATCACAAAATTAGATACCAAAGAATTCTGCAAATACCATATATATTATTATCATTAATTGAAATTTATTTATTTAAAAACACGTCTAGCGCAGATGTGTTAATACTCGCCACAAAAGAATCAAAAAAGTAATTCAACAAGTCTCTGTATTTATTTGTACTTACAATAGAGGGAATCTTATAAATGGTACCTTAGAAGCGCTAATAAAGAAACAGACTCGTATTCCTGATCAAATTGTTATTGTTAATGGCGGTGGTATTAATGATTGTCAACCAATACTAGAGCAATGGCGAAACAGCTTTAATCAAATTAAAATACTTAGAACACACAATGTAAATCTTGCTGCAAGTAGAAATATTGGTCTACCCTTTTGTGAAGGTGATTTAATTCTTCAAACTGATGATGATGCTCGTCCATTTCCTGACTGGGTTGAAAGAATTATAAAAGCACATGAAACATATTTAAATGCAGGTGTCATTGGTGGTGATGTTATTGATAATATAGGTGAATCCTTTTTATCCCAAGTCTCTGATATGGCAACATTTCCACATCATTACACAACTTGCGAAGTAAAAAATTTGCCTGGCGTCAATGCATCCTATAAAAAAGAAGTAATTAATGAGGTTGGCAAATATGATGAGACGTTATTTCGTGGTGAAGATGTGGATTATAACTGGCGTGTAATGAAAAAAGGTTGGAAGGTAGTTTATATTCCAGAGATTAAGGTAGCTCATATTCATCGCCCAACTTGGAATGGATTAATAAACCAACATTATATGTATGGCCGAGCTCACTTTTTGGTACGAAAAAAATGGCCTGATATGTATTCGTATTACCCAATCAAAATTGATTCTCTGTATTCGTCACTAAAATGGTTAGCATCGTGGGTTTGGTTTCCATGGGTCGATGCTTACCGCAAAGTTAAAAAAATAAATAAATCAATAAATGGTTTTGATCTATTTGTGCTAAGTACAATCAATATAGTTAATAGAATTGGAAGTGCTGTTCAACGAAACATATATGATTGATCAATACAAAATAATTCCTCCATTAAAGATTTATACTGAAAAGGGACACGCAGATACTAAAGATTGGCTGAAGTACCTGATTCATCCAATAAGGGCTTGGTGGGGAGATGGAACATCTGAATGGAAGACTTGGGCTCTTGATTTTGAATTTTATAAGAGTTTGTTTGTCTTAACTGATGAAATCGTTGAATCAGATGCAGTATTCTTGCCTATGACTGTCAATTATTATATCGATAAAAATCAATTAGGATTAGTTAATGATTTTATATCAAAATCTGAGGCAGTTGGAAAAATAACATATGCTTGGATTGATGGAGATCATCAAATTTTATATGATCACCCTAAGTGTATATTTTTAAAATATTCTGGTTATAAATCACAATTAAAACATAATGAATTCATTTTATCAGGCGATGTAAAACAAGATTTATTAATTGAATATTTTAATGGACAGTTAATCACTAGAAATAAAAATGAATATCCTCTTATTGGATTTGATGGGATTGCAACATACCCTATTTTTCGTTTAGCAGGACTAATTTTAAAAAATATTTTAACAGGTTTGCTTCATCATTCTAAGAGTACACAGTATGTTCCTAATCCAGTATTACCAGCATTATTGAAAAGAAAACAAATATTAAATCGCTTAAAAGTATTAAAAGATATTAATACAAATTTCAATATTCGTAATTCATTTGCCTTTGGCACGGTAGGAGGAAATAAAAATGCTAGAACTGAATACATCAATAATATAATTGAGAGTGATTATATATTATGTTACAGAGGAGCAGCAAATTATTCTTTGAGATTTTATGAGTCTCTTTGCCTTGGAAGAATACCTCTATTTATAGATACAGATTGCAAGTTACCCTTCGAAGATCAAATTAATTGGTCTGATATCTGTATTTGGGTCAATGCAAGCGAATTGACAAGAATAGGTGAAATAGTTGTGGATTTTCATCATAGTATGACAAATAATCAGTTTGTTGAAAAACAAGTATATTGCAGAGAATTATGGGTTAATTATCTATCTAAAGAAGGATTTTATAATCATTTTCAAATGTATCTTAAAAATGAACTTAGAGATTCAATAATTGCTTCACATATTAAATAGTTTTTTGAGAAAAATAAGATAATGCATTATTTTTATTTCTATGTACAAATGAGTCATTAAATGAATAGAAAAAGCATCTTTGAAAAATATTTATTTAGAAAAGATATTTTGTGGAAAATCAAGGAAAAGTTATTTTGGTTTTTAAGAAATAATTCAAGGGATATTTATAAAGATCAAAGAGAGTTATTAAAAAATATAGAAAGTGGTATTATTTTTGATTTAGGTGCTCACAATGGTGATACAGCTAAGCTGTATCAAAGTTATTTCCCCAAATATAAGATTTACAGTTTTGAACCTTCTCCTAAATCATACGATTACCTAAGTAGCAGATTTATTGATAATCCAAATATTAATATTATTAATCAAGCAATGGGTTGTAAGAATGAGACAAGAAAATTATACTTAAGTAATTTCCCTAACTTGAATTCACTACATAAGCCAAATGAAAGATCTTGGGGATTTAAAGATGAGAAATCTATTGATGTGGAAACTATAACACTTGACGATTTCTGTTCTGTCAAAAAAATCAATCATATAGATATACTAAAACTTGACGTCCAAGGTTCTGAGCTAGATATTTTAAAGGGGGGCATAAAATATTTAGCAGCAGGTAAGATTTCTTTGATAAATATTGAATGGCAAGTTGTACCACTATATGAAAATCATCATAAGTACTATAAAATCGCAGAATTCTTAGCAAATTATGATTTTGAATTTTTTAATTTGTATAATATCAATGAATCCAGATCTGGTCAATTGAGATGGGCGGACGCCATATATACTAGTAAAAAGATTAGGAATACAATGATCAAGCAGTTTGGTGATGGTGCCGGTAGTGGATGGTGATATGGCTAGAAATAATTATAGTTCAAAAAATATTTATTATTTAATTGATTAGATAGATGGATAAACAAAATTATGCTGCTGAGAAAATTTTAGAAGACTACCACTGGTGGTATACAGGAAGAAAATCAATATTAAAAAATATTCTCAATCATTATATTGGAAAAAGTGGTAAGATAAAAATTTTAGAAATTGGATGTGGATCTGGTGGTAATTTAGATTTTCTCTCAAAATATGGTGATTTATCGGCAATCGAACTAAATGATGATGCTCGTATTCACGCTAAATCAAAAAATATTTGTAAAGTAGCGTATGGTAAACTTCCTAACGATATCCCCTTTGATGAGAAATTTGATATAATATGTTTATTTGATGTTTTAGAACATATTGAAGAGGACGATTTATCATTGCAAACTATTTACAAATACCTTAAGAAAGGTGGGAAAGTTATTATAACAGTTCCGGCTTTTATGTTTCTTTGGAGCAACCATGATGTATTGAGCCATCATAAAAGGAGATATAGCAAATCAAAAATAAATAATATGCTACGGTATACGGGTTTCACGGTGAATTACAGCTCTTATTTTAACTCTTTATTATTCCCTATTATTTTAATTATAAGATTATTAGAGAAATTAATTAATTCAAACATACGCAAAAATGATTTAAGGCAAGAAAATAAAATTATTAATTATGTATTTAAGAAAATATTCTCGATAGAATCAATTTTATTACCTAGTATTTCACTACCTATTGGTGTATCGATAATATCCATTGGTAAAAAATAAATATCAAAAATTTTTAAATAAATAAGTGACTGAAAAAACAAAAACAACACCTAATACATATGTTACCAAACCATTTTTAGCACCTCTCAAGGATTATAATGATTTATTGAAAGATATTTGGGATTGCGGTATACTAACTAATGATGGTCAATTTGTTAATCGATTTGAAAATTTAATTTGTAAAAAGTTTGGGCTTAGTAATTATATAACTTTTTCAAGTGGTACAACAGCACTACAGGCAGCAATAAAAGGTCTACAACTTGAAGGCGAAATAATAACCACCGCATTTACGTGGATTGCAACGGTAAGTGCAATAAAAAACGAAAGGTGTAAACCAATTTTCTGTGATATCGATGAGGATACATTAAATATTGATATAAAAAAGATAGAAAATCATATTACTGATAAGACTGTTGCAATAATGCCAGTTCATGTATTTGGTAATCCTTGTGATATTGATGGAATAAAAAAAATTGCAAACAGATATAGACTAAAAGTTATTTATGATGCTGCCCATGCAATTGGTTCAGAGTATAATGGTAAAAGTATATTGTCCTATGGTGATGTTTCAGTCCTAAGCACACATGCAACAAAATTACTTAATACAGGAGAGGGTGGTGGTTGCGTTGCAGGGAAAAAAATAATAACCGAAAAATTAAAGGGCATAAGATTTTTTGGCTATAATAAAGACAAAAGTGATATTCAATTTGATGGTTTAAATGGTAAGCTAACGGAATTACAATCAGCGCTTGGAATAGTAAATCTCAAATACATAGATAAAGTAATTTCAGATAGAAAGATAAAGTATCAATACTATTATTCCGCTCTAAGAGATATTCCAGCCTTAAGTTTCCAGAAAATCGAATTTGGAAAAACTAATTACTCGTACTTTCCTATCATCATTGAAAGTAAGAAAAAACTATTTAAACTGATTGACAAACTAAATAACCATAACATTTATCCAAGGAGATATTTTTATCCATCAGTAAATATTTTTAAGAATATAGTTGATAGTGATGAAAGAAAAATATCTGAAAAAGTAGCTAATCATGTCCTATGTTTACCATTATTCTATGATTTAGACTTTGATATTATTGATCAAATAATCAGCTTAGTAAAAAAAGAAATATGAAAATAGCAATAATGCAACCATATTTTCTTCCATACTTAGGATATTTTCAATTGATTAATGCCGTTGACAAGTTCATTATTTTTGATAATGATTATTTTAAGAAAGGCGGGTGGATAAACAGAAATAGATTAAGAAATAATGTAGATTTTGTAATACCATTAAAAAAATCTTCTCAGAATAAATTAATAATGGATACAGAGATTAATTGGGACGATAAATTAATTGATAAGTTTTTTAAATCAGTAAAACACCTTTATGCCTCATCCCCAAACTATCAAACTGTTGATTTCTTGCTTAAAAATCTTTTCAGTCATAAACCCAAGACAATTTCTGAATTGTCAATTGCCAGTATTATTGAATTTTCAAAATACTTGAACTTAGATACTCAGTTCAAAGTAGCTTCTGAAGAAAATTATGAAAAAGGTAAAGATAAGATTGAGAGTCTAATAAAGATATGTAAAGCAGAAAATGCATTGGTTTATATCAACGCAATAGGTGGTAAATCATTATATTCAAATTCAGATTTTAAACCAGATGGTATAAAATTATTTTTCATAAATACATTGATGAATCAATCTATTCTAGATTATTGTTTTACAATGAATAAAAAGGTGATAGGTCGAGAAATAAATAATTTTAAATTAATTGAGTCAGATTAGTTATTTACTTTTAGGCAATGAAAATCTTTGACTTTGGAAAGCATAATATCAATAATTTGGCAGTCAATTTAAACGAATGTGCGTCAAACGGGAATCCCTTGATAATTAAGAATGCTCTAAATACCCTAGATTTAAATAGCTTTGGACAATTTTTAGAAGAAACAATGAAATACACTAATGATGATAGACAATTTGATTTAGAAAATATTTTAGAACGCAAAAAATGGTTTACAGTTATTTATGATAAAGATAAGTCAGGTGTATACACTCATAGTAATACTAGACAACCTCTTCATAATGATAATGCCTGGTTTAGTGATCCAGCTGAAATGGTATTTTTGGCATTTGAAAAACAAGCTATCAAAGGTGGTGAAACAACAATATATCAATTAGATAATTTATTAACTGATTTAGAAAAAGAAGAAAAACAACTTCTTAACGATCTTCAAAAAACCCAAGTTGTAATAAGAAAGGATATCACTGGAGCATATTTTAATAAGACTTCAATAATTAACGGTGAGAATTCAATTTATTGGAATTATTACAGGATAGAGAAGCCAAATAATACTATAAAGAATATGTGTGATAAATTTTTTAAATTTTTAGAATCTAAAGAAAAGACAAATAGTGTTGAGACTTTTAAATGTCAAACATCAGATATACTTTGTTTTAACGACACCAAGCTACTGCATGGTAGATTAGCTTTTTATGCAAAAAATATGGGTGATAGAATATTGCATCAATCAATGTGGTATAAATAATTGATTAATGTGTGATTATAGTATAATTATCCCAGTCTACTGTAATTCAGAAACACTTAATGAATTAATGCATCAAATTGAGCATAAAATTATTAAGAGAAACCCTGAACTAACTGGACAAGTTATTTTCTGCGAGGATGGTTCAACTGATGATTCCTTTCAAAAATTAACTGAATTAAATAAATCTTATAACAATATTCAAATTCTAAGATTTACTAGAAATTTTGGGCAAATACCTGCAATACTTGCAGGACTAGATATCAGCGATTCTAAAGCTTACATTGTTATTTCAGCTGATTTGCAAGACCCAGTCGAATTAATTAACGAATTTTTAAACCATCATTTTAAAGAAAATTTTGAAATTGTTTACGGTGAAAGAATTGGAAGAGCTGATTCATTCACAAGTAAAATTGCGGCGAAATTCTTTTATAAAATTATTTCCAGATTGAGTTTTCCAAATTATCCAGCTGGAGGATTTGATTATTTTCTAATTTCAAAAAAAGTTCGTGATTTAGTCTTGAAAATGAATCAAGCAAATCCATTCATACAAGGTGAGATTCTTTTTACAGGACATAAAAGTAAAAGCATCCCATATAAAAGAGGAAAAAGACCTTTTGGCACCTCTAAATGGACATTATCAAAAAAAATAACATATTTTATTGATGGTATAATGGGCTATTCATTTTTCCCATTAAGGATGATGAGTTTTTTGGGTTTAATATTATTTTTCATTTCAATATCATTTTTAATTTTCATTATTATTTCAAAAGTCTATGGCTTAGGCAATATGCCTTATGGTTGGGCATCATTAATGGTGGTCTTACTATTTCTTGGAGGAATACAAATGGTGTTTTTAGGTGTATTAGGAGAGTATTTATGGAGGATTCTTTCTCAAGTAAGGAATAAACCACAATATATTATTGATGAAATAATAAAATAAATTCATTCATAACATCTATAATTCTAGCTAGATATTTTTAATTCTTCACTAAAGATAAGATTCATTAAAAAATTACAAAATAAGAGAACTTTAGTTCTGGTTATCTTGTTTTTTTATTTTATACACCTTTTCATGTCCTTGACTTATGCCCCAAAGATACCTTGGGGAGGAGATGAGTGGTTCAGTTATAACAATTTTACTATTATGGGGCTGCCATTCTCGATAATGACATCTATAATGAAGAGTCTTCTTGGAGATGTGAGTATTGAGAATTTTTTAATTTATAGACAGCAAGGGTTGATATGGTCAACGCTGTTATACATAATTTTTACCATTATTTTCATTAAAAGTAAAAGTGAAAAAGTAAATGGTTTCATAATTTTTTATATAGTGTTTATTAGTGTAAACCCTTACTTTATCCAAACTATTGAATTCTTTAGATATTATACTTTATACTTTTTTTCTACCTCGGTAATAACATTATTTTTGTTGTATAATGATGATAAATATTTTGAAAAAAGGTATATGTTTTTCTCATTAACAGTACTCTGTTTATTCATTCACTTATTTTTATTTATTCAATTAATAACCTATATCTTTATTAAAGAATTCATAAAAATTAAAAGAAAATTATACTTTATTACTGCTATTGCTATTATTTCTTTTACTATTATACCAAACCTAGCCGAAATATTATCATATTTACACAATGCATTGCTTCCTATTTATAATCACGATTATATACTTGATCATAGAGGGTTTTCATTAAGTACAATTATCAAGCCTATAATGATTATTTTCACTTTTTTATTTGGAAGGTATCAGACTCCATTATCATCGTATTACATTGATATTTTATTTACGATTTATGGTTTAATCATTGTCTATGGCACTTACAAAGTAGCACGTGATCAAAGCGTAAGACATCCAATGATTTTAGCCGGCATTGCACCATATATTATAAGTATATTTTTAATTGAACCTATCTCACTACCACAAATGACACAAATTGCTCCTCAGCATGTCCTCTTTTTATTTCCATGGATAGTTTTTGGTTTTTATTACCTTTTTATAAAATCTAAGATAGGAATAATTGCTAGTATAATTCTATGGAGCGGTACCATCTATGCTAGCTATTTGAGCCAAACCATGGATTTTATTGATTACGATAAAATTGTAGATAGGGTACCTAGTGATGAGATTCCAATTATAAGTGATGCTCCAGCTCAATTCGAATTTTTTATTGAGTCAAATGATATCGTATGGTTCAGAGATGATCAAAAAGTAAAACAAGTACTAAATAATAATGGAACTATTGGTATTTTAATTGGAAACTGGAAATTGTATAGTAAACTGGAACCTTTACAATTTTGGCATAACCCGCTAGGTACAGAATTAGTGTATAACAGTTTAAACAGGCTTTTAGATAGTTTAAGACTTAAACAATTTTCTCTTTATGATAGTTATTCTTTTTTCCCAGTACAGTTTTATTTATTTAAAAAAAATGAATCATTGTTCAATGCAATCCCCTGGTTTTATGACATGAAATACAAAGATTTAATATTACCGTTATATATAAATGATGATAAAGTAATTGGGTTTGAAAAAATATATCCAGGACAAAAAATATCTATGGAGTCAAAATTTTATTATTTTATTCAATCATCCTCAAAAAATGAAAAAAAGAATGTAATAGAATTATCTTATGGTGATGGCACTGTTAAATCAATCAACTTGAATATCGATGATGATCAATATAGGTCATTATTTTGTAGATCAATAGAAGGCGATAGTATAGCATATACTTTTAATAAAATGCCATTAATATCAAATAGCATGAAATACCCTGGTAGTATTTTTAGAACAGAATTTAGGATATACCAACATATTAATAATAATGATGGATATTCTTTTGAAATTAAAGATCCAGAGTTAGTGATGATTAAAGCTATTATTGCAAATAATTTATAAATATCAATGAGTAAGATTCCTTTTAATAGATCCGATATTCAAGGTAATGAACTTGAATATTTAAATCAGGCTATTGACAATGGGCATATTTCGGGTGATGGTATTTTCACAAAAAAATGTAACTCATTATTACAATCTACCTTAGGAATAGAAAAAGCACTTCTTACAACATCATGTACTCATGCTTTAGAAATGGCCGCTATTCTTTTAGATATAACTGAAGGTGATGAAGTAATTGTACCATCATTTACGTTTGTCTCTACGGTAAATGCCTTTGTTTTGCGTGGCGCAAGACCAATATTTGTTGATATACGGCCAGATAGTCTGAATGCAGATGAAAACCGATTAGAAAGTTGTATCACAGAAAGAACTAAAGCAATAATCCTGGTGCATTATGCTGGTGTAGGGTGTGAAATGGATATCATTATGAATATTGCCAATAAATATGGTATACCAGTTATTGAGGACAATGCACATGGTTTATTTGGTAAATATAATGGCCGCTATCTAGGGACTTTTGGAGCTCTTGCTACTCAAAGTTTTCATGAAACTAAAAACTTCAGTTGTGGGGAAGGTGGCGCGTTACTTATCAATGAGGAAAGGTTTTTGGAAAGAGCAGAGCTTATCCGTGAAAAAGGCACAAATCGTAGTAGATTTTTTAGGGGTGAAATTGATAAATATTCGTGGGTTGACATTGGCTCATCCTATTTACCATCTGATATTTTAGCCGCAATTTTATACGGCCAATTAGAAAAACGTTCATTAATCCAAGCAAAAAGAAAAAAAATATGGGATTTTTACTATGAAAATTTGAAAGACTGGGCTGATGAAAATGACATTCAATTACCGATTATACTTGAAAATTGCGATCATCCATATCATATGTTTTATCTTATTGCTCCAACACTTGAACATCGTAATAAACTTATTCAACATTTAAAAAATAATGGTATTGAGGCGGTCTTCCATTACCTTCCATTGCATTTGTCTGAAATGGGAAAAAAGTTTGGTGGGAAAAAGGGTGATTGTCCTGTAACTGAAGATATAAGTGACCGTATAGTGAGATTACCATTTTTTAATAATTTAAAAATTGAAGATTTAAATTTTGATTATTTTTATGATTTTTAGAGTGTTCTACTTTTCTCACTAGTACTTTTATCTTTAAATAAGTTTGTTAAGTAGCCCTTGAAAATAAATATTAAAAAAAAGTACTTACTCTGGAC
Organism: bacterium TMED46; assembly: GCA_002167345.2. Lineage (GTDB taxonomy): Bacteria > Fidelibacterota > Marinisomatia > Marinisomatales > UBA1611 > CACEUX01. The sequence goes on along the minus strand of NHCZ02000033.1, from coordinate 52,914 downwards.
ATCATCATTCCATCCTCGTTTAGGAGGATTAGAAAATGCGACAAAAGAATATGCTTCTTTTATGAAAAAACAAGGTTGGCATGTTCAAATACTCACAAACAAATATCCAAGATCTTTACCTACATTTGAATACTTTGATGATTTAAAAATAATTCGATATTTGTTTCTACATAGTCCTTTTAATCTATTAAATGATCTACGACTGGATTTATTTCTTGCATGGTTTATCTTGAAACCACTTACGATAATAAAATTAATTATTTATTTTTCTAAAAATAGACCAGATGTAGTAAATCTTCATTTTCCTGACCATCAATTATTTGAATGTTACCTTCTAAAACTCATGTTTCGATTTAAACTGATTATCTCCCTGCACGGAAATGAAGTTGAAAGAATGAGTGATCTAAAAATTAAAAGTCTAAGATACTACTTATACAATAAATTATTTTTTTCAGCAGAATATATAACTGGTTGTTCTCAATTCTTACTTAATGAGTTTTTAAAAACCTTTCCCCAAAGTAATTCTGGGAAATGTTTTAAAGTCCACAATGGTGTAAATGAATCTTATTTAAATCATAAAATCATAGAAAATAAAGATAATCAACTTTTTACTGCTGCACGGTTTGTACCCAAGAAAGGTCTCCATTTGCTTTTTAAAGTTTTCCAAAAATATAATGATATACCCTTGGTAATTGCAGGAGGAAATAAAAAAGAGCTCGATCATTTAGGACTGAAACTAACCAAAGGTATCTCCATTGTAGGGAGATTAAATTCCATTAACATGATAAAACAATTATCTGTAAGCAAGGCAACTTTAATTCCCTCAAAAATTGAGCCTTATGGAATTATAATTGCAGAGGCTTTATGTTGCGGGAGTCCTGTCGTTGCAACAAATGTAGATGGTGTTCCAGAAGTCATTGATATAGCAAAAAAAGGTTTGAATGAGCAAGAAAAAAATATTTTCAATAAATGGGTAAAAATTGTTGAGCCTGATAGTAGAACATTAAGGATTGGTATCGAAGAAATAATAAATGATTATAACGGATTAAAACAATATAATGAACTAATTCCAAAAATTCGCAGACAATTTCACTGGTCAAAAAGACTAGATACCTTTCATAATAGGTTAAATGAATTATGATGCATTATCGGGATTGCATCCATAATCTTGGTAAAATATTTTTAGACTTCATTTATTTTATGAGTTCTGATTTAATTATTTACATATTTAAAATAAAACAATATGATAATTAATTTATTAGTTATTGGATTCACAGCTCTAGGGTTGAAAACAATCCTATTTTCAAAAAATGGTCTAAAAAAATCATTAGAGTGGATTATCGCTGCCTTTATTCTGGGGTACAGAACATTTGAACCAATTCAGGGCCTTAAATTGCATCCCATTGAAATATTTATCTATGCAAGTATTATTAGAGTAATTATTACCAAACCTTCAAATTTTGTGAAGATGCCAACAAGCATGTTTATACTAGGTTTATTTTTTGTTACCTTTTTTACTATTGATTTGATAACAAGGTATAATTACATGGTGCTTTTAGAGTTTAAAAATTCTTTATTGATTATATTGGTATTTTTCATGGCAAAACATATTCATTTTAATAAAGAATATGTCATTAGATTATTGAAAATATATTTATATGCTGCTACTACCATATCAATAATAGGTATCATTGAATTTGTATTCCCATCACTAATTGCAAATATTTTTGGGTTTCCTCACCAACCTAAGGGTATAGGTGAAACAGTATATTTTTCTCGATTGGCATTCCTTTTTTGGGGTTCGCATCTAGCTGCAAATCTCATTCCACCAGTATTTCCAATATTATTACTCTTGAAATCAGAGAAAGAGTCTATAGTTAATAATAATCTTTTATTAACTGCATTCATTTTAATCAATCTTTTTTCCATATATTTATCAGGTAACAGGGCGTCATGGTTGATAATTACAATTTTGCTTTTTCAGACAATATTCCAGTATAAAAACCGTCTAATGCCAAAATTGAAATTTTACATAGGGTTTTTAGTAACAGTTTTTGTGTTTTATGTTTATTCACAGCCAGTAGAAGGACGATATATTTCTACTTTTAAGGCATTAACCGGTCAGATAGATACTAGGTATGATTCTAGTGGGGGTGTAAGATTAGCCCGTGCAAAAACTGCTATTAATTCGATAATATCAAACCCACTTGGCACTGGTTGGGGTAGTCAGGGTTGGGTTCATAATGATATCCTGCAAATTGGTTCAACTGTTGGGATTATACCAGGGGCCACTTTATTTTTTGCGCCATTATTACTTCTATTAAAAATATACAGAATTTATTCAGAGGCAATAGGAGAGCACAAAACAATGCTCTTCACTATGATTGGGCTTCTAATATTTATTATTGTTTCAATTTTTTTAAATGGCAATTTCTTTTTAGTACAAACGGGGGTTCCAATATTTATGCTGTGGGCCATAATATATTCTTATGTACACAGCAATTTTAACTTAAATCATATTTTAACCAGTAATCAAAGCAAATAATCATATCTCAATATTACTTCCCACATTTAATTGTGAAAGTACAATATTATCTTCCCTAGAGTCGGTAAAGTGGGGTGACGAGATTATTGTAATAGATTCTTTCAGTACTGATAGAACTATTGAAATTGCAAATAGCTTTGGCGCCAGGGTTATTCAAAATGAATATATCAATTCAGCAAAACAGAAAAACTGGGCTTTAAAACATTGTAATTATGATTGGGTATTCCAAATAGATTCAGATGAATTACTTGAGTACGGTGCTGAAAATATCATTCGTAGTGCTATAGAAAGCTCCAATCAAAATATACATTGTTTTAAAATGGCAAGAAAAAATCATGTCTTAGGCAAATGGTTGAAGTATGGCGGCCTATATCCTGATTGGGAGTTTCGACTATTTAGAAAAAAATATGGGAAATGGTGGGATAGGGAAGTGCATTCACGTATAGTGGTACCTGGAGAAATTGGAATACTTGACACATCATTGATTCATAATGGTATGCCAAATATCAGTAAGCAGCTAAGCAACTTAGATAGGTATACTAGATATGAGGCAGATGAACTAAAAAAAAGAGATATCAAATTTTCTTATTTTAAATGGTTAATCGGCCCACCATATATCTTTTTCAAAAGATATATTATTCTACAAGGTTTTAGAGATGGTGCTCGAGGTCTTCTTTTAGCTATATATGCTAGTATCTATCTTTTTTTAAGTCATGCTAAATTAATGGAGATTAAAATTTTAAAATTAAAAAAGAGCCCTGATACAAAATAAATAAAACATATAAAAATTTAATTATAGATATAACCCATTCGTGAAATATAAATGTTTTATGATTTATTGAGTTTTTATGAGTAAAAATAAAACAGCAAAGAAATTGAAAGTTTTATTATTTTTAAATGAGAACTCCCAATTTTCAAAATACCATTACCTAAAACTATTAGTTCAAGATGATATTGAACTGGTAGGAATCATTACTAATCACAATCAAGAATTAAGATCGAAAAGAACAAAATTCTTTTCAATGTTAAACTTTTTTAGACGCCTGATTGACCGGATGTATTTTGAGTATAAGATTCTACCACTACGGTTAAAAAAATCTTTCATTAATACTGATGGCATAAGAATTATGCGCCCAAATAAGCTAAATACGGAATTAGCCTCTGAAATTTATTCGATGGAACCAGATTTAATTATTTCTGCTGGTTATTACAGAAAAATTCCCAACAGTATATTGAGAATTCCCAAGGTAGGTTCTTTTAATTTTCACCCATCATTACTGCCGGCATATGCTGGTGGTAATCCTTGGTTTTGGGTGATTGCTAAAGGCGAAAAATATACAGGTGTGACCATTCACTTGATGACATCTGTTTACGATTCTGGAGATATAGTATTACAAAATAAAATTAGAATTGAAAATGGTATTACAGAACAAAGATTAATTTATTTGACAACAATAGCTAGTATAAACTTAGTTCCAAGTTTTATTAAAAAGTGTAAAGATGGAAAACTTGAAATGAAACCCCAAGTCCTTTCTAAAAGATCTTACTTCGGAATTGTCACAGATATTGATAAAAAAATACAGTGGTCTTGCAATGCTGAAAGCATCAAGAATTTAATTCAAGCATGTTCATCTGGTTCAGGAGCTTGGACTAAGGTAAGTAATGAAAGGTTATGGATTGATAAAGTAAAGATTGGTAATAATATTTCACAAGATATTAATAGTGGAATGATTATCAACATTGGTAGAAAAGGTATAGAAGTAACGACTCGTGATAAAATTTTATTGATTAAAAAGGGTATAATTAATAATTCCAGAATAGGCCATTTAGATATAATAAAAAAATTAAAATTAAGGGAAGGAGATATTTTCAATTAATTATTTTTTAAATAACAGAGGTTAAATTGCTTTGAGTGATAGAAAAAATATTATCATTATTGAAGACAGTTCTAAAATGGGAGGGGTACAATACAGTACTTTATATTTTGCTGAAGAGATTATTAAGCAAAGATTACATAAACTCAAAATACTAATTCCCTTTGATGGGGCCTTCACAAGTTTATGTAAAGAACACAATATTCCATATAACACTTATAATCCTATTCCATATATTTCTACGAGTATCTCTTTAAACAATGATAAAATTCGTATTCCGAACCCATTCTCCCTAATATATAATATCTTTCTAATTTTAATAAATAGTGTTAAAACTAGGGCTTTAATTAATCCTCGAAAACCAGACATTGTCATAACCAAAGGTTTCTTCACTCACATGTCTGGTGGATTGGCCTGTAAGATGTTAAAAATACCCATAATATGGCATCTTCAAGACCTGGTTTCTAATCGATATTTCGGACTTTACGAATCCTTTTTAAACTTTTTAGCAAATAAGATTCCAAATTGTATAATTTGTGATGGCCAATTAATTAAAGCTGCCCTGAAGGGTGATATCCGTCAGCGATCATTTGTAGTCTTAAATGGGATTAAATCAGGTGAACTAAAAAGATGTCCAGATGCAAGAAGGCATACTCGAAAAGAACTAGGAATTTCAGAGAATGCCTACGTAATTGGTCATGTCGCTAGAATTAAACCTTGGAAGGGGCAAATACACCTATTAAAAGCCTTTATAGATTATTCAAAACATAATTTANATTCATATTTAATNCTTGCAGGTTCACCATTGTTTGGNAANGATAAATATTANAATTATTTAAAAAATATCATTCATAAAAGTAATTTGCANGANCGTGTTATTATGCCTGGTTATAGGTCAGACCTGAAAAATATATTTTCNGCAATGGATATGTTTATCTATCCAAGCGTGGAAAAAGATACCTCACCTTTAGTCCTATTAAGTGCTATATCTGCAGGACTACCTATTGCGATGACCCAAATTGAAAGTTTAGAAGATATAGCATCCCATTGCCCTTCAATAGATTTATTCAATATTGCAGATAAAGATTATCTAATAAAATTAATAAAGAAATATGAGAATCCAATCCTCAGGAATGAAAAAGGGTTAAAAAATAAAAAATATGCATATAAATATTTTGATATTTCAATACATACTGAAAACATAGCAAAAATATTGACAACAATTTGAAATATTTAATTCAATAACTATCTATAAAGTTCCTTTTAGAATGATAGTTTTTTATTTTAATCCATAAGGCCATTATTTGAATAAAAAAAAACAAATACTTTATATTGTTAATGGAGAAACTGGCTTCATCAATACGGATGAAAAGATTCTTAGTTCTTTTTCGAATGTAAGGAAAACTGTTGTCGAAACCGTGCTTGATTGTTTTAGATTAGAATTATTATTGAATTTTTGGTTTGCTGATTCGATTCTAATTTGGTTTGCTTCAACCCATACTATTCCAGCCGTTTTATTGAATTATTTTTTCAATAAGCCGCTTTTTATTATTGCTGGTGGCTGGGACGTAGCAAATGTACCTGAAATAAAATATGGTGGAATGAGAGGGGGTAGTAGAACTGTAATTGGCCGTTGGTTACTAAGAAAAGCATATAAAGTAATAGCAGTTTCAAAATCAAATCGTGAAGAGATAATTAATAATGGGAGAGTACATTTTAGTAAAGTTAAACTAATTTACAATACTGCTTATCTAAAAAACCATCATCATATTAGAAAAAGGAAAAATCATATATTAACTGTAGGAGAAATAAATACAGATACTTTTCTAAGGAAAGGATTGGATTATTTCATCAAGGTTGCTCAAAGGCTGCCTGACAAATCTTTTATTCATGTTGGTAAGTGGACGGATAGTAATGGAAGGCCATGTACAAAAATGATTAATTATGTGAAAAAAATATCTCCACCTAATATTCAATATATGGGCTTCGTTAATCGTAAAGAATTAGAAAAATATTATAATGAATCGAAAGTTTATCTACAGCTTTCCCGTCATGAAGCTTTTGGTATAAGTGCCGTTGAAGCCCTAATGGGAGGCTGCCAACCAATTGTAAGCAATTGTTACGCACTGCCAGAGATAATTGGTGATTCTGGTTATATTGTGAAAGAGTGTATTGTTGATGAGACTGTTGATTACATAAAAACAATTTTTAGTAATGAATATAATTTATTAAAACCTACCTCTACTTTTTTTGAGAGATTTTCTATTGAAGAGCGCAAAAAGAGTTTTATGAGGATTCTTTAAGTAATTCGTAAGATTAAATATTTCTAATGAATTTAAACATATGATTAAAAGAGAGTTAATTATGTCCTATGAATCACATTTGCAATCAAAAAAATATTTTGATGAAACAGCTAAAGTATATAATAAACGGTCTGGGGGTTTAGTATATGACTTCTCGTCATTGATGTTTAAAAGGCGAAATGAAATTGTCGAAAAATTTATTTCTCCTTCAAAAGGATTTCAAACTATACTTGATTATGGTATGGGGCCAGGTGTTTTTGCTAGGTTTTGTACAGAAAATGGTTTTTCATTCATTGGAATAGATATTTCTACTAAAATGGTAAAAATGGCGAAATCATTAAAATTAGAAAATGCAAATTTTGAAGTTGGTGATGTCGATTCACTAAATCAGTATGAAGGAAAAATTGATTATGTTGTTGCTATAGGCCTTATAGATTATGTAGAAGAACCGATGAAAGTAATTAAGTCGCTTACTAGTTGTACTAAAAAAGATGGCAACTTAATAATCTCATTTCGTAATCGAAATTCTCTTCCAGGAGTTTTGCGTGATACTGTTAAATGGATTTGGAATAAAATATTTAAAAATAAAATTAAGAATTCTGAAAAGGTATTTTTCACAAGTCAGCATGAACATTCATTTGATTTCACAACTCAAATACTTCCAGTTTTAAAAGAACTAGGTTTTGATAATTATAAAATAAAATATTTCAACTGCTCTCCAATATTCTTCAACTTTCCAATTAAGCCTTGGATTTGGCATAAATGGTTTAAAATTGATTCAAAAATATCATCTTCCCTTACTAAAATATTTTGTTCAGGTTTTGTGGTTCACGCAACTAAGGTAGAGAAAAAATAATTATGAACTCATTGATTTTAATGTATCATGATATTTTTCTTAAATCCCCAGAACCTTTTATTCCTAGGTCATCGAACATTTATCACATCTCTGAACAAACTTTTATTGAGCATCTTAATCAGATAAAAAAATCAAAAGTCAATGTAGTCGGGCTAACCAAATTATCCACTAGCAAGGATTCAATTTCTCTAACATTTGACGATGGATGGATAGGTGCTTTTAAGATAGGTTTACCTATCATAAAGGAGTTTGGGTTTAAATGCACCTTTTTTATCACTAAAAGTTTTGTTGGTCGTCAAGGTTTTGTTAATGAAAAGGGAATAGTAATGGCTTCTGAAGCTGGAATGGAAATAGGTGTACATGGCACTACTCACCGCATGCTTAGTAATTGCTCCAATGATGAAATTTTATGGGAATTTAAAAATTGTAGGAAATATCTTGAATCTCTTACAGGGCAAAATATTATATCTGCTTCAATGCCTGGTGGAGACTGGAATAAAAATATTGCTTCTTGTGCCAAAGAAGCTGGTTTTAAAAATCTTTGTGTTTCAACACCTGGTATAAATTATTCTTATACTAATTCATATAAGTTGCAAAGAATAGCCATTACGGATAAAACTAATGGCCGTGATATCAGTAGGTATTGCGACAAAGACATCTCCAAAGAATTAATAAAATCTAGGTTTTTTAACTTGCCAAAAAAAATATTGGGGATGAGAAAATATTCCAACCTGAGAAGATGGATTCTTGGAGAAAATAAAAATAGTAATAGTGAGATTTTCAAACCCTAACTATAAATTGCTAATCCTATATAATTAATAAAAAAATTGATTTCAATTATAATACCTGTTCGAAACGAATTAAATTACATTAGACTAACACTAGACTCGATTCTGAAACAGAACAATTCTGAGCAGATAGCTGAAATATTAATTGTAGATGGTCTCTCTGATGATGGAACTAGGGAAGTCATAAAAAATTATATAAAGACAAATAGTAAGGTTCAATTAATAGATAATCCTGATAAAATTGTTTCCACAGGATTTAATCGAGCCCTTTCAATTTCTAAAGGTGATGTTATACTTAGAGTGGATGGTCACTCTCATCTTTCAAAAGACTTCATTAATTCTTGTATGACTGCTTTAAATAATGTTGAGGCAGATTGTGTCGGGGGTGCAACAGAGCATATTTCTTCAGGTCTAATTGGTAATGCAATAAAACTTGCTCAATCATCAGGATTTGGTGTAGGTGGAGTTGAATTTCGTAAAGTCTTAATAAATGGAAAATATGTTGATACATTAGCCTTTGGAGCTTACAAAAGAGAGGTTTTTGAAAAAATTGGCGGATATGATGAAGAACTCGTTCGTAATCAGGATGATGAATTCAATTTTCGTTTAATTCAAAATGGGGGAAAAATTTGGCTTGATCCTTCGATCAAGTCCTTTTATTATTCTAGAAAGTCATTGTTAAAGTTATTTAAACAATATTTTCAATATGGTTTTTATAAGATTCGGGTAATGCAAAAAAGAAGAGACTTTTCATCTTGGCGCCACATCATTCCATTAATTTTCGTTTTTAGCATACTTATATTTCTCATCTTTGGAATCGCATTATCCGTGATATTACCATTTTATCTTTTTATCTTATTTTATTCCGTTGTGAATCTTTTTGCAGTCTTATTTGAGATGGTAAAAATGGTTTCAAAAAATAAAATTGAAATTAAACCACAATTTTCATTTCTAACTTTTATATTTCTTCCCTTAGTATATTTCATTTTACACTTCTCTTATGGATTAGGTTCTTTTTTAGGGCTCATTTATTTTTGGAATAAATGGAATGATATAGATTTAAAGGATTATAATTTTATCCGTGACTGAAATAATACAATTTTATTTAATCGTGCTGAAAAAAAATCTGGAAAATTATGATTAGGGTCTTGCTAATTTTATTATCACTTACTTTTATAAAATCACAAGAAATTCCAAACGAGTTTTTTGAATTTCATTTACAAAAAACTTTGTTAGATGCAGGGAAAAACTGGGGAAATAATACGATTTTTGGACCTTCCAGATTTAGCCATGGAAAAACCTTGACTGATTCGCTTACAATTAAATCACGTTTCGGAACTTATACAGGTACGAATGGAATCGGACTCTATAGTTTTGGGCTTTTTTCTTTCAAATCAAAATTTCATGGTTATCTGTATCCAAGGATTGTTGACCGACATGATTTATTTGATCGATTTACAGGTGTATCCAGAGAGATTAAACGAGCTGGGTTTAATTCTGGTGAAACTGATTTGTCCGGGATTAGTTATCAAAATGAATGGATGATTCTTCAGTTTGGTAGAGGTAGGCAAAGCTGGGGAGCAGGCAACGATATACAACTGGCACTAAGTGAAAATTCTCCAGCTTATGACTATGGAATGCTGGATTTAGATTTTGGTAATCTTAAGGCCCGTTATTTTCATGGATATCTTGAAACTGATTCTTTATCATACAATCGATATATAACTGGTAGGGGATTTGAATTGAAAAATAAAAAAAATTTAGTTTTAGGACTATCTGAAATAGTAATTTATTCAGGGCTCAATCGACCTATAGACTTTTCATACTTCAACCCAATGTCAACTCACCTTGAAATAGAGCTTAATGGTCGACAAGGTGCAGAAGGCACTGGAAGTGGAAATGGGGTATGGCAATTATCGGGAGATTTATTAATCTTCGATGATGTTAGGATATCTATGAACTATTTATTTGATGAATTCACATTGGATAGTGAGCAAACAAAAAATAATAAAGCAAATGCTCGTGCCTTTTCATTAAAAGTTTTACACACACCAATATATACAAAAAATGCTACCTTATCGTTCTACTGTTCAATCATATCCATAGGAACCCATACATTTAGGCATCAGTTGGGATATAATAATTTTGTACAACGTAATAGACCTCTTGGTTGGCCTCTAGGAAGCGATAGCAGAGAACTTAAAATTGGCTTGAATACTTTTCACAAAAATAGGTTATTTACAAATATTGAATTAGGTCAAAGAGAAATTGGAGAAGGGAGCTTGGACAAATCACCCTATGATGGATATACTGATTATCTCAAAGGGCCTTTTCCAAGTGGTATAGTTGAAAATAAAATTTTTTTTAATTGGAATTTTCAGTGGTGGTGGAAGCAGAATATTTCTTTCTTGGGCGAGATTGAATACTTTAATTCAAATTTGATAGATGGGGAATTAGAATTTAAAATTGGTGCTGATATTTTTTATCCTTTGAACACTAAAATATGAAAATTTCTTTCCATAAACCAAATATTCCTGATAATCTAGAGCTAATCTTCCCCCGCTCAATTCGATCTGGTTGGTTAACTACTGGTTCACAGGTTTCTAAGTTTGAAAAAATACTAGCAGATTATCTAGGTGCTAAACATGTTGTCGCCCTTAATTCTTGTACAGCTGGACTTCACCTTGCATTAGCAGCAAAAAATTTTGGTAATAAAAGTAAATTTATCGCGCCGACATTGACTTTTGTCTCCACCATAGAATGTGGTGAGTATGTTGGTATGCAGCCAATATTAGTTGATAGTGATAAAGATGGTTTTTTACTCGATTTAAATCAAGTAGAGGATATTGTAAAAAAGGATAGTTCCGTAAAAGTAATTATTCCAGTCCATTATGCTGGACAGTCTGTAGATTTACAGTTTCTTTGGGATTTAGCTGATAAATATGGCCTGTTTATCCTCGAAGATGCAGCACATGCTCTCGAGTCAGTATCAAATGGGAAAAAAGTAGGTGATACAGATCATGCAGCGGCTTTTTCATTTTATGCAAATAAAAATATTACAACCGGTGGTGAAGGTGGTGCACTAGCAACTAACAATGATTATTTAGCAAAAAAGGTAAAAAAATTATCACTTCACGGTATTACTAAAGATGGTTGGAATAGATTTAGAAAAAATGGAAATTGGGAATATGATATTGTAGAATTAGGCTTTAAATATAATCTTACGGACTATGCAGCCTCGTTTGGGCTCTGGCAGATGAATCATATCATGAAATGGCAAAAACGACGTAATGAAATAGTTGAAAAATATAATAATGCACTTTCAGGAAAAGAGGGTATATCATTGCCTGATATAATGGAAGGGCATTCCAAGCATTTATACGTTATAAAATTAAAAACCAATAGATGGTCTATCTCTAGAGATAATTTTATAGAATTAATGAATGAAAGAGGAATTGGTCTAGCTGTGCACTATAAACCAATTCATTTACTATCATATTACAAGAAGCATTATAAATTTAATAAGAATAATTTCCCAACAGCCAATTTGCTTTTTAATTCAATTATAACGTTGCCTCTTTACCCTAACTTAACAGACAATGAATTAGATTACGTTATTGAAAACATATTAAAACTTTATAAAATCTATTCAAAATAATTTTCATAGTTTTATTTAATTTTTATTTAATATTGAAGTCATTAGGTAAGCGAATCTTGTGACATCTGTCACTAAATTCAGAAAAATCATTGTAATATTGTATAATTAGAATAAAAATNTAGATTATGGAACTAATTTCACGCATTACGGCAACTCTCCTAGTAATTATGTTATCCCCTTTGCTTCTGGGAATTGCATTTGCAAACCTGCTATTACTGGGTAGTCCAATTATCTTCAGACAGCTTAGAGTAGGTAAAAATTTTAAAAGGTTCACTATATACAAATTTAGATCGCTAAACAATGGTGATAATAAGGAGNATGCTTTTTCATATGGNACCAATATTCAGACAAATAGATGGGGCCAATTTTTAAGAAAAACAAAGCTTGATGAGCTGCCTCAGTTANTAAATGTTATAAAGGGTGATATGCGTTTTATTGGCCCAAGACCTGAGGTTCCTGAATTTGTGGATCAAAAATCCTTTTCTTTNCTTGAAAAAATAAAGCCAGGCCTATCAGGATATTCATCTATCTTATTTAGAAATGAGTCTGAAATATGGTCAATGATTGATTCTGCTNATCCATACAAAGATATTTTANAAATTAAAGTAGGACTAGATAAATATTATGTAAATAAAAAAGGGTTTTTTGAAGANTTAAAGTTAGTTGGAATAACAATATTATCATTGTTCATACCAAANCAAATGGGCCATTATCTTGTACTTAAACTNTTAAAAATTGAAGATAAAAAAATCAGGCAAATCATTAGTAAAGTAAAANTAAAAGTTAATCCTAATCGACAATCTAAAATCAACAATAATTCTAAAAATATGAGAATTNTATTACTATCTGATATTATTCTAATTTTGTTTGCATTTATAGGNNCATTTNTTATCAGGCATGATTTTCATNTNCCAAGTTTCTTTTTTACCGAAGAAATATTGCAGATTCTTTTTCTTACCACTTCTGTAAAATTATTTTGTTTTTATGTTTTCGGTATGTACCAAGGTATGTGGCGTTATACTAGTTTGTTTGATATGTACAATATTGCAAAGGCAAACTTTCTAAGCACATTAACTGTGATTGCCTTAATTGGTTATTTACGAGGTTTTACAGATATACCTAGATCCGTATTTATGATTGATTTTATTTTATCCGTTGGACTGACGAGTCTNTCCAGAGTGGGTATACGTTTGATTTTTTCACACTTACTTAATACTAATCCATATAGGATTGAATTAAGTAAAAAGGTGATTTTAATCGGGGCCGGTAATTCTGGTGAATTTATTTGTAAAGAGCTCTTGAATGATCCAAAACATCGAATGGATCCTATTGGCTTTTTGGATGATAATAAAAATTTTCATGGTAGATCAATTCATGGTATAGAAGTTTTAGGTAAGATTAATGATTTAGCAGAATTTATTACTGAATATGACGAAGCATTAATTTGTTGCCCAAATACATCTAGAAAAGATTTATACCAGATTATCGAAATTTGTAAAAATGCTGGTAAACCATTTCGAACACTNCCCTCNTTAGGTGAAGTTGTCTCTGGTAAATTGTCCGTTAACCAATTAAAAGAAGTATCAATAATTGACCTTTTGGGTAGGAATGAGATTCAGTTGGATGAAACCNTAATCAAGNGCTATTTAAATGGTAAAAGAATTCTTATTACAGGGGCAGGTGGTAGCATAGGGTCCGAGTTAGTTAGGCAATGTTTGAAATATGAGCCAGCTTTAATGGTAATGCTCGATAACAGTGAGTTTAACTTGTTTCAGATAGAGCGTGAAGTATCATCTAAAAACACAAATATTTTAACAAAGCCACTCCTGTCAAATATTCGTGATTTAGATATTATGGGTAAAGTTTTTAATGAATATGAACCCCAGNTTATATTGCATGCAGCCGCCTACAAACATGTNGCTATGCAGGAGGAATTNCCNTGGGAAGCTATAAAAACCAATGTNTACGGAACAAGAAATCTTGTAAAACTTGCGATGGATCATAATGTAGAAAAATTTGTCCTTGTGAGCACAGATAAAGCTGTGAAACCAATTAATGTTATGGGNGCCACAAAAAGATTGGCTGAATTNATATGNCAAGGTTCGAATAGTTCCTACGGNACAANGTTTATGGCAGTACGATTTGGAAATGTATTAGGTAGTAGCGGTAGTGTTATCCCTATTTTTCAAGAGCAAATAAAATCTGGAGGTCCTATTACAATTACAGACCCAGACATGGAGCGTTACTTTATGTCCGTTCCNGAAGCCGCACAGTTAATTTTACAAGCTGGAAGTATTGGTGAAGGTGGCGAGGTGTTTGCTTTAGATATGGGGCAACCAATTAAAATTCTAGATATAGCNAATGAATTAGTTCGTTTATCTGGATTAGAGCCTGAAATTGATATACCCATTAGTTTTATAGGAGCTNGGCCAGGTGAAAAAAAGCTAGAAGAGTTAGCACACGATGNAGAGATTATCCAAAAAACTTTTCATGATAAGATTTTCCAAATTCTTCAGACAGTCAGACCAGATATTTTAAATAGTATTAATTCTCGAATAATGAATGATGAATTAAGTGGGCATGAATTTGACAATGGTCAATTAAGGGTCTCCTTATCNTCTTTAGTTCCAGAGTATGAGCCCTCAGAAAAAATTAGTGAGCCAATTATTTTGAAGGTTAAACCAGAAGCACAAGCATAGTAAAAATGGAATACATAATAATCTAGGCTCTATTTTGGAGCCTTTTTTATAAAAGCAATTAATAAATAGCCTAGAGTAAAANNCTTTTAATCACTAAATTTATNTGATAATTAATTATTAAAAGATGGCTTTAATATCTACTAATCCAGCAACATCTGAAGAAATAAAATCCTATNATGAACATTCTTTAGANGAAATAAATGATATTATANATAAAACAAAAAATGCACAACAGGAGTGGCATCACTTAAAGCTTGATTTTAGATTGGAATGCATAAACCAAATTTCAGGTATTCTTATAGATAGAAAACGAGAGTATGCATCTATTATGGCAAATGAGATGGGTAAACCAATTGCACAGGCAATTGGTGAGATTGAGAAATGTGCATGGCTTTGTGATTATTACAAAGAAAATGCTGCAGAATTTTTATCTGATAAATTAATTGATACTCAATATCATAAAAGTTTAGTAGCAATCCGACCAATTGGACTTATCTTAGGTATCATGCCATGGAATTTTCCATTTTGGCAGGTTTTTCGTTTTGCGATTCCAGTACTTTTAACAGGAAATGGAGCAATCTTGAAACATGCGTCAAATGTGCAAGGCTGTGCTTACGCTATCGAATCCTGCTTCTTAGAAGCAGGTTTCCCAGATGATGTATTCCGTAATATCTCAGTAAGTGGAAAAAATGTTAAAGATGTTATCAAGAATCAGTTAATTGCGGCAGTTACTATTACTGGTAGTACACCTGCCGGTAGGTCTGTTGCTCAAGTTGCTGGTAAGTATCTAAAAAAAACCGTCTTAGAGTTAGGCGGTAGCGATCCATATGTAGTCCTTGATGATGCAGATTTAGATAACGCTGTTGATGCCTGCATAAACGGAAGAATACTAAATACTGGTCAAAGTTGTATTTCGGCTAAAAGATTAATAGTAACAAAACCAGTCTATCATGAATTTTTAGATAAACTCAAAAAAAAATTATCTGAAAAGATAATGGGTGATCCAATGGATAATGTAGATATTGGGCCGATGGTTTCCTTAATTGCTCGAGATGAGGTCCATGAACAGGTTGATCGTTCTATTAATTCCGGTGCTATACTAGAACTTGGTGGAGAAGTCCCAAACATGAGAGGAGCATTTTATCCAATCACACTACTTTCAGATGTAAGGCCAGGAATGGCGGCGTTTGATGAAGAAATATTTGGACCTATTTTTACTTTAATATTTGCGGAAGATGAAGCACATGCTATAACCCTAGCTAATCAAACACCATTTGGTTTGGGAGCTGCTATATTTACTGAAGATATTAAAAAAGGAGAGCACATAGCTAAAAATAAATTAAATGCTGGATCATGCTTTGTTAATGACTTTGTAAAGTCCGATCCAAGGTTACCATTCGGCGGTGTTAAAGAATCGGGATATGGCAGGGAACTTTCTAGTTATGGACTAATGGAGTTTGTAAATATAAAAACGGTTGTTGTTAATGATATATAACATCTCTGAAATGGGAATTAAATTATTTTATTATGTTATTTTTATTCTTTTAATTTCATCAGAAACTAGAGCTCGTGAAAATAAATTATTCTGGGATGGAAGAGATTGGAATCAAGTTTTAAAAAGTGTGGACTATAACTCCAATGCTTGTTTTAAGGTAAAAACAGCTTACCTGAATGGTGCTTTGGATGGTCGGCTATATTCTTATTTAAAAATATGGAAGAAAGACCAAATTTTGGCAGATGATACTTTTTCAGAAACCGTTGACTATCTTTCAAATCAAGAATTAATTAAAAATATTGATTATTTTTATCAAGACCCCCTAAATAGTTATGTCCCTATTGCTTCAGCGATTTTAATCGCCAATATGTACGCTGAGAGGGTGCCTGTAGAAAATATTGATTTATATATAGAATCAACAAGAAGATGGATTAATAATCTAATCTTAGAATTGGATACCTTAAACTATAGCAGATTNTTGGAAGATAAGTGGATAAAACACCATGAAAAACANCTTAATCAATTCGAATNAAGCCTGATTTTGGATGCCAGGCAAATACACGATTCTCACCNTCNAACTTTACTTTAGANATATTAAATTGNAACGAGGGTNGATTTTTTNCTGTTAAATCATATGTGGTGGTTTTAGTTGTTGAGAATCCTGTCTGAAGAGCAGGCTCGTAGTGGTATATCAATACCATCCTTTTTTCACCTAATAATTGTCCACCAGCAAATTCAGATAAAAACCCCTCAAGGTAGTCTACNGGGCGACCAACGTGATTTGTNACTTCNACATTAACTAATATTTTGGCGTTGTCAATAACACGTGGGCGAATATCAATTGAGAAAGGAATCTTTTTTTGGCTCCATCCNACNCTAAATAAAATAAGTATGATGATATATTGTTTCATATTANGGAAATTGGGGTGAAAAATTCAAAGACAAAAGAGAAAGGTTTGTTTNATTATGGGTAANNATANNACATTNTNTANTTTTNNAAATAATTGAATTTANGATGCATAGGTTTTTTTTANTTTATTTTTTGACNCTACCNTTAGCTAATTCACAAGCAAGGATNGGNGAGTGGAAAGCATTAACCTCNATNTTAAATNTCAGAGATATTATTTCTACTNAAGAAGCTATTTATGCTGCNAGTGGCGGAGGTATTCTGGAAATAAAANATAATCAATATTCAACNTATACAACTATAAATGGACTTNATGGTGTTAATCTATCNTGTATGGCATNAGATCATCAGTCAAACTTGTGGATTGGTGGGNAGTCTCCATTTGGNTTTTTGCAGGTGTATGATATTCAAAAAATNGAATCAATTGCAAGTTTNGATTTTGGTTTAACCTCTATNATAGATATCCAACTAAATGGTATGACAGCATGGGTGCTTTTCCAACAAGGCGTAGATATAGGTCTAATNAAATTTATATTTGANGATANTTGGCAATATCGTGACTCATATAATAATTANCCTGANGGTTTNGGGGACATTAATTGTTTCACCTCAAATGACTCCATGGTATTTATTGGTATGAATAATGGNNTTCTATCAGCAAATATTAGTGATAATATGAAAGACCCAGACAACTGGTCTGAATTTATACCAGGATTAGANCAGGAGATTACTTCAATTAAATTNAATGAAAANCANTTAGTATTTACAACAAATNATGGCTTATTTGAATATGATTTAANTAATAANATATTAAATGAGATTGAATTTTCCTTTGAGCTAACAAANGCTAAAAACCTNAATATTAGTTCAGAAGGCTACTGGTTCTCAGATGGNTCTAACTTTTATTTAAAATCNNNTNATGAAGATTTATTNATTGANGACAGGTACGAAATCACAAGTTTTTCTNTTGANTCGGATAAATTTATAGCNGGATTAAGTTCTGGTATTCTNTTTATNAATAANATAGNAGAAGGTGATTATATAACAGATAGGGTACTGCCTAACACTCCAATAACTGGTAGTTTNTCTGCGATTACCATTCTTGAAGATGGNAGGCTAGTTGGNGGTAGNGGACATGGCATTTCCATATANAATGGATTTGGNTGGCGCAATATTTTAGAAATTAAAACCANTGGCTCAANGATAATTCAANCAGANTATGATTTNGATTTCTTTATTGGTGATACTGTGCCATATGATTTTGGTGAATATATTGCTGATCTTGAACAGGGGCCGGATGGGCTAGTCTATTGTGCAATTCGTGGTTCCCGGGTTTATTCATCCAACCCACCAAGGTGGAGTGGTGGGGTGATAGTCTTGGATGTTGATGATCCCAGCAATATTTCAACTATTGATACAACCTTTTTAAGCTATCATACAACNTCTGGTAACTCTGTACCTTACCAGGTAACATTAGATATTGAATTTGATTCTGATGGAAATTTATGGGTTGCAAATCCATACTGTATCAATGGCAATAACCCCATTCATGTTAGATCTCCCGATGGAATATGGAAACATTTTGGTTCTGCAGAAACATCAACACGAATAAGTCAATCACCCGCTTCCATTACTTTTGATAGTTGGGATAGAACCTGGGTATCTGCATTCCAGGCTGAAGAAGCTAACCTNGGTATATATCCGAATGGAGGGATATCAATGTTGAGTTATGANGGTAACCCNTATAANCCNNTGAATTTTAATTGGAGTTTAATTAAAGGTAGNGGAACAGTTTGGTCATTAGGGANGGGTGNTAATGATAGAGTGTATTATCTTACTCCATCTGGATTAAACTATTACGATATTGATGAANGTTACAATCCTGTGATTCGAGAAAATCCATATCCATATTTCCCAAATATCTCTTTTGGGAATGGGGCNGGCATTAAANTTGACGAGCAAGGTAACATTTGGACTTATTCTCCAACTCAAGGTATACATGTTCTTTTGGAAAANACATCGTATTGGCCAGACATAAATGGTTTTAGGGTAAATAANAGTCCNCTTTTNTCAGATGAAATTAGAGATATCGATTTTGATGAAAAATTGAATCTTGCATACATTGCTACTAGCAAGGGCATTAATATTCTTAGAATACCATTTGGTAATCCAAAANCTGATTATGAAAAGATAAAAGTNTTNCCTAGTCCATTTTACATACCATCTAATAAACCAATGAAGGTAGATGNCTTGACCTACGGGTCNTCAATGATGGTAACGACGCTGGATGGTAAAGTTATAAGGCATTTAAAATCTCAAGGTNTAGGCNNTGATGGTGATCAACTATCATGGGACGGTAGNGATACCAATGGTGATTATGTTTCTACAGGTGTATATCTATTNTTGATNTATGGTGANGACGGATCNCANACAGAAGAAAAAATAACAGTTATTAANCNATAATAGATATTTTATTTNNTACTNATGGACTCTGNGTNAATACCAAAGTCTTGCTCAAACTCACTTGCTATTGANTNAATCATTTTAATTCTNTCATTATGNTTCATAAATGCACTTTTCATTGCAATNATNGTNATNTCTCTAAAATCNTTAAGACTGAACTGAAATAAAGTATTTGCTAANATAAACTCTTTTGTTAGTGTNGTATCAGAGATGAGACGATTATCNGTATTNAGAGTAACACGTATTCCTTGTTNNTAATATGTGTTCATTGGATGGTANTTTANAGATCTAACACTTTTTGTTTGCCAATTAGAAGTAAGGCATATTTCCAAAGTTATGCGNTGGTCATTTACGTAANTCATTAAGTCTTTATCTTCCTTAAGTCTTGTTCCGTGNCCAATGCGGTTAGCNCCGCACTGATGTATAGCN
Organism: bacterium TMED46; assembly: GCA_002167345.2. Classification (GTDB taxonomy): domain Bacteria; phylum Fidelibacterota; class Marinisomatia; order Marinisomatales; family UBA1611; genus CACEUX01. The sequence continues at coordinate 32,897 of NHCZ02000033.1, read as the reverse complement.
TGATGAATAGATGAAGGGCCAAAAGCTTCACCTGCATGTATAGTAGCATTTATATTNTTATTTCTNATAAGATAGAATGCTTCTCTATGTTCTTTTGCAGGAAAATTTTCTTCTGCACCTGCAAGATCAAAACCTACCACTCCACGATTCTTATAGCGAACAGCNAGGTCAGCTAATTTNAGGGAGGNTGAGGGTGAAATGTGCCTTATGCCGCAAATAATAATACCAGATCTNACCCCAAATTTATTNTGGCCNTTTTTCAGTCCTTTTCTTACCCACTCTATCGCATCATTTAGAGTCATTCCTTTTTTAGTGTGAAGAATGGGTGAGTAACGCACTTCAATATATCTTACATTCTCCTTGGCNACATCTTCTATCANTTCATAAGCAAATCGAAAAAGTGACTGGGGTGTCTGCATCACACTTAGTGTNACATCAAATCTTTTNATATAATCNTCNAGNGAACCACGTTTCTTACCAATTCGAAGNTAGTTGTCNAGATCNCTGTACTTTTGAANAGGAAGTTTNACATTATCAATTTCTGCCTGTTCCAGGATAGATNTTGTTCTTAAACTACCATCTAGATGACAGTGTAATTCAACTTTTGGTAATTGGGAAATCAATTCATGAGAAACAGGCTTCATATAGTTATCTTATCTAGCTCTTGAACTTTGGTATAACCACCAGATAGTTACAACTGAACTAATTGCCGTTAAGNCTGTTACCAAACCCGTTTGAATTCCAAGGTTCATACTAGTTATCCCCACACTTGCGACTAGAGCNAGCAANATTCCCATTAATGATTCGCCAGCAATNAGGCCTGATGATATTAGTATCCCATTTTGTAATACCCTATCTGGTTCTTTGGCAGAGTTATTCTCTTTTAAGATAAAATGAGATATAAGACCACCTATCAGAATAGGTGTTGAGAGTCCAAAAGGTAAATACATGCCCACTGCTATGGGCATAAGATGAAGTCTAAAATNTCCGGCTATCTTANNAGAGGAAATAAAAGANTCTGCAATTAGAATAATAATTCCAATTACCGCTCCAATTATTACCATATCCAATGGGAGATTCCCTTCTCCAAAGAACCCATCTGCAAGNCTTGCNAANAGGCCTGCNTGNGGCGCTGCTAATTCNCTACCACCNATTCCACCAGGCGTATTATCATGGAGTAGTTGTAGGATAGGGGCCATAACAAGCGATGCAACCGCAACACCAATTATCTGCATTATTTGTTGTCTGAAAGGGCTAGCTCCNACNATCTGACCTGTTTTAAGATCATTACAAACATCACCAGATGTNCAAGCTGCACAACAAACAATTGCTGCAACACCAAGGGTTGCGACCATTCCTTCTGTACCAGAAAAACCAAAGACATAAAGTAGACCACCAGTAAACAATACTGCTGTTATAGTCATGCCTGAGACCGGGGAGTTAGAATTGCCTACTAAACCAACAATGTAAGAGGCTACAGCNGTGAAAAAGAAAGCCATAATNATCATAATGAATGTTGTAACNAAAGTGATAGCTATATTGCTGGTAATNTAATAGTAAACTCCACCAACAAGNATNACTGCTATTATTGAAAAAATATTTATTGCTTTTGCTGGAATATCACGTTGATTATTGGGTACTACTCTTTGGGTGGACTCTTTTTGATTATCCTTTAGGACCTTGATAGCGTCTACAAGACCCTTACGTACTTTGAAAATAGAAGAGACACCGCCTACAACCATAGCTCCAACACCTACATATCTAATTTTTGTGGACCATAAGAATGATGCTCCCTCAAGAGGGTTTGAAGCATATTCAAGTCCTTGACCAAGTAATGGTATACCAATTAGCCATCCCAGAAAACCGCCAATAAAAATAAGAACAGCAACGTTGAGCCTCACAATGAATCCAACTGCTAATAAAGCTGGTGATATGTCTCCGCCAAAGAAAAANATCCTATTTCCGATCAAAGTAGCCCCTTCAAGGACACCTTTTAAAACTCCGAAAAATGAAATTAAGCCTTTAAAGGCCCCACCTATTAATGCACCTTTTACAATTAGACCAGCACTGTTTGAGCTATCTGACTCTTCCCCCGCTTCAAGAACGGATGCACATGCCAGACCTTCTGGGTATTGTAAGTTATCTTCATTTTTTACAATAAAAACTTGTCTCATAGGTATCATGAATAAAATACCTAGTAGACCACCTGTAAAAGCAATCACGGTAGTGAGTATCATATCAAACTCTTGCCAAACACCAATTATTATTAGNGCTGGCATTGTAAAAATAATTCCAGCTGCAAGAGATTCTCCAGCAGAGGCTGCAGTCTGGATTTGATTGGCCTCAAGAATGGAGCCAGTATATGATTCATTATTAAGTGCCCTTATTTGTCTTAGAACAAGCATACCAACTACTGCTGCCGGTATNGAGGCTGAAACTGTCATTCCCGCTTTTAATCCTAGATAGACATTTGCAGAGCCCATCACAACTGATAGTAGAATACCAATGATAATTACTCTTAGATTTATTTCTGGAACAGATATTGAACTATTTGACATCAGAACTCCAAATGTGTTAAAAAAATGTATTAATTGATCCTATAATGGAATAATCTAAAGATGCATTCAATTTATTAATATAATTTTTTAATTTCTTACAAGTCAGGGGTGCCGTTTTGTACCAGATCAAGCGGCTGAGAACAAACCCATTGACCTGATCTGGATAATGCCAGCGTAGGGAGACACTATGTTTTATAAATTTATAATTACCATTCTATCTTTTTTTACAGCAGACCTTTCTGCCCAAATAATTGGGACAGTATTAAATCGGTCTGATGGTAACCCAATTGTTGCTGCTAATGTTGTCGCTGATCTGAATGGTGCATCAACTGACAGTCTGGGGAAGTTTAGTATTGATGTTCCATTGGGAACAAAATTAAAGATTTCTCATATAGGATTTAAACCATCTACTCAAAAGGCTGAAAAGATAATGAGTATTTTACTGGATCCATATCTAATTGAAACAGATGAGATTATAGTACTCAGTGGTTTGAATGATGAATCGCTCCAAAGATTAAGCAGCAGTGTGACCGTTATAGCTTTGGATGAGATCAAGAGATCTTCCGGGCAACATTTTCAAACATTAATAGATCAAATTCCTAATTTAACTTGGGCAGGGGGAACAAGCCGTCCACGATATTTCCAAATTCGCGGTATTGGCGAAAGGAGCCATTATTTTGGTGAAGGTGCACCAAATTTTTCGGTAGGTTTCATTCTAGATGATATTGATTTGTCTGGTATCGGTATGTTAGGCCATCTATTTGACCTGCAACAAATAGAGGTTTTTAAGGGACCCCAGTCATCTGTTTTTGGTGCGAATGCAATAGCTGGCGTTATTAGTCTTAGGTCAGTTGATCCTCAAAAACAATTTGAGAATAAGCATTCTTTTAGTATTGGAAATGATGACCATTTTCAGTTTAGCAATTCATTTAATTTTAGTTTTAATGAGCGTCTTAGTTTTCGTTTCTCAGGTATTTATAATTATAGGGATGGTTTTAGAGAAAATATTTTTAAAAAGGTTGATGACTCGAATAAAAAAGAAGAAGGTTTTTACAGGATGAAAATTGGTTTTAAACCTACAAAAAACATTGATTTAGTTAGCACTCTTATTTACGCTAATATACCAAATGGATATGATATTTGGTCACCAGATAATAATACAAATTATGAAACATATTCAGATGGTGATGGTGAGGATAGTCAAAAAACGATAGGAGGTTCTGCTCGTTTGAATATCTCATTTTCCAAAACGGTAAAATTTACAAGTATAACATCAGCAACTGAGACTGATCTAGTGCATGCTTATGATGGTGATTGGGCCAATGATGCTTATTGGTATGAACAGCATGGTTTTGATCCTATAGTAGAAGGATGGTCATATAGTTTTTATGATGAAAATAAAAAAAATAGAAAAAATTTCACTCAGGAATTACGACTATCTAAAGATAAATTCATTTTTGGAATGTTTTATAAAAAAATGAATGAAAAAGACCGGGCTAATGGTTATCTATTTGGTGGTTTGGCAACTGATGCAATAAGTAATTATGATTTTGAAGCCTTATCAAGCTATTTACAATTCGATCGTGATATTCTCTCTAAGCTAAAACTATCAACTAACTTTCGAATTGAAAAAAATACAATACAATATAATGGTACATCAAATGGCTTAAATGATTATTGGGAGTTAGAAGAGTTACCTAGGGTTAACCGTGTTACTGATGACTTTATGTTAGGATATAGGACATCTATAATATTCAATAGAAATAATTCTACAAGCTTTACAACTAGTATTGCAAGGGGATACAAATCAGGGGGGGTTAATCAGCAGCCTTATTTAAATGAACTAAGTCAACCCTATGGTCCAGAAGCATTAATAACAGCAGAAGTAGGAGTAAAGCATCAAACTCATAATTTTCGTTCAAATATTATCTGCTTTTATGGTCTGAGAAAAGATCAGCAAGTATCAATTTCAAGTCAACAAGTTGAAGGTGATCCAAACAGTTTTATCTACTACACAAGCAATGCAGGCTCTGGAACTATAACAGGTATTGAATGGGAGAATAGGTTGAAAATTTTACCTAGTATCGTTTTTGACCTTTCTATTGGATACCTTGATACATGGGTTAATACTTTTAATTACTTTATAGCAGATGGAATTAAAAGAACTGGAGGCAATAGACAAGCTGCAATGTCACCGAAGATAAATGGCTCTATAAACTTAACTTACTATGGTCCTCTTGGATTTTCAACTTCATTAAATACAAGCTACAAGGATACTTATTATTATTCTGATAGTCATGATGAAAAATCAAGATCTTATTCTTTAGCCAATCTGTCTATTTCAAAAACAATAGGCAACTCTTCAGAAATAACCCTATGGACTAGAAATGTTTTTGACAAAAGGTACACGACAAGAGGTTTTTACTTTGCTCTGATACCTCCAGACTATCCTGAACAATTATGGGAAAGTTATGCGGATCCCAGGCAGATAGGCTTGACTTACAACTATGGTCTATAAATCTTTAGTCAAATTTGCATAGTAGTTTTCTGAGTTACATTTTTATATAATAATCTTTAATTTTTTCTCCTATTTTTGATTGAAATGCAAATGTTTGGACAAATAACAGAACAATTTCAAACAATCTTCAAGAATATTCGTGGTTTAGGAAAAATAACGGATAAGAATATTAATGAAACTGTTCGGCAAGTACGTAGAGCGTTGATTGATGCAGATGTCAACTTTAAAGTAGTTAAGTCTTTTGTTGCAGAAGTTGAAGAAAAAGCTCAGGGTACAAAAGTAATAAAATCCATTAATCCGGGTCAGCATTTTATAAAGATTATAAAAGATGAGCTCATCTCTCTCCTAAGTTCTGAGGGCAGCAACCTAAACATTGATGGTAAGCCAGCAATTATATTATTGGCTGGGCTACAAGGGGCAGGGAAAACTACAACAGCCGGTAAACTTGCTTTTAAATTAAAAGAAGAAGGTCGATCTGTTTTAATGGTTGCAGCGGACGTCTACAGGCCAGCAGCAACAGACCAGATTGCTAAAATTGGGAAGCAGGTTGGGGTTTCAGTATTTAGGGGGCAAGGCAAAGACCCTCTGAAGATCTGTATAGATGGAATAAAAGAAGCGCGTTCTCTAAAGAATGATGTAGTTATAATTGATACAGCTGGTCGTCTTCACATTGATAAAGATATGATGAAAGAGATTCAGGAGATTGCCTATCATAGCCAACCGAATGAAATATTATTTACTGCAGATGGTATGACAGGGCAAGATGCCGTAAAGTCTGCACTTGCATTTCATGAGGCTGTTCCATTGAGTGGCGTTGTGCTAACAAAAATGGATGGAGATACTAGAGGTGGTGCTGCCCTTTCAATCAAGAAGATAACTGGTGTACCTATTAAATTTATAGGTGTCTCAGAATCCTTTGAAGGGCTTGAGACATTTGACCCAAAAAGATTAGCCGACCGTATTCTTGGATTCGGCGATGTTGTCTCTTTGGTAGAGAAGGCTGAAAAGATATTTGATAGAGAAAAAGCTGAGCAGATGAATAGAAAAATTTCTGATAATTCTTTTGATCTGAATGATTTTAAAATGCAGCTGAAACAATTGAAGAGTATGGGTCCTATCGGTAATCTAATGGGCATGGTTCCAGGTATGAATGCAAAAGCCCTTAAAAAATTGAATATGGATGATCGGCAGATTAGCTGGACCGAGGCAATAATCAACTCTATGACAACTAATGAACGGAAATATCCTAATACTATGAATGGAAGTCGTAGATTAAGGATATCAAAAGGTAGCGGACGGCCAGTACAAGAGGTTAATGCGTTATTAAATCAATTTAACCAAATGAAAAAAATGATGAAAAAAATGAAAAACTTTAACAAAATAAAGCTACCCAATATGGGCAACTTAACAGGCTTTTAATTAAGGAGTAATACATTGGCGACGAAAATAAGACTTAAGCGTATAGGACGAAGAAATAGTCCATTTTATAGAATGGTTGCAATTGACTCACGTAAAAGACGTGATGGGGCTGCAATTGAGCAACTTGGTTGGTATAATCCAATTGATAAAAATCATTCATTTGAGTTAGATCAAGATAGAATTCTTCATTGGCTTGGTGAAGGCGCTGAGCCAACTGATGCCGCAAAAAAACTATTGCGTAATGCAGGCATTAGTCACCGCTGGCATTTAATGAAGCAAGGTCTTAGTGATTCAGAAATAGAAAAAGAAATGAAAAAATGGGAACTAAGTCGTGAGGATGTTTTAAAAGCACGTTCAGAAACGGCTGAAAAGAAAGCAAAAGAAAAAGCAGAAGAATTAGAACAGAAAGCACCGGTTGACGACCCTGCTGAAAGTGAAATAGAAAGTTCAGAGGCTGTAGAAGAAATATATAAAGAGGATGATACACCTAATGAACCCAGCGAGGAATCAACAGATGATGATGCTGTTGAAGAGAATGTGAATGATGAAGATTCTTCATCAGAAGAAGAGTAATAATTAAAACCTTTTTTTAGTCAGTTACAAAAATGGAGGACGTTATGTTAGAGTTCATTGAACAGGCCATAAAACTACTGGTTGACAAGCCAGATGAAGTGAAAGTAGACATAGTGGAAACAGAACAGCGTATAATCTATGAACTAACCGTCGGTGATGGTGATTATGGTAAGGTCATAGGTAAGAGTGGGAGAAATATTTCTGCTTTACGAACCTTGGTTTTTGCGATTAATGCAAAAGAGGGCGGAAAACGTGCTAGACTCGACGTTATTGATTAAATGAAAGAGAGTATCCAACCAATAGCAAGAGTTACAAGTACATCTGGGTTAGATGGGGATGTACGTTTGCGGCCTCTGTCTAGGTATTTTGAGGATTATATTGGTGATGGCATACTTATGTTGGGAACGACGTCTAGTCAGTCTGAGCTAATCCAACTTGAGCTTATTACAGGTATTGGGAAAAAACGCCGATTTAAATTTCAAGGTGTTGATACTTTAAATGATGCAGAAAGATTAGTAGGCAAAACACTTTTTGTAGAAGCTAGCCCTGATGATAATATTAATATGATAAGTAAGAATCTTATAGGTTATAATGTTGTCACTGATAAAGGTGATATGGTTGGACAACTCAAAGATGTTATGTGGCTTCCTACTAATGATGCTTATGTGATTAATAGTGGTTCAAAGGAATACCTGATACCTATTATTCCTGAAATAATAAAACATTTTGACCATGAACTTCAGCTGATAGTGATTGTTCCTATGGATGGCCTGTTGGATTGAAACAAATTGCAGTTATTACTCCTGTCCCAGATGTAATTAACACTCTTATTGAAAATAGTATGTTAAGGAAGTCTATTGAAAATGAGGCAGTTAAGTTTCATGTTGTTAACCTTAGAGACTATGGTAAGGGAAGTTACAAGCAGGTTGATGATGCTCCATTTGGAGGTGGTGGTGGGATGGTCATGATGGCAGAGCCACTATCTAAGGCAATAGATGATACAATTAGTCTCATAGGTTTTTCTGAAGATATTCGGATAGTCTACCCATCAGCACAGGGAGAACGTTGGGGACAAGGTTCAGCAGAGTATTTAAGTAGTAAAGATAAGATAATTGTTATTTGTGGACATTACAAAGGTATAGATGAAAGAGTTATTGAAAAATATGTTACAGATGAATTTTCTATTGGAGATTTTGTAATGACCAATGGGGAAATACCTGCTATGGTTATGCTTGATAGTGCAATAAGACTTGTACCAGGTACACTGAATAATATTGATTCTGCTCTTACAGATACATATACATTTGGTCTTCTGGATTATCCACATTACACACAGCCAAGAATATTTGATGGAATAGAAGTTCCAAGTGTGCTGCTGAGTGGACACCATAAAAATATCGAAAATTGGAGACAAGAAAAAAGAGAGATACGGACTAGGGAAAAAAGGTATGATATGTGGGAAAAATATAATAATAATAAAGGATTGGAGAACAATAATGAATAACCATCATGAAGCTACTAAAGAGTTTTTAAAATCAGATCTGCCAGAATTTGATTCAGGAGATACAGTTTCTATAGATGTAAAGGTAAAAGAAGGTAATAAAGAACGTATCCAGCGTTTTGAAGGCGTTGTCGTTGGTAGGCGAGGTGGAAAAGGCCTCGATGCATCCTTTACTGTAAGAAAAGTAACGAACGGGGTTGGAGTAGAACGAATCTTTCCATTGCATTCCCCTATGATTTCTTCCATTGATGTAAAGCGACGAGGCAAGGTTCGCAGGTCTAAGTTGAATTACCTAAGAAATGTTACTGGTTCAAAAGCTGCGCGTATAGAAGAAAAGCGATAATTTAAAAGATATTATTATTTGAGCCCCTCTGTAGGTAAAGCCTACGGTGGGGCTTTTTATATGTTTAAAGATAAAAATAATATCATTTTTATTACTGGACTCTCACATTTGATAGTGCATGCTCAAATGATGGTGTTTCCAACCCTTCTTTTATTGTTTCAAAATGAATATCAACTAGGCCTAGATAAGTTAGGTCTAATGGCAACTATAGGCTCTTTTATGTTTGGTCTTGGTGCAATTCCAGCGGGGATAATAGAAAAGTATATTGGAGCTAGAACATTACTTATCATTTATCAGTTAGGCTCTGCCATAGGCGGTATAATTATTATTACAGCCAATGCACCATTACAAATAACAATAGGTCTGGGTATTCTAGGTCTTTCATCAAGTATATATCATCCCGCTGGTTTAACAATATTATCTAGAAACCTGGATAGTTTAAGTAGGGGTTTGGGAGTGCATGGTATAGCAGGTTCACTTGGTCTGGCTTTGGGGCCTCTTTTTGCAGGTATTACTGCAGAACTTGGTTCATGGAGATTATCATATTTGATTTGGGTTCTTTTACAGCTCGGACTAGCAATGGCTTCATATATAATGATATCCAATAATAATAGTAATGTTAAAGATCATAAAACCACTACTTTTCAGACCAATAAAATATCATTGTCACTATATTATTTGATGGCTATCGCATTTGGGTTTTCTTTTGGAGGTTTTTCTACATACATGCCAAGCTTGTTTGGTATGCAGACCGAAGGAATATTTAGTATGTTCTCAGGATCTTTAAAAACAGGATTTTTCACTACGTTAGTTTTCCTTTGTGGAATTTTAGGGCAAGCGATAGGAGGATATCTTGGTGATAAATTTAGTAGAACTCGTTTACTTTTTATCATTATTTTACTCAATATTCCATTTCTTGCATTGATGGGTTTTACTAAAAGTTGGTTATTATTATTATGTAGTATTGTATTTGGAATAGTATATTTTTCAAATCAACCTATATCAAATGCTTTATTAGCTGATATTACATCAAATGTACATAGAGGTTTAGGCTATGGTATATCATTTTTTCTAAGTTTTGGGATAGGTGGAATAGCACCTGCTATATGTGGATGGATAGCAGAAACATATACACTTGAAATGGTGTTCCCAATGATGGCTTTAAGTTTATTGCCTGGATTAATGGCCTGCTTATTTTTGATTAAACAGAAGAATGTTCAAATATCTTGACCATATGCAATAGTGGTTAGAAGTTTACTATATTAATGAATAACACAAGACTAAAAGACCTGCCCTCAGTGGATAAAGTATTACTTCATATAAAAGATAATATATCTATACATGATAGATATATGAAATATTTGATTAATTGTGAGTTAAGTTCACTTCGAGCAGACATAAAAAAAGGAGTAACATCTAAAACCTCCGAAGAGCTCTTAGAATATATTATCAATCAGGTCTACATCAAATCAGCTCCTAGATTAATTAATGTAATAAATGGCACAGGCATTGTTTTGCATACAGGCTTTGGAAGAGCACCTTTTCATGCTCATACCTTAAGAAAAATTGCAGATCGAATGGAGGGTTATGTAAATCTAGAATTTGATCTGCTTTCTGGAAAACGAGGTGATAGACAGGTTCATGTTAGAGAGCATTTAAGCGCTATTTGCGGTAGTGAATCTTCACTAGTTGTAAATAATAATGCCGCAGCCGTGATGCTTGCAATAAATGAATTATCGCAAGGAGGAGAAGTAGTTGTATCAAGGGGCCAACTAGTAGAGATTGGTGGGTCATTCAGAATCCCTGATATCATAGAAAAAAGTGGTGCAAAGCTTGTAGAAGTAGGAACAACTAATCGTACACATATTAAAGATTATGAAAATGCAATTACTGATAAGACAAAACTTATTTTATGGGTTCATACGAGTAATTATGTGGTCAAAGGCTTCACGAAACAGGTGCCATTGAAAAAGTTAATAGCAATAGGGAAAAAATATAAGCTACCTGTCATGGTTGATTGGGGTAGTGGTGCATTTTTAGATATGAGGTCTCTTGATCTTGCAGATGAGACCCCAGTTAACATTCTTATGAAATACGGACCAGATATTTTAACCTTCTCTGGAGATAAATTAATAGGAGGACCACAGTCTGGAATAATCATAGGTAAAAATAAATTCATCAACTTATTACAAAAAAATACCCTCTACCGTGTAGTCCGCAGTGATAAGATCACTATTGGACTTTTAGAACACACATTGAGGTCTTATAAGTCAAATTCCTTTTCAAAAGATAATTTTTCACTGAAAATGCTCACCACTTCTTCCAATACCCTTAAAAACCGTGGCAAAAAGATTATTAAATATCAATCTGAGACCAAAATTAAGGCTTTGGGGATTAAGCTTGAACCTTCAAAAGTAGAGGCTGGTAGCGGTTCTTTACCTGAAAATAAAATCGATAGCATGGCTCTTTCATTTAGACCACGGTCAATTAAAGTCAATGAGCTGTCAAAGATGTTCCGTTGTGGTTCTATTCCGGTGGTGGGTTATACTTCAGCAAATACGTATTATATCGACCTTAAAGCAGTTTTGCCTAAACAGATTACTACACTTGCAAAAGCCATAAAAGAGATTTGAAAATGCCGCAATTAGTTGTTGGAACGGCAGGGCACATAGATCATGGAAAAACATCTTTAGTAAAAGCACTTACTGGTACAGATACAGACCGATTAAGAGAAGAAAAAGAACGTGGAATGACAATTGATCTAGGTTTCGCATTTTTAGATCATTCTATTACAATAATCGATGTTCCTGGACATGAAAAATTCATTCGCAATATGGCAGCTGGGGCTTCAAATATACATTATGGTTTGATTGTTGTAGCAGCAGATGATGGGGTTATGCCTCAAACTATCGAACATGTAGATATATTAACTTTACTTGGAGTGAATAAGGGCTGGGTTGTAATTACCAAAATTGACATTGTAGATGATGATTGGATTGACCTGGTAGAATTAGATATTCAGGAATATCTTTCAAAACGTGGTTTTATTCCACTCTCAATTAATCGTATCAATAACTTGACTGGGGATGGTATTGAAGATCTGAAATCAAACATGCTAAGATCGATGTCAATAATAAAACAAGAAGATTCATCGGAATATTTTCGAATGAATGTAGATCGTGTTTTTTCTAAAACTGGTTTTGGAACTATTGTAACTGGAACAGTTTTAAATGGTATGATAAGTGTTGGTGATGAGATTGAAATATTTCCTGCAAAGATAAAAACAAAAATTAGAGGTTTACAATCGCATGGCGGTAGCGCTGAAAGAGTTCAGAGTGGTGATCGGGCTGCAATAAACTTATCAAATATTAAGACAAATTTACTGAATCGTGGTTGTGTAGTCAGTTTGCCTAATATTATGAAGCCTACTAAACATATCATTGTAAATATTATGATGGTGGAATCAACAAATTGGATCATAAAAAACAACCAAAGGCTNAGATTTCATTTTGGTACTTCNGANGTTTTAGGGCGGGCTATGTNNACNGANAAAAATAAATTAGAAAGAGGNNAGAANGCTAATTTTATTTTGGTTTTAGANTCACNANTNACNNTTACNATNGNTGATAGATTTGTNATNAGNTCCTANTCTCCGATGCAAACAATTGCAGGAGGCGTTGTTTTGTACCAAAATGCTAAAGGTAAATGGTCAAAAATGAAGGATTTTGCAAAATTGATGCCTATAGACTCTAAAGAACGGTTCAATTATTTAATTAAATATTTAAGTAATAGACCAAGGTCAATTAATGATTGGAAATTATTATTTTTTAATTCATCTAATAAAGTTGATAGATGGTATAAAGAATTAGAATTAAAAAAAACGGATAATGGTATAATTTATTCAAAAGATAATATGGTAAAAGGTAGGAATCAGCTTATGCAATTTTTCAAAGATTCTTATAAGAAAAACACGTTTCGAGTTGTATTGGCATTAGATTCGATTAAAAATGCACTGAATTGGTCTGACCAATGGATTGATATTGTGATCAGGAATTTGCTTGATGAGGGAGCAATTGAACATTCCAGTGGCGGATATTCGCTTGCAAATTATAAAGTTGAGCTTTCATCAAAAGATATGTCTGATATGGAAAACATTGAAAAGGTTATTAAAAATGCAGGTTCTCAACCAATCTTAATTGGTGAAATAATTGCAGCCTCTGGTTGCAATCCAAAGCGGGTTGGCGATTTGATGCATATTCTGATAGATAAAAACAAAATACAACCTCTTAATAATGATTTTTATTTAAATAAGGATTATTTTGATTCTTTGACTCTTAAGATTAGAGATTATTTCCTGAATAGTCAGGAGATGACAGTTGCTGATTTCAAAGATTTAAGTGGGTTGACAAGAAAAAAAGCAATACCACTTCTTGAATGTTTAGATAAAAATAGGTTCACGAAAAGAAAAGAAAATTTTCGTCAAATTGGAGAAGCATTTGATGACTAAAAAAGGCACTGCAAATACTCCTGTGATGAAACAATTCATTGATATAAAAACGAAATATAAAGATGCCATTGTCCTTTTTAGAATGGGTGACTTCTATGAGACATTTTTAGAAGATGCAATAATTACATCAAAAATCCTTGGTATTGTACTTACCAAACGTGCCAATGGTCAGGCAGCCGATGTAGANCTAGCAGGGTTTCCNTATCATGCTTTAGATAATTATCTGCCAAAATTGGTAAAAGCAGGNCATCGTGTGGCTATTTGTGAGCAGGTTGAAGACCCTAAACTTGTAAAAGGCATTGTAAAACGTGAAGTTTTAGAGGTGGTTACTCCAGGAACCTTGGCAGGTGATCAAACACTAAATAACAAATCAAATAGGTATATAGGTTCAATAAAAATTCATGGTAATGAAGCAGGATTTGCGTATCTAGATTCTTCAACTGGTGAATTCAATGTTGGAGAATGCAGAACTGAATTATTAAGCAATATATTGTTAAAGTTTTTACCTCATGAAATAGTGTTACCTCAAGAAGTAGTCTATTCGACTTCTGATTGGTATTTAGAATTTCAACCTTTTATCACTCAAATTGACAATTGGATGTTTGATTATGATACTGCCTATCGGATGCTTATATCACATTTTAATTTAAGATCACTCAAAGGATTTGGTTGTGAAAATATGTCAATGGGTATTTCTGCNGCTGGAGCATTAATGAATCACATCAAAACTAACTTGGTATCTTCCCTNAAGCATGTGGCGAAGATTTCCCCGGTCATAAATGATGGTTTCATGGGCCTTGATTCATTCACAATAAAGAATTTAGAGGTTTTTCAATCATTATCGTCGCAAGGCACGCATGGGACATTAATTGAATGTATAGATTCTACTNTNACAGCTGGTGGTGGCAGGTATTTAAGACGTTGTCTAATGAATCCACTAACTGATANAAAACAANTNAGAACAAGNCTAAATATTGTTGAAGGATTCACCAAGAATAAAATAATATTAAAATCAATACAGGGTTTGCTTTCCAGAAGTTCAGATATCCAAAGAATCTTAGGCAAGTTAGGTCAGGGAAAAGCTTCACCTAGAGATGTATCTGTCTTATCTGATACTCTTGACAATATTCCAAAATGGCAAAAGTCATTATCTTCAATTGATGATCAATATCTCAACAAACTTTCTCATTCATTTAAAGATANATGCCATATTGTAAAAAAGATTAAAAATATTATAAATGATGCTCCACCTGTTCACATATCACAAGGTGGAATCATCAAAAGTGGCATGAATGCAGAATTAGATGAGCTACGTATGCTCTTAAAAAATGGAAAGGAATGGATTGATTCATTTCAACATGCNATGCGTGAAGAACTAGAAATACCAAAGCTCAAAATTGGATTTAATAAGGTTTTTGGATATTACATTGAAGTAACAAAGGTAAACCAGGCAAAGGTNCCTGANTCATTTATTCGAAAGCAAACTCTTGTTAACNCAGAAAGATATGTAACAGTTGAATTAAAGGAATACGAAGNAAAGGTTCTTAACGCAGAAGAAAAGATTTATGAAATCGAGTCACGTCTCTTTTCAGAGATATGTCAGTNCGTTATGTCATTTACATCAGATATACAATACAACGCATCTGCAATTAATGAACTTGATTTGTATTGTTCGTTTGCATCTACGGCTATTAATAATCATTATGTCAAACCAACAATCTCTAATAAGCCTATTCTAAATATTACTGAAGGCAGACACCCTGTTGTCGAGAAATTATTGCCCGCAACTGAAAAATTCATACCGAATGACATACATATGGATGCAATAAAAAACCAGATACATTTGTTAACCGGGCCAAATATGGCTGGTAAATCAACATATCTGAGGCAAATAGGTCTTATTTCTTTAATGACTCAAATAGGAAGCTTTGTACCTGCTAAAAAAGCAAATATTGGAATTGTGGACCGTCTTTTTACACGTGTAGGTGCAAGTGATAATCTCGCTGGCGGTGAAAGCACCTTCCTTGTGGAAATGAATGAAGCAGCCAATATCTTAAATAACGCAACTAATAAAAGTCTGATTTTACTTGATGAAGTTGGTCGGGGTACTTCAACATATGATGGACTATCATTAGCTTGGGCAATCACAGAATACCTGCATAATACTGAGGGTATAAAAGCGAGAACTATTTTTGCTACTCACTATCATGAGCTTACAGATCTTGAAAAAAATCTTGAACGATTAGAAAATCATCATGTAGAAGTAAAAGAATTTGGTGATTCTATTATTTTTCTTAGATCGATAGCGAAAGGTCCTGGTGATAAAAGCTATGGTATCCATGTTGCTAAAATGGCTGGGCTTCCAAGCTCAGTTATTTTGCGAGCTTCTGAAATTTTAGATCATCATATTCAGCAATCATCTATAAATGGTAATAAACATACCCCAAAGGACCAAAATCAACTGACTTTTTTTCAAGAAAAAGAAGCAATACTGCGCGAACAATTAAATGCTATTGATTTGAATTCGATGACACCCTTAGAAGCCCTCAAATTTCTTAATGAACTTAAAAAAGATCATAATCAATAAAATATTATTATTTACTATCCTTAACTCCTTATTAAACGGTGAAGGGATATGGGTAAATTATGGTTGGGAGATTTTCGAACATGCCACTGATGCAAGATCAGCAGCTATAGGTAATGCAAATACCGGATATAACCTCTACTCAATTTCCGCATCTTTAACTAATCCGGCTTTTGCTTCGAAAAGGATTAAAGATGTAAATATTACACATCAATCTAGGTTCGCAGGTATTGTGAATGGTGATATGATTGGTTTTCAATTAGGAGCTAAATCAAAATTTATCAATTTGAATTTACTCTACGAAGGTGTTTCACATATACCTGACACCAGATACATGTTGCTTGACTGGGGCCTTGATGGCCAGTTTGGTACAAATGATTTGGGTGAAGGTAATGGGATTTTGGATGAGGGTGAGCGTTTAGATAAAGATCAGCTGCGTTATTTTAACCAACATCAAATAGGTTTGCATGGTTCATTCATTTCAAACTTAATCGGTATACCAATTGGGATAGGTTATAAAATATTATCATACCACTTAAGTGAATATTTTGCTCTGGGAATTGGGATAGATATTGGCTATATCAAGCATTTGAAGAAATTTGCATTTGGAATTGTACTTAGAAATTTACCTGCTTCTGGTTTGATTTGGGATAATGGCAATATTGAGGGTACAATGCCTTCTTTCTCCGTTGGAATTCATAATTCATATGATTTAAGAATTAAAAATTCCATCATTGTTATTAATCCTATGATAAACCTTAATGGGTCATTATCAAATGCAAATTTAGATTCACAAATTAGAAATGGAAAATTTTCTATGGATACAGCATTCGGGCTTGAATGTGTTTATAATGATAAGGCTATGCTGCGCCTAGGAAGGAATTCTCTAAATAATTTAACTGGTGGAATAGGTTGTTCGTGGGATAGTTTTGGAATTGATTATGCATTTATTTCACCTGCAGATAATGTAGATATAGGGACTCATCATCTTATTTCAATATCATTATCAGTAGATTTTGTTAAGTCTAAAATGATGGAAATAACAAAAAGCTAATATGTATAAGTATTTAGAGCATTAGTGTTCAATACTGGATATAACAGGCCTAAGTGATTAATTTAATAGTCTTTATATGATAAATTATTATGATTAAAAGTATGACAGGGTTTGGACGTGCGTCCTATGGTCGAAGTAAGAGTAAGATTGATGTTGAGATTCGTACCGTCAATTCACGATATTTAGAAATAAAATTTCGAGGTGTTCTATTAGACCCTAACGTTGAACAGGAAATTAAAAAAATTATCGAAAAATCAGTGCAAAGAGGGAATGTTCATGTACGTATTGAATTAAGTAAAAACCTTAATAGTCAGAAAATAAATTTCAACAAGGAGAGATTTGAAACAATACAGGAGATATTAAAAAATATTCATGTTCTTTATGGTCAGCGTCTAAACCTTAGCGATATTATATCAACACAAGATTTATTAAAAGTGGATGAAGAAGAAAATCTTAATAAGAATTCAATTATTCAGGCTGTTAAGAGTGCTTTAAATCAATTATATGAAATGAGAGAGGAAGAAGGGAAACAGATTCATAATGATATCTTAAATAGGATTAATATTCTTAAGACCAGACTTGATAATACAGATAGTATCTCGAGCAAGTATAAGTCTGAAAAACAAGATTCTCTTAAAGCTAAAGTTTCTGAGCTCATAGATAATGAACAAATAGATGAGGCAAGATTAATCCAAGAAGTAGCTTATTATTGTGAAAAATCTGATATCACAGAAGAAATTGTGCGATGTAAAAGCCATTTTAACCAATTAGTGAATTACATTGAGTTTGAAGAACCTGTAGGTAAACGAATTAATTTTTTAATACAAGAGATAGGAAGAGAGATTAATACCATTGGTTCAAAAAGTCCTCAAACAGATGTGACTTTAGATGTCGTCGAAATGAAAAGTGAAATTGAAAAAATTCGAGAACAGGCACAAAATATACTCTAATGATAAATTTTATTACAATATCAGCACCCTCTGGTGCAGGAAAAACAACATTGTGTAAAGCATTGAGAACCGTTCAGCCTGATATTGAATGGTCTATTTCTCACACTACTAGGTCAAAGAGAGATATTGAGATTGATGGTGTCGATTATCATTTCATTACAATAGAGAAATTTGAAGAACTTATTTTAGAAGATACATTCGCAGAATGGGAAAATGTTCATGGCTTTTATTATGGCACGACTAAAAATAACCTCGAGGCTGCCATATGTAATAACAAAACACTTTTATTAGAAATGGATGTTAAAGGTTCGATGTCAGTAAAAAAATTATATCCTCAGCATACATTCTCTATATTTATTTTACCTCCAAGCCTAGAGCATCTTAGAAAAAGATTAAAAAATCGTGGTACAGATTCCGATGAAAGAATTGAGATACGATTAAAAAGATTCCAACAGGAGATCGAGTTTCAAAATAAATTCGACCAAGTCATGATTAATGAAAATCTTGAATTAGCCAAGGTTGAATTAATCAATATTGTGAATAAACTTAAACAAGGAGTAATAAATGGGACTTAAAACAATACCATTTCGTGAGATTGAAGAGAAAGCAGAAAATATGTATGAAGCTGTTGCTGCTATGTCGAGACAAGCGAAAGTAGAGCTTCAAGAGCGCATACTGAGTAAAGCTATTATTAGTCATCAAGAGGAAGAACTGGATGTCTTTGATGAAGTGGAAGAACTCTCCCCAGAAAACTATGAGGAACATGAGAAAGTGACTACGGTTGCTATAGATAAGTTTATTGATGGTGAGGTCAAGTGGAGAAAGGCAATTTTAAAGTAAAAATGAAACCAGAACTGTCAATCCGTTCATACCTAAGACAGCAACAAGCTCTTTTTGGAAGTGATATATACATATCAAGGCCAAAGAANAATCAGAGTAGNTAGGAAGGATAAANCAGNAANTAGTGAGAATCTTGATANTTATAATACATCAATNTGTTTATGTCAAGAATGTGGCCTTGGTAAAACACGCAATAGNTTNGTATTTGGAATTGGAGACCCCAATGCAGATTTAATGCTGGTAGGTGAAGCACCCGGAAAAGAAGAGGATTTAAAAGGTGAGCCATTTGTTGGCCGTTCGGGTAAGCTACTTGATAATATCCTAAGAGCTATTAATAAAAAAAGAGGTGAAGGCGTTTATATTGCGAATGTTTTAAAGTGTCGACCACCAAATAATAGAGATCCATTACCATCGGAAGTAAAAAAATGCGAGCCCTATCTCTTAAGACAGATTAAAATTATAAAACCTAAATTAATTGTTGCTCTTGGAAGGGTATCTGGAAAAACTTTACTNAAAATTGATNTTCCTTTGAAGGATATGAGGAGCAAGATNCATAATTATAATGGAANACCCTTGATAGTTACATACCATCCTGCNGCATTATTGAGAAACCCAAACTTGAAAAAGCCAGCCTGGGATGATTTCCAATGGATAAGAGACCAATTAAATAGTAGAGAATCAATAAATGGCTAAAGATGAGAAAATATTAAATGTGCAGCCACACTCTGAAGAGGCTGAATTAGCTGTTTTAGGATCAATGCTNTCTTCAAAAGAGGCAGTTTCAAAATCAATACAATGGATAAAATCAGAGCATTTTTATAAGGATGCACATAGTAAAATTTTTTCAGCAATGGATCAATTATTTAATGAAGGTGAACCAGTTGATACTCTATCGGTCTCTGAAAGGTTAAAAAAAAATAAAGACCTAGAATCCATTGGNGGTATTTATTTCTTAACCGGTCTAGTTGAATCGGTTCCAACGGCAGCACATGTCGAAAGATATGCCAAAATTGTTTTCGAAAAAGCCTTATTACGCAATTTAATAAATCTNTCCCATAATATTTCAAAAGAGGCATATGATGATAGTCAAGATGCTTCTGAGATATTAGAAAATGTTGAGCAGTCTATTTTCGACATCACACAAAATAGGCTAAAGGGCGGTTTTAAACAACTTAGCCCAATAATGTTTGAGGCATTAGATGAATTAGAGAAAACAAGAGTACAAGGGGGGTCTGTAACTGGTGTGCCTTCAGGTTTATTAGATCTGGATGACATTACATCTGGTTTTCAAAAGGGAGAACTAATTATCATCGCTGGCAGACCAGCTATGGGTAAAACAGCTCTAGCACTTTCTATGATGAGAAATGCTTCGGTTGAAGCAAATTCAGGGGTTGGTATGTTCAGCCTCGAGATGTCAAATCAATCATTGGCGATGCGTTTGTTATGTGCTGAGGCAAAAGTAAACCAACATTTCGTCAGGACTGGAAAGCTACCCNCCAAATTATGGAAAAATTTGGGACTTGCTGCGGGAGATTTAGAAAAAGCCCCAATATATTTCGATGATACTCCAGCACTTACTGTTAGAGAACTAAGAGCTAAAGCAAGACGACTAAAAGCTGAAAAAGATATAGATATGATTATAGTNGATTATTTGCAGTTAATGCAAGGACCTCGAAGAGTTGAAAATCGACAACAAGAAATCTCTGTGATTTCAAGATCTCTCAAAGCGCTAGCTAAAGAAATTAATGTACCAGTAGTAGCATTATCTCAGTTATCAAGAGCAGTTGAGCAAAGGCAGGATAAGAAACCTCAACTTTCAGATCTACGAGAGAGTGGGGCAATTGAACAAGATGCTGATGTAGTCATATTCCTATTTAGACCATGGGTATATGATGAAGATGAAGAAGAAGGAAAAGCAGAGATTATTGTTGCCAAGCAAAGAAATGGTCCCACAGGAAAAATTTCTGCATCATTTATTAGCCAATATGCAAGGTTTGAGAATTTATCTTCCGAGTCTGCACCCTTTTGATGGAGAATCCACTATCTAGACTTGCACCTCAATTATTTGGCGAATATCCTCANTCTTTCATCCACCTTATCGAAAATTTATCTTTAAGTCCAGACCAAGATATCGAAGAGGCAAAGGCGTTACTTTGGAAAGCATACGAGTTTGGAAATAATCATCATGAAGGTCAAAAACGATTATCTGGGAAGCCTTATTTTTCTCATTGCATAGCAGTCGCGAATACACTAGCAAGTTGGAAAATGGATGTGACTACTATAATTGCAGGCCTATTGCATGATACCATAGAGGATACAGATGCTACTATTGAAGAAATTATTGACATTTTTGGCAATGATTTAGGTAACCTTGTAGATGGNCTTACTAAAATAAGTGGAATAAATTATTCTTCAAGAAAAGAAAAACAAGCAGGTAACTATATGAAAATGCTGCTTTCTGTTGCACAAGACTTNAGGGTTGTAATCATCAAATTTGCAGACCGAATACATAATATGGAAACAATAAAACATATGCCTAGGATAAAAAGACATAGAATTGCTGTTGAAACTCGCGATATATACGTTCCTCTAGCTCATAGGTTGGGTATGTCGTCTGTNAAATCACAACTTGAGGATCTTGTTTTTTCAGTTTTAAACCCAANTGGCTTTANAGAAATGGAGTCAANTCTAAGATCAAGTAAAAAACAAAGAGAAAAATTTATTAAAAAAGTAATAAAGCCAGTTCGGNAAGAATTNGAAGAATATGATATATTCCCTCAAGTTTATGGTCGGGCAAAGTCCTATGCCTCAATCTATGGGAAAATGATGACCAGGGCTAAGAGGTTTGATGAAATTTATGATTTATATGCAATCAGGATAATCGTTGATAAAGTTGAAAATTGTTATCTGGCCTTAGGCATAGTGCACAACATTTATTTACCAGTCCAAGACAGGTTTAAGGATTTTATCGCCACACCTAAATCAAATGGATATCAATCAGTTCATACAACCGTCATTGGACCCAGCGGGCAAATGATTGAAATACAAATACGAACCAAAGAAATGGAAACAATCGCTGAAATTGGTGTTGCAGCGCACTGGTCATATAAAGNTAGTAAGTNCACAGATATTGATAATAATGTAAAATGGTTACGTGAATTATTAGAAATTCTNCAGAATGAATCCACTNACCCCAAGGAATTTATGGATTTATTAAGAATTGATTTATACAATGAAGAAATTTTTGTTTTCACACCACAGGGAGATTTAATTCAATTACCAATCGATTCAACTCCAGTTGATTTTGCATTCCAAGTTCATACACAAGTTGGAATGCNCTGTATGGGGGCAAAGATTAACCATNCAGTGGTGCCCTTAAATACAAAATTAAAAAATGGAGATATGGTAGAAATCATTACAAGTAAGAAACAGATGCCAAGCTATGGATGGCAAAAGTTCATTGTAACTACAAAAGCCAGAAACCAAGTTAACAGATATCTAAAGAAAACTCACGATCAAGAGAGTGTNGGTTTAGGTGAGGAGATACTTACTAAGACACTAAGGCGGATGAAATTAATTAAGGATATAAATGAATTTCGAGATAGCTATAGCAGATTTGGTTTTTCAGATAAACATTCNCTTTTAAAAGCCATTGGTACCGGCGTGTTAACGGTAAGAGAAATGTTTGAAAAACTTAGCCCAAAACAAGATATTCTTGAAGANAAACAAGATAATAATGAAAGTAAACTTTTTGACTTTTCTCGTGCGCGACAGAAAGGNATCGTTCTTGANGGCATCGATAATCTTCTTATTAATTTCGGTAAATGTTGTAACCCNATTCCTGGTGATGACCTTATTGGTTTTGTAACTAGAGGAAGGGGTGTGACTGTTCACAGGANTGCTTGCAAAAGTTTACCTCTTCTAAGTCATGAATCTGATAGACTAGTTCCAGTAGAATGGAATGTTAAAAACTCTGACCAATTTAATGTCAAATTAAAAGCTGTGGGTCAGGATTATAAAGGATGGCTAAAGGATATGTCTGAATGTATTTCAAAACAAAATNTNAATATTGCAAGCGTGGANATAAAAGTAAATGAAAATATTGCAGAGGCACATTTCATCGTGCAAGTTAGTAATAATCGTCAATTAAACCGNTTAATGAGAAAGATGACAAAGTTAAAATATATTGATTATGTAGAAAGAGCAGGTCGTTAATGGAAATAAAAACTTATACAAAAAAAGATATTGCTACCGAACTNGCTAAGCGTCAAAGTCGTAGTATTAGGTCTTCCCTAAATATGGTAGATGACTTTTTCAATGTATTGAGAGATTTTTTAACTGAGGATAGTCCCTATACTCGAATCGAAATTAGGAATTTTGGTGTTTTTGAGTCTAAGCCAACTAAAGCAAAGCCAAGGGCTAGAAATCCGAGGACTAATGAGGAGATATATGTACCAGCTCATAAAAAAACGAGGTTTAAGCCAGGTAAAGTCCTTAAGGCTCACTTACGTAAGCCTATTTAATTAGATGGGNCGTATACTGGGAATTGACTATGGAGATAGTCGAGTTGGCCTAGCATTATCTGACCCTACAAAAATAATTGCCTCTCCCTACCAAACAATTTCAAATGAGGGTGAAGACCGGCTTTTGCAAAAATTGAAAAATATAATTATTGAAAAAGATATTGAATGTTTAGTCCTCGGGCTTCCAATTGGTCTAAATGGAAAAGATACTCAACAGACTAAAAAAGTAAGGNAATTTGCACTGGCAATTCAGGTAATTNAATTACCAATTTTCTTACAAGATGAAAGGTTATCTTCACAAAGTGCTNCCAAGTCTCTTAGAGAACAAAATATAAAGACTGGCCATAANAAGCACCTGGTTGACGAAAGGGCCGCAGCAATATTTCTACAGCAGTATTTAGATTATTCAAATAATTAAATGAATTTTTTATTTAAAAGCTCTGNCTGGCAATTAGCGATTATCTCTGGANCTTTTGTAGGTGTGTCATACCACCCCTTGCANNTGGGGTTTTTAGCATATGTAGGATTTATTCCTCTNTTCCATACATGGCTTAATCAAAATCCAAAAAAGAACTTTTGGACAGGATATCTTTTTGGAATAGTATATAATNTAATCTCAAATTATTGGATTGCTGCGAACTCAGGTGCAGAATTTTTTGTGGTTTTATCCTCTTTAATTGCAGCAGTTTTATACTTGTCGATTTTCTGGGGTATAGCTGGATTAATAATAGGTTCATTTAATAAGAACCATAATTCTTATTTAATGCTTCCTTTTTTAATTGTGTCATTAGAATGGGTAAGGAGTTTNGGTCCGCTTGGTTTTACCTGGGGGAATTTGGCCTTAACTCAGATGGAATTCCTTCCTATTCTTCAATTTAATGATTANGCAGGTCCTTATATTGTTACATTATGGATTATTTCTATTAATGTATTACTTTATAATTTACTGAGGAATAATATCTCTAAAAAAACACAAGTTACCATTATTATTTGTGTGCTTGTGTTTATTACTGGTGGTTGGCTTAGGATTATGTTTCAAAAACCATTATCAGATTCCCTTCNNGTAGCCGTAATTCAACCAAATATTGATCCCAATGAAAAATGGGACAATTCTAATAGANCACAAACTCTAAGCCTTATGGATTCATTGCACAATGNGGCGATTGGTTTAAAACCTAATATTATTTTATTCCCAGAGACTGCTCTACCTACATATTTAAGGATTAATAATCGAATTAGGAAAAAATTACAGGATAAGGTAAATGATTCAAATATTCCTATTCTTATTGGAACCGTAGATCGTAAAATAGATTCAAGTGGAATTAAAACGTATTATAACAGTACTATGTATGTTCAGCCCTATAAGGATTTTGAAATGTATGAGAAGATCCACCTGGTACCGTTTGCAGAGTACGATCTTGTGCCTGAATTATTTCATCCTCTTGTTAATTTAAATCTTAATATTGATAGAGGAGTTTTTAAAGGTGGAAGGAATTATAAAGTATTTGACTTGCAGGATGTTAAATTTTCGGGCTTGATATGTTATGAATCTAGTTTACCGCGTTATGCAAGAAAATTTATCAATAGTGGAGCTAAATTTCTTATGATTCAAGCCAATGATGGTTGGTTAGGTAACTCATCTGGCCCATACCAGCATTTTGAACATGCTCGTCTAAGGGCTATAGAGAATCGTGTTCCAATAGTGCGCGCAGGGAATACTGGTATATCAGGTTTTATTTCTTCAACAGGCGAGGTAAAAGTTAAAGTACCATTGGATACTCAAAGAGTTTTTATCTCAAATATAGATTTAAACAAAACAGGGAGTTTTTACAGCCAATACGGAGATGTGTTTGCGGCTATCTGTTTTGTAACTTTCTTATTCATAGGCCCAGTTTTATCATGTTTAAAAGATTAATAATTACCTTCATTCTTTCTAGTATTGCAGTGGGTAAACCATTTGAATTAAATCCAGTTTTCAAATCATCCTTAATCCCAGGTTGGGGTGAGGCCGTGTTAGAAAATAATAAACGCGCCAGACTGTTTTCTTCAATTGAATTATCACTTTGGACAGCATGCCTAGCAACATATACAGCTTCATATCACCAAATGTTACAATACCAATCATTCGCAGTTGAACATGCTGGTGTGGATGCATATAATAAAGATCACAAATATTGGGTCGATATAGGTAATTATTTTGATATAGAGCAGCATAATTCAGAACATCTAAGGTGGCGTTATTTGGATGAAATCTATGATGAGTCAGATCGCTGGCTGTGGGATAATAAAAATAATATGAAAAACTTCGAGTCTATGCGTATAAGAAGCGATATGCTTGCCAAAACAGGTGAATATGTTATTGGTGCAATTATAATGAATCACCTTCTCTCTGCCATAGATACTCTTTATCTTCTCAGGTTAAAGAAAGAAAATGATGTAACTATAATACCGATCATTAAGGAATCAAATTATGGTTTAATGTTGAAAATTAGTTTATGATATTAAAATGAATCCACTTTCTAGATTGTTTTCTTATATACTTCTTTCAATTTCAATTTTATTATCACATGAATTACCTATCCTTGTTTTACATATTTTATTAACACTTTTACTCGTGCTTTATAAAAGGCAATTTTGGAATAAATGGAAAAGGCAAACTAGGCCTTATTGGATTTATCTTCCATTATCAGGTATGATATTTTTTATTATATCCATATTTATTTCTGCAAAGCCTTTAGATGCGATAATACTTGATGTAATCCTTGCAACTATACGTTTATCTGCCACTGTTAGTATAATGACATTATACATAATTGAGTCTCAATCCCATGATACTTTATTGGCTGTAAGAGGTGTTATGTTTTCTTCTGGAATTAAATATCAATGGTTAGATAGGCTCTTATTATATCTAGAAATAACTATACGTTTCTTTCCAAGTATAAAAGAGCATTGGTCCCTAACAGAAAAATCACAAAAAGCCTTAAATATAAAAGTACAAAAATCAACATTAAAAAGAATTACCAGCATAGCCAAGTCCATACCGGATTTTTTAATCATTAACCTTCAAAAAACGGAGAGTATTGTCCAGAGTATGTTAATGCGTGGATATGGGAATAATTCTAGGAGAAGTGTATACCCTCATATAAAGTTCAAATTATTTGATTCTATGATTTCAATGGCTACGTTATTTTTTGTGATTGGAGTTCATAATTTTGTCTAGACATAAATTTGTAATCCAGTACGATGGCACCAAATTTTTAGGATGGCAGATTCAAAAAGAAGTAAGAACTGTTCAAGGGATATTAGAGAGTAATTTAAAAGAAATATTGAAATTAGAAGATGCTGTTAGATTTTATGGTTCTGGTAGGACAGACTCTGGTGTGCATGCATGGGCCCAAGTTGCTCATGTAGATTTAGATACCACCTTAAACGAAAATGAAATTAAAAATGCATTAAATGCTAATCTTCCTTCAGATTGTAGGATAATTGATGTTCAAAAGGTGGTTGGAGATTTTCATGCCAGATATGATGCTAAAAGCAGAATCTACAGATATCAATGTTATACTGGTGATTCTATATTATTTAGAAACCAGTCATGGTCTTTGCCTCGATTAGATATTGATTATCTGAATAGTTTTGCTGAAATATTGATTGGAGACCATGACTTCTTATCATTTTCTAAGTATAGGGTAGATCTAAAAAGTACTAATTGTAGTGTTTTTTATAGCCATTGGTCTTATGAGGAAAGAATGATTATTTTTAAAATAGAAGCAAATCGATTTCTTCATCACATGATAAGGTACCTAGTTGGCACGATGGTCGCATTATACCAAAACCGGTTTACAGAAAATGAATTTTTATCTTTATTGAGAGAGCCAAGAAAGGAGGTCAAAATCATTAAAGCACCGCCCCAAGGATTAATTTTGGAAAAGATAAATTATGCATAAAAAATTTAAAAAGGTTATTTTACTACTTTTAATTGGCTTGGCTTATTCTTCTGATATATCAAATTCTAGGCAGACAGCATTAACCAGAGCTATTGAGAAAATTGGTCCGGCAGTTGCTAGTATTAATATTGAACAGCATGTTTCATCCATTTCATTTGATCCATTTTTTGGTTTTATGTTCCCTCGAGAAATATACCCCATGAAAAGTTCTGGAAGTGGAGTTGTTATAAGTCCTGATGGATTTGTGATCACCAACCATCATGTAGTTGAAAATGCAGATAGAGTTACCGTTACTTTATCTGGAGGTGATGAATATGAAGCTGAGATGATTGGTTCAGATGAGACGTCAGACCTGGCATTATTAAAATTGGCAGGCTCTGGTTTTCCATACGCTGAATTAGGTAACTCAGACGATTTATTGATTGGCGAGTGGGTTATTGCACTTGGTAACCCTTTTGAACTTTTTACCGTTAGTAATAAACCGTCTGCAAGTGTTGGAATAATTAGTGCTACTAATATGGATTTTGGAATGCAAAAGTCAGGTAAGGTTTTTCAGGATATGATACAAACTGATGCTGCAATCAATCCTGGAAACTCTGGCGGACCATTAGTGAACTCCTTGGGTCAGGTTATTGGAATTAATACCTTCATTTTTAGAGATTATGAATCAAATAGAGGCTCTGTTGGAATAGGATTTGCAATTCCAATTAAAAATGCTAAACGAATAGCGGAAGAGTTGAGGACAACAGGAGAGATAGATCGTGGGTACTCTACGGGACTCGCTGTCCAATCCGTCACTAGAAGTATATCAAGTTATTTGGATATTCCTTTTGTAAAAGGAGTTATTGTTATTGAAATAGCAAAAGAAAGCCCCGCTATGATTTCAGGTTTAGAACCTGGTGATGTAATTTTAACAGTAAATGGCCAAGAAGTAAATAAACCAAGCGATATCAGAACAGTGATTTTAGAGAACGACATTAGATCTGGGGATAAGGTAGCTCTTAGAATATTCAGAAATGGAAAGTACAAGAAACTTAGAATGAAACTTGGAAAATTTAATTCAAATCCTTACAAATGAGGCTCTCTCCAGAAGGTAATATTTTTGTTTACCCTCTAATAATTATTAGTGGGGTTTTTTCCTGCCTTTGGTTAGTAGATAAAGTTCCAATTTACTGGCCCGCTAGTTTTGGTCTTTTATTAATATTCTGTCTGAACTTCTTTAGGAATCCAAAACGTTTAGTTCCCAATGGTAAGAATTATATTGTGTCACCAGCAGATGGCAAAATTATTAATATACGTTCTTTAAATAACGATGAATATCAATCGATTTCTATCTTTCTAAACGTATTTGATGTTCATGTAAATCGTATGCCTATAAGAGGTGAATTTTCAGACATACATTATACAAAAGGAAAGTTTTTACTGGCATTTGATCATAATGCTTGTGATCAGAATGAAAGAAATACTATTACTTTTAATACTGTCATTGGGCCAATAAAACTGGTGCAGATTGCAGGATTAATTGCACGAAGAATAATTTGTTATGCACAGAAGGGAAAAACAATGGAAATAGGTGATAGGTTAGGTTTTATGCGCTTTGGATCAAGGATAGATTTAATATTACCTAAAAAAGTTAGAATAGAGGTGAAAATGGGCCAGAAAGTGATGGGAAACACCACAATTATTGGTACATTTGAATAAATAAAGAATATTAAAATGAATCGAAAGCCAAAACATTTTATTCCAAATATTATCACGCTAGCAAATATGTTTTTAGGATTTTTAGCTATAGGAATAATCCTCAAAGGTGATCCACTAAAGGCAGGTGTGTTTGTGATGATTGCTAGTATGCTAGATGTTTTTGATGGTAAGATAGCACGAATGCTTGGTATTGCATCCCGGTTCGGTATGGAATTTGATTCTATGGCAGACACAGTATCCTTCTGTGTGGTGCCGTCTGTTCTAATATACTCTCTTTACGTAGATGGTCTCCATCCACTTATCGGTCTTCTAATCGCTTTTATGCCTCTTATGTTCGGTACTATAAGACTTGCAAAATATAATATTGATCAAGATTCGGGATTTTCAAAATCATATACGGAGGGTCTAACAACACCAATTTCAGCGATTACTTTATTTGCTTATCTATATTTTAACCACGAGGTACATGGTGATTACGGAGATCCGAGAACGGCTCTTATGTTAGTTGCCGCAATAAGTATCTTAATGGTGAGCCCTATACATTTTGCGAAATTCCCCTTATTATCATTTAGTTCAGGACGAAATAATTCTATTCTCCTTGCTATTTTTCTAATATCTGTAATCGGGATTTTATGGTTTCGGGGATTATTTCTTTTCCCTGTAACGCTGTTGTATATTGGTTGGAATATTATCCATTGGCTTGCAAACTCTCAAAAAACAAATATTCAGTCAAAAATAAATACTTAAATAATGCGAAATCGAGATATCTCACTCATTGCAATCGGTTTGTTTTCTGGAGCAGTAATTGGAGGAGTATTGGGGAATCTACTAGGCTGGATTTTACCTGAAGGTGTTGTTAAAGATTTTTTCTTGACAAGTTTAACATTTGATATTGGTAGCAGTCTTGGTAACGAAGTGGGTGTGGTCGTTGTTGATCTGAGTATTATTGTTTTTAAGCTTGGTCTAGCAATAGACTTCAATTTTACTAGTATAATTGGATTTGCAACTGCCTATTATATTTTGAGGTATTTTAGGTAAAATTTTGGAGACATCATTCATAATCCGAATGTAAACTTTGCTATGTTTAATTTAGGTACTGGCGAACTACTTATAATCTTTTTAGTGATTCTTCTTTTATTTGGAGCCAAAAAGCTTCCAGAATTAGCTCGGGGACTTGGTAAAGGAATTAATGAATTCAAAGACGCTGTAGAAACAGGAAAGCAAGAAATAATGGATTCAAATGAAGAGATGGAGACAGAAGAGGATTTTAAATCAAAAGAAGATTAGACTCTTTTCATTTGAAATAGGGTATTTTCACACTTTAATTAGAAACTATTTCCAAGTTATATCGTTATTAATTGTGATATAATTTCTAAATATAAACCCTTCGCCTGAAATGGAATTCCAGCATCCCTCTTTTCTTATTTTATTAGTTATAATTCCAACCTTGGTTATTTGGTATTTAAGGTCAGGAAAAGATAACGAAGGCACTATTCGATATTCTAAGTATTTCTTTTCTGAGCAGATCATTCAAAGTGGGAAAAGAAAACACTATTTAATACTAGCTCTTTATCTAATGATTATTACTTTTGTGATTTTGGGTATTTCCCGTCCTAGATCTGTAAGTAATCTAAAAGAGACATCGGTCAGTGTTGTAGATATACTACTTGTTTTAGATATTAGTTCAAGTATGTTGGCAGATGACTTTAAACCCAGCCGATTAGAAGCAGTAAAAAAAACTGCAAGTGAATTTATTCAAGGTAGAAAAGAAGATCGAATAGGAATACTAGTATTTGCAGGAGAATCATTTATTCAGTGTCCTTTAACAATTGATAAAGCAGTACTAAAATCACTTATAAATGAGATAACAGTCGCTTCTAAAGAATATGATGGTACTGCTATTGGCATGGCGATTGCAAATGGTACAAATCGGCTCAGGAACAGCAAAGTAGAGAGTAAGGTCATGATACTACTTTCTGATGGAAGTAATAATTCTGGTGAGATTGATCCTATTACAGCAGCAGAGTTGGCTGATCAATTCAATATAAAGATTTATACAATTGGAGCGGGTACTAATAAGTCATATACCCGAATTCCTGGTCGCGGTATGATTCGTAATGAGATTGATGAGGAAACTCTTCTGCGCATCGCTAAAGTGACTGGAGGCAAATATTTTAGAGCAACAGATATAGAAACTCTAGGATTGGTTTATTCTGAGATAAGTTCGTTAGAGCGCTCTGAAATTGATGTAAAAGAGTATACCCAATATAAAGACCTTTATGGTTGGTTCTTAATCCCGGCATTTATTCTAGGTATGTCCATGGAGGTAATACGAAGGTCAATTTTTAGGATGCGAACATAATGTCTTTTCGTTTTAGTTGGGTTCTAATATTTTTAATCATTCAAGTTGCACTTTGGTTATATTGGTACTTCAATCAGAAAGATAAAAATTTTATTTTTAAAAGAGCATCGAAGCAGGTAAGCACAACAATTAATGAAAACATAGATGAGTCACTGACTAGGTGGAAGAATAGGATTATACTTATTGGTATAGCTATTTTGACCTTTTCAGCAGCAGGTCCACAGATTGGTACTCGTGTACGACCCATTGAAAGAAAGGGCGTGGACCTTGTTATTGCGCTCGACACATCTATTAGTATGGATGCTGAGGATGTAACACCTTCAAGACTTGATAAAGCAAAATTTGAATTAGGACAACTAATAAAATATTTAAAGGGAGATCGTGTCGCAATTATTGTATTTGCAGGGTCTAGTCATTTATACCTACCTCTGACAACTGATTATGAGGCAGCAATGTTATTCCTAAATGAAATTGATAGTGGTATGATACCTACGCAAGGTACAGTATTAAGTTCAGCATTGAATACAGCTTTAAATGCATTTACTGATGAGAATGATAAATTCAGGTTATTACTTTTAGTCTCTGATGGGGAAGATCATGATGGAGAGGCTATTAAACTGGCAGGCAAGGCTGCAGATTTAGGGTATAAAATCAATACTGTTGGTGTTGGGTCAAAAAATGGAAGTTTAATTCCCATCACTAGTAAAAATGGTAGAGTTATAGAATATAAGAGGGATAATAAAGGAAGATTAATCACATCAACTTTAAATGAAAGTATTTTGAAAGAAATTTCAATTGCGGGTAATGGAACATTTTTTTGGTTTAATAATAATCAAGATTCCTATCTAGATATAGCTGCAGATATTGAATCCATGGAGAAAAAAACAATTTCGACTCATGAATTTTCAGAATATGAAGATCGCTATCAATTTTTTGCAACAATGGCCCTATTTTTTCTGATTATTGGATTTGTAATGCCAACCAGGTCAGGAATGAAAAATTGAAATACACTATATTAATTACCATTCTTTTAGAGTTGGGTTTTGGACAAGATAAGGGGAAAAATGCGTTTGCTGATGAACGATATGATGAAGCAAGGTCATATTATGAAGAAATCCTATTAAAAAGGAAAAATGATAATGCTGCAAAGTTTGGTTTAGGAACAACTGCGTACAAACAAAAAGATATTGAAACTGCATTAAGGTTTCTTTCTGATGCAAAGAACTCAGAAGATTTAAAACTAGCTTCCAAGGCATATTATAATTTAGGAAATATGCTGCGTGAACAGAATAAGATGGATGAAAGTCTATCTCTTTATAAAAAAGCAATGGAGTTGGATTCTGACGACCAGGATGCAAAGATCAATTATGAGCTGTTAAAACAAGTAATGCAGCAGAATAAAGAAAACCAGCAAGACCAGAACCAGCAAGACCAGAACCAACAAGACCAGAACCAACAAGACCAGAACCAACAAGACCAGAACCAACAAGACCAGAACCAACAAGACCAGAACCAAC
>NHCZ02000032.1 GCA_002167345.2 bacterium TMED46 | reverse complement strand
CCATGTCACCAATAATATCAAGTATATGATAATTGCCTGCGGTTGCTCCTGCAAAGGTTAATGCAAAAGCGTCATCGCCATTGGTAAGATATATAAAATCTGTAAAGTCTGCTTCAGCCAGGATTGCTGCATCTGCATCTGGATGCGCTATTACGAAAACATCACCTGCTGCTACAATTGTACCTTCAGCAAAGGTTACGTTATCTGGATAATCAAATTCACCCTCTTCATCACATCCATTACTACAGCTTGAGAGAGAAAGATTATGCATATCATAGTCAGCACCACTGTTGTTGTAGATCTCTAGATATTTATTATAACTGGAACCTTCTGCATGTTCTGAAAAGAAAACAGCT
The DNA here is from genome assembly GCA_002167345.2 of bacterium TMED46. Lineage (GTDB taxonomy): Bacteria > Fidelibacterota > Marinisomatia > Marinisomatales > UBA1611 > CACEUX01. Next base: position 152,622 of record NHCZ02000032.1, on the reverse strand, counting down.
ACTGGACTAGGCCAGACAGAGAACTCACATAAAAGATCAAAGTCTGATTCTGCAACCAGTGTTCCTTCTGAATTATAGAACGCATAGGCACACTCACCATCAAAGGTACCAGGTGACCAGGTGGTGCTCACAACATCACCTATTTCGACATCGAATGTGAAAGATCCTTCACTACCATCCTCGATCGTCAGGTCATCGCCTACCAGTGTTTCATTTACAAANAGNTCNAGTGATGCNCCGTTCCAACCNTCACCATAAGAGTCCACCATGTACAGNTCATACGTCTCTGTACGATCATCTGATGGTCTACGGTCTGGAAAACGGATCTCAACATCGTTCTTGCTGGGTCTTGTAGGGCTACTTTCTGCCCACAAAGAGACACCAAGAGCTAGAACAACTATCATTGTTATCGCTTTTCGCATTAAAACCTCCAAGGGTTGTTTATTTTAAAATTCTATTTAACTACGGTAGGTATGTGGAGTGCACTAGAAAGAGAGATTTATAAACTAACTATCTAATCCAAGGCTACCCAATATAGTGCTATGTGTAAATTTTTTGCAAGAACTAAATTATAAAAAAGGATGCGGTCTGCATGAATTGAAAATGGAGCACACCCTACATTACATCCATGAAGGCACCGATGATGAGATATTCATAATTGGAAGTATTACAAAATATAAAAGGATCACGATGAAAATGATGACTAAAATGTTTAGACCGAAACCTACTTTGGCCATCTGAGGTATGGAGAGATGCCCACTAGATAGCACGCTTGCGTTTGGCCCTGTCCCTGAAGGGAGCATGAACGCACANGANGCNGCAATAGTGGCTGGTATCATTAAAATATAGGGATGAAAACCACCTGCCTTCGAAAGGCCTGCGAGCAGAGGTAAAAAAATAGCTGTGGAGGCGGTATTAGAATTTATTTCCGTGATAAAGACCATGGCTGTTACAAAAATCAATATAACAAGTAAAATAGGAATGCCTTCCAGGTTAATGACTCCAGCAACCCATGAAATCAGGCCTGATGATTTGAAAGAGGAAGCTATAGCCAGTCCTCCCCCTATCATCATTGCAATACCCCAGGGAATTTCCTTTGCTTCTTTCCAATCAAGAAGTTTTACACTTCTGCCGGAATCATCTTTTCGACCGCTTGGTAACAAAAAGAGAAAAAAGGATGCTAAAAAGGCTACGGTGGAGTCCTTAACAAAAGATTCAACCCCAAGTAAACCTGACCACCAATTCCTGAAAATAAAACCCATCGCATAAATAAATATTATTAGGGAAACCTTTTTCTCACCTTCTGACATTGGGCCAAGATCGTGGTATTCCTGATCTATAATTTCTGAGGAGCCCTTTAGGTCTCCATCTACCTTAAAATATTTAACAAGATAGATCCATGAAACTGGTAAAAATAAAACAACAAATGGAATTCCTATTTTCAACCAGTCTGAAAAGACTAGTAAGGGGGCGTCTGGAAATATCTCTTCCACTGTGCTGACAAAAAGCAAATTAGGGGGCGTGCCTACCAATGTTCCAGTACCGCCAATACTAGCTGAGTAGGCAATGCAAAGCATCAGAGCTGGGGCAAATCTTGAAATATCCGCACCTAATTCTTTCTCCCGATATAGTATTGCCATTCCAATAGGTAGCATCATTAGAGTTGTAGAGTTATTGGATGTCCACATTGAAAGTATGCTAGTTGCTATCATAAAACTTAACATTACTTTAGGACGGCTTGTGCCCACGGCCCTTATTGTGGATAGTGCAATACGCTTGTGCAGGTTATTTGATTCTATGGCCTTAGCAACAAAAAACGCTCCTAATATCAGTAGCACTATGTGATGACCATAGCTACTAGCGATCTGCTTTGCATCCAGTACTCCCAAAAGCGGAAATAATGCTATGGGTAAAAAAGAAGTTGCAAAAATAGAGATTGCTTCTGTCACCCAAAATATTGCCATGAGAAGCGATACAGCTGCCGCCCTCATAGCAAGCGGGTCCATATTTTCAGGTGGTGGCAATACCATTAATAGGGTAAAAGAGGTTAAACCAAACCACAATCCTAATTTTTGTCGCAGTTCCATTGTTTATTGTTTACCAAATAAATATTCACATGCTACTGGAGCAATATTGAAGTTGTCGTGACCCACACCTGGTACTGTTATTAGATTCCATCCACATTTTATATCTAGCTGTTTTGCTTCGCTATTTACAGAACTGTAAAGTAGCTTTCCTCTAGTAAGGCAGTTTGGACCTTGTTTTCTAGCCATTGGTCCATTGCTTAGGGGCTTGGTACGAGGGCCAAGGTCTTCTTCGCCTAAAATAATGGCCAAATCATGCTTAAGCCATTTTTCAAGTGCATTTGTCTTTAACGGAGCCTTACGAATACCAAAAGGGTATTCTATATCATTCTCTGGCAGGGTAACAAAGGCAGGGTTTGCTGCCACAGCCTTTATCACAGGTGCATCTGGCTTAAGTAATAGGTAACGATGAACAAATCCACCGCCGGCAGAGTGACCAAATAAATAGAATTTTTCTGATGTAAAACCATATCTATCTTTAAGGTCATTGAAGAGTGGAGCGATGGCACTAAAGAGCCATTTATCCTCTTTTAAGGGTCTTCCTCTATCTGTGATTACATCCCCGGCATTGTAAGCATATTCATCTGGAAAATATTTTTTTCGTGCTCCGATAGTTACAACCGCAAATTTATGTTTTTTTGCCAAATCAAGCCACGACCCATGAAACCTCTGGGCGTCTCGCGATGCACCAGGAATTATGATAAGTATGGGAATATTGGCTCTTGCCTCATTTGGTATATAGACAATCACATCTAAAGGGTCCCCTGCCCATTCATCAAAAACATAACCCCATGGTGGGACTATTTGAGATATATCATCCCCTTTGATATGAACAACATGAATTATGCTCAATAGAAGTAAACCGATTCTAACTGGGGTCATTTTCAACCCTATCGTAAATTGAATCGCCAGAAGGAGCATTTGAATTTGCAGATTTTTCTTGGTCTGGGTAAGGAAGTCGCCTTGGAACCCCACTGATACATTCTGTACTATTACCAGCTCTATCAATGTATAACGGGAAACCAGTACGTCTCCAATCTGAAAGAGACTGCATATTTAGGAACATCGCCTTATACTTCTCATTCATAATAGCTGCTAGGATATCATTGCCACTTATATTGGAATACCTAGGGAGCGTGCATAAGGTGTCAATCTGCTGCCAATTTTGTTCGATGATAGCCAGTGTATTATTTAATGTGCTTAGTGCCTCAGATTCCTGACCCAATCCATATTGGCATTCCGCAATTATAAATTGATTTTCATGCCANGATACCCATTGCATGGCCCAATCATCGGCACCAAATGTATCTGTATTCAAATGAGAGGCATAAGGAGGCGGCAGGGTGTCATAGGGCGCTAGACCAACAATGCTATCATTGTAGGTTGAGTAATTGCCAGAATTGTATACGCTCTTACGGAAGTATATATCTAGTCGACCGTCACTATCTTTTTTCAATAAATCAACAAGAAGCCTTCCCGCTCCACCGTGTGCCATAATATCATTAAAATTCTCATTAAAGAACTGGTACCATATGGATTCTTCACCATCACTGCCAGACTGGTGGAAAGGGNCCCAGTCACCAGAGCCTGAGGACTCAGAGATACCTTGCTGCGCAAAGTTCAATGCTTCCTGATATGCTTCTACCCCGTCGACCTCTGCCCAGTTCAGTCTTATCCTTGCTTGCANGGTCCTAGCTGCTGAGACCCATTTTTGGGTATCACCATTAAACGTAAAGTCATTCAGTTCTGAAAAATCCTGCCCCTGCTGGAGGTGACCAATTGCATCATCTATAAGAACGAGTATACTACTGTGAATTTGTTTTTGTGAGTCAAAAATAGGATCTGTGTAGCTAGAGTTTACAGCTTGACTGTAAGGCAGATTACCCCATAGATCAGNTGCCGTACTAAAAATGAGCGCTTCCCACATTTCGGCTATACCAAGTAGAACATACTTTTCTTGCTCTAATGCTCTNTCCTGAATTGTNCGCANATCCACCAGNCCACCTGTCCCATAAAGNTCNCCCCANCGATCATCCAACCTCCANTCAAGAGGNAGACAACGATAATCNTCNGATGTGCTTGAAACGACAGCAGCTATTTGTTGCATAAANCCGGACACCAACCGATTNAGATAACCCTCCATNANTCCATACATGGTCACCTGCGNTCCAACAAAAAGGGATTCNATAGATATCTGATCAGGGTCGCTTACTTTATTTGGATTATTATCTAAAAGGTNACCCGTTAAAAAATCCTCGCAAGAAACAAANAGCATCAATACTATCANTATGTAGAGATATCTTAACATATAGCCTACCAATTAAGGTACAAACTGAAGGTTGCACCCCATGTTTGAGGTTGGTTGAAATAATCTTCNCCAGATATTCTATTCTGCATCATATTGGTCTCNGGGTCCCAGCCAGTATATTTTGACCAAGTGACAAGGTCCCTGAAGCTGAGCCNAGCTGTTATATTTTCAAACCCTTTGTCTTTGATCTTTTGGTGGTCAATTATATAGGAAACTGATACCTCTCTAAGCTTAATGTAGCTAGCGTCTTCAATATTATTGATGATATCCTGAGATGTACTCATGTAGTTGGAGTAAAATTCCTCATCATACTTTATTCCAGTATCTTCTCCTGGTCCTATGGCCTCGCTACCATTATTTAATAACTGTCCAAAAGTCCCTCTGCCCCATTCTGAAGTTTGTCCATCTAAATAGCCATACCACCCTGTACTNTCAAACATATGGTGATATCTTTCTTCCGTAAGCTTATGTGTACCAAGTTCCATAAGTTTATTTTTAGTATAGTTGACTATATGCCCACCATAGCTTATGTCTAATAATGATGAAAAAGATAAATTCTTAGATAGTTTAATTTGGTTGTAGATACTACCAGTCCAATCTGGATTTGGGCTGTAACCTGACCACAAATAGTCTCTTGAAGAACCATCAGAAAATTTCCAATTTANNACAGGAGTTCCATCTATNCCGACATAGACATCATTCTTTTTCCACTGCCCTTCATACAAAGAATCTATGTTTACGTATATAGTGTTACCTTCGCTATCCTTATCTGTAGCAGTGATACCATGCCCAAACCGTGCCCAACTGTAACCCTTGAACTCGCCAAGCGTTCTTCCTGGTGCTGTAAAAGTGAATTTTGAGAGTTGATCCACAGGCAGTTCTAAAGAATATGGGTCTAAACTTTTAGCATCATTTGCTGAAACACCTGCCATTTCAAGTAACATATTATCATTCTTTGAAAAAAGAATGCGAGTGGACCACGTTAAATCTTTTCTTTGGATCGGTATACCTGAAAGGGTGANTTCCATGCCTTTATTTTCAATTGTAGCTCCATTGGCAGTAAAAACCTCTGAACCTGTTGATGGTGCTACATCCAAATTGAAAATAACGTCTCGGCTGGTCGCATTGTAGATGGTCGTACTTAGCCCTAAACGACCACCAATNATCTCCATATCTAGTCCATATTCGTATTCAGATCTNATCTCTGGNCTGATAGCAGTATTTCCTAAACGGGAGTCTGATACATAACCAAGTACATCATGGTACACACCAGACTTACCAAGGCTTACTTTATTTTGTAAGTATCCAATATTTTCTGAAACATAGCCAGAATAGATACTATAAACTCCAGGCTGTTCTCCAGCCTCGCCCCATGCAAATCTTACTTTCCCATAATCAAGATAGGGTATTGAAAATTGTTTTGTAAAATCCCAAGCACCACTGAACTTCCTAAAAATATGTTCTCTATCTGATGGGCCAAATGTAGATGATCCGTCCTGCCTTAGTGCGGCTGTTAGGTAGAATTGATCAGCAAGGTCGTATGTTAGTTGACCAAAAAATGATTGAGACTTAACCAGNGAGATAGATTCAAACACTGAAACACTCTGGTAGTTTTCCATTTGATAATAGTTAAGTACGTTCTGATCTTCACCCAGGTTCTTCATTGTTTTAGACCTGCGACTATTTAAGTTATGCCCTAGNGTAAGCTTACCAGGTAGTGTGAATAACTTTTGTCCATCCACAGATAAAATAAGATTTGAATCCCATTCTGTACGATTATTCTGATATTGGAATGTCCTTCCTAANCCACCATCTCTATATGTTCCTGTTGGTAGAATATCCTGTCTGGAGTCATTTGTAAGATCAGCACCAAAATTATAGCTTAGATTGCTCCANGTATTTGGCTTGTAATCCAGTTTGACATTACCAAATGTACGATTTAGATCTTGTCCATGTTTCATTTCGAACAAAACCCAATATGGATTATTCCATGAATGAGGACCCTCTGGTACATCAGGGTCCGTATTAGTTGGAGAGCTGTGATATTGCGTCGTTGGGTTCAGGTAGGGTGTGAGGTCATAATCTGGTGGTGAGCTCAGTAAACCCCTCCCTAGACCGTCAGTAGTATGCCCTCTCGATAAATTATTGGTTTTAACCTTAACAAAAGACACGCTGGTCGAAATGGTTAGTTTTGGTGTAATTAAGTGACTGCCCTTAAGACGGACAGAGTTTCTCATATAATCCGATGGGATCTCTCTTGTTGGATCATGCCCGTAGGTTGTTTCAACCAGATCTTGATATTGTGACCATGATATCCAATGAGATCTCTCATATGATCTACCAAACGATAAATAGAAATTAGTTCTATCTGTACCCCCTGATGCGCTGAAGTTTTGTTCATTGCTATAGCCTAAATCTGATATAGAATTAAAATTATCATATATCTTATCTTGTGGATAGTTAACATTGTACCAAGGAGCTGAGGGTATATTCAAAGGTCTACCCCAAGAATTTGAAGAGTTTTTAATGGAATCTCCGCCATCTCCTTGCCCGAACCAACTTTGCAGAGGATAATCATTGTTCAATGCAGATATCCCAAATTGAGATCTATATGTAACACTCATTTTACCAGTCTTACCACTTTTGGTTGTAATAAGNATCACACCATTTGCTGCTCTTGATCCATAAATAGCAGAGGCCGCTGCACCTTTTAATACGTCAATGGACTCAATATCATCTATATTGATATCAGAGGTACGACTTGATGCTTCTGACCTATTCCTTGGACTTTCCAGATCTACCCCACTACCAACTGTNGTAGTCCTAGAGTTGATNGGTATACCATCGATGACAATGAGTGGTTCAGTGCTTCTTGATATAGTCCCTACACCTCTGATTCTAAAATATGCGTTGGTGCCAGCATCACCACTTGTTTTCTTTATCTCAAAACCTGGTACATTACCTCGTAATGCTGTAATAATATTTGTTTCACCGGATCGTTCGACAGACTCGGTTTTTACTGATTCAATCAACACACCAAGTTTCTTTTTTTCTTCTATACCTCCCATTCCAGTAACCACTACTGTTTCCAATCCTAGAACATCACGGCTTAGAATAAAGTCCAATAGCAAAACCTCTTTTCCATCAAACCTAAGCGTATCGACATAGGGTTTATANCCAATATATGTTGCCTGGATAAGCTTAGGTTGGCCCGCGATATTTTCTAATGGAACGGAGAATGAATAATAGCCCTCTCCATCACTGGAACTTCCAAAGCCGGTGCCCATGATCTGTATATTCGCACCGGGAAGAAACATTCCAGCAGGATCTTTTATTGTACCAGATATTTTAACNACATCTAGTGCAAGCACTGCNTANGGAANGAAATAAAGAGAAAAAGCNANTACTTTNTCNAGCANNTTTTNTCTCACCTTNTNATCNGGAGTTNTNNGNTTTTCAANNAGNCTACTTTATTAATGTCATTTTGCCTGNAACCGTGNGNTGTCCATTGCTTAGTTTATANATATANACNCCACTAGANGANTNTCTTCCANNNTCNGAGNTTCCATCCCAAGTTGCAGTNTGNNNTCCATTNNNAAGCATCCCTAANTTNATCTTTTTTTCCAATTTACCGGACAGTGTGAAAATACTCATTGTTATTTCGGATACTGCAGGTAACTCAAATACTATCTTTGTACTTGGATTAAATGGGTTTGGAAAGTTTCCAACTATACTGATCGAGTTGGGTATTACATCTCTTGACCGATCAATTGTTAGTGCTGATTCTGATGGAGGTAATTCAACACCATAACCACTTGGCGTGGTCAAAATTAGCGTAAATCCAGAATCATTTTCTGCTGGATTTAAAAATCCTGATGCATATACTACTCCACTATATCCTCCATAGGTTTCTAATGGAGCACTGAATGAAGCAACTGATTCAGAGGTACCATGTGCCGTAATATCTAATGTGTAGTCACCTACTGGTACCTGTAAGTAACCTTGAAAATCTCCATAGGCAAGGTTTTCAACAAGAATATTACCATCAGCGTAGATGTCCACAGCAGGAGCATCGGTAACTCCGTGCATTACTTTTAGAGCGAAGCTACCCTCATCCTCTGCTTCTAATTCTAGGCCAGATGCCAATAGGTCGAACGGGTGGGTCTCATCACCCACAATACCCGAAGCAACCACTACATATGTAACATCCAGTTCAAGCTCAAATGGGAATGTTGCAATAACCTCACCACCTGCTGGCGCTATTCCAACCTCTGTATTTAATGGAATAGTTACCATTCCAGTACTTGCGCGATATGATACACTTTCTAGTGCAATATCACCATCTAAGTATACGTCCACAGTTGGGTAGGGTGAATTATGTATGATCTGGACTTGAGTAGAGTCTACTGCGGGAGTTCCTGGGTCGTAGTAATATGTACCCATCGAGTCAATGTCAAGTGAAGCGTCAGGGCAATCAGGCTCAGTTCCTGCTCCATTGGTGGTAACATCATTTGTAGGGTCGCAACCATCATAAAAGTAACAAGGTAATACTTCCCACTCACTTGCCTCATAAGAGGTGGTAATAGTATCATTCGAACAGGAATCCACGATACAACCACGTGAGGCATCCCAGTCACCTGCATTACCAACACCAACATCAGGTTTTCTCATNAGCACTGCNAAGCGTGTCACACCATAAAATCCTGTNTTNGTTGAATTAGCAGGTCCCGTTACTCCTGAAACCTGCCAACTTTGGCCNGGGTCATCAAAGGGAGTACCAACTGCATCTATAGGGATACTATCACAAGCGTTGAGTACTTCTTCTGCGTTTTCTCCTGCACCTTTAAAAAGACCAACAGCATCATCTCCGCTNACAGATAATACACACTCTCCATCAAAAACAACATCTGCTGCATTTTGCAGACTTTCATGGCTGGCATCCCTAGTGAAACCCATGCTTGATCCTGGAAAAAGAGAACCTGAGAGACGATAGAATGATACACCTGAGTTAGATAACTCNCTCCCCCAACCATATCCAATAGCACCAGTTTGGGCATGGCCTTTNATAAATGCGTATTCGCTTANATCTATTATCTCTTCAGTTGGGTTATAGATCTCAATATAATGATTATATATNGGNTTCTCACGAATGCCAATATACCAAATATTAATAATTGGATCTCCAGCGATCGCTGCAGAAATGATGCATAAAATTAATGATCGTTTCAAGATATTGATTTTAATATCATTTAAATGTTGTTTCATTGATAAGCTCCTTAAANAAATAATTAAAATTTATATNATTAAATTTANNGCAGATAAGTGATCTTTTTCACTAGAGACCTATTCTGTGTTTTATATACAATAAAATATAACCCTGAAGTTGCTTGGGTGCCATCTTTCCCTNAACCATTCCATTGAAAAATATATTTTGGTGAATCATATNTACTAGGTTNNAAGGATGCAACTTCCCTGCCTATTATATCATATATCTTAATAGGTGCTTGAACATCTGCATATCTGTTAACAATTATATTTGAACTACCATTGAATGGATTTGGATATGCTGTTATGCTAGGCGTTAAAATTTGCTGATTACNATTAAAAGTTGAGAGGGAACCNATATCTATTTCAACCGTATCAATAGAACTTGCACCAATTGCATCTACAACNACAAGNGTAAACCTAAGAGTAGTTTCTTCATTTGGCGAAACAAAAGAGNTTATAGCCTGAGTAACTGAATCTATGGCAACAGGTAGGCCCATGATCTGTGACCACAAAAAAGAATCAATAGNACCATCTGGGTCATTGCTATTACTGCCATCAAGAATTACTGTTGTTCCAAATTCAACTGCCTGATCATCTCCCGCATCAGCAATGGGAGGAAAATTATTAAAGACAATTGGGTCAATATATTCACAATCATCCACATTCAATCCAAAATAAACTGGAATACCACAGTCTGAAAAGACCATATCCTCAAAATCATGGTATGCATTAGGTATTTCAGATAAATAGTGATTTTGATAAACGGGGTCACCGAAATAATAACCTAAGTAAGAATAAAATATATAGGATCTGGATAGTCTATGTTCGCCCTGTATATACCTGGCACAGTTATTAGATTCTCCTCCAATGTCATACTCTCCAATTAGATATATGGTGTTTCGATTGAAAAAATTATTCCTTATTTCAGTCCTACCTGTCTCTTCCATGTATTCATTTAAATTATCAAGACCGTACTTATAGTAGTTAGCAGATCCACAACTGGTTGGAAATACAAATTCAAATGGTGTTCCATCTTCATCTGCAACCCTTAAGCTATCCATATATAGAAAAGATGGTGTGTTTGTAGGTACATACAAGAAATCAACATCATACTCTTGAATAATATTATTATGAGCACGCCCACCAGCACCATAACGGACCACCATTTGAGACCCGGCGGAATGCCCAGTGAATATAATTTTTTCTAGCTCTGAGTTATTCTCAACTAATCGATGGAATATTGTATCAATAATAGAGAAGGCACTTATCTGCGCTGGCCTAGGGTTAGAGCCTGTACTTCTAGAAAGGTCACCCGCATTCCAATCACTACTTGGCCAGAATAATACTGTAGAGTCGAGGTCATAATTGTTAATATCTTCCTGAAGACAGAATAATGGTGCAATAATGATAGTTGAGTCTATTTGACCTGAATTTGTTGCAAGCTCATTTAATAAACTGAAGTGTTCTTCTGCATTCCTTCCATCACCATGGATTGATACTATAGCTCGTTTTGCAGTACTAGAGACCTCACCTAGAGGTATGTTTCTAAAATAGGGCATTTTTAATTCATGACCCTCAACCTCATATGTTATTCTATGATCCGGNATATTTGGCATAGANATACATATGTCTAGAAAAAGTAAAAACAAAAGNNTCGGTTTAAGTTTCATNAAAGTGATATAATTAAATCTATACAATTGGTCTAAAAATAAGACCTAAAATAATTTCAATAAAAAGGGGCTCAAAAAGCCCCTTCAATTTAAATCTAAAATAATTAACCTAGATATCTACGAAGATTCTTACTTCTCGAGCGGTGTCGAAGACGCTGGATTGCTTTTTCCTTGATCTGGCGGACACGCTCTCTTGTTAGGTCAAATTCTTCGCCTATCTCATTCAAGGTCATTGCGCTATCCCGGTTAATACCAAAATACATCTCAAGAACTATTCTCTCACGCTCAGATAAAGTTCCCAGAGCCCCGGTGACCTCTTCACTCATTGACTCCATCATAATCTTTGCTTCTGGCTCTTCAGCCTCTGCATCCTCAATAATATCTAATAAACTGCTATTCTCACCTTCTTGGAATGGTGAATTCAGAGAACTGTGTCGCCGCGAATATTGCATGGCCATAAGCACCTCATCTCCACTCATTTCTAGTTGGGCACCTATTTCGTCACCCTTAGGCTGACGTTCTACTTCCGCTTCAAGCTTCTCTGCTGCCCTTGTGATCTTTGTGATAGTTCCTACTCTGTTGAGTGGCAGACGGATGAGCCTAGATTGCTCTGCCAGTGCTTGCAAGATGGACTGACGTATCCACCAGACAGCATATGAAATAAATTTGAAACCACGAGTATGATCAAAACGTTTTGCAGCTTTGATAAGACCCATATTCCCTTCATTGATTATATCAGCAAGAGACAAACCATTTCCCTGATACTTCTTAGCAACGGAAACTACGAAACGAAGGTTTGCTTCCACGAGTTCCTTCATTGCTCTTTCATCGCCATCCTGAATCCTTATTGCTAGTTCGACCTCACGCTCTGGTGGTAGAGGATTGAACCTGCCGATCTCAGCGAGGTACATGCTAATACTTCCACTGGAAACCTTACTAGGTTTACCTTTTTTATTTTTGGTATCTTTTGCTTCGGATTTTTTTGAATCTGTTGCAGTCTTACTTTTAGTCTCAACAGCTTTTTGGTCCTGTTTTTTTGTTGCTTTGGTATTAGCCAATGAATGACTCCCGATTCGATATGGTTTATAATACTTTTTTGTATTGGATAAAGCCGGCGAATTTAATGACAGTTTGCTACTTTATAAATAGAATCTTCCGTGTTTCCTTAAAATAGTTTGTACTAGCTTGGATGAAATAAGTTCCTGAAGGCATATTCGAAGAGGGAAGCCATCCAATTTTACTTTGCTGGCCATTAAGCCTGGGAATGAAGAATTGATCTACTTGTTTTCCTATTATTGAATAAATTGATATATTGACCTGTCCTGATGTCTGGCCATCTAAGACAAAGTATACAGACGCATTAAATGGATTTGGGTAAGCAGGAGACATAGTGAATGATAATGGATATATATCATGACCACCTTCCATATCATTGGTGACAAAATCAGGATACCTTACAATTCCGCTGCTATTGATAACAATCATTTCTTCATTGGCTATACCTATCCATTCATTACCGTCATTATTAGGTGGTTGGGTCATAATGGAATAGTAATCAGACGATTCAGTGGTGTAAAGTCCATGGCTACCTCCAAAAACAAACAAAGAACCACCATCTGAAAAAATAAGATTTAGTTGAGAAGCACTTGTACCCGCATTGATCATATTAATCACTGCAGTTTGAAATCCAATGACTATGTCTTCATGATATTGTAGTTCTTTCATTATATATAACAGTATCAACTCTGAGTCGACCACGTTTGTCCATCCTGAACTTTTCCAGTCCCCTCCACCGAAGGTTTGAGGAGGATACAACTCCAACCATGTTAGATCCGTACCACTTTCTGTTATGAGGTCGTACAATATTTCTTTGTTCACTGTGCCATTATGGATAAATGAATAGGATAGGTCATTAAGATAGAACATCCAAGGATGTGGATTGGGGANTGAATTAGATCCAGATGTTGCTATNCTTAAATGCCCTATACCGATTTTACCAGAATCGGACCCNAGNAGTGCATCAACAGCATTCCAGTAGAGNGCTGAATCATTAGTCGCAGGTGACNCAGAACGATATATGGGTGTNACTGAATCCTGTTCACTNTCATTATATCGCAACAAGGCCCAACCATCNAACATGTACTCTGATTGAAAATAAAATGAATTNAGNTGAAGTTCTATTTCTGTGTATTCATTTTGAGAAACCTCCGAAAATGTTAGATCCGATCTTGCACAAACTGCCCAAAGCCTACAAGCATTCAGAGGTTGTATAATTATAATTAACAGAAGAGTGAATTTTAAAATAATATTCATCGTAATTAAGTTAGTTGAANTAGACATTGCTTTCAAAAGTTAATCAATCATTCAAATGGATATATTCTTCGACATGCCTTTCAAGTATATCTAGAGGGACTGCCCCGCTACCAAGCACAACATCATGGAAGTCCCTGATATTAAAATCATGCTCTAATTCTTCTTCTGCTCTGTNTCGTAANTCTACGATCTTTAGTTCACCGATCTTATANGCCAAGGCTTGGCCGGGCCAGNCTATATATCGATCTATCTCAACTTGGATATCATTTTTGGTCTTTGCTGTNTTTGACGCCATAAAATCNATNGCCTCTTGCCNANTCCAANCAAACGCATGCATGCCNGTATCAACCACCAAACGACATGCACGCCACATTTCATATGTTAGCTGTCCAAACTTGCTATATGGATCTTCATAGAACCCCATCTCCTCAGCTAATTTCTCTGAATACAGCCCCCAACCTTCAACAAAGGCTGTATAACCAGCATAGCGTCTNAACATTGGTATNTTATCTAGTTCTTGTGCTAATGCTATTTGTAGATGATGACCTGGAACTGCTTCATGAATTGATAAGGCTTCCATTTCATATTTTGGCCTAGACTCTAGTTTATAGGTGTTTGCCATAAAATAGCCAGAACGTCCAGCTTTTTGATTACCTGAATANTAATATGCTGTTGGTGANGCTGTAGCTTGNTAATCCGGTATGGCTTTGACTCCGTAGGGTAGTCTGGGTAACCGTCCAAAAAATTTAGGGAGCTGTGCATCTGCTTTTTTACATATCACTCTGTAACCATCCANTAGTTCTTNTTCAGTTTTATGATAAAAACGAGGNTCTGTCCTTAAAAAGTTTAAAAACTCATNAAAGTCACCATCAAAATCAGTACTGTTTTTTACAACAATCATTTCNNCCTTGATCCTNGCTACCTCATCNAGACCGATCTGNTGTATCGCTTCAGGCGTTAGAGCTGTTGTTGTATAACTTTTGATCTGATATTGATAATANTCCATACCATTTGGAAGATNGCTACAGGCNATTGCTTCTCTACACTGNGGTAGGTANTTTTNAGTGAAAAAACTATGTAGTGATCGATAGGCTGGATAAACTTCATCTCCTATGATAATTTTTACCCGATCAATNANNTCTTGCTGTTCATCCANTTGTATNGACTCTGGAAATTCTTTAAATGGCTGNAAGAGAGGCGATTCATNTATAGGTGTGTCAAATTGAGAGCTGATCTGCTCTGNGACTGNACTTAAAACAATCTTAGGAGGCAACCAACCCGATNCTAANCCTCTTTTCATNANATCAATGGTTTGAGATACTTTTTCAGGGAACNCTTTCAGCCTCGATAGGTAATTNTTATAATCTTTTTTAGTCTTAAATGGCATGTAATTGGAGATTCCAGCAAATCCAATTTGGATACCNCCCATTTGATCGATAGGCATTAAGTAAGATTGGAATGCATAACCCTCAATACTTTGTTTTATTCGATCGATGTATAGGTCATAATTAAGTTGATCTTCTTTATCTAATGCAGACCTATTTATCAATTTTACTTTTTTAAGTAGTGTGCGACTATCATCCTGACGTTTGAGTACCATTTCGTAAGAGGCATCATTCAATTTATCATTAAAACGATTATCACCTAAACGAGTAGCCCATTCGGGATTNTCAACAATCCCTTTTTCCCACTGATCTTCTAAAAGTTCATGAAATTTTTCTGACTCTGAGACCTTTCCCAAATCAACTTCCATCTTTATTTTTGTTGAACACCCTGATAGTAAAATANCAGCAAAAAGTAGAGACCAATACATATGAATTAGAATGTAAAACTTATAGAATATCCTTCAATATTATTAAAAATACCAAAATCAGTGAAAACATAGTCAATATTAATAANCGGGCCTCTGGGAATCTGATACTTTACCCCCGCTCCAAATGATAGCCCATGTTCTGGGCCTATCCCAACATTCTCCCCTTCCTCGAGAAATGAAAGTTCATAAAATGTGTGGGATTTTCCAATTCGAAGGAANACCATATCCATNGCACTATACTCTAACCCTATATTCAAGTATTCTGGATTATTATTTGGGTGTATNGCATCCACAGCAAACAGGCACTTCATGTTTGAGNCAAAAGTAAACTCCCTACTTANACCAAACCTNAACAATAATGGCAGTGGCCATTTTGCCGTGCCAAGATTTCCATCGATCCTATCATTGTTCCCATATATATTTTCATCCACATCAATATCTACTAAGGTATTATTTCCCTCCATGCCAAGTTTTCCACCAAAATTGGATACACTCATCCCGATCCTTAGATCTCTTTTCGTAATAAAAAGTGTTCCGATATCTACAGCAAAACCCTGCGCACTCATTTGCCATATGGACTCTTGGATGAATTTTGTCTGGAATCCAAAAGAAAATCTATCAGTTAATTTTTTTGCATATGCAATTCCCATCGAGATATTACCTGCATCAAATTTTTGACCATATTCACTTGGCTCGGGATCTTGAACAGTCCTTACCATCATTTCATCCATCGTAATTGCAGTGAATGAGAAGCCTAAATTTCCATATTGTCCCATAGGTACAACAGCCGTATTGTAGTAGTATTGGGTCTCAACAAGCCAAGGNGTATAAAATGATTGCACCTCGGGTTTTAAAACATTTACGATACCAGCAGGGTTCCAATAAAGTGAACTTGCATCATTCGCCACCGAAACATATGCGCTTCCCATTCCCAGTGACCTAGCCCCTGGACCTATCTCTAAAAAAGCTGCAGATGTAGTAGCTACATTATTTTGGGAAAATACACCAGATATTAAGGTAACAAATATGAGTACAGATCTTTTCATTATTTTATCACCGCAAATTTTCCAGTATGCTCACCAATGCCTGGGGCATCTATGTGATAAAGGTATACCCCGTATGAGATCTCNAGATTATCTCTAGATAACATATTCCAGGATTCAGTACCGTNCTCGAATACATCATTATGTTGAATAGTGGTGACCAAATAACCAGATAATGTGAATATCTTGATCGTACATACGCTCGGTAAGTTTATAAAATCTATTTTTCTTGGTCCTCTTCCAGATTGATATTGATGTCGAGGTTCCCAAGAGGCAGCAACGATATAGGGGTTTGGGACAACTGCGATATTATCAAGTTCATCCTTTGCTTGATCAATATCAATACTAGAAGCNGTTGTTGTAAAACTATATACATCAGCCATGGAGAATGGCCTATCTATCTCAATATGGAAGACATCACCTGCGACAGGGTCAATNACCTCAAGGATNGTCGTATCATACAATGTGGTATCAGTATAAATAGTATCTGAAGCTGTGATCGTAGTNTCAAATATAGTGGTATCAGATATAGACAATGAGTCTTGGCTGAAGCGAATCGANATAAGAGGCCCATCAGCTATATCAGCATATGGCCTTATGGATATCGACTCATCTCGGTCCCAATCTCCATCCTGATTAAAGTCAGATATACGAAATGGAGGATAATCATCATGTGTTATATTTTTTACTTTAAATGGTACGGCCGTCCCATAAGAGTCAGCTCCAACTGAATCACCTAGGTTACCTTCAAACTGAAGTTCAAAATCTGCTGGGTAGAACCTTGATACATTCANNGCNATCAAACCATAATTACAATTTCCAANCCTCCACCCTGTCGAATCCTCATTTAAATCGTAATCTTTATCGTTGACAATGATACGCATCCCATCAAATAGTGGGTTATCTGTCTCACCGTTCATTGTTTGCAAATGATCGAGGTAAAAGTAACGATAACTTGCAGCAAATTCTCCTGCTTCAATAAGGTCTGGGTTTGATATCAAAAAGGTGCCATTCTCGGAAATGATCGTGTAGTCATCTCCATATTCATAGGTTACGTCTCCAGCAACATTGGTCACTGTTACAGGATAAATAGTATCATANACTGTGCTATCATTCACCACTGTGGCNTTAATTACCATTTTTGAATCAATATGATCATGTGAAGCAACAGCACTGCTATCAATATTAATTAATAATGTCTCGATCACGAGCTCTTGGTTTCTAATGCTAAAAGCAAGATNATCTGNGGTTTCAAGAGTATCAAATACAACATGGTATTCTTTACCATCATTTATAGAAAATGGGTCAACGACATCAACTTCAATAGAGCCAGATCCATACCCTGAGATATGGTTAACAAATTTTTCACCATCAGGGACAGTGTTTGGAGGTATATACCCCAGAGCCTGTGGGTTAGGATGAACTATTGCTGCATTTTGACTTAGGTTAACCACATTGCCTTTATAGTCTAGGTCAAGAGTAACTGAACACTCTGAGGGTGCTATAGCCTGCAGATTCTCACTAGGTGAAAAACCATTTTCAAAAAAATCTAGGTCATATCCCTTATCGTATGCCGTAAGTGCATAATAATAGGTTTGTCCATTAATAACATTATTTGAATCGACATAAATATATTGAAGACCACTATCCTCGCCCATATCAAACTGAATTCCATTGTATCCGATCGGATGTGGGCCCATTAATCCGTTTTGAAGATCAAAGATAGCAATAGGTTCTTTAAAGGTAATATTACCATAGGCATCAGTAATAGTATATGAATCAATAAATCCTGGNTCTGTACTCCTGTAGACCCTATANCCTTCAAAATCTTTACCATAGATCGGGTCCATTGATTTCTCGGAAAAATTATTCCAATAAAGTGTGACCTTGTTATCTCCAGGTACAGCTGTCATGGTAGGTTTTAAGGGTGGTTTTGCGAAGCTATAATCATTATCATAAATATTTTGCATGGTACTTGTATTACGGAGGATATCAGCCATATTCTCACCATAGACCATTGCGATCGCAAATTTTTTCTTTTCTCCAGGCTGCAATGATATGTAGCCTGAACCATACAAAAATGTTTGGTCTACATTTTGTTGTGGTACTTGAAAAATTCCCGGGGTTAACTGNCCCCACATAACCTCATCATTGGATGGGTAGACACTTGGATAAGGTGCTGAATAAAAACTAGTAAGACCTATTTGNTCTGATTCATCATTATCTGTTATCTCAAAGTTTGGCTCTCCCANATCTGGGATCCCATTCCCTTCTGTTCCNTCAGCATCNGGTCCGGTATAATTAATATGNAATTCTGCAAGTCCATCTGCACCTATGTCATCCCTTTCAGGGTCCCAATCACCATCATTATCAATACCATCAAACTGGCTCTCATCTATCATTCCATCACCGTCATTATCAATACCATCGTTTGGATTTCCAGGAGACTCTAAAAAGCTCCAGCCAAAGTATGCAGGTCTAAAACCTCCATAAGAGGTACTCCAGTTATCATGGTCCCACTGATACACCATATCATTTTCTGTGTCGAACCATGCATCATCATCACTAAAACTTGATGACCCACCTACATCTGCATCACCATACATACCAAAAACAACACTATCTAGAGTATTAGAGCCAATATTTGTGATCCAATAGGTCACAATAATTATATCTTCTGCAGCTGGGTGATTCCANTGATAGCCACGCACCTCAAGATCTATACCTAAGCCCCTACGATGGTCATCAGGCGATTCTAAGGATGATTCTGGGGTATCACTAAGGTCTGGCCAGAATTCATACTCACTATTGTAATAATCATCCATTACAAAATAGGATTCTTGNTCAGCCCTGACATATTTACCATACTGACCATTCCACTCACCATCCCAGTCCTCATCTCTATTTGGCCATGTATTCGGCCAAGTAGAAGAATTATCNCTCATCGCAAGATTTTCTTGGTTTGGATTAGCATATCCCGCAATTGGCTCGAAGCTCCAAGGCGTACCCTCAGGAGAGACGTCTACCAAGCCACGCAAGCCATCGGATACAATACGTTTTCTATTCCCACTGGTATCAAGGACGCTCGCTGCAATAACTGGCGAAAATTCCCATATATAAGAGTGCCCAGACCCAACTGGGTATACTCCAGAAAAGCTACTACTTTGGTCGCCTATTGATCCTTGATTGTAGAACCGGCAAAGTACACGGTTGCCAGAGTGATCNCCATATTTTCTATCTTCCCTGCCAAGTATTTTAGCGGCATGCTGATNTCGGTCAAAAAGTCTCTTCTTAGGNTAGTCATCTGGAAACAGTGAAGTCCAAGGGGAAATGTAAAGAAGTATTAATAATAATTTTTTCATAGCNCTACTTGAAAGTAATCGAGAGCCCAACCTTGATCTGCCTAGGTGCCGAATAATAAGATGGAACAATAAGAAATTCATCAAGTGTATTTATCATGGGTCCACTGAACTGAGGCGTGTAAGTTGGAGCTAATGAATAAGATGACCTACCTGTATCGCCATAAACTGTGAGTTCATTGCGAACATCGAAAAGGTTATAGATGTTTATATGCGCAGAGATCTGTATTGACTTGGATAGGGAGAAATTATAATAACTCCTCATATCAATGTTATAGGTGGANGGTTTTCGCCCATTATTCTCAAATGATGTTCTCTGTCCATCTGCATTGGTNGTCGTATATGGAAAGCCGCTACCATAGTTGAATACTAAACTAACGCCAGAAACCTTTGTCGGATGATAGGTTGCGGTCCCGTTAAGTGTATGCCGTTGATCCCAATCCAGGGGTACTAGCATTTTCTCTGGCTCAATATCAGATTGCTCATCATAAAAAGCTGCTGTTGGGTCTGAAGCATTGCCCTCTGAAATTGAATAGGTATAGTCCAGATTTCCTGAAAAATTACGTGAGGAGCGTTTGGACAATGCAACCGTTATACCTTTTGAATTAGCATGGTCCTTATTGACATACATTCCATAACGGTCACCTGCGATAAACGAATTTTTGATCTCAGTAGAATTAAGGTTTCTAATATCTTTGAAATACCCAGTGATCTCAAGTCCAATATCCTTACCAAATTGTTGTGAAAAGCCTACTTCATATTGCGTCGTACGTTGTGGCTCCATATCTGCATTACCCATGGTCGAATTCACGCCTGACGCAGCGGGGACCTCAAACTCAGGATTGTCGTAGATATAGCTAAAACTTGGATTCTGAAAGAAGTGGCCATATGAAAAATGAAGGTATCCTTTATCTGTAATAGGAAAAGCTAAAGCAAATCGTGGACTGATCTGTGTTTTAGGGTCTGATTTTCGATACCAAGGATCACCNTTAGCATTTTTNCCNAATCTTTCATCATCTGTNTTAAGATTNGTATAACTCATTTCTTCCTCTGANATCTGTCCATCTTCGTCTGTGTCCTGCCATCTATTTATAGGCTTCACAGGCGACATATAGTTTGGATCTTCGGGNTCATTCAAGACCCAGAATTGAGAGTCAAAATAATCATAACGTGCACCGATATTTACAACAATATCGTCACTTTCAATCTTGTCTTGAATATAAACTGAGAACTCTGTTGGAGTCCTACCATCAAGCGGGTTTCCAGTGAAAGGGTCTTTCATTGACTGGAATGAATTATGTATAGTATTATCTTCAGGCTCCAAGACCACAGGAATATTTTGGGTCCATGATGACCGCAGTACCGATAGGCTGTTATAGGTGATATTTGTTTTTCTATACTCAGTCCCACCTTTTAACTGATGCGCAGAATTTATTTGACTGGTGATCTCTGCTTTATACGTATTAACCTTTGATCGCCTGCTATAAATATCCATATACTTTCCACCTACCTCAAAGTTATTTCCGGTAGCATAATCAAANATCCTGGGGTCTGTATCATATAACTCAGGGTCTAAGAAACCAGCACCCCAACCTTCTTCATAACTAATATTATCAATATTCTTATAATAATCCTTATCTCTACTAAGATGGGTCCTGTAATGATTATCTGCACTTGAATACATTACATTGGCAAATGTTGATTGATTTATAGAAATATCAGTCCTTACAATATCACCTATACGTGTATTGAATGAATAAGGTCTTCCATCAGGGTTCCAGCGATANTCATGTNNATAGCTTTGTGATCTAGTATCACTGTACATCCGATTATACCCAAACTTGATCTTTGGGGTGACCCTCCAGCTAACCTTCGCCTGATAGGTGGTCTGTTCGCTCCAGTTCATTGGAACCCAGTCAAAAGCATCCTGCTTTCTAAGTGTATCGATCAATGTTCTTAAACTATCTTGGTAATATAAGGGAGCCCATANACTATCGATAGGAACAAGACCATTACCTAGCCCTACTATTGAATCTATCAGAAACATATTCTGTGTTTCTGACCAAGAATATGAGTTAGGATGAAAGATTCTTTCTCCTAGCAAATATCCGTCATTNCTTTTTTGTCTTCCTGATACAAAGAATGANATCNTACCAGGTAATATTGGACCTTCAATGTTTGCTTTTAGGTCTGAAATGTTATCGCTGTTGAATTGACCTACTTTTGGAAATAAAGGATCTTCAGCTAAGTAATCCCCTAGGTTACCAGATATGCTACCAGAATAGTCCGCATAGTCACCATCTTTGGTTATNATATTAACNATNCCAGACATAGCCTGCCCATACTCTGCATTAAANGTACCGCTTATGAATTGAAGTTCTTGGATGGCATTATTCTCTATTTCTACTGCTATGCCAGAATTATAAGGGTCTGTNACTGTAATACCATCAACCATATAGGATATCTCTCCGCCTCTTCCACCTCGGACATGTATCTCACCCCCCGTGGTTACGACACCTGCCTGCAGTGCGAGTACATCTTCAAACTCTTCAACTGGAAGTAACTCTACCTCTTCNCTACTNATATTNGCCTGTGAATAGGTAACATCTGTCTGGATCATAGGACGCTCAGCTTGGACCACAACCTCTTCAAGCCCTACTGCACTCTCACTNAATTCCCCATTGATCGTNGTGGTAAGATCGACCCTTATTCGCACATCATTCATAATCAAGGTTTGATATCCNATCATTGTAAATCTTACAGTATAGGTTCCAGGAGGGACTTGCAGGATATAATAACTACCATCCGCATCTGTTGCAGCACCAAGAGGCGTTCCATCAACCATAATATTTGCACCAATGAGAGGATCACCGGTTTCTTTATTNGTTACAGANCCNGANATTTTACCCGTNGTACCTGCAANTANAACATTTCCTATCATCANAACACATATAANNANAGTTTGGATACGCCCGNTAGTCAATTCTGCTCCAGTAATAGAATAGTNNTTNTTCGTATTTTTTGGTCTANTTAACNAANANTAGNTTTTTNACAGAATGGTAATTATCNGTCTTCATNTCATAAAAATACATTCCAGATGGCAATGATTCCCCATTATCGCNGAGTCCGGACCATTTAATATGGTACATTCCAGCATCCATTCGTCCATTCACTAAAGATGCAACTTGCTGNCCTACCAGATTAAAAATAGATACCCTAACATGAGAATTCTCAGCTAGGTCAAACTGGATATTTGTNTCAGGATTAAATGGATTTGGATAATTTTGATGAAGAGCAAATTCAAAAGGTGTNATNCCTGACTCATCTAGGCTGACCTGAACACCAACGCCAATATCAACAGAAACAATATTTTCTCCTGATTCAATCACAATTTCATCCTCAATGCTCAAATTGTCATATACTCCATATGCGCCAACTTTCACGGCTATTGAATCATTATAGCCAGCAAAGGCTGAGACATTTCCTCTGTAGGGCGATACAGTCAACCATGTAAANCTATCACCCATCTTAATGGCCATATTATCGATAGCAACACCATATCCCCATTCTCCATCACAATCTGTATACTGAAATCCAACCCTGAATGAACTTACTTCACTTATGTAAGGCTCTAGGTTATACATATAAGAAGCCCAGTACCAGACACCTGTTGCCATAGTAGAATCGATTAAGGTCCATGTCACACCATCATCAATAGATACCTTTACCTTAAAGTCATCTGCATAAGATGCTTGATCTGGACCACAGGGTCCAGCGGGATTGGGAAAATAAAGGTCAAAAACTAAGAATGAAGGATCATTCCCAGAAAAAGCAGGATTTGAGACAAGCATAGGTGTCGCCGGATTAAAAGGATCATCCCCTGCTGCATCATCATTATATAATGCGAAATTCTGTGAACCATCTGGCGGTGAGGGAAAAGGTAGATACGTTGAGGAATTTTCAGCTGAATCACCTACGCTCCATTCCTCTCCTAGGTCAGGGACATTTGTAAANTCACCTAAGGTCCCATCTTCAAATTGTGACAGCACCAGATCAAAGGCAGCTTCAAGATTAGATAGTTCAATAGAACTGATAGTAAAATTTGCATCAGTTGTATCAAAATTCTCAATATTCATTATTTGTTCTTGGTAATCGCCTGCCATTAGNTCATCAAAATTGATGACCTGAGGGTTGACCTGAAATGGCCCCATAGGACTTGCACAGACGACNGATGTGGGCTCAGATTCTCCCTCGCCATAGACGGCTGTTACTTCAAAACAGTATTCGACCCCGTTTTCGAGACCCTCAACCGTAAATTCTGTCTCATCATAATCAGTGGTCCCTATCTGNANACCATCTTGGTAAATATTATAATGAAAAAACTCGCCACAGACATTCCCTTGGCCAGCTTGTCCGCCATAGACTTTTATATCATCTACAAACCAGGCCTCACCATACCCAAGGGTACAGTAATATCGAAATGCGAACATGATCTCACTTCCAGCATATTCACTTAGATCGACGGTATTGAACCAAAAGTAATCACCAATAGTATCTGGGTAAGACACATAGACAGAGTCCCAGGTTGCTCCNCCATCGACCGATACATCGAGATAATTATTATTAGATGCATCAGCCGGGTAATTGTAAGCTTCGGTAAAAGAAATATAGGCAGCAGTATAACCGCTCAGATCCACACTGCCGATTAACCTACTATCCACAGGTGCGTAAGCATCTGTTGTCGTATCGGTTCCAGAATAATTAGCATAAGCAGAAAAATCATCCTCTCCACCATCATCGCAAGGATACATACCGCTTCCGCAATCAGCTGCCGTTCCATCTGAGTATCTGAACCAGCCGCCGGAGCAATCACCACATATTGTNGTATCATGAACGACCTCCATCGCCTCTACTGCAAGTGAGCAGGATAAAAAACACTCTTCAAACAAAACATCTCCNAAAGATTCTGTTTGATGCCAAGAAAGTTCTATTTTTTCATCATAGAAAAGAGCTTCAACATANGCTGGAGGACAAAGATCTTGACCAAATAAAGTTGTNATAGAAATTAACCCAAGAAAAAAATGNTTTAACGNTTTCATCATAAAACTCCCAAATAATCTTTGTAAANTAGTATAATAAGATACATCTTAAGGTCCACATATCAAAATACCGGGTGATCATATAAATTATGCCAGATNTTTGACCCAAATTTTTATAAANATCAACATTTTAGTATAAAGACATGAATCTAAAAAAACTGTAAATGTTCAAACGCAAATTATACATCATAAGCATTTCAATTTTTCCCCTGATCTTTGGGAATAATATTGGTAGACCTACTTCTCATCACACTCCAGATCCGTTTACAATGAACCAAGCAGCTAAAATTGGCGATAACCCGTTCCCTACCAACCCAATGAGTGACCGTGCCAGAGGATATCTTTTACAAGGCAAGGCACAGACAGCGATCATTAACTATGGCAATTATATTGATATAGAGGTAAATCCTAATGGTGCCTGGGGTGAATATGCTTACCTCTACGAGGTATCATTCATTGCAGGCATACCAGGGCACTCCTATTCATCGAACTATACATGGTCAAATACAGAAACAATTACAGATGAGGATGGTTTCCCAATGTATAGTATTTGGGAGTCTCAGAACGCTTATGANTCTTGGTTCGANGAGGGTGACACAAATTTTGTTGGCATCCTTTTTGATGCTGAGAACGATGATGGTATCTGGGAACCAGACAGCATTGCCAAAAAGGTTTCAATTAATGAGATAAACGGTGATAGACAATGGATGATCGATCATGAATTAAATAAGATCATCATTAGCACAACTGGTGATCTTGACCCAAATAGATCAACATCACGTATCGGACTCATATATCCATGGGCATTAAGACCAAAATTGATNAGTCGAGAGGAACAATTTGATTATTACGACTATGGTAAAGATCAGCAAGAATGGACTGAGGATGATCTTTATACATACTATGGGGCAAACACAGCGGAGTCTTGTCTNTCGTATTACTCTCCAACCTATAATACCGACTGGCATGCATCAACGATGGCCAGGACTAAAACACATAATACAGAAATTTCTGCTGGAGAACTTTTTGGTGATACTTATGTTACAGATCCAGCAGACACCTATCCATTGCTAGCCCATTCTGGATATGGTTCTACATGGCCAAAAAAAATAAATTCGCTTAATGGAGAAATAGATTCATTTTGGCCTGGCTGGTGGGCAGAAGATTATAATATAAATCTCCCTGGTTGCTCCCAGTCTCGTAAAGACCCAGACTGCTGGGAAGATGTCCCTGGAAGATTTATATCTGATATGGATGTCTACCTCGAGTTTGATGATAGATGGGCCCACCGTGGCAATCAGGTAAATACCAATAACGAATATGAGCAGACAGGATATCCCATGGGCCTAAGGGTTATGTCAGAGGCCCATTCATATGGAGTATCATACGCGGAGGATATTCTCTTTGTAACCGTCAAGGTTAGAAATGAGAGCGGTGACTGGTGCGCTGAAGATGAATTTGGAGTACCCATTCTTGACCAATCTGGGGGACAGATATGTGGAGAAGGAATGGTCATGCCTGATGGAACAAAATTGAATCGAGGGAAGGGTTTTGACTATGCAGGTGTCAGCCTTGGATTCTGGAATGATGGTGTCATCCTGACCAGTGATAAATATGGAAATTCAAGTTACTGGTCAAGCGCAGATGATTATATGAAGTATTATTGGGAGGTATTTGAACTTAACAATGAAAGAATGCTTATCAGCATGGCAATGATCGGGGACTATGATGGTTATTCCGGTGTTGCAGGATATGCAATGGACCCCAATACACCAAGTCCCGGAAATGAATTTGGTCTAGTTGCTACCCAATTACTTGATTCACCAAAGGCAACGACACCCATAGATCTAGATCGAGATGGCGTGATAGATATTTTTCCTGGAGAACCTTTAAAAATGACAGACTGGCACTGGCTGGACTGGTATTTACGCCCAGGTGTAACTCATCCCGAGAGCCTCTCTGGAGACTGTTACGCAGGAACACCGGGATGCCCGCAAGCGAGAAATAAGGAGGAATTGTTTTATAAACTAATGATCGGAGATACAACCAACCTGAGTGATAACGAACATGCATGGCATTTTCATACTCAAGATCCAGGAACTGATCTACCATCTGACCTAAACCCTCATTTTGATTCACTTGAAGGCATTGAAGAAGAAATGGTCTTTCAGAGGCCGCCCGAAGGTGTTGACCCACTGGTACTAATGACCTGCGGACCTTTTGACCTTCCTGTTGGACGTGAAGTTCCTTTTTCTTTTTGTATTATTTTTGGCCAAAATGAAGAAGATCTTATTAACAATGCAAGATTTGCACAGGTAATGTATAATTCTAGATATCAGGGATTTACCCCACCAAACAGACCAAAGGTCCATGCAACTGGAGAATTAGGTAAGGTCAATATCTATTGGAATGATGATGCTGAATACTCCCAGGATGTAGTTACAGGGTATTCTGACTTTGAAGGCTACAAGATATATAAAAGCAGTGACGGAGGGGAAACATGGGGCGACCCAGATGACATGATCTATGATACAGATGGTATTTTTGTTGGATGGAGACCCTATATGCAGTTCGACCTATCTGCTGAAGAGGACTCCTTACACTGCGTATACGAAAATAGCTATGACTGTGCGCCTGAACTTTCTAGAGGGCATTCCATAAGTGGTCAAGATCCCTACTTCCCATGGTTTGATTTGGGGAATGATACGGGCTTTGACATGATCAGACTACCAGAGCCATATACTTTTGATGGTAACACGTACAATTATATGTTTGAAGATGAAGATATAGTCAATGGAATTGAATATACTTATTCAATTGTTTCATATGATATGGGTGTGGAGCCGCCTTATGATATTACTTATATCGATATTGGCAATGGTCAGTATGAGACTGTAATAGATACCAATTATTCAAATCCAAATAAATGGGCTGAGCCATATGGATATGCCTCACTAGAGAATTCTAAGGGAACAACAATTCTTGATAAAAACTTTGTACAGGTCTATCCAGGGATTGCTCCACAAACCGATCTAAAAAATGTAAAAATCGTACCGAATCCATATATCTCTGGCTCAAGATTTAATGAATCAGAACACCTGCGTAGAATTAGATTCACAAACCTAACTGACGAGTGTACCATTAACGTTTATACACTTTCAGGAGAGCTTGTTACAACGATAAAGCATACCAATAAATTATCAGGAAATGCTTTCTGGGATATGAGAACCATTAATAATCAGGAGGCTGGACCAGGTTTGTATATTTACCACGTCCAATCAGTTGGAAATCACAAAGATCCATTTATTGGGAAATTTGCAGTTGTTAGATAACTGGATATTCTTCTAAACTTAGACAAGAATTATATATAAATATTTATCTTAATATGAAAAAAATAAACCCGATACTTATCCTCTTAATCTTACAGTTGTTTGCTTCAGAAACATTAGTCGCCAAGAAAATCGATAACACAAGAATAAAAATGTTAAATGGAGAATATGCAAAATTATCGGACTTTAATTCGAATGGACCTATGATCATTAATTTCTGGACTACTTGGTGACCATTGTGTGGAAGGCAGTTGGCCTACCTTGATCAGTTAAATACAAATTTCAAAGATGCCGGTTTACAGGTCCTAGCTGTAAATGCTAATAAACCAAATGTCTTGAAGCTCGTTAGACCTTATATTCAAAAGAGAAAATACAAATTCCCTGTATCTGTTGATCCATCTGCGAAACTTGCAAAAAAAATGGGAGTTTTGGGATATCCAACACTATTTATTGTAGGAAAAGATGGGACTATTTTACACAAATCAAATGGATATAAAGAGGGGATGGAAAATGAATACTTACAAGAACTGTTAGAATATTTCGATAGTGAGAATATTGATTATGGTGATTTTGAATTTGAACGACAGTTAGAAGAAAAAAATGATGCGAGCGTTACGGTAGATTTCTAACTGCCCTATTTCTCCGTATCGATATTCGAGATCATATAGATCTTCCAGTCCCTAGCCCACCTTGTTGACAAAGCCCATATAAACTTCAACGGTTTTGCATAATAGCCACTGCCCTTTACAAAGTGATAAAGCGCTCTCTCAGTTTTGATAGTGTTACCATCTTTATCTAACCTATCATAAGTGATATCCGCAACTGCCAGCATATTATTAACTATACCTGTTTCTTCTACAGAGACCGTTCTGAGCACTGTTGAGTTAAAATTTGATCTCGGCGAATTTTTCCAATTCTGAAATATATTCTTTAACTCATCATCAGACCTGACCGTCACTACCCTTCCAGATCCAAAATGAAGATCGATCGGGATTGTTAGGTGATTCAGCATAGCATCAATATCTTTATTATCCACACTTGACATATATTCATTTAATACTGTTAAAATATTTTTTTCATGCTTGAATGCTTTTTCTCCTGTAGCAAAGACAATGGTGAGCACAGTAAAAAATGCGATAAAGAGCCTGTTCATTATTGTGAGTTTAGTTAGGCTGGTTGGCGAGTGAAAACTGGCTCATTCGGAGACGAGATAGATGGGTCAAAACTATATCCCTCGAGATTAAATGCAAGTATGTCATTTTTATCATTGATCTGATTTTGAATTATAAAACGTGCCATCATACCTCGCGCTCGT
The DNA here is from genome assembly GCA_002167345.2 of bacterium TMED46. Classification (GTDB taxonomy): domain Bacteria; phylum Fidelibacterota; class Marinisomatia; order Marinisomatales; family UBA1611; genus CACEUX01. The sequence continues at coordinate 123,021 of NHCZ02000032.1, read as the reverse complement.
TTTGCAAAAAAAGATATCATCTTCATTTTGCCGTCTTTGATTTCCTTGAATTGTGGAGAAATCACTTCTGCTTTTAAAACGGGACGGTCGATTGATTTAAAATATTCAACTGAGGCACAATTGATCACAATACTGTCTTGATGGTCTTGTAGTTCATAATTGATTGATTCTGCGAGTGAGTCACCCCAGTAATCATAAAGGTTAGTACCAGATCTATTTTCTAACTTTGTTCCCATCTCGAGTCGATAAGGCATCATTAAATCTAATGGCCGTAAAACTCCATATAACCCTGATAATATACGCGTATGTTTCTGCGCAAATTCTAAATCATTGCTATCCATAGATTCTGATTTTAAACCTGTATAAGTATCACCCATGAAGGAATATACGGCTTCTCTTGAATTTTCTGGTTTAAATGACTTATCCCAATTCTGAATCCGTTCCCAGTTCAACACTGCTAAGTTTTCACTAATACCCATTAGTGACATGAGGTCACTCGGATCCATACCTTTAAGTGTCTTTACAAGTTCGTCAGACCTATCTAGAAATCTAGGCAATTCATAATTATCGGTATGCACAGAGCAATCCCTGGAAAGCTTTTTTGCTGGTGAAAGTATAGTTAGCATGGTATGAACTTAATCATGATCAGTGGAGATTTATAATGGGTCATTACAGGGTATCAACAATTACATTATTTAGTCGTTCTACAAACCCTGCTGGATCTTCAAGCTTAACGCCTTCTTGAATTAGAGCCTGCTCGTAAAGCAAAAGTGCTATGTCATCAAAAGACTTCTGCCTTGTCTTTTCTTTTAATTTAGAAACAATATCATGGTCTGGGTTGATTTCTAGAATAGGCTTGATGTCTGGCATATCCATTTGCCCCATAGAGCGCATCATTTCCTGCATCTGCGCAGTCGGATCATTCTCATCCGCAACTATACAAGATGGAGAATCGCTAAGACGTGATGACGCCTTGACATCTTTTACCCTGTCACCTAAGACCTTCTTGATCTTTTTCAGAACAGGTTTAAGTGATTTTTCTGTTTCTTTATCTGTGCTCTCAGAAAAGTCCTCCGCTGCACCACTACGATTAACAGCCTTAAGTTCTTTCTCATCATATTTTGGAACGCCTGTAATGATGATCTCGTCTATTTCATCATCGAGGATCAAAACTTCAATATCTTTTTTATCATACATCTCAAGAAGAGGTGAATTCTTCAGAGTGATCTGGTTTTGACCAGTAATATAATAAATAGATTTTTGGTCTTCTCTCATTCTATCAACATACTCTCTTAAAGAGACCAGACCATCATCCTTGGTCGACTTAAATCTAAGCAGGTCTGTCAAGGCTTCTTTATGCTCAAAGTCCTGGTAGACACCTTCTTTTATCAAGCGTCCATATTGATCAAAAAATTTAGCATACTTGTCTTTATCACCTGCAATTGTCTTCAATTTATCTAAGATCTTTTTGACAGAGTTAGATTTTATCTTAGCCATGATTCTATTCTGCTGCAGAATCTCACGACTCACATTTAGTGGAAGATCAGATGAATCAATGATGCCCCTTACAAACCTAAGCCAAGGTGGCAATAGCTCTTTATCATCGTCTGTAATAAATACCCGATTAACATACAATTTTACACCCGATTGATAATCTGCTCTATAAATGTCAGGTGATGCTTTCTTTGGAATGAAGAATAGAATAGTAAACTCAAGATTTCCCTCTGCTCTAAAGTGTACCCATTCAAAAGGATTGTCAATGTCGTTTGAGAAAGACTTGTAGAATTCATTATAATCTTTCTTTTTAAGCTCATTTTTGGATCTTGTCCAGAAGGCCTTGGCATCATTAACCTGATCTGTTTTTAATTCTCGACCTTTTTCTTTACCTTCATCGTCATAGTCTATTTCGGGGTAAGTAAGAAATATGGGAAAGTCTATATGGTCGGAGTACTTCTTAACCAAATTCTCGATCTGCCAACGACTGGCAAATTCTTTTCCTTCATCATTTAGATGAATAGTGATAGATGTACCATTATCCTTTTTCACATCCTTTTTAATCTCAAATCCGCTTTGGCCATCACTTATCCATCTCCAAGCTTCTTTATTTCCGGCTTTTTTAGTCGCAACCTCAACCGTATCACCGACCATAAAACTAGAATAAAAACCAACACCGAATTGGCCAATTAACTGTGAGTCCTTCTTTGCGTCGCCGGAAAGTTTTGAAAGAAAGTTTTTGGTTCCCGAACGCGCGATCGTCCCAAGGTTATCTTGTAGTTCCTTTTTGCTCATACCGATGCCAGAATCTGTGATCGTCAGCGTAGGATTATCACCATCCTGGAATTCCAAAGATATCTTCGGATCAAATGAAAAAGATTTATAATCATCTTTTGTAAGTGTCAGATAGCGGAGCTTATCAAGGGCATCAGAAGCATTTGAAATAAGCTCTCTAAGAAAAATCTCTTTATGAGAATATAAAGAATGAATTATCAGCTTTAGTAACTGACTGACTTCGGTTTGAAATGGTTGCTGGCTCAAATTATTCTCCACATTAATTAGATAAAATTATAAGTATTTGATATTTATGATTCTTAAGGGCGAAAAAATAAAAAAATAATGGGTAAGAATGCTACATAGATTCACATTAGATATTCTAAACTGAATTTTGGATTTTTTGTAGAAGATCTTTTGTGGCCTTAATACCTTCCATCTCATCCAATTTGTTTCCCTCGTATTCAATTCCTACATACCCATCGTACCCAGCCTTTAAAACAATTTCCATCATCTTGAAAAAATCGGTATGAATTTCATTACCGCTGGAATCGAAATCATGACTCTTTGCGCTTACTGCCTTGGCAAATGGCATCAACTCCTGAACACCCTTGTAGCGATCATACCATTCATCTTCATTTACTCTAAAATTACCAAAATCGGGCAACGTACCACACCTTGCATGATCCACCTCTTTCATAACCGACGATAGCCATTTTCCATGTGATGAAAGGCCACCGTGATTTTCAACAATTGTGTCGATGCCTATAGACTCACCGTACTCAGTTAGTTTACGCAAACCATCGGCCGCTAAACGAATCTGTTCATCATATGAGCCCATACTCCTGGCGTTGACCCTTATAGAGTGACAATTTAAAAACTTTGCTGCCTCTGCCCACTTATAATGATTTTCAACTGCCCTAGATCGTTCAATTGGATCAGGATCACCTAGGTCTCCTTCATTATCACACATGATCAAGAGGCTTCTCACTCCGAGATCATCGGCCCTATTTTTCATTTCTTTAAGGTAAGATATATCTTCAGCTTTATCAAAAAAGAATTGGTTCACATATTCAACTGCATCAATACCAAGGTCTTTTTTTGCTACTCTACAAAAGTCCAGGTGGTCTAATTGCCCAGAATTCAGCATCCGGTGTAAAGACCATTCGGCAAGTGATATATTAAATGACATATTTTTTTTTGTACAAGATAATATGCTCGCTAAAGAAAAGCCACCCGTTAAAACAGTAGCGGTCTTAATAAAATCTCTTCTATCCAATATAGATTATTATAACTTTCGAATTCGAATATTTCTGTACCATACTTCGCCATGGTCACCTTGTAATCCAATACGGCCAGAACTCGCCTTAGAGAAGAATGGCATATCTTTGAATTTACTTTTGCTGATCAATTCACGCATATCATTGCTACCATATTCATACTCCAGTAGTTTTTCCCCATTTAACCAATGCTCAATGTGATTGTCTTTTGAAATGATCTTGACCTGATTGAACTCGCCTAAGGCTTTAGTAACGTCATTTATAGGAGGAATCAGATCGTAAAGTGCACCAGCTGATGTAACTTTTCGTGCTCTATCAGGATGGGCCGTATTGTCCAAGACCTGCATCTCAGGAGCTGATTGCCAGATAAAGTCGCCATCTTCTGTTGCAAAATAAAATACCCCACTATTACCGCCTGACTGCAACCTCCATTCAAGCTCTAATTCAAAATCCTTAAATACATCCATTGAGATTATATCTATACCCTTAGAACCGGGAACAGTCTTTAAACTCCCGTATACTATTTCCCACGATTCCCAGGGAAATGAATCCATCTTATAGCCCCGCATACCTTTAACAGCCTTACCATCAAAAAGGTGTATCCATTCATTTTCACTATTACTGCACGAGGTTAAAAAAATGAATAAAAAAGTAATTAGTATTCTTATCATATTATTCCCTATTGGTCTTTTGGGTTCCATTTACCTTTTGCTACAGCAGGTACAAAATCATCTAGGCCTGGCGGTGGAAATTTAATTGTCTTATCTTGTTCTGCACTCATATAAGCAGTCATAAGCAACTCAGTTACAGCAACACCATCACTAAAATTTTCATCAGGACGTTTCCCAGCCAGAAAACTTTCCACCATATGTCTGTTCTCAGCAGTATAACCGTAGGTTTCTGCTTCACTACTCACAACAGGCATTTCACCCGATTCAGCATTTTGCTTTTCCACAAGATCTTCTCCTTCTTGCCCTGCAACTTTTCTACTGAAAAAAACTTTAAGATCAGAGTCTAGGGTATTGATAAACATCGAATACTCTGGGCCAAAAAGTTCCATACTCAATCTAAGACCTGCTCCAACAAAGCACCATGATGTGGTGGTCTCGACTACTAGTTTATGTCCAGATTCATCCTTGTATTCAATAAGAGATCTGGCGAAGTCTTCAGCAGGTCGCTTCAAGTAATCTGTTTTTCCATCACTATTCTTGCTCAATACCTCTGCGTACTCCGGACGCTGCCACTTTAAACAGGACGCATATGCATTGACACTGACCGGGGTAAGAGTATCTCGTGATTTACCAGGCTCTGTAAGCATAAAACGTGCTTCTTCAACAGAATGACACATCATGTCGTTGAGGACACCTCCTCCCTGCAATTCACCCTCCCAAAACCATGGCATATGTGGACCACTGTGCTCTTCAGCTGCTCTAGCTAAATAAGGACGACCAGTAGTTTTAGCACCTCTAGCCCAAATGATCTCTCTGCCTCTAGTAACAGATGGCGCAAAAACCTGATTCTCTAAATAGCCGTCTAGTAGTCCAACCCTCTGTGTTAACTCTAAAACTTTTTTTGCTTCTTTAACATTTCGGCCTAGTGGTTTTTCGCATGTCACTCCTATAAGCTCACCCTTTCCCGACTCAAGTACACTAACGATCTCTTCCATGATCTCTATCCTGGTAAAATTAGGAGCACAGATCCATAATGCATTTATATTTTTATCCATGACCATATCAGCTACTGTATCAAATACCTGAGCATCGCCCACACCAATAGTCCGAGCTAACAATGCCGATTCCTCTGCTGAGGACCTCGTCCGAGACATGACTCCCAACACATCACAATTTCTGACCCCAATTAATGATTGTATGTGAAAACGAGTAATAAACCCACCACCTATAAATCCAATACCAATACTTTTATGGCTCATAATTTTTAAACCTTATTCTGTCTGTTCATTAAATAGAAAATAAAATACAGCTGTTGCGACCAGACCAATGATGGAAAGTGTATACCAAAAAGCTGAATAATCAAATGTTATCAGGTCGGGTCCTGGCAAAGGATTAACTGTAGTGTAGGCCTCTTGCAGATAACCTGATAGCCAACCTCCAATGACAGGACCTCCTCCCAAAATGATAATACCAAAAACTGTCTGAGCAGAATGTCTTACATCATCTTCTGCGATCTTATCGACATATATATACGCTGCTGCAAAAAAGAAGGCATAGCAGAAGCCATGGAAAGCTTGACTTACTATCATAACCCACACTGGTAAAAGTTCTGTTCCAAAAATAGCATACCGCAAACAATAGGCTCCGATTCCAATTGTGATGACCTTCTTAAACCCAATCCGCTTCAGAAAGAAACCTAGGTAGGCCATGGTCAATATCTCTGCAAATTGTCCAATTGTCATTGCAGGACCTATTTGACTATCTGGAATACCGATACTTGAAAGGAATGGCCCTGTTTGTAAAAAGTATATTTGATGGATAATACTTACAGCCAGGCTTGCTAATACTAGAACAGAAAAGGATGAGTATTGAAATAGGTCAAATGCTTTTTTGAAAGCTAGTTTTTCTACTGCATCCCTCTTTGGAGGTGTATGAGGGAGCAGAAAACAAAAAACACCATAACATATTGATATAATACCAGAAAATTTAAGGGCATCTGCCAATCGGCTTGTAACATCTGGTACCTCAGCTCCGACAATGAAGGGTGGCGTGTACTGGAATTGGAGATCGGTTTGTAGCCATATCATAGGGAAAGCCCAACTTGCTACGATCCAGCCTATGGTCCCCCATATACGTATCTTGGGAAAATCATTTTCCTGATCATTAATATGTGCAAATGTGATTGAGTTTGAGAGTGCAAGCGTAGGCATATACAATACACTATAAAGAATAGATAATAATAACCATGAGTGATAATCCGTCTGCGTAGCAGTATACCACTTTACAATACCACCAAAAGAAACAAGAAAAGCTAATATTTTTTCTGTACTGAAATATCTATCTGCTATCTGGCCAGCTATGAAAGGGGCTGCTATAGCGCCTATTGACCCAGCAAGGCCGAGGATCATTCCTATCTGAGATCCAGAAAATCCCAGACCACCTTCTGTAACACTTGCTGAAAGATACCTAGCTGTAACAGGTAGCCACGCCCCCCACAACGCGTATTGTAGGAACATCATGATACCTAGTCTAGAATTATTCGTCACAAGATAAGTATTTTAAATATTAGATAAGTTTACGATTGACGGGATCCCACTCTACTCTTCGTCCAGTCAAATAAGACTCAGTCGCCATTGCACAAGTAACCGCCTCTTCTAGAGCTATGTCAACATTACACTTTGGCTGTCCTCCAGTTCTAATTGAATCTAGCCAGTCTTTGACATGGAGATGAGACGGGTCAACTCTCTTACCATCACGATATGCATATAGAAGACCCTTATTTGCAAAATATTGGCTAGTTGCAGAAGTAACTCCATCGATCTGCTTTGATCCAGGGGAATATTGATAAATGGGATATTTTGTATTGATTATTCCATCCTCTATTCTTTCCTTATATTGAGTTGATTCGTTATCTGCGATGACCCGAAATCCACCAACACTTCCAGCGTTAGACATTCCACCTAATACCATGGTTGCGTCATGACCCATGATCCGGTTGCCTCTGGAGCTATTACTTGATAGGGTAGCACTATAAAGAACCGTAAGATCCTTATCAGGATATTCTAATGTCGCATGCCAAACATCTGGTACATCACGACCATCCTTGTAAAAATATATCCCACCAGAGGAGGATGCATATTTTGGGATCCCCATACCCATAATCTGATTTAATTGATCGTAATCATGAGAGAAAAGGTCACCAGATAGCCCTGTGCCATAGTCATACCAACACCTCCACCTAAAGTATCGCTTTAATGCTTCTTCCCCAAATGGAATCTTATTAGGGGATGGTTCTTGAAACGTGTCCCAGTCAATTGTATTTTTATTTGCATCCTTGTGAATACTCCAGACCCATGCGCCCCAAGGAGAATTTCTATTAGTGGTCAGTTCTACCAAATTCACTGGTCCAAGTAGGCCCTGATCAATGATTTGTCGGGCCTTGTCATTGGCTTCAACCTGCCTATTCTGATGACCTAGCTGTAGGATTACACCTGTTTCTTTGATCGCATCGTGGACATCAATAGCTTCTTGGAAAGTTCTGGTCAAGCCCTTCTCACAATAGACATGTTTACCGGCTTTTGCTGCGTCAATTGTGATCCTTGAATGCCAGTGATCTGGAGTAGCAACAATTACTGCATCTACATCTCCCCTGGCAAGCATCTCCTTGTAGTTACGGTATCGAACAGCTGTTTTTCTTGGTTTACCACCTGGACGTAATTCATTTTTGGATGCATCTATAGCAAGCTCTGCATTATGATCAAATAGATCACAAACACCAACCAAAGAACAGTTTAGATCTTCCTGACCCATGAATGTGGCATATGCCTTGTGAAGCTTGTTCTCTCTTGAACTTTCATACGCCCAGTCTACCCATCCTTTTGTAGCAAACCCTGCTCCTCTAACCAGGTGAGACCCTCTTCCTCCATATCCAATGATACCAATATTCAAATGTTTGCTATCAGAAAGTTTACTTAATACCGCGGGAGCCTTTTTCTCATTAATAAGGTCTGTTAAAAGATTTTTTCGCTTAAGGGCGTCTCTACTCAATTTTGCCCACAGATTCACAAGAAAAAAACCAAACACTGGGACTGTAGCGAGTCCCTTTAAGAACTCTCGTCTCTTTTGGTCCATATTACCGTTGGGTTTGTCGCTCATTAGAGGATTCCTTTATTTTCTATTTTAGCTTAGCAACGAATCGATCAAGGCCAATCAAATGACTGGTTGGGAAATGATAGAGAACAAACAACGCAAGAACTTCAATGAGATTCTTGTTTACAATAATATAACTACCCTCGCCGGGCCTCGCATATTCCAGACCAAGTAGTGGAGGGGCAAATAAATAATAGAGAGAGATAAGGACCATCCCTCCAAGTGCTGCCTGCCTTGAGAATATGCCTAACAATAAACAGAAACCTATTATTGTAAGACCCCAAACATTTACAAAGTCAGAAATAGTAAGCAACGTTGGGTTTGATACGATCATTTCAGCAAGCCCAGAAAAGATCCACTTTGAATCCAAGAGATATGCTGCAGATGACCAATAAGGATTGATAAGCTTGGAAACACCCTCATACAAGATGTGCCAACCTACTAATACTCTTAAAACGACAAGACCGTAAAACTGGGGACTGTTAAGAGATAATGAAGAACTAATTTTGTGATCGTTGCTTTTCAGTTTTATACTCTATTGATTCTCATTTTTAAATTTGATGAGGCATAGAATAACTGTAAATGACTTTAGAATCAACTTTACTTTTTTAAAATCGTGTCTATTTTCTCCATGACCGCATCATCAAATTGGTCTGAATACTTCAAACTATCAATATTTTGAAGCAATTGATCTTCCTTGGACGCACCCAAAATAACGGTACTAACATTTTTATTTTTTAAACACCAACACAGCGCGATGTTAACAAGCGGAATTTCAATTTCTTTTGATAGGGCATCAAGCTCCCTGACTTTTTCATGCTTCTTTTGAAACCCTTCAGACTCAAAATTTTCCTTGATGAATTTGTAACTTTCAAGACTTGTGCGCGTATCATCTGGCATCCCATCAATGTATTTACCAGTCAAAAGACCAGACGACAGTGGACTCCAAATAGTGGTCCCTAGGCCCTCATTTTCAAATAATGGAAGAAATTCATCCTCCATTTTATTTCTCGCGAACATATTGTACTCTGGCTGTTCCATTGATGGAGGAGTAAGGTTGAGTTCGCGAGCGACCCTATATGCTTCCTGGAGCTCAGATATTGACCACTCAGAAGTACCCCAGTAACATATTTTCCCTTGCATCACCAAGGTGTGCATTGCTCTAACAGTTTCTTCAATTGGTGTATCTGGATCGGGCCGATGACAAAAGTATAAGTCTAAGTAATCTAAGTGAAGTCTCTTCAATGCGTTATCGCAGGCATCAATGACATGTTTATGGCTTAAACCTTGCTGCGTTGGCAACTTTCCTCCCCAAAAAACCTTGCTTGAGATAATGAACGAGTCACGGCTCCATCCAAGTTTCTTGATCGCGTCTCCCATTATCATCTCTGACCTGCCAGAGGCATAGGCCTCAGCATTATCAAAAAAGTTTATCCCATTATCGAAGGCGAGCTTCATCATGCTGGTCGCTTGCTCTAATTTTAACTGAAAAGAGAACGTGACCCATGAACCATAGGACAGTTCGCTTACTTTTAATCCTGTTTTACCAAGTCGTCTGTAATTCATTTATTTTCTTGTCTTGTGATTTTCTCTAGGATGCTTTAACTAGAGAAATATTATACTAATTAAAGGGTACTTTATCACCCTTTATTGAGCCATCCACATTATATTCCTGGATGGTCTTAGAAAAAAAATCTCGGTACTCTTTTACGGTACCATTATCATAATAGGTTATCTCGTACAAGTTTCTACCTTTGTTATCATAGTTCCATTCTTCTACGATGGTACCCGACATACTGAAACGTGACCATGTACCAACTTTTGTACCGCTCTTATATTTTCCTTCCTCTTCTTTCTTACCATCTGCGTACCATTTGGTCCATGACCCACTTAGCGCTCCATAGACCTTATTTAATTCCATGAATCCACTTCCATCTCTGATCACTAGGTATTCCCTGATCCTTTTACCGTTACTATAATCGATATCTTTTACTTTTTTACCTTTTGAATTCCATTCACGGTAGTTGCCAGCACGTTTACCGTCTTCATAAACACAGGAATAATTCTTTTTGTCAGACCGATACCAGCCATTCCATTCCCCACTTCGCTTACCATTCTTATACGTTCCTTCCTCTGCCTTATTACCATTGCTATACCAGCGGGTCCATTTCCCCGCCAATACACCATTTTTCTTGTGATATTCAGTGACGCCATTCTCATCTCGTAGGATATGATATTCTGAAATTATAGAGCCTAACTCATATTCTATATTCTTAGTGAGCCGACCCTTATTATCTAATTCAGTATACTGGCCATCTGGCTTACCATCAACGTATTTACCATAATATCTCTTTTCACCATTTTTATACCATCCGGTCCATGCCCCACCTTTTTTACCGTATTTATATAGACCTTCTTCATCTTTCTTACCATTGGCATGCCACTTGATCCATGAGCCAGACAATTCACCATTTCTACGATTGATCTCTGTATAACCTTCACCTTGATATTCAACAAGATACTCAGAAGCTGGCTTACCCATATCGTACTCTATATCTTTTGTTAACCGGCCGTCTTCATTCCATTCAGTGTACAATCCATGTTCTAAGCTATTTTTGTAGTGTATAACATACTTTTTCTGCCCATTGTCATACCAAGCTGTCCAAGGACTTTGTTTTTCTCCATCAAGATATGTACCTGATTCTTTTTTGTTACCATCGGGGTACCATATGGTCCACTCTCCATTCCAAGGCCGTCCATTTTGATAGATTATCTTAGCACTTTCATTACTGCTCATAGAAAAATAAGTCGTTAATCCTTGTCGCTTACCATCTTTATAATGAACCTCTTCTTTTATGATCCCATTTTCATCCCAATAAAGCCATTTGCCATCTTTTATAAGGTTTCCATAATCATCATAACCTTTAACGGTACCATCTGTAAGTTTATGACCAAGGTGATGATAGGTCGTGTAATGACCCCAGGGAGTGCCTTTATCATAGTGTTTTTTTGCTGATAAGAGTCCATTGTTATCCCAATATGTCCAAGGACCATCTAAACGACCTCCTCGAATTGCACCATGTGCTTGGGTATAAACCATGTTTAGCCCATCCATTGGACCTGTTACAAGAAAAACACCATCCAGATGTTTGAATGCACCAATATTTTTAAAGGTATTGTAGTCAATTTTTTTGCCTAGACGTTTTTTCCCATCTCGGTCCCAAAAAGCCCAGTTACCCTTTTCAGTTCCATTCTTATTATAGTAACCCTCTTCAACTTTACGCCCATTTCTGTCCCAATATGTCCATAAACCACTAATGCCTTCATCGGGTATTGAATCTACTAGTTGGGTTGATCTATGCCCTTTACCGTTCATATAACTACCAGCACATAATATCTTTCCATTTTCATAAAAGAATTTCCAGCGTCCGTACATAAGTCCAAATCGATAGGTGCCATCTACCTTCTTTGACCCATTTGGCCACCACTCATAATATTTTCCCCATGCCAATCCATCAATGTAATTGGCCTGTTGAGTTATAGTACCTGTTTCATTTGAGATAGCGAAAGCAACTCCAGTAAATGGAACATTTGACTCCTTGTAGAACCACAATCGATCTTTAAAAACAAGATCTGAGACCGGTACCTTCAGACCGGCAAACAGGGTAGAAATAGAAAAAAGTATTAAGAATAAGGTTTTCTTAGGCATATGGGAATCTAATGATGATGGTGGAAATGTCAAACTCTGCATATAATTATTGAAAATTAACTAAATACTATCTAAAACACTCTGTAGTTCTGATAGGCTTTCCTTATTATTAAAAGGCTGTGACCCTATAAATGAATCGTTATTCATTCCTGTCATCGCATGTGCTTCTTTCAATTTTTCAGCTGCTAATTCATCATCACCATTCTTTTTATGCGACAGTGCTATATAGAAAAGATAATTTTTTTTCACTTTCACTTTTTTAAATGTTTGAAGTGACTTTTCATAGTCACCCATCCAGAAATGGCATATCGCCTCTGGAGCAAATAATAAGTCATGAGAAAATGGATCAAGCCTTTTTGCTCGATCAAGTTCTGCTAGAGCCTTTTCAAACTCACAGAAATAGATAAGCATTATGGCATATCTTGAAATAATGAATACATCACTGGGACATAATTCTCTTGCCTTTTCAAAATGGTATTTGGCCGTTTCGTAGTCTCTTTCATGCCATAATTTCAATGCACCCATGATGCGATGAACCTCGGGCTCATTTGAGTCAAGCTCTAATGCTAATTTTATAGACTCAAATGCATTTTCAAATATTTTGGGATCAGGATCCTCTTCCCAGTCAGCTAAATTACTCAAGGTACACGCCCTCCAGGCATGTGCGCGTGCGTAGGATGGCTCTACCTCAATTGCCTTCTCAAAAAGCTCTACAGCCTTTTGAGTATTTTCCTTCATTACATTACCTCTCTTGGCATATTCAAGCCCCTGAAGTACAAGATCATAGGAATCCATATTTCCCGGTCGTTTGGTTTTAATACTATTTAATGAGTCTGCTTCAACACGGCCAACGATCGTTGCAACGATCTCTTCGGCTATCTTATCCTGAACATCAAATACCTCATCTACTTTCAGATCAAAATTATTTGACCAAATTGATTTTTCATTATCTGTAGAAACAAGGTTCGCATTGATACGCATTCTTGGACCAAGCTTTCTTACACTACCATGGATAACATACCTGACGCCAAGTTCTTTACCGATCTCTTTATATGTTTTTGATTTTTCACGATAGGCAAAACTTGCATGGCTAGATATAACAACTAATTTATTATATCTAGAGAGCATCGATAATAGGTCTTCAGAAAAACCTTCACAGAAATATTCCTGCTCCTCGTCATTGCTTAGATTTTTAAAGAACATGACAGCAAGAGATCCTGGCTCCGCCTCTTTCACTACGGTCTCGATTGTTTCGGAGTCTTGCGTAAATCTAGGTGTTCCTTTATTTTCAAGGACATGAAAGGCCTTAACAGGAAGATCTATATTCTTTAATTCTAGCTCACCTGCATCTTCAAAAGAGGCCATTATCTTACGATTGATCATATCAAATAGTGTCTGAGAGACACAGATCCCTGATGGTTTTGCTTCAGCCTCCAAGCGTGCGGCAATATTGACAGCATCTCCAAAAAGATTGTTATCGGAAACCATGACATCTCCAATGTTGATACCCACACGAAATGTCATCTGGTCTGGCTTAGGCTGATCTTGATTCATGGTCCTCATTTTAGATTGGATTGCGATCGCAGCCTCAGATGCTTTTAGAGGGCTAGAGAATTCAGCAATAACACTGTCACCAGCACTCCCAAAAATAATACCTCCATTGTCATCTATGATCTGGTCGATCACAGCTCTTCTCTCATTGAGGATCTTCAAGGTATTTACCTCATCCTCGCCCATCATTTTACTGAAACCCACTACATCAGATGCAAATATGGTTGTTAGTTTTCTTTCCATTTCAATTTCCTAAATTATTATATAGAATATACTTGAGTCTCTCCATCACGACCTTTGAGGTTGATGCTCCCTTCAGATTTTGCTGCGGAATTCAGCTCCTTAGTTAATGCAGTGTATATCTCTTTGCTGAATGCTATGTCCGTACCAAACTCCTTGTTTGCCTGCTCTAGTCTCGATGCGACATTCACCACGTCACCTATGGCGCTATACTGTAGCATGCGCTCACTTCCAATGTTGCCTGCGATGATACTTCCAGTATGTATACCCGTTCTGGCAGTGATCTTTTCAATACCGTGGTTTGACCAATATCTTGATAATTCAGACTCATCCCACTTCGTGTTCATTTCAACCAATTTCTCTCTCATATTAATAGCACATTTTATTGCTTGATTTTCATGATTATCCATTTCCTCTGGTGCTCCAAAAACAACCATAATACAATCACCAATATAATTTAGTATGTGCCCCCCATGCTCCTCAATGACATCATGCATTGAAGTAAAATATTCATTTAAAAATTCAACTGCAACTTTTGGTGACATATGCTCGATTATGGTGGAATAGGCTGAGAGGTCCGTGAAGGACAGCGTTACCCATTTATTTTCTCCTGAAAGAGCACCCTCATCGGATAATATCTTATCAGATAATACATCGCCAAAGTACCTTTTTAAAGTCTTTTGCATGAGATTTTTTGTATCATCAATAGATACGGTCTTGGCAAAATCAGACCTAGAACCTTTTTCTCTACTCCACTTGTTATAAACTAGTAATACTAAAGTAAGAATAATAAATACAATATGAGACGTAGTGACTCCTGGAAGTGAAAACATTACTGGAGCTATTGTCAATGCAAAAAACGAAAAGAATCCTATTGATGGAATCAGGTTAAATGGGAAAAGTGTAAAAACAGCCACTCCAAGGAATGGAAGTAGTACCAGGTCCCCAGGAGTTAGGGCGGTGACATTAGCATCCTTCATCACAATGAGCATTACATACATCTGAAAAGAATGGTAACTTGCAAAAACAGTACCTACGAAAACTCCATGGTATTTACTTTTTAACTCATCACCAGCAAATCTAAAAGATAGAGTAATCAAAGCAAATATCACTGGTCCAAAAATATTAAAACTAAAACCAGTTCGACTATAAAGGTCATATGAATCAAACAGGAAAATTATTGGAAAAATGATCAGTAAGAAATTGATAACCTTAGATCTATTTACCCATAAGTGGTTTATATACTTTTCCTCCATCACTGGGTTTTCAAATTTGCAGGTATACCGATCAATTCGAGCTATTTGTTGGTTGTCCATTTTCTTACTACCTTTGCTGTCTAATTCTTTAAAACCTTAATAAAATTGGTAGCGAATATAAAATGATTTTTTATAAAAGGTTTACTCATCATGCTTGAATTATTCTATCATCCTATCTATACCTATGGAATAGATAAGAATTCCCGTTTTCCAAGATACAGATATGAATTGACCAGGGAAGCATTAAATAAATCAAAAAGTGATCTCGTCTTTGTTGAGCCTGAGATGATAGAGATCGAGGATATTTACATTGCCCATGATCGCTCATTCGTAGATGCATTTATAAATGGTTCACTATCAACACAAGAAAAAAGAAAGATCGGTCTGCAACCTTGGAACGATAACATCATTGATAGAACAAGATATATAATGGGTGGAAGCTTAGGGGCAATGTATTCGGCAATAGAGCGAGTAAGTGCTGCAGCAAATATGGCTGGAGGTACTCATCACGCTCATTACTCCTATGGCTCTGGGTATTGTATATTCAATGACCTCGCCATTTGTGCGAAAAAAGCACTGACCAACTATGATAACATAAATGATGTCATTATCATTGACCTTGATGTGCATCAAGGAGACGGAACCGCCTCCATATTTTCTGGCCATAATAACGTCTTCACATTTTCTATGCACTGTGATTCAAACTTTCCGTTAAAAAAGATGATAAGTGATATAGATGTGCCATTGAATAAGGGAGTTGAAGACAATGAATATTTGGATACGCTTGGCCTTAACCTGGATAGGTTAAAAGAAATTCCAAGTGATATTATATTTTTCCAGGCAGGTGTTGACGTTCTTGAAAGTGACGGTCTTGGACATCTGATGCTAACAAAAAAGGGATTAAAAATAAGAAATGAAATGGTACTGGATTTTGCGAAACAAAGGAATTCACCTCTGGTGGTCTTTATGGGTGGTGGGTATTCGAAACCTATCGTTAACTCCGTTAATGCATTTGTAGACCTTTTTGAACAGTGTTCTAAATATTAAGAGTCATCAATAGTTAGAACTCGTCTATTATATTCAGTCCAGCCAAAACAGCACCCTCAATGCTACCATTGGTTACCTTTTCACCAATCATATAAATATTATCTTCACTATTTTTTTGTGATCGGTTAAAATATCCTTTAGGCTGTCTAAGTGTACCTGTTTTAATATTGATAGATCTGAGGAATTCATAAGTATTTGGACCTCCACCATAATATTTAGATAACCGCCCTTGTATATCTTTGACCATTTCTGTTTCACTGTTCTCACTTTCCAGTATAGTTAATGAAATTAAGTGATCAGAATTCTTACTGTATGCTTCTGAGAGGTAGGTTGGAATAGCAACATTATTAATAATATTATCTTTAGGGTAGAGATGAATATATTCCCCATTTAATATGTCATTTTGTGTGGAAAAATACATCGTTTTAACTGCATTGTATTCCCCATTTTCTCCATCCACAAGATTCGTGCTATCACCCGATAAAATTAATCTATTACCTTTGATAATTATTCCATCGTCAAGGGTAACATTTTTGCTATCATCAATATTTACAACAGACTGCCCAATGATCACCCGTTCTCCATCGAGTTTATTGAGTAATTGATCTGGGATAGCCTGCATACCTTTGCGAGGCAGTGCTGCTAGTCCATTATTGAAATTAGAAAATACGTATTTAAAGAATTTTGATGAGGTTTCTAATTTATTTTCTAAAAAGATACCTGAGAAGAATGGCATAAAGAAATTTTTGATGAATTTATCTGAGAAACCATATTGCTCTAAAAATTCTAAAGTAGTAAGGTCTTTTGACTGGTCCTGATCTATTTGATAATCAGATAAAGAATATTTTAGTGACAAGATCTTTATCTTATCTTTAATCGTGGTGAGATCTGAAAATATTGTAGAAAATATTTTTGAAATATCCCTTAGAGGATCCGATATCATTTGAAAAGAACCCCCATCATGTACTACCGCGCCAGGCTTGAAATATCTTAGGTCCAGCTCATCAATGTCTAGAATTGCATTTGTATTAAAGTAGGCGGAATTGTAAACCTGGAAGCCTAGATCAAAAATGTACCCATTATCATAAAAAGAACCAACACGACCACCAACTCTTTGGTCTTGTTCTATAAGTAGATAATCTAACCCTTGCATTTGACATTTTAGCGCGCACGCTAGACCCGATGGACCTGCTCCAATTATAATAATATCTGAATGAGATGTCATAGGGGATGATATACTAAATCAATTTTCCTTCAATTTCGATATAAAATGGTCATATTCTTCGCCTAGATGTACGTAACAACGGACCCATGGGTGCATTATGCCATCTGCATCTTTCAAGAACTGCCAAACATGACCAGCCCCCTCAAGATCATCTGCTAACAGAATATCGCCTCGACGAATAATAGTAAGGTGCTCATTATCCATGCTCTCAACATCGCAACTTTTAAACTCCAAGTACCCATCAAGAGTTATAACCAACTGCCTTCTAGGTGCTGTATGAGCTAACTTAGGCCCCTCACCCTCACTCTGATCAGGAACAGGCGTCACTGCAAATTGCATCTTAATATCCCCAGAATTATCATCCAAAACTTGATTGACAAATAGGCTGGAAAATAAGCCAACTGATCCCAGTCCTGATTTAGGTTCAAGTGGCAAAACCATCTTCTTGAATCTGGTATGGTTGCTATCATCAGTAAACATATGAGTGATAGAAAGATTAGAATCCATAATTACTCCCTAGATGAAAATTTTTATATAATTATATAAAAGAAATCTACCCATCATACGATCAACAAAAATATCTTAGATCTTTAATTGTATCTTTACCCTTTCAAGGCCCCACGCTATTGATAGAATTATAAAACAATAAACTATGGATTTTAAAAGTCCTGCAAGACCTGTTGTTAAGAATAATGGTAATTGAATACCAAGTAAAGTCCTAAAACTATTAAAAAAATAAGGAATCAGGTAACATGTCAATGTTGCAGTACCAGCGATCTTTATGGGCCCATACCAGCTCATCTTTTCTTGTACATCAACAATCCAATGTAAGAACACATAAAGAAATAATGCAGTTGACATAGAGATCAGTATCCATGTCACAGTGCCACTGATCTTACTAATAATAAAAAATTGATTAAGATAAATCCCTCCAGAAAGTGAGGCTAATCCAATACCCAATAGTATCGTATAAAAATCCTTAATATTATCCTTGTATTTCATTAAGACCAGAGATGCAATGATACCCCCAAATGTCAGTGCCTGCAGACCTCCACTTCCAGGAATCCAATCTTTACTTTGCCATGCGAAAATGTTATAGCCAATACCACTACTACTTAAGATATTCAGCCCAAGACAGACAAAAAATGCTATTGTTGCACCTAGAAGCGTCCGTTTAAAAAGAAAATAACTAGATGCTGCTATAAAATAAGACCACCCAATAAGACCAAGTATACCCCACCAATGAATACTGAAACCCAAAGGATTACCGCTGTAGTCCTTCCCCTCATAGATGAATAGCGAACCTATAAGTATCATCATCCCAATGATTGGTAAAACTTTAATTAGGCTATAATTACTAGTAGTAGACTTGGGATATATATTCCAGATCATGAAAAATGCACTCGTACAAACGATAACAAAGTATGGTTTTGATATCATAGAGCTTTCATGGTTATACATTTCCATATTCATGTGGAAAAGTCCCATGATAAGTAGTGCGATCGACCGAAAAATTATATGTCTCCAAACTTCAAGATCTGTTTCACCTTTTCTTATACGATCTTCGAAAGAAAATGGTATGGACATCCCCATCACAAAAAGGAACCAAGGAAAGATCAGGTCTGAAAAACCAAGATAATCCTCTCCTACTACGGCGTGCTTCAACCACTTGGGAATTGAATTAAGGCTCCAAAAATCATTTACCCATATCATGAGGAACATGGTCACTCCTCTGAATACATCAATGGATAAAACCCTATTCATATTTGATCTTAAAGAATTAGAAACGACCCTTGAATTTCTCTGCGGGGTACTTTTTTGCGTTCTTTTCCATTTTTTGTTTGATCGCACCTGAAATATCAATATTATTTCTTACACAGAATGCTATAGCATATATTAATACATCAGCGATCTCATCAATGGCACTATCCCTTATATCGCCAGCTTTCATTACTTCTTTTGCTTCTTCTAATGAAAGCCACTGAAAGAGTTCCATTAGCTCTGAAGATTCGATGGATATCGACATAGATAGGTTTTTAGGGCTGTGAAACTGCTGCCATTCTCTCTCATCAACAAAAGAATTGATAAGAGACCTTAATTCTCCTAACGTTGTTTGTTCATCTGACATTATCAAATCTAATCATCGTGGAGATAACAAAAAACATCCCGGATATCATTATAACTTCATTACCTTGAAGTACAGTATAGTAAGAAAAGATATGTTTGCGATTATCAGATAAAACATCTTTTTGAAAACCTGCTCTTCAACTCTTTAGGTAATTTCAGTTTCAATTATTTGATCATAAACAGCAACACGGTCCCTAACACATTGCCAAAAAGTTTTCATTGCTAATGTTCCGCCTGCTTTTTTCATGTTATGAAGGGATTGGTAGAGGCGCTCGTTATGTTTTATTTCATAATGAGCGGCCCATTCGAGTATTATATTTATTTTTCTCCAATCAAATGAATCAATACTTCTCATTTCCGTCCCTAAGGGATTATCCTCTACCACCTTCATTATTCATCATTATCAAAACTAATGGGTGCCCTACTTAGAAAATCAAGAAATTTTGATTCCTTCTTACTTTGAGCTGTTATCGGCTTCCCTCTTAGTATGATAGTCGCAGGATTCTTATATACTGAACAATCAGATGATGCTTGCTTGATGTTCAGCTTTTTAAGAATCTCTTTTTTATTTTCTTTATTTTTTTCTTTTGACATGATGTGTCTCCTTTTTGCTTTTAGTTAACACATCAGGTAGGTCTATAAACGAAAAAAGCCGCTTCATCAGGCGGCTTTGTGTTTCCTATTTTCCTAGGCACATCTAGCGTTTAAGGCTCTAACCACCGTAACCATGATTTATCTGGGCTCGGTTGGCGGGTTTCAACTATGAAACCGCTCCTGATGCTGCATAATAATACTCTGTTTATCTATAAATGTCAATTAATCTATTAAATATCAGGAATTTTTTAATTTAGAATTAAGAGACATGCCTATTTTTTCTACGACACCCACAACTAATGCATTTCCCATAAAAAATGCCCTTTTTGCATTTGTCACATCTGAATGCTTTGTGTGATGGTCAGGAAACATATTTAGTCTTTCAAGCTCTAAAGGTGTCAATCTCCTCAACCCATTTTTAGTTTTAACCACATGTTTAAATCTAGATGGAGAAGGCCCACCCTCCCCGGTAATTATTGTCCTTGATGGACCGTCCAAAGAGTCTGGGAAAACCATGCCTCCTTCTGAGTAATTATATTGATAGCCTGTTTTTGATATACGTTTTTCTTTTTTTGAGCCCTTTAAGTATTCCCATTTATGGATGTCAGATTCATTAATTAAAAATTC
The DNA here is from genome assembly GCA_002167345.2 of bacterium TMED46. Lineage (GTDB taxonomy): Bacteria > Fidelibacterota > Marinisomatia > Marinisomatales > UBA1611 > CACEUX01. The sequence goes on along the minus strand of NHCZ02000032.1, from coordinate 102,277 downwards.
TTTATCTACTCTACCTTTTTGAATTATGTCTTTAAGGAATATTCGCTTACCCTTATAGTTTGATTCTGTATTTGCTGTAAATACTTTTTCATCAACCATTATTCCTGTATTCATAAATGGTGATAATTCCCCTTTTATATTGAAATTGTTTGTGATCTGAACAAGGTCACCTTCCAACTTTAATTCATGAAATTCTTTAGTATGACAAACTGGAAATGCATTGGCGATAGTTCCTTCCTCCATAACCCAATCTAACTTTTCCGCTATATTGACCTTTTTATATAATTGAGATGACCTATGATATCCTAAGAAGAATACCCTACGTCTTTTTTGTGGCATTCCATAATCAGCAGCATTTATTACACGCCACTCAATAGCATATCCAAGTTCATTTAGGCTTTGAAGCATTACTGCAAAATCACGTCCTCTTTGATCGCTAGGAGATTTTAATAAGCGATCAACATTTTCAAGAAAAAGGTATTTGGGTCGTTTATCTTTTTTCTCTTCAAGGATCTTAAATATTGACCACCAGAGTACTCCCTTTTTTCCTTTTAATCCTTTAGAGTTATTTAATGTGGTAGCGACAGAATAATCCTGACAGGGAAAACCCCCACAAAGGAGATCATGGTCAGGTATCTCATCTGAGCCTATTAAAGCAATATCTTCGTTAGAATGGTTCTTTTTACCAAAGCGAGCTTCATAAACCATTGAGGCATGTTGCCTTTTTGTTGACGGCTCCCATTGGTTACTCCATACTACATTAAAACCAATCTTCTCTAACCCTAGCCGAAAACCACCTACCCCAGCAAATAATTCTACTACCTTTAATGACACTCTAAAATTGCCTTTATTTTATTTGTACAATCTTTCATATTCGTTTTTATTTTACACTCCCAGAATACTATTACAATCCATCCAAGATCAAGGAGTTCTTTTTCTTTTTTAATATCCCTTTTAATATTTTTATCAAACTTTTCTTCCCAAAATTCTTTGTTGGTTTTAGGTAATGGAAGTTCACAATGTGGGCACCGATGCCAATAACACCCATTAATAAAAATGGCGATCTTTTTTCCTGGGAATGAAATATCAGGAGTACCTGGTGCTTTTTTCCAATTAAGGCGATATCCCCTTACACCATGTGCATATAAAGATCTTCTTAGGTTTAGTTCCGGTTTGGTATTCCTAGCCTTATTTCGACTCATTACCCTAGAAACATTTTCATTCAGGGGTACTGGTGAACGGTCGTCTCTTATGTATGCTTTCTTCAATTAAGATTAAACTAAAAACTTCTTTTTAATTGAAAATCTATTTGAATTTTGGCGGGTACTTCTTGTGCCAACCTGTACCTCTTTGATAAGCATGCGAAACTGCTATAACCTCTCCATCTTTATAAAGATCACCAATAAAACTAATACTCGTCGGGGATCCGTTTTCATTGAAACCATTAGGAAGTACTACGCATGGATGGCCTGTAAGGTTCGTCCTCAATAGATTGTCACCCCAGAAAGATGGTACCACATACACATCAATATTTTTAAATAGTTCTGACATCTTATGGTTTAAGATCATTCTGGCACGATTTGCCTGTATATATTCTACTGCTGGGACATGTCTAGCTGTTCGAAATACGTTTGGCCATGCCCATTTTATCTGGCGCACTAATTCATCGTCTTTATTCGTCCTTGTCATCTCATCAAATGCGGCCGCTGCTTCTACATTCAATAAGAATGATAGAGAACTAGTGGGAAACTCTGGAAGCTCTATTGGTATTAATTTAAAACCCAATTCACTTAGACGTGTGAGTACTGCACGATCATTGTCAGCGGTATTTGTATGATTGAATGCACTTTCTATGTAACCAATACGCAATAATCTCAGGTCTTTCTTTATTGGGACTTGAAAAGGTACATCAACAACAGACAGATCAAGACCATCCGTCCCTTTGATGACACTGTATATCAATGCACAGTCGTCAACCGATCTACACATAGGTCCAAGCTTATCCATTGACCAACTGAGTGCCATCGCACCCGATCTACTTACTGTGCCAAATGTGGGTCTTAACCCTGTTACACCATTTCTTGTTGCTGGTGAAACAATAGAACCCCAGGTCTCAGAGCCTATTGAAAAACCAACTAATCCAGCAGCCGTAGCTGATCCAGGGCCCGCAGAACTACCACTGGATCCCTTTTCCATATTCCAAGGGTTTCTTGTTTTACCACCAAACCATACATCACCCCATGCGAGCGCACCTAGTGTCAATTTTGCCACTAAAACTGCACCTGCATCTTCTAATTTTTTAATTATAGTTGCGGTCTCATCAATGATCTGATCCTTATGAGTTGTGGCACCCCAGGTGGTCTTATAACCAGGCACTGCTAAAAGGTCCTTTGCTCCATAGGGTATACCATGTAAAGGACCAAGGTATCTTCCTCTTTTGATCTCTTCATCTGCCATACTTGCCTGCTTTAATGCAAGATCTTCCGTTAACGTCACAACACATTCTAGTTCTGGCCCATAGCGTTTTAACCTATCTAGATACATTTCAGTCAATTCTACCGAACTCACTTGCTGTGTACGCATTAAATGCGCTAACTGACCAATTGTAAAGAATGCACAATCCTCAATATTATCAGGACGTCTAGTAGGGAACTCCTGAAATAAATAATTTTCTCTTCCTTTTGGAATTACTTGGCCTGGTAGTCTAGGGTCAAAGTAAAGTGGAAAAGGAATTCTATTCGGTAATTCAACAGTTCTCAAGGTATCATATTTTCCTCTTAGAACGGATAGGGTCTGGAGCATCGTATCTCGCTCTGATTGAGTGAAATCAAGACCAGCTAAGTTTTCCATGCCCTTAGCATCCTGATTCAATGCCCTTTCTTCAGATGAACAAGAAAGAATTATGAAAAATAAAAATATCATGAATAAGCGGTACATATTCTATTACTTTTCAGGCATGTTATTGATCCAGGCCTGGATAATCTCTACACCTTCTTTATGGACAAGTTTACGATTTAATTCTGGCATCATTACACCAGGGTCCAAAGACCGGATCCGAAAATCCATGATCGATTGTTTAGCATGTCCTGGAACAATATTATACTTTAGATCACCTGANCCNCGACCTGCTGCAACTGGTGGTTTTAANATTCCTAGTGCAGTTGGATCTGTTTCTTCTAGCTCCAGATATANTCCGGATGTTTCAGCCGGACCTCCTCTACGATGACAATGAGCACAGTTTATATCCANCCATGCCCTTGCGCGTTCATCGAGGTTCCCATCATGAACATCCATGTAATCAACTGTTCTTGGAAGTGAATCATTATCAAAAGGTTCTAAGATGCCTAAGGAGACCCATTTATCAAGCTGATTTATTGATATATTATCATAAATAAGGTCTAGATTCAGATTGCGGACTTTTGGTCCTATGGGNTGCTGTATATTATTATATACATGACAACTTTTACACTGATTAAGNTTTGGGACACTATACAAAATAGATATGNGCTTACCATCGCTATGGATCCAAGAAACATCCTTCCTGTCTCCAGCCAAGGCAAGAACAGCATCGGTCTGCTCATTATTCCAAACGTANGGTATGGCAAGCCACTCAGAGCCAGTTTTTTTTAGTAAACGTGTCTCGATCAANCTTCGATCACTGTTAGGNTCACGAACNTCACTTTGGTAATAAAAGGTTTTTATCAGAAAGGTACCCTCNGGATAACTAAAAGAAAGATCTTCATTGTGGGATATCNATCTATTTTCTGGAACCTTAATAAAACGAAGTTTTTCTGCGTAATCTGAAAATAATTCAGATGCAATTGTATATGGAATTACATCAGAAATGGGTGACTGCTCGCTGATTGGCTCCTTAAAGAACCCATAGTCAGAGAGTTTTGGTNGAGCATGGTCAAGGATTGGATGTGCGGGAAATGCTAAAGATATAATGATAAGTCCGGCCAGAATAACTTTTCCGAAAGTCATCTGATCACTCGAGGTCAAGTATCACTTCAGATATAGATTCCTGTTCACATTCGCACTCACTAATATCTGTATTGAAATCAGCAAAGAAAGGGCTATACCAAGATTCAAAATTTTTAGATATATCTAAGTTTAAATAATCTGCATCTGAATTATTGGTGATACATAATCTTCTAGAAAGCGGGNTATAACCACTGATACCTAAATATTTTGGATCAGGCATACCATCATAGATAATATCTGGAACGTCTTTAAAAAAACGAGTAAATAATAGAAGCCCAATATCATGGTCTAGAGTTGGAATCTGTGGTTCNCGACGGTAAATATTGTCATGAATGTTAATTGATGAAGTATATGGATTATATTGAGTATCCTTTGTCTCTTCTTCAGTAATAAAATAGCTAACGATAGCAGTACCCGCGGTCTTATTATCAATGATAGTATTTTCAAATATCTCTACCTGCTCTGTTGCCATAACCATGATACCTGTACCTGATGGCACCTTGGCAACAATATTACCCTCAGGTGCAAANTTATCTANATTGTTTTNTTTAATAATNTTATCAAANATTCTTATTTGTTGNCCCTCTTTAACAACAAGGTCTGGAAGATCAAAAACAAGNATACCTCCTGTGTTTCCATGTACATTATTGCCATATACATCTGCACGAGTGGAGTTCTCTATTTCAATACCTGCTACATTCTCAAATGCCTCTGAAAACCTAACGATGATATTTTTTGACTGACCAACGTAGATCCCGGCATCAGATGCACCTATAGCAACACAATGCTCGATCAATACATTTTCACACTGTACCGGGTATAACCCATACGCTCCATTAGTTGGCTTTGGACCGCCCAACCATTGTGCCTTGACTCTTCTAAAGGTAATGCCATTAACATATTGGCACTTGATAGCATCACCTTTTGCATCCTGTATCGTAAAATCTTNAAGGATGATATTCTTACAATTTGTGATACTNAAACCTTGAGCACCTTCAACCTGGGTTTTAAAATTNAATGTAGTGCTATTTATGCCATTACCTCTTATGACAATATTTTCCTTACCCTCCATTGAAAGAGTACCAAGAATAGGGAAAAGGCCTGAATCTAGTGTAATAGTATCACCTGGTTCTGCAAGGATAAGTTGAAGTTGCAGATCTTTCTCAAACTCTGCGATGCAGAATGAGAAAATGAACTTTAAAATTATTATTGATCGTTTGAAGGTCATCTTACAATCTAAAACCNGGAATACTTTTTAAGCAAAATCTCATTCAGCCAGATACAACCTGCATCAATACACCACAGACCCAGGCTCCGTATGTACCAATAGCATACCCTAATACGGCCAGTAAGACACCTACGGGAGCAAGCGATGGATGAAAAGCTGAAGCCACGATAGGTGCAGAAGCAGCACCTCCAACATTCGCCTGGCTACCAACTGCCATAAAAAAGAAAGGTGCTTTGATGACCTTTGCAACAACAATAAGCATAGAAGCATGGATTATCATCCATATGAGCCCTATGATAAATAGACCTGGATTATCAAAAATCGCTAAAACATTCATCTTCATTCCTATTGTGGCAACTAAAATATATATGAAAACACTACCTATTCTAGATGCTCCCACTCCTTCAAGCTCACGAGCTTTAGTAAATGAAAGGATCACAGATAAAGTTGTAGAAATAACAATTAGCCAAAAGAAACTAGATGTAAGACTAAATTTTGAAAGCCATGGTGCATTTTGAAGTATTGATGGTGCAATAAGATCTGCACCAATATGTGCAATAGCTGTAATTCCAAAACCAACGGAAAGTACTTTTACAATATCACTTGTGGTTGGAATGCGCATTATTTGTGACTGGTAAGCCTCTATTTTTTCTTTTAATTCATTTATAGATGTTGAGTCTGCCTGAAACCATCTGTCGATCTTATTATTTATACCAGTGCCATAAAGTAAAAATGCCATCCAAACATTTGCTATGATAACATCCACTGCAACCATTGATGAGAATATGGAATCATTTACCTCAAATACCTCCTTCATAGCTGCCTGATTTGCACCACCACCAATCCAACTACCTGCTACAGTGCTCAATCCTCTCCATACAGCGTCAGGACCCGAACCACCTATGATATCAGGGCTTATCGCTGAGACTATTAGTATAGCCGCTGGCCCACCAATGATAATTCCTATTGTACCCGTAAAGAACATAATAATTGCTTTGGATCCTAATTTTTTTATTTCATGCAGATCAATACTTATTGTAAGAAGGACAAGACTCGTTGGCAGTAAATATCTAGAGGCTACAAAATATAGTTTAGAATTATCACCAGAGATGATTCCCAAGGAATTAAATATAGATGGAATAAAATAACATAATAAAAGGGAAGGGATAAACTTATAGAATTTCTTCCAGAATGGATTGTTACTACTTGATGTAGTAAAAACAAAACCAAGAATCCCCATAAGGATACCCAGTACGATCGCATCATTTTTGAAAATGGGCTCAACCATCACCTAAAATTAGGTCGAACCAGATAGGATGCTTTATATTTATTTTCGTCTAACGTCGACTAGATAATTTTGCAAGAAGGCGTAGGATCTCAAGGTATAGCCATATCAGGGTAACTAAGAGACCAAATGCACCATACCACTCCATATACTTGGGAGCTCCCATTTCAGCACCCTCTTCAATAAAATCAAAATCTAGTACAAGGTTTAAAGCAGCAATAACGACAACACCGAAGCTAAAGAGTATTCCCATATTACTATTACCAGATATGATGCCAATTTCGGAGCCGAAAAAACCCANAACAAAATTGATTAAATACAAAATGGCAATTCCACCCGTGGCTGCTACTACCCCCAACTTGAAATTCTCTGTAGCTTTTATTAGACCGGACATATATGCTAATAAAAGAGCCCCTAAGGTACCAAACGTCAGAAATACCGCCTGCACCACTATACCTGGGTATTGTGCATCAAAGATCATAGAAATAACTCCTAAAAACACACCCTGGGCTATTGCATATGCAGGAACTGTAATATGAGATATGGTTGGCTTNAANATGGTAACGAGTGCCAATACAAACCCTATCAAAGCACTAGGNATTNCCAGAGCATGCATTACNGGGTTACCCCACGAATAACCTGCACTGATTATAACTAATACAAGCGCAAATGCTGTTTTATTGACCGTGCCTGAAAGTGTCATTCTACCTTCAGTCGCTGATGATAAATGGTCTCTAAACGTTGAGGCTTGCAAAGCCGGGTTCCCTGATCTTAAAGCTAAGTGTTTACTCATTATCTTCTACCTTTTCAATTCTTATCCAAGGCTTTCCATTTGGACCGCCTTTATTTAAAAGTTTCATTATACTCATAACTGTTATGATCACAATTGGTATCCATAAAATGATTGCAGGATTTTCCATGCTAAAAATTATAGTAGTACATCTTTTTTAGAAAAATACTTTATTAGGTTTATTCAATGACATTTCTATCAAACAAATTGTTTATCATAAATCTTTTTGCAAAAGTAAACGACGCTTCCCTTGAACTAGGATCACCACCAATTGTAGTGCCCCGATCTGCACACCAGGCCAAGGCTAATTTCTGACGTAATGGTGTGATCATAGGTATATTTAAAAAATTCATAAGTAAAGCACCATCAGGCCGCATTCGAAAGTGGCAATTCCCTGTGGCATAGCCTTCCTTTTCTACTCTAAGAGGCCCCTTACGGTCGAAGCCGTGATGGGCATTCTCATATATGGTGATATCTATGTTAGCACCTTCTGAGGCTAGATCACTTACTAGGTCTTCACATGCACTTGCAGTGACCCAGTCATCTAATTCACCAATTAAAATGTGAATGGGTGCACTTGAAAAATCGATAAGATCTAAGTCTACAAGGCAAGGGGGATAAAAAGCCAAATGCGCTGAAAACATTGGCTCTACATCAATTGCACTGACCAGAGGTTCCCATGCAGAGAACAGTGCCACACCTCCACCCAGGCTCCATCCTGTGATCGCTACATTACTAATATCAATCCTTGGGTCATCTGTAAGTATTTCAAGTGCCTTATAAGCATCTAAGATCATCATTGCAGTTGTAACGGATATTTGTTCACCAACTGTGGACTTTACATTTCTACTATTAAAGCTTTGCAATTCAAATGTAGCAAAACCTGTTTCTCTATACATTTTCATGTATTCAAGATGATGATCAGCCCAATTCTTACTACCATTCACTCCAAGTATCAGAGGTACTGGGTAATCTATATTATCAATAGGCATACGTAAAATACCATACGCATCCTGAGGTGGTTGATTATCCAGGTCAGTTATTATATGATAAAAAGAAAATGGATTTGCACTCTTAAATTCAATTATTTCACCATCCTCAGTTTCAGTTCCATTAATTATTGTAAAATAAAGGGATAAATATAATAATCTTAAAAACTGAGTCCAGATTATTGAAGAATGAGAAATATCTGATGCTCTATTTATTGAACTTCCTTGAACTATTAATATAGGAATTGGTCAAGATGATCTTACAGCAGCGATTCGATCTATTACCGGTGGATGGCTATATGATAAAAAGACCATTAAAGGATGAGGTGTCAAATGTGATAGGTTACTTGCTGCCAACCCTTTAAGCATAGATATTAGAGGTTCTTTCTTTTCAGTGGTCTCTAGAGCATAAGCGTCTGCTTCAAACTCATTTTTCCTACTTAGTGCAGTGGTGAAAATAGAGGTAATAAGACTCACGGGTGAATAAAGCATACCAAAAAGAACAAGACCACAATATACTGAGACCTCTTGAACTCCAAATACATTAAAAAGAGCTTGGTCGGTCATAAAATAGTTGAATATATATAGCATTAACCCTGTTTCTAATATTCCTAAAACAGTACCGGTAATAACATGTTTTTTCTTATAATGACCTACTTCATGTGCAACCACGGAAACGATCTCTTCTGTTGAATGTTTATCAAGCAGTGTATCAAACAAAGCTATTCGCCTTGATTTGCCGAACCCACTAAAATAGGCATTGGAGTGTGCAGACCTTCGGCTTCCATCCATTACATCAATTCGACCAATCGGGAAATTTACCTTACCTGCAAACTCCTCAATTGAGGTTCTTAGCTCACCATCTTCTAGAGGTGTGAATTTATTGAACATTGGTGCTATTACATGTACAAATAGCGGCTGTACAGCTATCATGAATGCTGTTATTAGGGACCACGCTATCCACCATCCATTAGAACCGTAACTATCAAAAAAGTATAGAACCGGAATAATCACAATACTCCCGAGTACGATAGTTAAGCCATACCCTTTAAGCTTATCAGAAAGAAATGTTTTAACTGTTGTCTTATTGAATCCATATTTTTCCTCAATAACAAATGTACCATAAATTGAGAATGGAAGATTAATGATGTCATTTAGAATAAATAATATTCCAAAGAATATTAGACCAGAGGTGATGGTATGAGATGAATTAGAACGAACTAGTTCATCTAAAACCCCAAATACACCCGTATGTATAACTATAAGTGTGATAATCAAACTGAATAATCCAGATATTAAGCCAAACCTTGTCTTGTCCCTTAGATATGCCTGTGACTTGGCATACTTTTCTTGGTCATAATATTCATGAAAACCATCTGGAACTGCCTTGGTGATACTGTTCATATTCAAAACGGAACTNGTTGTCGAAAGCACGTACTCTACAATGAGTGCGCCCATTATTATTAAGTAATATGTCTGTTCCATAATACTAAGGAAATTTTATTCCGCAACCAATTGCCTTACTAATTGGCTTCTCTATTGGATTTCCGGCAATTAATTGATCTATAGCATTTGCTAAATAAGGTTCATCTACAGATCTTGCATCTCTTGCATTATCATCTATTGCCCCCCTATAAACCAGCACATCATTATTATCAAAAAGGTAAATATGAGGTGTCTTTGTAGCCCCAAAATTTGAGGCCAATTGAGACCTTGGATCTTGTGCATAAGGAAAGTTATAATCATTCTTTTTTGCATGTTTTACCATTTTCTCTAGGCTATCATCCCCATCAAAACGTCCTGCATTAGAATTAACCGCTATAACACCAATACCCTTTGGTGTGTATTTATCAGCAATACTAACATACCTGTCTTCCCAGCGTATGACCCATGGACAAGTATTACAAGAGAAAATAACTAATGTGCCTTTATTACCTTTTACATCAGCCAGCGTGGTGGTATTCCCACTTATATCTTTTAGCTTATAATTCATGCCTGGCATACCAGACCCTATCTCCAATTCTGCCGCTGATATATATGTTAAAAATAATATTGGTATCAGTATCTTTTTCATAAAGTGCCTCCTACGATCTTAATGCAATATTAATAGCAGTTCTAAACCTTAATTCTGATTCTTTTCCTTCCCATAAATCTACTATTTTTCCTGATTCCTTTGCATATATAATGGTAAAGGGTAAACTGCCCGTCCATTTTGGATGAATACCTGAAATAAATGGTTCATCTTTCTCCTGTTTTATGTATGAAACGTTTTTAACTCCTTGGCGGTTTAAAAAAGATTCAACTTCATTAAACTGGTCATCAAAGTCCGCGCTTACAAATACAACTTCTAGTTCTTCGATCTCTTGATCGAGATCTACTATCATTGGGAATTCTTCAACACAGGGGACACACCACAGTGCCCAAACATTTAAAATAACTACCTTTTCGCCTCTAAGACTTTCTATCTTATGATTAATATTTGCTGATGTCGAAGGTAAAAGCTCTACTTTTTCGCACGATATATTTATTAATGATATAATTATCAAAAACTTTTTCATGGTCTGATCTGTTTCATTTCCTGTTTATAAAAAAGTTTAGACTGGTCACTATAATGAGGGGAAGAATCATCTTTTGTAGCGCTTCCGTATTGATGGATACTCCATGCATTGAGCTGCCCCTCAGGCCCCCATTCAACAGCCTGTATATAACAGTCTCCAGCAACAGCTTTATAGACGCCACCTTCCTTTTTACTATAAATAGCTCTTAGGGTGCCTGGGCCGCCCGATAGCGGTAGATCTAACTTACCACGTATCAACCTCAGAACTTTTCCTAGAGGAACATCTATCTTACCAAATTCTTTTTCTAGGTAAGATATATTCTCCCGAAGCTTTATGGTAACCGAGTCAGTATCATACTTCAATTCTTCAATTTTAAAAGCATTTGGAAGAGTAAGGATCGCCAATGCAGCCGAAGTATTCGATGAGTCTGCTCTGAGGTCCCATGCCTCGATCAATTCTATTGCTGCTCTTAGATCATCTGGAATACCTTTTTCTGTCATTTCACTGATATATCTTTTTCTAACACCAGCCAGTATTGATTCTCTAGAATATTCTACATCATATTTATATTTAAAGAATTCTTCTCTATTGATCGATGGGTCTGATCCAAATGTCTCTAGTGCCCTGAGTGCCCTATTGGTTTGATGCTTCTCGATCCCAGACCAGTCCGGGATTGGTCTTGAGGCATCTACCCTACTTCCGGTTGCTAGATAAGGACTACTATTGCAGTTTTGAAAAAATCCTTCTAGTGGATCATATACCTGTGGCAGTCTATCATATGGAACATATTCATACCATAGGGTCTGTTTACTCTCCCCAGGTAAGATCTTTTTCCATTCATAGCGTGGGTCTCGCTTGGGAATCTTTGCATTGTAAACATAATATAGTTTTCCGTCCTTATCAGCATACCCTGTATTGAACATGGGTATGGCATGTATCATCATAGCCTCTTTGAATTCCGTAACATTTCGAGCCTTACCCATCCTATACCATTGCTCAATAAATCTTAGATCTTTTAAAGAAGATATACGTAGTGCATAACTACCATGATCAAATTCTAATACGGGACCATGAATTGATGATTTTACGGAACGTTTGAACGTCCAAGAAAAAGGACCCACTATTTTAACCTTGATCGGTGCGATCCTTACATCAAGATCCTTCCAATATCCTTCAAACCAATACTGGTCTTTATTTTGCTCGTTGATAGTAAGCTTATAAATATCAACAAGGTCTGGAGAGTTTACAGTATGGCTCCAACCCAAATGTAGATTATGGCCAATAAGTGGGATTGGAGATCCTGGAAAAAGTGCACCATAGAAATCCCATCCCTCTTCACTCACAAGGTGTACTTCATACCAAGATACTGCACCATCCCAAGGCTGGTGGGTATTAACCCATAAACGTGTAAAACCATCGGAGGAGCGTTGGGGTCCTACAGCCATGACATTGCTTGCAAGCATATCAAAGGGTCCATCCTGAGATTCATGATTTGAGCCTATGAATTCTGGAGGTTTTTTCTTTGAAAGCTTTTTCAAAATACCATCAATACCAAACATAAGAGGCATTCGGTGGGAAAAACCTGCAATGATATCCTTTGCAGTGACAGGTTTGAAAGATTTCTTTTGCTTATCAGGAAAATCTAAGAGAAACTTGTTAATACCAGCAGCGTATCCATCACAGATCAATTTTACATCATCTGGTACATCCGTCTCATATCGTTCTTCAACCATACTCCAAAAATTCATTAAATGAACATAGTAATCATTTATTGCGGCGTCCCTTCCGTAGATAGATGCAAGCTGACCGCGAAGAGCAAAAATGACATCTCTCAAGGTCTCGTAATCATCTTGTGCGTGTGCATATGCAAGACCAAAAGTGACATCTGCATCTCTTTTACCATATATGTGTGGTACACCCCACTCGTCCCGTTCGATCCTTGCTGAATAAATAGAATCAGCAATATCTAGATCATCACTACCCAAAAGTACAGATATGGAAAAAATTATAAGCCCTAAGAATTTTTGAAAAAAATGTTTTAAGCCCATGTAACTAATGTACCCATTTCACCTTCAACCCAGAGGTCGTACTTTGGCATTATTGATTTGAAAAGTTCTGCCCCTTTCAGGTTATTCAGCCATTCAGCGAGACCTGGAAAATTAGTATTGAACCAGTCAAGGTCTACATGTGCACATTGACGGACGAAAGGCATTAGGGCAATATCCGTAAAACAAATAGTTTCGCCAAACATATACGAACCTGAATCTAAAAGCGCGTTGTATTCATTTAAAATCTCAGAAACATCCGTCCGATGCTCTTCGAAGGATCTTTCGGGGTAACGAATATGATATTTATATCTGTCAAGCCGTCTTTTAAATATTTCATCATTTCTGGTAACTAATCTATCTTGGTGCTCTAAATTATATTTGTACCATTGATCTGGATCATTTTTTTCTAACGCCCACTTCATTATATCTACACTCTCATCATGGACTGAGCCATTATCCAACTGCAATACTGGTACTGTTCCTTTTGGTGAAAGGTCGTATAGAGTTTGAGGTCTATCTCTTAATAATATTTCTCTATGTTCATAAGGTACTTTACTATACGCTAGGGCCATACGTGCCCGCATTGCGTAAGGACATCTTCTAAATGAATATAATACATGGTGCTTCATAATTATTGTATGAGCTTTGGTTTTATCCTAGAGTCAAAAAATGTTTTGGACACTACACGAGCAGGATCCTTCCTCAGTTGTTTTTGTTCGAGTATAGGTAAAGAGGCAAAATCACGACATTCAATAGAGCAACAGCCGCTTAACTCCTCACTACACTGGTCACATTGTATAAAAAGAATATGGCATGCATCATTCTTACAATCTGTATGTCTATCGCAAGAGGAATTACACAAGTGGCATGAGGATAGGATATCATCCGTAACGCGTTCGCCAAGACGATCATCAAAAACAAAGTTCTTACCCTTGAATCTTGATTCTAATCCTTGTGCTTTTACATCATGAGCATATTGGATGATACCTCCCTGAAGCTGATTAACATTTTGGAATCCATGCTTTATGAGATAGGCGCTGGCTTTTTCACAACGTATACCACCTGTGCAATATAGAAGGACAGGATCATTTTCCTTACCTTTAAGAATACCCTTAACCTCAGGTAGCAACTCCTTTGATGTCTCAACATCTGGAATCAATGCATCCTCAAACCTCCCTATCTCACTTTCATAATAATTACGCATATCAACAATTACAGTATTTGGGTCTTCTATTGCTTTATTATATTCTTTTGAAGAGAGATGATTACCTGTTTCATTCATATCATATGTATCTTCAGGGATACCATATGCCACAAGTTCTTCTCGAACCTTTATTGTTAATTTATAAAATGAGGGTCCATCTTGGAGTGCTTGTTTAATATGTATATTTTTCAATTCTTCGATCTTATTCAATTGTGCGATGAATTTCTTCCAGTGTTTTTCTGGCACACTTATTTGTGAGTTAATACCTTCCTTGGAAACATAAACTCTTCCAAAAATATTAAGCATATCCCATTTTTGATATAGATCATCACGAAATAATTCTGGTTCATCTATTTTTACATATCTATAAAAGGATGCTGTAATCCGGTCAAATGGCTCTGCGGCTAATGACTCCTTAAGCTCAACCTTGTTTACTTTATTATAGAGTGCTTTTTTGCCCATTAGATATCAATGATGCGATTCAAAAACCCATCTGCTTTATTTAGTTTATTATTTGCTTCATCCAATGTGCAGTCATGGATTTCCATAACTATTGCAACTTTGACGGAAAATTCTGATTCTATGAGTCTTTCCTTAGATCGGTCATAATCTAACCCTGTAAGCTTTGAAATAATCCTTGTACCTCGATCTACAAGTTTTTCATTAACAGCCATAAGGTCAACCATTAGGTTACCATAAACTTTACCAAGCTTGACCATGGTCGTAGTAGAGATCATATTCAAGATCATCTTTGTTGCTGTACCTGCTTTCATTCTAGTCGAACCAGTAATGATCTCTGGGCCAGTATCAGCATGAATAACAACGTCAACATCAGTCATAGAATATGGTTTAGGATTCGTAACGAGATAAACAGTTTTAGCACCTTTAGATCTAGCATGATCAAGTGCTGATATTACATATTTGGCTGCACCACTACATGATATGCCAATTAAAGTATCATTGGTATTAATTTGAAATGCTTCTAGATCTTTAATTGCATTTTCATGGCTGTCCTCCGCACCTTCTATAGACTCTCTCAAGGCTTTGTCACCGCCTGCAATAAGACCAATAAAAACATCTTTATCTTCTGAGAAGGTTGGTGGTATTTCAGACGCATCTAAAACGCCTAAACGGCCACTAGTCCCCGCACCGATATAGAATACACGTCCACCAAGCTTGACCGATCTTAATGTAAGCTCTACTGCTTCTTCAATTTTAGGGATAGCATCTTTTACAGCATTGGCAATAATTGAGTCTTCATTATTTATGGCAGATAAAATTTCCCTAATATCCTTTGAATCGATATCACTAGATCTTGGATTTTGTTGCTCTGTATTTAGGTCGCCACGGTTATTCATACCACGTAAATTACAGATCAGTGACGCATTGGAAAAATATAACTCTCAATTTAACAGGATCAAACCTTGAAGAGATCTCAGACATATTAATGGAGTTAGAGGTATTATCTGTAACAATCAGAGATAAACGCAAACCTGAAGACTCAAATTGGTTCCATGAAAACAAAAGACCTATAAGTCTACACAATGATACTCATGAGATAGTTTTATTAGTAAATGAAAAATATCCTACCAAAAAATTATTGAACGATGTGTCAACCTTGTTAGAGTTGCCTAAAGATCCAGAATACTCTGAAAAAATATTCAAAGATAAAGACTGGATATTGCACACACAGAATCAGTTTAAGGAGATACATATCTCAGAAAGAATGAGAGTAATACCTCCTTGGAAACAAGCGGATAAATTTAAGGGAATAAGTATAACCATTGATCCCGGGAAGGGTTTTGGGACAGGGTCTCACCCAACCACTCAACTATGCTTACAATGGTTAGATAGGTATCTTAAAAATGATGATTCATTTTTAGACTATGGTGCTGGTTCTGGAATATTATCAATCGCGGCAATGGCATTAGGTGCAAAAGATGCTGTTGGGATCGAAATAGACACTCATGCTATTCAAAATGCTAAACATAATAGTGAACTAAATAGTTTCAAGATTCCTTACTATAATGATAATACGAAAATATTAAACCATTCCTTTGATATTGTTTGCGCAAATATTTTATCCAATGTACTAATTGACCTTTCCAATGAGCTAAGATCATTTACTAGAAAAAAATTGATACTGTCAGGGATATTACTTGATCAGATCGACAAGGTCATCAAAGTCTTTTCTGACTGGATCGAGTTGAAGCACTTTTCTGAAAAAGAGGGTTGGGTGCTTTTATACGGGGAGTTAGAGAGTTGAAAAATATCGTTTAGCTTCTTTCATCACTTTTGGTGCTAAAAGAAAACTACTTATCATTGTTGGTATTACCATGAGTGCATAGGCACTGTCTACAAAATTCACTGCAATGTCAATAGAGGCAACTGACGCTAATACAATCGTAAATACATAGAACCAATTGTAGGCATTCTTCCAACGGGTTCCGAAAAGATGGGAAGTACATTTTTGACCATAATATGAATATCCAAACATAGTTGAAAATGCAAATGTTAGAACAGCAATGGTTAAGAATAATTGGCCAGGAATCCCCAATTCTTTCTTAAATGCAGCAGCTGTCATTGAAACACCATTTAGGTCTTCTAGGTAAACCCCGCTTATCATAATGATAATTGCGGTTATCGAGCATACTACTATAGTATCTATAAATGGACCTAACATAGCGACAAGCCCTTCTCTCACAGGCTCGGTAGTTTTAGCAGCCCCATGGGCCATAGTTTCTGTCCCTGTACCTGCTTCATTTGAGAACATACCTCTCCGTACCCCAATAATTATCAAACTTCCTAAAGCACCACCAGAAACAGCATTTCCGGTAAAAGCATCTTGAAAAATAAGTACAAAAACTCCCGGGATATCACTCAAGTTGTTAAATAAAATCAATATTGCAGCAAGTATATAAAGCCCAACCATTGTTGGTACCATCCGGCTTGCTACCTTTGCGATGCGTTGTATACCTCCAAAAATAACCATCCCCACTACAATTGCTACAACAATACCTGTAATGAGGTTTCCAACTAATGGATCACCCTGAAATAAATTCATTGGTGAATAAAAATAATCACGTATGATCTGGGATAATTGATTAGCTTGAAAGAATACAATACAACCCAATAATCCAGAGATACTAAACATTATTGCTAAGGGTCTATATGCTGGACCTAGACCTTCTTCAATGAAATACATCACTCCACCTTGTACCTCTCCCTGGTCATCTTTACCTCTGTACATTACTGCAAGAGTACAAGTGAAGAACTTAGTGCTCATACCTAAGATCGCTGTTATCCACATCCAAAAAACTGCACCTGGACCACCTGTATGAATAGCAACTGCGACACCGGCGATATTACCCATACCTACTGTNCCCGCAAGTGCGCTCGAAAGAGCTTCAAAATGTGTGATCTGTCCTGGATCATCATCTGAGTCAAATTTTCCAAGCAATACATTAATGCCATGTTTAAAATATAATATTGGAACCAAACGACTGTACGCCGCAAAAAAGATTCCACCACCAAGGAGTAAAATAACCAAAGGAGTGCCCCACAAGGCACCCGCAATAGTTGAAATAACAGAATCAAGTGTTGTGTAAAAATTCATTCTATAACGTTTTATTATTGATGCATTTTTCTGAAATTCAGTTCCATATCACGTAGAATTTAATGTTAAATAAGTTAGACCAATATCTCATTCGCCAATTTTGGATCATTATGGGCCTTTCTATATTAGGTTTTTTGTCCATTTTCCTTATCGTAGATCTCATTGAGAACCTAGACCGCTTTATGGATAACAAAGTACCTTCAAGCATAGTACTNGAGTATTATGTTTATACCATCCCATATTTTATCAGTATTGGATTGCCAATGGCAGTNTTGATATCTACTGTTTTTAGCCTCGGGTCCATAGTAAAGCGAAATGAATGGACAGCCATGAAAGCATCGGGGATTAGTATCTATAGGGTAGCACTACCCCTTATGATATGTGGTTTAATGCTATCAGGGGGCTCATTCATTCTTGATAATAAATTAGTTGCATATGGAAATGAAAAACGATTCGAGATAGATAGAGACCATGTTAAGCGTAAATCTAGACATAAATTAAAAAATACCCTTAAAGACATTTTTCTACAGAAAAACTCATCAACTCATATTTCATTATCTAAATATTATATAAAAAAGGCAAGCGGTCTTGATCTGACACTAGTAGACCTAGGACAATCAACCATACGTGAACGAATTGATGCTAAAAAGATAAATTGGAACTTAGACTCTTCTAAATGGGCAATAAGTGAATATTCTATTAGACAATTTGATGAAAATGGATTGGAGAAAAATGTTATTATTGGTATAACTGACACCTTAATAGATCTGGGTTTTTCACCAACTGAGATTCAGCAACAAGCAAGGAAACCAGATGAGCTTGATTATTATCGTCTTACAGAACGTATATCTGAATTAAAAGGAAACGGCGTAGATACTGTAAAGTGGGAAGTTACAAGATACATTAAGGTCTCCTTCGCTTTTACTAATTTNATAGTGATACTCTGCGGTATACCACTGGTTGTCCTAAAGGAAAAAAATAGCCTNTCTTTTGGTGCAGGCTCTAGTGTGTTTGTGATTTTTGGGTATTACGCTTTTATTAAATTCGGACAATCGTTGGGTTTTAAGGGAGTGATNACTCCTTTGTTATCGGCCTGGATAGGTAATCTAGTATTTATGGTAGCAGGGATTTTACTATTTTGGAGAGCAAAGACTTAAATAAAGTTAGGGTCTAGGGAGCGGCCCCTCTTTTTCTGATTTATCAGGGTCTTTTTCCTTACCAATAATTGTGACACCAAAAGACAAATTGAAACCCTTCATAGTATGCAACCACATACCATTTCTAAAAGCAAAACCTAGGTCAAACATTACGGCGCCTTTTTTAACTCCGAATCCCATGCCTAATTCCTTTAGATCACCACCTCCCCAGCCAAATCCTATACGCATGGGAACTGTGGGTATCCGTGTCCATTCTGCACCAACTGACCACTTCCATTGTTTTCTAGCATAGAATTTATCTTGGAATCCCGCCACTAGATCCGATGCAAATAAAAAGTCATCCATTTTTTTNGATAGGCCAAGNCTAAATGTAGCAGGTATTCTTGTAACAAAATCTTCTGTCTTTTTTGGAACAAAAAATATTGTTTCATTGGTAAATAAAGAATCACCTCCCAATTTATCTGCACGAATAGTATCTATATTAAATGTGTATAATATTGATTCATTTGCATTTAATGTACTGTCTCCCCATGTAAAGGGGTAAAAACTCGATGTTAGTGGATTAATACTTGAGGAACCTTTTTCTCCGCCCTGTTTCCAGGTAATTGTCCCAGAAAGATTAATTATAGAACCTCCAAACTGCCATCCATTATATGGCCTAGATACCACACCTATATCAAAACCAAAGCCAGAACCACCAACACCTTGACGAATAATATATCTTCCAGAACCATATATACCTAGGTCATCTGTGATAATATTAGAGGATGAAGAATCCTCATCCACTCCAAGATAGAATAAGCCCTGCATATACTTAGCTGTAACACCCCAAGACATTGATTTGAATGGAATTCCAAATGAAAAGCCATATTCATTCATACCCAATATCTCATAGTTAAATTCTATGTCAAGATCTGCTTTTTGCCCATTACCGTAAAANATGAGCTCTAATAAACCTATGGGCANACGATAATTCTGGAGAATTATATTATTTGCAGAGAATGCCTTATTACCTTTTGATATGTTTAGNAATGGTATTGGCATATGAGTATCCATAAAAAAGGACATTCCATCTGCATCTTCTAACTGTTTAAAAAGAGCATTCTTTTCTTTTGTTAAAAGCGTGTCGCCACTGTATTGGGCAATATTCTCAATTGAAAAAAAGTTTCCAAGGATACCAAAATCAAGTTGAAACCCTTGGACCATGAAAGGTCTGTTCTGCTGTAGCCCTATCAGACCAGGATTATAGCCAACGCTGAAAATACCATCCGCGATTGTTGTATAGGCCCCGGCCATACCCACAACTCTAGGGTCACGCTTCGTTTGCGCACTTAAGGAAATAAATAGAATAAGAAAAAGAAATATTACTTTCTTCATTTATTTCCCCAACTCATATTTGGTTTAGTTGCTCGTAAATTATTATACCTCGCTGGTTCTCTGATCTTAATATAGTATCCGTTTATGTCACATGATTCACCATTTGATGCAATGATCTTAAGTCTAAGAGAATCAGTTTCTGATAATCCGCTATTTGAAAGATCCCAGTTGTAGGAACCAGAATTTTCAAGCCCACCTTCAATTAGAGTCCAATTTTCTGTAAAAATACAATAACCTGATTTATAAGTATTTGTATCACCTCCGGTTGAATAATAAAGGTCTACTGATTCATCACTCTTACCATAAGAGGCCCATAAAATATCATACGAATCATCAGTATAAAGTGTCTGACCTCCATTAGGATAAGTAATTATCAACTCATTTTTTGCAGAACCAAAAGCACCAGAACTACTTAAGGTAAATGTAATAAATGAACTGATATCTAGATAATCATTAACAGATAAAAACACACCCGTATTACCAGTACCAGGTAAATAGAATCTTGGCATAGTATAATGGCTACCGTAATCAGTCAGTAAAAATATTTGTGATGTATCTATGGTACTAGGATAAACACCTGTACCAGGTATAGCAACCATACCTTCAGGATATCCAGAAGAATCATTCTCCCCATAATATGATACCGGATCAGGAAGAAGAAATTTAAATAGCGTATCAACATAAGAAAAGATCGTATCTACACCAGATCCATTGGACTTTACGATATATGGTAATCCCTCAATACACTCTGAATGATCAGTCATGATATCGTAAATATAGATAGCACTATTACTATCGGGAGATATATCACCACATTTACGTACTATGTATAGACTATCTAAAAGAGAATCTAGGATTCCCTGTGCAGCTAAGGTATCTCTGAAAAAATTGAGCTGATCTCGAGATGTATCTGTAGGAAACTGTGGATAATTGCTCATGAGGACTGATACTTCTGCACCAAATGGTAATGCATTAGTTATTGTTGAAACCAAGCTTGTTTCTAATAAACTATTTCGAATCTTATATCTGGTCTCATGTTCAAATTCTTCTATTTCAGTTGCTGTCCCACCCATAAACGTCATAGGCTCTAGTTGAAGCACAAATGGTATTGTAACTCTAAAACCTCCAGCAATTGCCGAACCTGGAACAAGGGAGCCTCTACCATCTATCTTTACCTCTGGATTAATGATCATTTGTACAGGGTTGGATGCTAAAAGGTCAATAATTGTCGAACAAGTATCACAGGGAGCTTCTGTCTTCGTAAATGACGGAAGAGAATCCTCTACTGATTCATATATGGATATAGTGGTACCTAATTTATTAAGAGCAATTACAGTCATTGCAGTATCCGAAGATTCATTTGTCAATGGTATACCCATTGTATCTATGTTAACAGGGACATAGGTAAGCTCACCTAGAGAATTATAACCTTTGAACTCCATGAGCATCTCTATTGGCAACCCTATCTGATTTTTAAAGATTATCTCTATCATCGCTTCTGTGGGTATGGCACCTGTGAACCCAGGAGGAAACTCTTGTTCGGTTGGATCTGCAGGCATTTGCATATATATATTTGCTCCAATCTCAGAGAACATTAATTCATCTAAAACCATATTCATCGTGAACTCACCCAAAGGGGATCCATCAAGTGGTATGGATGCCTTTTGCTCTGGTATGGCAATGTCAAAGACAAGGTCAAAACTTGAAAAGGCACTATCTGGCCATCCATCATTGTCACCATCACCAGCTATACTCTGGAGTGTATATCCTTTCATATCAAATGTCTTTGCGAAGGCACCATCTTCTTGTCTCAATATCTTATTTATTTTGACAGAATCACCACCTTGGGTAGGTGAAAAATTTTGGAAATCCATTAAAAAATTCATATCAAAAGGCAATGTGTTCCTAAGATTAGAGATTATAAGTTTATTTTGATTAGATTCGTAACCCAAGTCACCTACTGTAGCGAGTACATTACGATAAATTTCCATTCTACTTATACCCTGCTCTGACATATCCATTTCAGGCAGTTCCATTGATGGCATTTCAATTCCATCTGACATTGAATAATTATTGGTAGTTACATCTATGCTGTCAATACCTGCCATTTGGAAAGTAAGTTTAAAATCAACATACAAAGATCCAGGGGGTATTGTCACAATTTCAGACGCTGGCTCTAGTGACATGTTTGTAGCAAGTTTTAAGTAACTGATAAGGCCTTTACCAGAAAGATCAGTAGTATCAGCATAGGTCTGCCCTGTGGATATAGTTGGCATCTCACTGTGGTTCGCTAGTGTATCTGTTAAAATTAAATTACTGTTACCCGCAACCATCCTAGAGTAAACATTCTGAATATCCGTTGGAATGTTATTATTACTGAAAAAGGTCCTATATATACTATTTGATGGGTGATAACCAATGATTAAAGTATCAACACTAGCAATTATAGGAGGATCCTCAGGTAGTGGGATAGATGAAAGTCCAAGGTCTATCGTTGTGTCCAATGCAGATGATAATATACCCATTACAGAATCAAATAGAGCAACTATGAAGGTATTATAATTATTTGCAGTCATATGCCTTACAGAATCTGTTGGAAAGGAAAATGGCCTTCCTATCGTATCTCCTGTTGTACTATCAATGAAGCAGATAAGACTATCAAAAGTAGTTGGTGGAAAGACCGTAGTATCAGGCAATGTGACCAATGTACATAACTTAGCAGTATCTTGGTAAACTGATGCATCATAGATAACTACATCTATTCTTTGGTCAATGGATATGCCAGGTAATTCAATATCAAGACTGATGCCTGGTATCTCGCCAGATGATACTGCCTGACTCAACCCTATTGGTACGGGCGCAAATTCAGGTAATGCAGTTGCAGGCATTTCACCTTCCTGTATAATTTTAAATCCTAAGGAATCATCAGTAAGAAAAATACCATTAGTTGAATCTGATATATCCGCCATTTGATATCTAGTCTGCACTAGCGGAATCTTTAGGTCAAGATACCATGTTGGCATCTCAAACTTATCTGGGATATCGAAATCACAGGCCCCTGCAGTCATAATAAATATAACCAAAAAAGCGTGTACGACTATTTTATTCCGGTATGATAGAATATGTCTCGGTTTTACCTTCATGTTATGCCAATTTTATTGGACTTCCGCGTTTGAATTTGTGTAATTATTCCGAGAGATACAAAAACAAAAAACCCCACGTTTTAATGTGGGGTAATTTATTGTTTATATTTGATTTATATTAATATCTATAGTGGTCTGGCTTGTATGGCCCTTCCTTAGAGACACCAATATAGTCTGCTTGTTCATCTGTTAACTCTGTTAGAATCACCCCTAAGTGATCTAAATGTAAACGGGCTACTTCCTCATCTAATTCCTTTGGAAGCATGTAAACCCCTATAGCAGGGGCTTCTTTTGCAAGTGCAATTTGAGCCATGACCTGATTTGTAAATGAATTTGACATTACAAAACTTGGATGGCCTGTGGCGCACCCTAAATTAACCAGTCTACCCTCTGCAAGTAGGAAGACCTGATGACCATCTGGAAAAGTATAGCGGTCAACTTGTGGTTTAATAATTTCCCTATCTACGGCGCTGTCATCATTTAAAGCATTTACCTGTATTTCATTATCAAAATGACCAATATTGCAAACAATTGCCTGATCTTTCATTTCATACATGTGTTCTTTAGTGAGAACATCTTTATTCCCTGTTGTGGTAACAAAAATATGTCCATCATTCAGAACCCTTTCAACAGTTGTTACCTCAAACCCTTCCATAGCTGCCTGGAGTGCACAAATGGGGTCTATTTCCGTCACTATAACTCTTGCGCCATATCCTCTCATGGACTGGGCACATCCTCTTCCTACATCCCCGTAACCACAGATCACTACTGTTTTACCTGCAACCATTACATCTAACGAACGTTTAAGCCCATCCGCTAGTGATTCCCGGCAACCATAGACATTATCAAATTTTGATTTTGTGACAGAGTCATTTACATTGTAAGCTGGAAAAAGAAGATGCCCATCTTTCTCCATTTGTACCAGCCTGTGTACACCTGTGGTGGTTTCTTCAGAAACACCGATGATGCTTTTTTGAACTTTATGCCAATGGTTTGAGTCTTTTTGTAATACTTCTCTTAATAGGTTTTCAATTATCTTTTCCTCTTCAATTTGCGTTGTTATCTCTGGAACATCACCATATTTGGAAAAGTATTCTTCTAATTCATATCCTTTATGAATTAATAATGTTGCATCACCACCATCATCTACAATCAGGTCTGGACCAGAACCATCAGGGAAGGTAAGTGCTTGAAGAGTACACCACCAGTATTCCTCAAGTGATTCTCCTTTCCATGCATAAACTGGCACCCCGGATTCAGCAATGACCGCAGCAGCATGATCTTGAGTTGAAAAGATATTACAACTTGCCCACCGTACATCTGCACCTAAATCGACTAATGTTTCAATAAGTACTGCAGTCTCGACAGTCATATGTAAGGAACCTGTTAGTTTTTTCCCGGCAAGAGGTTTTTCGGGTCCATATTTATTACGCGTGGACATTAGTCCTGGCATTTCTTTTTCAGCAATATCAAGTGCTTTTCTCCCGTCTCCTGCAAGATTAATATCTTTTACCTTGTATGGCATGGCATCCACGATGGATTGAGTTAAAGTTTCTGACATTCTATTCTCCTATAATTTTTTAAGTAGGGTTTCAACCATATCGGTTCTTTCCCAAGTGAATTTCTCCAGCTCTCGTCCAAAATGACCATAAGCTGCTGTATCTCTATATCTAGGTTTTTTAAGATCTAAATGAGCGACTATTTCTCCAGGTTTGATTGGGAATACATCTCTGGCAATCTCTGTAAGCGTTTGATCATCTTTTTTACCAGTACCTTGGGTCTTAACATAAAACGAAGTTGGTTCTGCAACCCCAATGCCATAAGACAGTTGTACTTCACAACGATCTGCGAGATCTGCTGCTACGATATTTTTTGCAATGTATCTCGCCATATAAGTAGCACTACGATCTACTTTAGAGGAGTCTTTACCAGAGAAAGCACCTCCACCGTGCGGAGCATAACCTCCATATGTATCCACTATGATCTTACGACCTGTTAGACCAGTATCTGCTTCTGGACCCCCATAAACAAACCTTCCCGTTCCATTAACAATAAAATTCTCATTATAAGCATAACCATAAGAATCAAGGACTGGCCTTATCACATGCTCTACCACTTCCTCTTTAACGAATTCTAATTCTTTATTTTCAGACCCATATTTGTTAAGCATGTCATCATGCTGAGTTGCGATTACTGTTTTATCTATAGATACAGGATTGCCATTTTCATAGTAAACTGAAACTTGTGACTTACCATCAGGCCTAAGCCAAGGCAAGGTTTCATCTTTCCTTAACTGGGTTAATCTCTCAGTCAGCCTATGCGCGATCTGGATTGGTAATGGCATTAACTCGGGCGTTTCTCTGCAAGCAAAGCCAAACATAAGTCCTTGGTCTCCTGCTCCTTGCTCTGATACGTCCTCTGAATCAACACCTTGAGCAATTTCAGTACTTTGTCCATGCAGTTTAGATAGAACTTCAACATCATCAGGATCTATTCCACTATTTGCTTTGTTATATCCTATTTCTTTTATTGTATCTTTAACAATTCTATCAACATCAACATCAACATCAGCAGTAGTTCTTATTTCTCCAGAAATAACCACTAAACCTTTTGTGGCCAGCGATTCACATGCAACATGTGCCTCATGGTCGTTAGATAATATATTATCCAAAATAGCATCTGAAAATGCATCACAAGCTTTATCTGGATGTCCTTCAGTCACAGATTCGGATGTAAATAAATATCTACTCATTTTTTATCCTTTATTTTGGCTATCTATTTAACTTAATTAACGGCGGGAAAGTTAATTATAAATATCATGAATATTGTTGTGATTTTATACAAAATTCTCTATATATACGAGCTAGTTCTTGGAGCATTTCTACTGAAGATTGAAAATTNTANGACATAATATGCTCAACATTCANGCCAACTGGCACTTTCAGNTCATTTTTTTCAATATGGTTTAAAATCTCATTTAGAACTTCAATAGCNACATCAAGAGAACGTTCTGTCATTGAACCAGGNCTTGCCTGAAGATAGTGTTCAGTATTNGTNGGNATCTCAACGCCTAGCCATTTTAAAAATTCTATATTTTTCTGAGAAGATACAGGAGCAAAACTCAGTAATATTCTTCTGGGGAACGTATTAAGCTCATTNCACCGGGTTTGATAATTANTGATCATTTTAATAATATTTTCAGAATCATAAAGAACCTGTGTTGTGAAGAATTCAGAACCATTATTGCTCTTATTTATCAAGTTCTTTGACTCTTGTTTTCGACTTGGTATCGCAATGCCACCGCATAAGATATTTCCGCCATTTTGATTGTGCTGGTTCGTAATTGCATCAAGTATTTCATTTACCGAAGGACCAGGATAACTGACTTTGCTTGATTCACCACCTACTATGATCATATTCTCAATTTCAAATTTCGTANTAGTCTCTTCAAACCACTGNATTTGTTTATCATATGGCTCATGCACTACAACACGGTTTATAATGGCTTCAATTCCAACTATGTCTTGCAGTAGCATCCCAAATTCCCTTGGTTCACCCCGCTTTTGGTTTGCAACTGGACGATCACCCCTTCCTACCTCATCATGAACCTCAGGAATATTTATAGCATCTATATGGGTCTGAGACAAAAGAGANCTTATAGTTTCAGCNTAAGAATTTAGTGTCCCATCCTCTTCNCTTGGAGGAAGAATCTCATATGCNACTACTGGNCTTTGTGGTTTTTTAATTTTATCTCTTATTCTCATTATANTATTTCATTTTTTAGTACACTAAAATATCGTGCTTTNGGATGGGANAAATACCAACCACATACAGATGCNGCTGGAAACATTGCTCTNGATTCTGTTAGACTAATGCCAATCTGTTGCTCAACCTTTAGCAATTCCCAAATTTTATCTTTCTCCTTGTGATCTGGGCATGCAGGATAACCCGGNGCTGGTCTAATTCCANAATACTTTTCNTTGAGCATNGCACTNAAATCTAATTCTTCATTTTTTGAATAACCCCAATGTTCTATTCTTACTCTTTTATGCAACCATTCAGCAATGGCCTCAGCTAATCGATCGGCCAAGACTTTTGCCATAATTTCATTATAATCATCATTTTTTGATTGATATTCTTCAATAATATCTTCAATTCCATGTCCAGCTGTCACAGCAAATAATCCAATGTGATCATCTCCAGTTGGCGATACATAATCTGCTAGACAGAAGTTTGGCTGACTTCCTTTATCCATTAATTGCCTAGGAAAACAAAAGGANATTTCTTCATCAGGTAGTTCAACCTTTTCATCATTCGATNTAGCTTTAAAGAAACCGTAGACTGCCTTAGCNTCAAGTCTCTCATCTTCAATAATCGACCGCAAGAGANATTGTGCATCATCAAAGACTTTTTTTGCTTCAATACCTCTAGTTGGATGTTCAAATATCCTTGGATAAACACCTGATAACTCCCAAGCATGAAATAATGGTGACCAGTCAATAAAATCAGACAAAGTAGATANGGAGATTTTTTCTATTTTAAAGTTACCTAATTCTTCAGGGGTGACAGGATCATATTCAAGTAATGGTTTTCTCGACCTCGCATCCTCAATAGATAATAGTTTTATGTTCTTTTGGTTTTCATAAAAGGTCTCTTTAATTGANATATACTTTTTATTGGTATCCTGTATCAATTCAATCTTGTCGTTTGGTTTTAAAAGTTTAGCCACAAATCCAACGCAACGACTAGCATCTTGAACATGGAAAACACCTTGTGGATATTTTTCTTCAATTTTAACTGCGGTATGTTTTACACTGGTCGTAGCACCTCCAATCAGAAGCGGCACATCAAATTCAAGGCGTTTCATTTCTGAAGCTACATGCACCATTTCTTCTAAACTTGGAGTAATTAATCCGGATAAACCAATTATATCGGCGCTCACNTCTTTTGCCTTTGATAGAATTTTATCTGCTGGAACCATGACTCCCATGTCAANAATNGAGTATCCATTGCATCCCAAGACCACACCTACAATATTTTTACCTATATCATGAACATCTCCCTTCACCGTGGCTAAGAGAATAGTTCCATTGGACATAACCTCAACACCTTTAACTTGCTTTTCTTCNTCAATAAAAGGAATTAGATAAGCTACTGCTTTTTTCATTACTCTTGCTGACTTTACTACCTGAGGGAGAAACATCTTGCCCTCCCCAAATAGATCTCCTACTCGGTTCATTCCATCCATAAGAGGCCCTTCAATGACTTCTATCGGGCTATCAAGCTCCGATCTTGCAACTTCAGTATCTTCTTCAATAAATTCGTCAAGTCCTTCTACTAAAGAAAAAGACAATCTTTCTTTTATTGGNAGGCTTCTCCATTCNTCAATACTCTTTTTCTCTTTTTTTGTGCCACGATANCTTTCTGCAAGAGCTACTAGATCATCAGTTGCAGTTTCACTTCGATCAAATAAAACANCTTCAATTGCATCTCTCAATTCAATATCTATATCATCNTAGACTGTTAATTGACCTGGATTAACAATGCCCATATCCATGCCGTTAGAAGTCGCATGATATAAAAAACATGAATGCATAGCTTCTCTAACAATATCGTTACCNCGAAATGAGAAAGAGAGATTACTAACTCCACCACTTACNTGNACTTTTGGCATTAATTNTCTTATTNTCTTNGCTGCATCAATGTATGCTTTTCCATATTGGTTATGCTCTTCAATACCAGTNGCAACTGCAAATATATTTGGATCAAATATAATGTCTTCNTCCCTCATCAAAACTATTTCAGTAAGNATATGGAAGGCACGTTGGCATATTTCAACTTTTCTTTCAAAAGTATCTGCTTGACCATTTTCATCAAAAGCCATGACGATTACCGCTGCACCATATTGTTTTACAAGTCGAGCTTGTCTAATAAATTCATCCTCACCTTCTTTTAAGGAGATAGAATTCACAATCCCTTTCCCTTGTATATTTTTAAGACCTGATTCAATGACACTCCATTTACTGGAATCAATCATTATAGGGACCTTACTAATATCTGGTTCAGAGGAAATAAGTCTAAGGTAACGGATCATAGCATTTTCACTATCTATTAATCCTTCATCCAAGTTTATGTCAATAATTTGTGCACCATTTTCTACCTGATCTCTTGCTACTGATAATGCTTCATCAAACTTGTCCTCCTTAATGAGTCTCTTGAACCGCAAGGAGCCAGTAACATTTGTTCTTTCTCCAACATTGATAAAATTAGATTCTGGGCGTATTACTAGTGGCTCGAGCCCACTTAATTTTGTGAATGATTCAACACGTGAAATAGGACGTGGTTTTTTACCTTCAACATTATTTGCGAATGCCTTAATATGCTCTGGGGTTGCTCCGCAGCACCCTCCAATTATGTTCACTAAACCAGAATCAGTAAATTCAGAGAGTTGGGCTGCCATTTGGTCAGCTGATTCATCATAACCACCAAACTCGTTAGGAAGACCCGCATTTGGATAGGCAATTATATTTGTATCAGCTATCTTTGAAAGTGAGGCTAAGTATGGCCTCATTTCTTCTGCTCCTAGTGCACAATTAAGCCCAACAGCAAGTAGATCAATGTGAAATATTGAATGCCAAAAAGCATCGATTGTTTGACCAGATAGCAATCTACCGCTAGCATCTGTTATGGTTCCTGAAACAATCACTGGAATTTCTCGACCAATTTCTATGAATAATGTCTGAATGGCAAATAATGCAGCTTTACAATTCAATGTATCAAAAACAGTCTCAATCATTAAGATATCAACTCCACCATCAATCAAACCTTTGGCCTGTTCTTTATAAGCATCTACCAATCGATCAAAATCAACATTTCTATGCCCTGGGTCTGAAACATCAGGACTCATAGAAGCAGTTTGGTTTGTCGGGCCAATAGCTCCACAAACAAATCTTGGTTTACTTGGCTGAGAATCTGTAAAACGATTACTTATAGTTTTTGCGATTTTTGCAGAATGCAGGTTCAGATCGTAGACCATGTGTTCCATCCCGTAATCCGCTTGAGATATCGAATTCGCATTGAAGGTATTTGTCTCAATCAAGTCAGCTCCAGATTCAAGATAGGATTCATGTATCTCTATGATAATATCTGGTCTAGTTATTGAAAGAATATCATTATTGCCCATTAAGTCCTTGGAATGATCTTTAAACTGAGATCCTCGGAAATCAGTTTCATTCAACCCATATCCCTGGACCATTGTGCCCATTGGGCCATCAAGTACAAGTACTCTTTCTTTTAATATATCTTTTATTTTTTCCATAAAAAAAACCGGCGCTAAGTCCGGCTACTATTATTGTCTACCTTTTTAGCGCTTTTATTTAAAGTCGCGGCAATATGGTGCAAAGCACGACTGACAAAAATTACGTCTTAAATTACATAAAATTCAAATATATTCTAATTCGGTAATTTTGGACCTGCCTGACGTAATTGATCCTCACCAAGGTCGTATTGTTGATAATTATGCTGGAATTTTTTAACTAGTTCTTTTGCAGTCTTGTGATATTTATCTAAGTCATCCCAAGCTTTTAATGGATCAAGTAAATCAGGCTCTATATCTGATAAAGTTGTCGGAATATCAAAACCAAAATAAAGATCTTTCTCATAATTAACTTTTTCAATATCTCCGTTAAGGATAGAGTTTAAAATATCGCGTGTTTTAGGAAGACTAAATCTCTTAGCACCAGATTGTGCGCTCGCCCCCACCCATCCTGTGTTAACCAGATATACCGGTACATTAAACTTCTCCATTTTCTCTTTCAACAACTCAGCATAACGCAAGGGATGCAGAGTTAAAAATGGTCCTCCAAAACAAGGAGAAAATGTAGCTGTTGGTTCAGTAATACCTCTTTCTGTCCCTGCAACCTTAGCTGTATATCCACTTATAAAATGATACATAGCCTGTTCAGAGTTCAATTTAGCTACAGGAGGTAAAACACCATATGCATCACAAGTAAGAAAAATTATTTTTTCAGGGTGAGATGCCATGCTAGGCATTCCTTTACCTGCAATAGAATTATCAATATGGTCTAATGGGTAAGATACGCGAGTATTCTCAGTTTTAGATCCATCTGTAAAGTCGATTTCTAATGTATTTTCATTAAAAACAACATTCTCTAGCAATGCACCTTCTCTAATGGCGTTGAAAATATCAGGCTCTTCTTGTGGATTTAAATTAATCACCTTGGCGTAACATCCACCTTCAAAATTAAATATACCATCATCAGACCAACCATGTTCATCATCACCAATAAGAGGCCTGATTGGATCAGTACTCAATGTCGTCTTACCAGTCCCAGATANACCAAAGAAAATCGCTGGNTTTTTTTGATCTTCTTGNACATTNGCTGAGCAATGCATTGAAAGTACGCCTTTTTGTGGNAAAAGGTANTGCAAGACAGAGAANATACCCTTTTTCATTTCTCCNCCGTATTCAGTTCCACCNATAATTGCAATCCGTTTTTTCAAATGAAAAATAATAAACGTTTCTGAATTCATNCCAAATTCNTCAAAACGTTCATTTGAAACATCCGATGCATTAATAATNGTAAATCCAGGTTCAAAACNATCTAACTCTCCATTTTTAGGGCGAATGAACATGTTATTTACAAAATGAGCTTGCCANGCTTTTTTCGCAATTATTCGNACATTNAAAGAATAATTAGAATCAGCNCCNGCAAATCCATCGAATACATAGGTCTTAGTATGATCAGTTNNATTATAATAATCGGTAATTTTNCCATAAAGTGTNTTGAAAATATCTTCAGATATCTTTTTATTAACTGGTCCCCACCATAATTTTTCATTGGAAGAATCTTCATCTACGATGTATTTATCTTGAGGAGAACGCCCTGTATAGATACCAGTATCAACCATGGCAGCCCCGCGTAAGCCAATCAAACCTTCATTATTATTTACTATATCATCAACGAGTTTTNATACAGATAGATTTCGATGAACGTTCTNTAAATCANANANTCCAAGNTTATCTAGACCCAAGTNATTTCCATTTATATTCATTNTANTTTCCTATATTGACTAGGCATGTGGATGTGCCTGATTATAAATCTTNTTCATATCCTTNGTACTTACTTTAGTATATATCTGCGTTGANGAGATACTNCTATGCCCTAATAACTCTTGTATTAACCTAATATCTACATTTCTTTCAAGCAAGTGTGTTGCAAATGTATGTCTTAATGTGTGAGGATTTGTACCATCTCTTGAATTNTTGTTTTTCTGTTTTTGTCCCTTACCATCATTTAGCACTACAGATAAATAATCTTTTAAGATTGCCTGAACAGTNCTATTTGCAATTCTTTTTTCTGACCAACTGCAAAATAAGGGCGTATGATATGGTGAATCCCAAGTTAGATTTCTTTCTTTTAAATATTCGTGAATTGTTTCTTTAGCCTTATTGCCAAATGGAATTATTCTTTCTTTTTTCCCTTTGCCAATAACTTTTACTAAAAGTTCTTTTTCATTAATTGCGCCAATATTTAAGCCNACCAATTCGCTGAGTCTNATNCCTGTTGCGTAGAATAATTCTAGAATAGCTGTATTCCTAAGCATTCTTAGGTGAGAATCTTTACGTTCTTTTTTACTTTGTTTATCATCTTNTGGTTGCCGCATTAGAAGGTCAATATTATCTATTGATTTCCCTTGTCTATTTTTAGGATCTGATCTCTTACCCTGTTGGATTATAGCAGGAATCTTTTTTTCAATTTTTGGAGCTAATATGTAAGCAGCAGGATTATCATTTAATTTTTTTAACATTACTAGATAGTCAAGGAAACCTCGTATAGTTGAAAGCCGTCTTCTTCTTGTTTTACTACTCATTCCATCTTCACCTTCCTTACCAAGAAAGTTCCTTAATGCCCATTTATCCACAAACTTAAAATCTTGAAAACGTTGACCATTATAATCAATTAAAAATAATTTAAATTTTTCTAGATCTCTTTNNTATGCATCAATCGTNTGCANGGAATAACCTTTCTCTTTTTCCAGGNTCTCTAGATATAGATTAATATNTGTCTGACCGTTATCNTTCATAGAATGACTCAAANGANGTNATTAAATTTAAATACTTAAGTGGTAATGGTGCTCTGAAAATAATTTTCTCTCGATTTTTAGGATGAATTAATTGTAATGAGGCAGCATGCAGCGCATGACGATTGAATTGAGTCATTTCTTTTTTATAAAACTGTGTGAATTCAGGCAGGAAACCTTTGGTCCTAGTAATCCCCCCTCCATATTTTTCATCACCAAAAATAGGATGATCATTATGTGATGCATGGACACGTAGCTGATGCGTTCGACCTGTTTTGGGAGAGAAAGATACTAAAGAACAATGACGAAATTCTCTCTCGACTTTATAATAAGTCACTGATCTTTTACCATTTTTTGATATTGTGTACTTTGTTGGATCTTTTCTATCCCTCGATATNNAATTATTTATTTCTCCATTAGAAATAGCCCACTTTCCCCAGGTAAGAGCGGTGTACTTTTTGGCAACTTCTCTTTTTCTAAACTGGTCAGCCACATCAGCGTGAGCACTATTTGTTTTTGCGACTAGAATAACGCCTGATGTGTCTTTATCTAAACGATGTACAACACCAGGACGCATTTCACCATTTATATTAGATAGATCTTTAAAATAATGAAGTAATCCATTAACAAGAGTGCCNTTCGAGACTCCGGTTCCAGGATGAACCACCATCCCAGCTGGTTTATTAATTACTACTAAGCAGTTATCTTCATATAAAATATCAAGCTTTATTTCTTCAGGTTTTATATTTTTTAAAGATTCATCAAATTTAGGGAGTCTTATCTGAATCTGGTCATTTANTTCTAATGAATATCCAGTTTTAACATTCTGATTATTGACTAATATATAACCGGNTCTGATCCAAGATTGAATTTTTGAACGTGAGTGGTCNTTTAGATTANATACAAGGTAATGATCCAGACGTTTACCAACATCATGCATTTGTTCAATGGATAAAGTGGTCAAACCTTTGATTCATTTTTTAAATGCGAGCNCTCAAAAATAATGGAATGCACAATAAAAAGAACCATTCCAAGGGTGACAGAAGAATCAGCTACATTAAAAATATACCAATGAAAATCACCTATCATAAGATCTAAAAAGTCAACGACTTTTCCATAAAGAAGTCGATCTATTAAGTTACCTATAGCACCACTCAAAATAAGCGCTAGCCCATACCTTACTAGAGNATGTCCTTCTCTTTCTTTCCATAGAAAGCCAATAATAAATCCTGTAAGCAGAATGGTCATTACCAGCAGTATATGCTTGCCACCTGGAAAAGACAACCCAAATGCCATACCATCATTTGTTACATAAGTAAAGTGCAGTAGATCCTGAATTACAGGCTCGGATTGATAAAGATTGAATGAGGTTTTTATTGCCCATTTTGACCATTGATCAAGTGCNATGATTGCAANAATGATACCTAAAAGAAACACAAAATTTTAGAGGTTAAGTTTTTCGTTTTCTTTAGCNTCTACACTTTTAGTTGCGTTAGGTACCTCTAGCATTCTTTCTTCTGGAATCAGTTCTCCAGTAATAGTACAAATTCCAAAAGTGCCATCCTCGATTCTATCAAGTGCTTTGGTCAGAGCTTTAATATAATCAGTTTTTCTATTTATTAAATGGTATCCCTTTTCTCTTTCATAGGAGTCTGTGCCAGCATCAGCCATATGTACACTATAAACCGANTCCTGTGCAAGNCTGGCGGAACCGCCAATATTAGATTCTAGTTTACCTCTGCTATCATCCAGATCATCTGTTAANTTTTTCAACTTAGCTTCTATNTGTTNCTTAAAAAATGCCAACTTTTTTTTAGAATATTTTTTTTGAGCCATAAAAATCTCCTAATTATCTTTTTTTAGTTTAATCTTATAACGCTTTTCATTGATTTCAACAACTTCTTCATAGTCAAAACTGTGAATGCTTTCTTTAATATTATTTGTTAATGTTTCTGACATAAAATATTTCTCAAATTTACCTAAGGCTTCTGCAATTTGCCCATCAAAATCCCATGAAACCTCAATCCTATCCTCAACAGCAAAGCCAGCATTTTTTCGCATTGATTGGACCGAGCGCACAACATCTCTTACTACACCTTCCAAGATAAGATCTTCATTGAGCTCAATTGATAT
The DNA here is from genome assembly GCA_002167345.2 of bacterium TMED46. Classification (GTDB taxonomy): domain Bacteria; phylum Fidelibacterota; class Marinisomatia; order Marinisomatales; family UBA1611; genus CACEUX01. The sequence goes on along the minus strand of NHCZ02000032.1, from coordinate 66,661 downwards.
GCCTACTGTAATTCCCCCACCACTTTCTGCCACAAAACCTTCAGTGGCTTGCGTTTCAATGAATACGTCTTTCCTTTCTAATAAATATTTACCGTTTTCAAATTGAATATGTCCCTCATCTTGTAACTCAATAACCATATCGCCAGCATTCCTCGAGTTAAGTAAAGTTTTGATCTCTGCTAATCCTTTTCCATATCTTTGTCCAAGCGTTCTTAGATTAGGTTTGATATTATAAGAAATAAGTTGATCGGCTTCTGTGATTCTTTCCATCATTTTAACATTTAACTCATCTAAGATTATGTCTTGATTATCTTTAAAAAAATCAGCTATTCTATCATCCTCTAATGCATAAGAAACCTTACTTAATGGCTGGCGAACCTTAACATTAGATTGGCTACGAGCAGAGCGACCTAGCTCCACACATTTTTTTAAAGCATCAACGTTCATAATAAGTTCCATATCAATCCAAGATTCATCTGCATCCGGGTAATCGCACAAATGAACACTTTCAGCTGCATCAGTTTCTGAATTAATTACCAGATTTTGATATATTGTCTCAGATAAAAATGGTAATACCGGCGCAATTGACCTTACAACACTTGTAAGGACATGATACAAACAAGCATATGCAGAATTCTTATCTTGATCATCTTCAGATTTCCAAAACCTTCTTCTATTACGGCGAATATACCAGTTTGACAGATCCTCAAGGAATATCTCAAAAGATCTCATAAACTGGTCCACCCTGAAATCATCCATTGCATTTTTACCTGTTTTTAGAAGTAAATGAGTTTTTGCGATTATCCATCTATCTAAGACTGTGAGGTGATCTTTGGATATTGGGTATTCTATAGGATCAAAGCCATCCACTGCAGCATAGGTAGCATAAAATGAGTAAACATTCCAAAAAGTGATAAGTTTTTTCCTGATGTCATCAGCAGGGCCATATCCAAATAAAAGATTTTGTTCAACATTTTGCAATGCATACATCCAACGCATTACATCAACACCCATTTTTTCAGCTGCATCATCAAACCAGATCGCATTGCCCCAACTCTTATGCATATCTCGACCCGTTTCATCCTTNACTANANCATGCCCAAGTAATTTTTTAAATGGCGCTTTACCTTCAAGTTCTGCTGACATTGCTAGTAATGAGTAGAACCAATTTCTNAATTGCCCAGGAAAACATTCCGTCACAAAATCACCGGGNAACCACTGAGACCAATAATCTCTGTCTGAATTATATTTCAGTGTTGAAAAAGGTACAATACCAGCATCAAGCCATGGGTTGCCAACATCTTTTATTCTAGTTCCAATTAAACCNGTCTCAGGGTGCTTGATCTTTACTTTATCAACCCATGGTCGATGAGGGGAATTNCCTTCAAAATCATTCCAACCCTCAACAGCTAATTCTTTAAGTTCTTCTTTTGAACCTACGACAAAAAAAGATCCATCCTCAAAAGTCCAAACAGGAAGTGCCAGTCCCCAAAATCTCTTTTTGGAGATCATCCAGTCACCCATATTATCTAACCATTCATGCTCACGTTCTCTTCCCCAGTCTGGAATCCAATCAATATCATCCACAATTGCTTTTATCTTATTTCGCCAATCCATATTTATATACCATTCATCAACCAGTCTAAATACTAGTTCATCTCCAGAACGCCAACAATGTGGATATACGTGAGGATATTCCTCAGCATAAATAAGTAGCGCTNTATTTTTGAGGTCTTGAATGATTGCTTCTGTTGTCTCTTTATCAGTNGCTCTCTTACCAGTCAGCCAACCAAACTTNTCGATAAACTTTGATTCATCATCTAAAGGTGCAATATTAACCAATCCAATCTTCTTACCTATTATATGGTCAATATCGCCACAACCAGGAGCCATATGTACAATACCTGTTCCTTCGCCTGCTACGACAATATCATTACCAATACTATCTTTACCAGGATCTATTACTCTATGGTGACCAGCTGAGCTGATACCATTTTCTTTAAGCTNGTCATTANCTATAGGGTAACCACCATATTCGTTTTGCGCTTCAAAGTCATCAAATGGTCCATCATACTCCCATCCTACCATTTCACTCCCTTTTATTGTTCCAATTTCTTCATAGCCTCCTCTTTCTTTAAAGATCTGAGAAAGGGTCTTTAATTTTGGAACACCATCTACCCACTGTTTCTTTTCTTTGTATTGTTTATCAAGGCGCTGGAATTCTAGATTCTCCTTCGCAAAATAATAGATCGAATCATCAGGTGTTTTTATCTTTACATAATCTAGATCNACATTAACTCCAACGACAACATTTGAGGAAAGTGTCCATGGAGTTGTTGTCCATATCAAGAGATATTCNTTGTCTCTTTNTCTTAAAGGAAATCTGACAAATACAGATGTGTGGGCNACAAGTTTACGCCCCTCGATAATTTCCATTTGGGAGTATGATGTCCCTGAACGTCCACTCCAGGGCACGACATCTGAACCCCTATATATTTTTCCTTCAGACCATAGTTTTTTCAAAAATGACCATATTGTATAATTATTCTCATCAGACATTGTATAGTAGGAATTCTCCCAATCCATCCAATACCCCAAACGAATCGACTGCTCTGTCTGAATTTTAGAATATTTTTCAACACGCTCTTTACAAAGATTAACAAATTTTTCTATACCATACTCTTCAACATCACGCTTTGATTTAAAGCCNAGTTCTTTTTCAACCTCGATCTCTACCCATAGCCCCTGACAATCAAACCCATTTTGATATCTCAANTCAAAACCAGACATAGACTTATAACGATTATAAATATCTTTTAACGATCTTCCCCAGGCATGGTGTACTCCCATGGGATTATTTGCTGTAATGGGACCATCAATAAAACTCCATTTCTCCTTATCTTTATTTAAGCTACGACGTTTTTCAAAAATGGAATTTTTGTCCCAGAATTCAAGTACATCGTGTTCTGCTGAAATAAAGTCAACCCTGGTATCTACTTTTTTTATGCTCATAAAATAATCTTAATATCTAGAAAATTAGACGAAGAATTTATTTCAATATTTAAATTATACTCACAGATGTTTTATAAATAAAAAACGCCCCTNNAGGGGCGTTTTTAAGTTCATAAACATATCTTATTGATAATTAAGNGTGTAGTATCTTGATGAACCACCAGGTTTTTTNACAAGAATTANGACAGTTCCTTTACCTTTAGCTTTTTCTATCAAACGATCGAACTCTTTAAGCGATGTTACTTTCTCTGTACCGATACGTTTAATAAGGTCACCTTCCCTGATACCCTTTTCATAGGCCTCTCCGCTAGGATCTATTTCTATTACAACTAATGCTTCATCTTNTTCTTTTATTTCATATTTTTCTCTCAAAGACCTTGTGATTTTCCTCAGTTCTAAACCGAACTCGNTTGACTCGTTTCTTTGCCTNATAGCAAACTGCTGTGGATTTTCAGGTAATTCTTGTAGAGTGACTTTTACTATCTTTTGCGATCCATTTCGAATTACCTTGACTCTATTTGTGCTTTCTGGAGCTGTAAGAGATACCACATTCTTTAAATTAGCGGTGTTCGCAATGGGTTTACCATTAAACTCNACAATGACGTCACCTTCTTGCATACCTGCATCTTCTGCAGGACTGTCTTTCANAACATCTGCGATCAGTGCTCCATTTCGTGTATCGATATCCAGTGCCTCAGCCGTCTCGTTATCTAGTTCCTGAATAATAACACCTAGCCAAGATCTAGTAACATAACCTTTNTCAATCAGATCAGNCATAATGCGTTGTGCCATATTTGAAGGGATTGCAAAACCAACTCCACGATTACCTTTTTCATAACCACCCGTAGCAATAGCAGTATTTATCCCAATAAGATCACCATCCATATTTAGTAGTGCGCCTCCACTATTACCTGGNTTGATCGCGGCATCTGTCTGGATAAAATCTTCATAGCTACCAGAATTCAAAATATTGCTTCGACCNATTGCTGATACAATACCAGTGGTAACAGTATGACTCAAATTCTCAGAAAAAGGGCTTCCAACAGCCATNACCCATTCACCCACTCTAATATTCTCGGAATCTCCAAGGTCAATATCCTCCAGGTCGTCAGCATCAATTTTCAATACCGCCAGNTCAGTTTTAGGATCTGTCCCAATTATGGTAGCGTCAAACTCTCTTTTATCGATCAGTTTTACCCTGATACCATCCATCTCATCGACNACATGATTGTTTGTAAGGATATATCCCTTCTTTGCATCAACTATAACTCCTGATCCTAANGCATTTGTTTTGAACTCTCTTTGNCTAGGGATGTNAGGCTGATAAAAAAAGAACCCAAAATCATCAAACTGATTTAATGANACTAGTTTATCGGTAATAATAGTGACCACTGCTGGTTTTGCTTTTTCAGCAACATCNGCAAAGGCCTTGCTAAATTGTCGTACAACAGAATTTTGTGCTGTCGAAATACATATAAATAACACTGAAACAATTATTTTTTTCATTTATAATCCTAAATATTTATTACTTAAAATGCGTTTTAGGGAATTAGGTTCCCAAAAACTAAAAAGCCCCGATATTTTTACACGGGGCTTTTTAATTACAGAGAATAATACTACTTCAAGAAAAGCATCTTTTTTGTATCATTGAATTGAGCGGTACTGATAGCATAAAAATACATACCTGTTGCAACCTTAGAGCCAAAATTATTTGTTCCATCCCAAATAATAGCATGGTAACCTGGTTGCATAATTTCAGAACTCAATGTTCTCACCTTNTGACCTGCCATATTAAATACACTAAGCTCAACATGACCACCTTCAGGAAGATCAAATCTTATTTCTGTAGATGGATTAAANGGGTTTGGAAAATTCTGTTGAAGTGCAAATTGACCAGGAATCATTTTTATTTNTTGTGAATTAGAACGGATAATAAAATCNATCAATGTACCATCAGCACCAGATAGTTTGACATTATCAAGATTTATAGAANCAGTCTCATAATTATCACCATTAAATTGCACTGGTATTGATAAATATGATCTATTTTCATTTTCTATGAAACCACCATATAGCTCTGCANCTAATAATTTAATTGTGCCCAGATCATTGTTTCTTGATGAAATAAGCACATTCTCTTGGAAATTGAATAACCTTGGAGACTCTATCTGCACAATATCTGAATCGTAGTTTAATTCAAGTTCGATCCCTCTTATAAGAGAATTATATTCGATATCAAGAAGCAACCTTGAATTATCTAGATCTGAAACTAGGTCAATATACGCGACCTCATTGGGATCAAAACTCATGGTTCTTCCTGTAGCTCCAAAAATAATATCAATCATCATGATGACATCAGCAATATTGATATCCTCGTCCATATTAACATCTACATTCCTGAATTCNTCTTCAGNAGGGTAATCTTCTTCCAAAATAAAGTCAACTACAGTTAAAACGTCATTAATGTCAGTGTCGCTATCAAAATCNGCGTCACCAGGTGCATAAGGCACCGTACATGCCACATTAGAGTGNCGTGATTCTAGTTCNCCATAATCATCTGTACTCCAATAGGCAGAAACATTATAACAGTATTCTACATAATTAGGANTTGCTGAAACTGTGGCAAAGGTATCTGTCGTTGAGACTACATANGTTTCATTACCATCAATATCAACCTCATACACTCTATACTCAACGAGATCATCTCTATTTAATTCTCTTGGTGATGGATTTTGCGGTTCATATGGGGNGTTCAATTNAGTAACAATATCAGAATTATTGGACTGCATTCCACTTTCATGGCTTGTAGCATTGTAATTAGTTATAACTCCAGATGTTGCATTTTCAACCTCAATATTCCCACCAGTAGCATTCATTGCATATTGATTGCCTGGGGCACCTAAAAATGTTGCTAAAATTCCAAAATTACCTGTTAACCCAGGATCCCCACCTACAATTTCTTCTATTGTTGCCCATTCCGCACCTGTTGTAACCCAATTTCGATCATAATACTCTGGGGTTTGTGGTTCGATGTCGTTGGAAATACCTAAAAAACCACTACCATTCTCATTGACAACAACATANACATCACCACTACTNACTTCTACCCCTGCNCCNGAAACNTCAAACTGATATTGCACTAGTTCATCNNGCGCCGATAGATCAACAGATGCAACAAGNTTTATTGGGTCTCCTACCGGNCCTANNATTGAGGCATCTGGATCTAAGTAGACATCCACATTAGCCGCTACTGCATTTGCNCCACTTTGNAAGGANAGTACAAGTCCAGTNAGAAGGGCAGGATAATTTGGAGGGGTGAAGCGTACTCCAAATTGACAAGGTGCACCACAGCCTATCTGCGCCTCAAAAGAGTCATCATAGTAAGCTATATCATAAAAATCCACACCACCAGGCTGACGCCACTGCAAATATACCTGTTCATCTAATGGGTAGGCATTCAAGCCTACTGGACTTGGCATATCGGGACTCATTTCAAAATTTTGAATCGTTGGATCAGCTTGAGCCAATACCTCAACTTCTGCATTCGTTGTATAAAATCCAGATTTCCTAACTTGGACAGTATTCGCCCCCACATCTAGGTTCCAAAGAGTATAAACACCATCTGATCCTGTTGTGTCTGATGTGTTTCCAGAAGTAACTATCACACTATCTAGTAATGTACCATTTGGATCTGTCACCGTTCCTGTAACATCCCCGAAAACATATACTGACTGAGCGACTAAGTTTACAGGTAAGCTCTCATAATTATCTTGACCTTCAGCCCCTTCATAAACGGCGGTTACTCCAAAGGTATGTTCCTGCTCATTATCTAAGTTATAAAAAGTATAGCCCGTTGTATCAAAGATCTCATCATTATTTAGAGTTCCATCCACATAGACATTATATCCCATAAAATCATATTCATTTCTGCTATCTCTTCCACTCGATGTAACAGAAAAATTATCAATCATCCACCAATTTATATCAAAAGTTGTCGCTCCATAACAATGGAACCTTACAAAAAGGTTACCCGATAGTCCCGTTATATCATAGCTATAATTTGTAAAAGTGAACTCTGCTCCCCCATTTGAGAATTCTTCCAATACCGTCCAGTTCACATCATTTCCAGTTTTGTATTCTGCTGCTAAAAATTCAGTACCTGTTTCTGCCCAGTTATCAAATTCCAGATCAAATGACACTGTGGCTTCTGTTAGAGCACCTAGTGGGATAACAGGGGAATATAAACTTTGATCATAGTTGGTTGCAGTTGGACTCCAGTTAAATCTAAAGGATGGCTCCGGGTTACCTGTGAACTCGTCATAATACCAGTTTTCACCTCCATCTACCAACCAAAGATCTAGAAGGCCACCTGCATCGAAAGATTCATAATAGGGTACACCAAGGTTATTTACCTCTGGTGCAGTCCAATAAACCGATACTTCCTCATCCCAAACCTCAGCATAGACATTCGTTGGTGGGAGAGGGTCAAAGGTACTAGGTACACCACAAACGGTTTCCGTTGGCTCAGATTCACCTTCATCGTAGAGTGCTGTTATATAATAACAGTATTCAGTTCCATTTGTGAGGTCGCCATGGGTAAAAGAAAGTTCAGGTGTGCAGGTCAAAATTGTATTATCAGCGGCATTGTAAACCCGGTAGCAGGTAAAAGTACCACACTCTTCCGGAATATCTCTTGATTGACTACTTAAAGTATATCGAAAAGGATCCATAACCTCTGAAGAATAAGTGTCTATAGCATCTTGAGCATACCCTAGGTCTTCCATTTTAATTACTTCATCAGGCCACACGGTTCTGATCGAGTTGTTGGCATGATTATTATTTGTCCTGTTACCAGTAATACTAATTGATATCTCATAATTACCTGTTGCACCTCCAAAACCATCAACCACAACATAGTACTGACCAGGTTGAAGAGTGACAGCCCATAATCCACTAGGAGGATATGGAGCAACGTAATCAGGACAGTTGGTATAATCATCATCATTATAATTCCCAGTTGATACTGGTGTGATACAGTCCTGGTCATTAGTAAAAATCTCAAGTTTTGAATCATAATCAGTCACATTAGAGCACAAAGTGAAATCATATGTAGTAGCCTCGCTTACATTGAGAGTATAGGCTACATCTTCGCCTTGTGAACCTGAAACAGGCCAATCATCACCCATTCCTGAATTATTACCCTGATCTGAAAATGGCATTTCATCAACTGAATAATCACCACAACCAATATTACCTACTGGTTCACCCCAGGAAACTATATTTTCTTCATTACCACCAAAAACATTTATACTTGCTGGTGCGCATAGCTCTTCATCTTGAGAAAAAAGGAAATGATTAAAAGTAAAAAGGAATGTTGTAAGTAATAGCCTCATTTTCACGGCATATCTCCCGTTATAAATTGATTAAAAATTTCTAAACTGGCTCAAAGTAAAATAAGCCTTTCCCTACTCGAATTTAGGAACTCTCTCGAGTTATTCAATCAAATTTCTAAAGACTTCGCTGGAAACTAAAGACCCAATTATCAAAATTTAATTTTGATTCATTTCCATCGTAAATAAAACATGGGATATCAATTCTAAAAAATATATCTTTTTCAAANAGACTTGTATTAATGCGCAATCCAAAACCAGCGTCTGCAAGGACTCTATCAGAAAAATGGTCATTGAGGCGTTGTCTTGCATTTTTTTCCCTATCCCAAAAGATTCCTCCATCAAAAAATGTGGAAAACTCAACATTAATGTTAGGTCTGTCTGGACTTGCCAAGTTCTTATGGATACTTATTTCAGAAGAACTAGCTACTAATGCCTCGGCACCTCGCTCACCCCTACCAACAAAGCCTCGTAGNTTGCCTTCACCTGGAAGATGATAATGAGCATATAATGAGTCTAAACCGTAGAACTGGTCAACAAGATAATTTTTTCGCAACATATCATTTGAACTATTGCCTTCTATATTATATCCCTCTTGACCAGGAACTCCTAACTCATCTGCCCATATTTTACCTGNGATGAACCTTTGCTTGAAATGAAGTGTGATATTTCTATCTAGGTCAGGTCTTTTCTTACTTTCTATTCCCAATACTTTCTTCCATTTTAGGGTCGAAGTTGATGTCAATCGATTAAAATTCCACTTTGAGAATGGGCCAATCGTTGTTGCACCATTTAATTCAAAGGATAAAGGCCCTATTCCCGTATCCCAGTTCAAATATCCTACAGCAAGTTTCCCGCTTGGATCATATCCCAATGGCTCTGCCCTCTTTGCATCATATTCAGGTTGAACATAGAACCCAGCAGAAAATATATGAGTAGGTGTTCTACCATAAACCCTATTCCATTTTTTTTCGATCTCACTTCCAAACTCTTTTACTCCAGGTCTATCAAATCCCCAGAAATAGAATTTGGATCTCGGAAAAAAGTGGACAGATTGTCTCCAGCCACTTAAATACCAAAATAACTTTTGTGATTCTAGGGCATAATTTGCACGAACAGTCGTACTCTCATACGGGCCATAATTTCGATCAATATTAATTCCAGGGGCTAGGTCTGATCCATCAGCATTATAGTAAATGTACGGAGACCAAAGGTAAACCATCTCATCTCGAGGCTGATACCATACCCCTGGCCAGTCAAATAATATCCTTCTTTTCATACTTGTGGAATTATTTCTAAGATCTAGATCAACTGTCTGCACATCAGGATCTAGAGTTACAGATACTGGTTTTTTATTTACTGAGTATTTTAGGGTATCCTGGAAACGCCATAAATGATTATCCCACCACCTACGATCAGTTGTACCATCCTCAAATTTTGTCTCAACCAACATTGGCATAAAACGTGTACCTTTATTATTTATACCCAACTCAATATTCCAGCTATTATTACTATTATGTAGTTTTCTGAATGATGAGATCTCATAGTCTAAATGTCTCGTCGTATGCAACCAAGGTCCAAAGAACCAGTCTAGGTCTTGTCCTACAAACTCTTCGACAGAATCTATAAATCGAATCTCATTTACATGTTTTAATTTCCATTTTTCATAATAATGCTGCATCGCCGCATAGTAAAGAGAATCTCCTAAAATATATTTTAATTCAAATAGCATTAACGATGGCTTGGTATACGCATTATTGCTATAGGCATACCCATTGTTGAATAAATAGGAAGGCCTGCTGATATTTTCATCGTATCCACTACGCATAAATCTGATCGCTCGCCACTGATCTGAGTGTAGGTCCTTCTCAAGAGGCCATAACCTTTTTGGTAGTTTATCATAACCCTCGTATAAGTCCGTATCAAATCCATGGTCTCCATAGCGAGTCATCATATAATGCGTTGTCTGCATCGTGGTAAAGCCCTCATCTAACCATGCTTCATTCACTTCATCATTAGCAACAATACCATAGAAATAAATATGACCATATTCGTGAACGATCAGGCTCTCACTATCACGACCATTCATTACTAACATTGGATACTCCATCCCGCCACTTTTTATTCTATCCGTAGTCGTGATCTGAGGATAAGGATAATTACCAAATTTCTTTTCTAACCAATCGATTGCATTAATAGAACGTTCAAGAACAACTTTTGTCCATTCCTCTCCACGTTCCTTATCATAAAGAACGTGTACATCTGTTTCACCATCACCACTTACTCCACCTTCNTATAAGAAGTCTTTGGATGCGACAAAGGCAAAGTCATGTACATTTTCTGCAAGAAAGGTAACTGTTCTTCTCATTTCTTCATCAGGCTCAGATAATGTCGTATTAAAAATATCAAGCCAAACACTGTAATCAAGAGACGTATCAACCTGAACGTCTAACCACCCTGGATCTCCTTCGGTCACGATTCCACTTGCCGCAATAATAAAGGATTTAGGAATATCAAACTTCACATTAAAGTCGCCAAATTCTCCGTAGAACTCCCCCTGAGCGTGGAAAACATCAGCGTGCCAACCTGTTTGGTCATACACTACCATTTTAGGATACCACTGGGCCATATTGTACTGGCCTGCATAATATCCAGCACGCTCAACCATTTCACCTACATGATGTGTCCAGTCTAGATCAATTCTTATTGTCTGACCTGGTGCAACTTTTTTTAAAAGTTTAGCTTTTAGTATGGTATCATCTACTTTGAATTCATCTAGTATTGGATCTTTATGGATCCAAGATGACCCTTCCTTCGGAAGGGCAACTGAAAATTCATGAATATCTATCTTGCTCAAGTGAGCTTCTAGACCATCCTTAAAATATTTTGCCCTAGATATCCTTCCAGCATGACCAATGTACTCCCTGTATTTAACCGAACCCTTTTGAAAAGCGTTTGGGTANAGATGCATATAGATACGGTCTAATGANTCTGGAGANTTATTCGTATACTTGATCATGGTCTTACCCGTGATCTGGCGAACCGAGTCAAGGAGGGTGATATCCATCTCATAGTCCACTTTTTGCTGCCAATAGCTGTCTAAGGGGTCGGCAACGACATGATCAAAAAGGACAAAGAGAAGACACGGAGAACAAAAAAGTGATCTTAGATGTATTTTAGACAACCGCAAGTCGTAAAATATATTTAAAGATAAGGTTTTAGATCCTTATAAAATACGGCTTCAGATCTAGGCCCGACATAACGCTGTCTAATGAAGCCATCCCTATCAATAATGAAGGTGGTAGGTATACCAGTGATTCTTTGACCTGTGGCCTCTCCATATAANGCAGTAACCATTTGAGTTTCATTCCCCTCTATATCAGTGAGTAATGTATAATTAATACCCCATTGATCTGCAAAGCCTTGGATTTTTTTCGCAGAACCTGATGTGAGTGTTACACCTACGATCTCAAGACCATCTTTCTTATGTTTTTTTGCGAGTTTAATAAAGTCTGGTATCTCACGGCGACAAGGTCCACACCACGTACCCCAAAAGTTAAGTAATACAACCTTACCTTTTAACTGGTTGAGACTAACCCAATTACCCTCTATGTCAGCAAGAGTAAAGTCTGGTGCCTTAAGTGCATTATCATTTTTTGTCTTTGGCTGTGCTGAGCCGGATTTTTTCTTATTACTCTGTGCAGTCGTATTATCGCAACCAACAAAGAGCGTTAAAGACATAAGTAATATAATTCTGGACATAACTGAGGTCATTTCAAAATGGACATCTTTTTTTATTAAATTCATTAATTATTCCTATTATAGAAGGCAGATACACCACCACTCAAAAATTCTGCAAAACCATTAGGAACATAGCCACCTTTTTCTGCAAGCGTTGACTCATCCTTAGGATCAAGGATTACGTAATAGGGTTGTGTCGCTTGTTTATAACGCTCAAACTGAAGCCTTGCAAAGGCCTCACTCAGTGAATCTTTTTTATCAACATATAGTCTTGTAAGTACCATCTTATCTAATTGTTCTTTAACTGGCTTGGTCGGAAAGACCCTTCGTTCCATGACACGGCAGTTTGCACAATAAACACCAGTAAAATCAATAAACAATGGTTTATTATCTGCTTTAGCTTTTGCCAATGCTTCATCATACTGGTCAACAAACCAACCTTCTTTGATAGCAATATCATCTTCCGTTGGTGGTGGTGGTACCAGGGCCTCGATCAACTCGTCCATTAACCTTGGCATCTTAGCATAATGATAGGTTGGTGGTGATGCCAGAGACATCCCCACTGGATATAGAAACAGGCCAGTCAACACAATAGCTATGACCCTTCCCTTACCCACTTTAAAAGGACTTATATTTTCGGCTGAACCCACTTTGTAAAGGCCCACTAGATAGCCAATGAGTAAAATTCCAATTATAATGAATGACCAGAGAACAATATCACGAGGTAGTAGGCCTATCTCCCACTCTAGGTCAGGAACCCATAAGAATTTGATAGCTGCAGCGATTTCAATAAATCCAAAACCAATTTTTAGAGTCTCCATCCAATTACCAGATTTGGGAAGTTTATCAAGAGCTGTTGGGAATAGAGATAGAGCAACAAATGGAGCAGCAAATACGACCCCATAAACAACCATTCCGTAAAGGCTTGTTAAGATACCTCCAGCAGTACCAGCAGCCGCAACAACCAGAAGGGAACCCACAACGGGTACAGTACAACTGAAACTGGTTATGGCAAAAGTAACCCCAAGTAAAAATGATCCGAGATATGCACTGTTTGCAGATTGACCTGCACGATCTGTTTTATTAACAAGTTTACCTGCTACGTTTACATTCACAACACCAAACATCCATAGTGCGAAGAATATAAATAAGATCCCAAGCGCCAGATTAATCCAAGGGTCTGTAGCTATTAGATTACCAATGTTTGCGTATTTTGACTGGGTGGCCGCATCATTCACGCCCCACGAAAGAAAACCTACTAACAGACCTATCAAAACAAAAGTACCTGCTATACCCAAACCATAGAAGGTAGCAATGGTGGTCCTACCTATATTCTTATCCTCAGACATTTTGCCAAAAAATGAAATAATGATCGGGATCATTGGATAAACACAGGGCATGACCCAACTAAGTACTGCACCACCAATTGCCAAAAGAAAAATACTCAATAGTATATTACTATCCCCTGAAGTACCACTTCCAGATCCTGTGCTAGCTACTACAAACGTGGTCCTATCATTGCGAGGTGAACCAGCCTCAATAGTGATCTTAACCGTATCTGATTTTGTAATGGGTGGATAACAGAGTCGCTCATTGCAGACCATATAGTATACATCCACCGCCATTGAATAGTCACCAGGCTGAGCGCTTCTTTTGATCCTAACTGGAAAAATGAATTCTGTATTACCCTCATGATAATAGGTATCCGTCTCAAAACCAGGATCAAAAACATATTTAGGCTTTGGTTCTTGAACTGGTGCCATAGCACCCACAACACTGCTATTAACAGTGATCTCAGTTGGTAGAGGACCTTCAGTCAGTTTGTATATAGAATATATATGCCACTGATCTTCCATATCGGCATTTATTTTGATATTTGCAACCTCACCTGCTCTTGCTGGAGATTCTACAGATGCTGTAATAGTAACAGGATTCTGTGTAGACTGTGAATACAAAAGTCCAACCAGGAGTAAAAGCTTTAGGATATTATTCAATTTTTTAATCAGTTTATACCATGTTTCTAAAACTAAATCAGCACGTCTGCCACTCTAATAGAAAACGAAAAAAAATGTGATATCACTCACAGTATCTAGTAAAAGGCAATATTGAGCGGCGAAAAGTAAATGAATTATAATTTTAACTCAACTATTCTTTATCGGCAGAGATTCCTTTTTGCAAATTATTTTTAAGTATAAAAAGCTTACTACTAGATAGAGATCTATAATTTTGTAGCAACTAATCTGCCTCTTTAGTCGTCGATTTTTTCTAGCCTAACGCTCATCTCAACCCTGCGAGTAGGGTTATCCCTTGCATCACGAGGAAGGTTCACTATCTGTTCCATAACTTGATCACCCTTTATCAATTGACCAAATACCGTGTACTGGCCATTCAAGTGGGGTGCATCAGACGCACAAATAAAGAACTGACTTCCACCACTATTTGGATTATTAGAACGTGCCATTGATAAGACCCCACGCTTGTGACTGATATCATTGAACTCAGCAGGCACATTCCAGGTAGAAGGCTCGCTCTCATTGCCAATACCAAAATACTTTGCTGCATGACCGCCCGTACCATAACTAGCTTTATTATCGGTCTTGGTGTTCGGGTCACCGCCTTGGATCATAAACCCTGGTATCACACGATGAAAAAGTGTGCCATTATAGTATCCATTCTTAGCGTGGAGCTTGAAGCTCTCGACGTGCTTTGGCGCAACTCCCTCAAAGAATTCTACTACCATATCACCAAAATCGGTGGTAATGACAGCAACATCCTTTTTAGGCTTGTCTACCTCATCTTTCTTAGGTTGTTGTTTTTCTTGATCTGATTGTTCTAGTGTTGAATTCACAGGAGGTTCCTTTTTTGGTTTTCCACAGCCCATATTCAATAGGCCTAAAATGATTAAAGATGGTAATAAATGTTTCATGATAAATATCGACTCCCAGGTTTTTGTATTGGTATTGCAGCGAGATCATCCGGGACCTCATCTTCCCCGTAACTGACTGCGTCCAATTTTACGATTGAATATTGATTATTGTGAAGTGTTACTGATCCATTACTGCGATCAACTAAAACGCCAACACCAAGTATGTTGCCACCCGCTTCTTCGACCAGGTCCATGACCTCTTTGACAGAGCCACCTGTGGTAATGACATCTTCAACAACTAAAACTTTTTCACCCTTTTCTATATGAAAACCCCTACGAATGACCATGTCCCCTTCTTTCCTCTCTGCAAAAATGGTCCGACAGCCTAATTGAGTCCCCACCTCTGTTCCTAAGACCACACCACCAATTGCTGGAGAAATTACAACGTCAGGGGCCTGATCTTCATACTCATCGGCGATCATAATAGAAAATGCGGTTAGATACTCGGGATGCTGTAAAACCTTGGCACACTGGAAATAAGAAGCACTGTGCCTTCCAGAAGTCAAAACAAAGTGTCCTTCCAAAAGAGCTTCTGTAGATCTAAATATAGATAGTATCTGATCTCGCTCACTCATTTAGCTCATTACCTTTCTCATTTGTTCTACATAATCTGATGCAGATCTATGGATCGCATCCTCACTCATGTCACCTTTAAAGCTTATATCTCTAGACACATTAATCAGACCAACACCGCTCTGGTTACCTATTTTGAGGCAATGGGTAAGGTCGCCACCTTGTGCACCAACACCAGGGATCAATAGTGGGACATCAGGTATAATATTTCTTATACGATTTAATTCATCCGGGGCAGTTGCACCCACTACAAGACCAACATTACCAAGAGTATTCATATCTTTTATTATTTGAGCTACATGTTCGTAAAGTGGTTGTCCATTTACGAGATGGTCTTGCAGGTCTTTTGCAGACGCATTAGAGGTTCTACATAATACAAAAGCGCCTCTACTCTTATCTGTAATAAAGGGAGCAATACTGTCAGAGCCCATGTAAGGATTTACAGTAACAGAGTCGAATCCAAAGTGGTTGAAAACACTATCGGCGTATTGCTTGGCAGTGTTGCCAATATCACCCCTCTTCGCATCAGCGATCTTTATATACTGATCACCAATGTAGCTGACCGTTTCCTCAAGCCAGGCGAATCCAACAGCGCCCCAACGCTCAAAGAATGCAAAATTTGGTTTATAGGCAACAGCAAGGTCTCTTGTCGCATCTATGACCTTGAACGTATGATCTTTCAAACTAGACAGATTATTGCTGCCTAGTGCTTCTGGGTTCATATCCAGTCCAACACAGAGCCAAGACCTGCGCTCATCTGTGAGCGCCTTAAGACGAGAATTAAATGATAACATAGACTAGTAATTTACCAAGTTCATAAAGCAGACCACAATTCCAATTCATTATATTTTCACAGATATCATTTTATTAAAGACATCCCTAAACTTCACCCATGGAAGAAGATTTTTTTCAGCAAGAACCTAAATCAAGAACCCAGGTCATAGCCTCCAGTGGACCCTTTCAAATAGAGTTTATTGAATACGTAGGGTCCGACGACTATAATACCTTTATTAAGATATCTGAGTCACTTGTTGATGAGTATGGAGCGGTCGCTAAGCTCACACCAAAAACAATCCAAACGTACTTCAATAAAGATGGTTGCCTACCATTCATTGCCAGACATCAAGGAGATATCATTGGTTATATAATCGGAGTACCCATTGAGGTATTGTACAAGGAACCTTGGGCACGTCTTGATATAAACTTTGGTAAAAACAACACGATATACACCTATGCCTTTGTCGTTCAAAAACAGTACAAGGGAAATGGCTATGCTAAAATGTTAAAACGGGTCTATTTGAACTGGGTAAAAAAACAAGAACACATCCTCTTTGTCACGGGACATGTTAGGCAGGGAATCGCCTCACGGTTTATTGGTCAGATAAGGATCATAGACAGCATCGACAATTGGCAGGGAACGGGGAAAACCTTTGAGTATTACCGTCGTATCATAGACCCAGAGCAGATATATAAGCCCCCAACTTAAATCTCTTTTTACTCTTCATCGTTAAAGAACTGCACCAGGGACTCATTTTCTGGCGCTTTTGTCAATAAACTTCCTACTACTAGAGCAAGAATGGAAAGTCCAGCAGCTGGGTAAGTGAGCTCTTGTAAGAAGGGGTGCATATCACTAAATCCTGACCAAGAAGGCAAAAAATAGGTCCAGATGATTGTGACCGATGCTCCTGTAATAATACTTGCAACCGCTCCCTCTTTTGTAGCCCTTTTCCAAAGAAATGCTGCTAGTAAAGCAGGTGTAATAGAGGTACCATATATGTTATATGCTGTGAATGCAGCATTTAAAACCGTTTTGAACTGACTCACCAGAAGAAAAGCTATAATTCCAAGTATAAATACCAGACCACGACTAATAAGTAGTATCTGTTTTTCATTAGCTTTTGGATTGATATAACGTGAGTAAACATCTCTCGTAAGATTAGTAGCTGGTATTAATAGGAATGAATCTGCAGTTGAAACGATAATTGCCATCATGGTAGAGACCAATAACAGCCCTAGTACGATCGGCAGGCCTGAGTATCTTGCTATGGCAGGTATCACAGACTCGCTCCCTGATTGTCTGGCCTCGAGCAATGCATTAGGATCCAAGATACCTGTTTGGGCCTCTGCCACTAGATCAGGGATGATTCCCTTACTGGCAGCAACTGCACCAGTGAGACCAAGCATAGATATGGCCGATTCCAAAACAACCACTCCAATAATCCAGAAAAAGACGGCCTTTTTTGCCGAGCCACCATTTTTTGCACTGAAAATACGCTGGTACATATTCGCATCACCCATAAGTAATAGCATTGTAGGTACAAAAAAGCTTATCGCTATAATAGGACCTGAAATATCACCTGTTCTTTCTGCTGCCCAGTTACCAAACCATTGCCACTTACCTGCTGATTCAGCCACTGCAATGATCTCCCCTATTCCTCCAACTTTAAAAAATAAGAAGATGAGTGCACCTATTGTTCCAATTGTCATAAGTACACCATTGACCACATCGGTATAGACCACAGAGAACATCCCAGCTATAACAGTGTAAGATATGGCGAATACAGCCGTGATGATGATACCTGACTCCATGGAGACCATACCGTCTGAGACCATAGAAAGTACTTTACCTCCTCCTCTGAACTGATAGGATACTATAGTTGTATAGGCTATCACCGTTGTTATAGTTGCTAAAATGGCTGCAGTTTGACCGTACCTAGCCTCAAAGATATCTGGTACAGTTACCATGCCAAAGTTTCTGATCCTTTTACTGATAAAATATATAAGCGCAATACCTATCCACGCCCCTCCACTCGACCAGAGGCCTGCGAGGCCATTACGATATCCCAATCCTGCTCCGCTAAATAAAGAGCCACTACCCATCCAAGTTGCTAGCAAGGTTCCCACCAGAATAAACCATGGAAGGGTTCTGCCCGCTACCATAAAGTCTTCACTATCTTTTACTGAGCTGACCTTATATATACCAACAGCGACCAGGGCCAGTAGATAGATTATAATACAGGTTAAGTATATCATAGCAAGGCTATTTCCAAATACAAATAGATAATGAAACTATAATTTATATTTATCATTGAGATTGATCTCCTCAACCCTTCCCTTGAACACACTATCATAGATAGCTACGGTCAACCACTCTTTTTCTCGCTCTAGTTCATCTAAACCAACATTTTTATACCATATTTTATCTTTTGAATTCCAACGGTATTTATTTCCTTTTACAATATCTTTTTTCACTGGATCATATTGAAAATTCTCAGCAAAGATAATGTACAAAGGTTTCTTTGATGCTTCGATCAATTCTAAAAGAGGCCTGTGATCCCCATATGACTTATGGGTCACTAGATGTATCATTGCATCCACATCATTCATAGCGCGATGGGCGTCAAAATAAAATCCATGCCAATAACATAAAAGCTCTTGCTTTGCACTACTAAATCCTTTTTCAAGCCAGTTAATATCATTGACCGAACATGCCCATATCTTTTTAGGGGAGACAGATGAGTAACGGTCTAAGAATGCACGATCAAAACCGGCATTATGAGCAATGATCAGATCAGCATTGTCTAAAATCGCATCCACCCTTTCCCAGTCTATTTTTTGTCCCTCTACCATCTCATTATCAATACCGGTCAATAGCATAATCTCATTACTAATATCTTCATCAGGGTCATTGAATGATTCATATATCTCATCGACTGTGACGATCCTTCCTGAGGATCTTTCAAAGTTGACCACTTTAATGGCAAGTTCTATGATCTTATCATTCATTCTATCCACACCCGTTGTTTCAGTATCAAGAAAAGCGACCCTTATACACTCCTGATCCGTGATCAACAATTCTGGTGCTGGAGGATCATACTTGGTTAGAGTTATCTTATTTGATAATACATCTAACGAATTAATAAATGTCATAAATATTTCCTTTAACTATTTAACATTTCTCTGATCTCATTCTTCATGTAGGGCGCAACAAGCGCATTGACCCCATCATTACGAATATGAGCGATCAGTTGGTTGTTGATCTTGATATTGTAGTATTCTTCAAGTATGTATCTGTATAATGATAATTGGACAGAATAATGGTAAAAATTGCAGTCCATTATATGCTTTGTTGCCTCGTGGGTCCCCATCTTATTGCCGAAGGATACCGTTTCTATCTTTTTTGAGGTTTTCCAGTCAATAAGCTCATATTCACCTGTATCATTATTTTTTGCAAGGATGTCTACAGTACCCGCAATGGATAATTCAGTACTATAGATAATGACCTCTGAGAAGGCATCAATGTTGGATTTTAATTTATAAGACTCTAACCAATTTTTACCATTAATCGCTTTTATCTCACTTGGCTCTGTGCCCTCTTTTATCCATTCTTCTATTTCATTATGGACCTTTGTGCCATGGTCAGCAGTTGCATTCCACTCTGCGATCAATGATTCAACTGTATGGCTGGAGTACTTGGGATGGTTATTTACTAGTTTAGTGGCAATCTTTTGAGCATCAAATCCCTCAAAGAACTTTTCAACATAGGTCGTAACGCTTGTAAAAACGATACCTGGATCTGTGTCTAGTTTATACTCGTGGGTCTCTTTATTAAGACTAATGTTATTTTCAAAGATATCATTCATTTTCTTTCCGAAGGGCTGAATTTACGAACCAGACAAATCGAAAAACATTTTCAGGCCATTAAACAATATAAATATCATTATCTTTTTAGTGTAAATCTCTAATAAAAAAAACTCTAACTTCCCCTGTCTACTTTCAAGACCTATGAAAAATCTAATTTTAATTCATTTATGTTTTATTTTTATATGGAGCTGTAGCAGTAAATCAATGAATAAAGAATCCAAACATCAGAATCGATTAGCTGATTCGCAAAGTCCTTATCTTTTACAACATGCTTATAATCCTGTAGAATGGTATCCATGGGGCGAAGAAGCATTTGAAAAAGCAAAACAGGAAAATAAACCCATATTTTTATCCATAGGGTATTCCACTTGCCATTGGTGCCATGTGATGGAACATGAGTCTTTTGAAGATACAACTGTGGCCGAATTAATGAACCAGAATTTTGTGAATATCAAGGTGGACCGTGAAGAAATGCCTGAGGTAGACCACCTTTATATGTCTGTATGTCAGGCCATGACCGGAAGAGGCGGATGGCCACTTACCATTGTGATGACGCCGGAAAAAGAACCTTTCTTTGCGGGCACCTATTTCCCAAAGGATGGTCGAGGCCAGAGACCAGGGATGCTACAACTTATACCAAGCCTCGCTAATGCATGGTCAACAAAACAAGATGAAATACGTGAATCGATCGATAAAATCCAAGATTATTTGATCCGTATCAATACAAGTGTACCAGGCGGTGAATGGGATGAGACCATGATAAGAGATGCATTTGGTCAGTACGCTAGTAGGTTTGACCCTGACTATGGTGGATTTGGAAGAGCCCCAAAATTCCCATCGCCTCATAATCTGATCCTGCTTACTAGATACAGCAAGCTTTACGATGACCCAACTGCTTTAAAGATGGTAGAAACTACCCTCCATTATATGAGACTTGGCGGTATGTTCGATCAAATTGGCCTTGGCTTCCATCGCTACTCAACCGATAAACGCTGGTTGCTACCTCACTTTGAAAAAATGCTTTATGACCAGGCCATGCTCTCCATGGCATATTTAGAGGCGTATTATTTGACCGGAAATGAGGACTACGCAAATGTCGCAAGAGAGATCTTTACCTACGTTCTAAGGGATATGACCGATAAAGATGGTGGGTTCTACTCTGCTGAGGACGCTGATAGTGAAGGTGAAGAAGGCACTTTTTATGTCTGGACCGAAAAAGAATTAATAGAAGTCTTAGGCGAAAAAAATGGAAAGATAATGGCAAAGGTCTATGGATTCTTAGAGGCAGGAAATTTCCATGATGAGGCAACCGGTCAGACAACTGGCAAAAATATTCCATATTTCCAGGATAACAGAGCTGGATTAGCTAAAAAGTTTGAAATGTCTCCCGAGGAATTAAATGAGGTAATAGAAACATCTAGAGAAAAACTTTTTGAGATAAGAGAAAAAAGGATTCACCCGCTAAAAGATGATAAGGTTTTAACCGATTGGAATGGCCTTATGATCGCAGCTTTAGCTCTTGGCGGTCAAATTTTAGATGAAGTAGAATATACCAATGCTGCTGAAAAAGCAGCTGAATTCATACACAAAAAACTACGAGATAAAAATGGCCGGCTTATGAAAAGGTATCGCCTTGGAAAAGCAGGACTTTCACCCCACTTAGATGATTATTCATTTATGGTATGGGGTCTGTTAAATCTATACGAGGGAACTTTTAACGTTAAGTATCTATCCAGAGCTATAGAACTATCAGAGATAATGGATGAGGATTTTTCAGATGAGAACGGTGGCTTCTTTATTGGAAGTAAAGATGCAGAAAAACTTATGGTCAGGGCAAAAGACAGCTATGACAGCGCTATCCCTTCAGGAAACTCAGTAGCAGTTATGAATCTTTTTCGTTTAAGTAAAATGACGGGCGATAAGAAGTGGACCGACCTTGCAGATAAAACACTAATGGCTTTTACGGACCAGGCTAAGCAAAGCCCCACAGGGTTTGCCCATATGCTCACAGGTTTTATGTTTGACCTCAAAGACCCAAAAGAATTGGTTATAACCGCAAATGGATACGACGAAAAAGTAAACGAGCTCGTCCAAAAGATACGAGGTAATTATTCCCCAAATAAGGTGGTGTTGTTCAAAGATATATCTAATCCAAAAGATATTGAAAAGATAGCTCCTTGGATAGCTGCACATTCTATAATGGATGATAAACCTACTTTCTATGTCTGTGAGGATTTTACCTGTAAACGTCCAACGACTAATATAAAAACAGTCTTAAATTACATTAGTGAGTAAAACCTTCTCTAATCAACTAGGCTCTACCCTAGCACACATCCAGGATCTTTTTGATACAGTAATACATGGGTTACTTAGGTCTTCAGGTAGTAAAAATGAAAATACAGTGATCAATAATATAAAAGACGCTGGAGATTCCTATTACAAGACATACTCCGATATAAAAAAAGGAAAGGACAACGAATGAAAAGGCTAGCACTACATTGGCAGATCATAATTGGACTTGCCCTAGGTTTAATTTACGGTATCATTGCAACCAATTTAGGGTGGGGTAGTTTTACTTCAGATTGGATCGCACCATTTGGTACAATTTTTATTAACCTTTTAAAACTTATTGCAATGCCATTGGTACTCTCATCTTTAGTAACAGGTGTTGCCTCCTTATCTGATATAAAAAAGCTCAGCCGCATTGGTGGCAAGACCATAGGAATCTACATTGGTACAACAGCATTAGCAGTCACTCTTGGGCTTATTTCTGTTAACTTGATAAAGCCTGGTGATAAGGTTCCCGAAAAGATGAAAGAAAAGCTACAGGTCACCTATCAAAAGGATGCTTCTAATAAAGCAAACACAGTCCAAAAGGTTAAGGATAGAGGCCCACTGCAGCCACTTGTTGATATAATCCCCAGTAACTTTTTGAATTCAGCCTCTAGCAATAGAAACATGTTGCAGGTTGTTTTTATGGCTATCTTTATTGGCATTGGCCTGATCCAAATACCCAAAGACAAAGGTAAGCCTGTACAAGAATTCTTTGAAAGCCTTACTGAAGTGGTCATAAAATTAGTTGATATTATTATGTTAATGGCACCTATTGGTGTGTTTGCACTCATAGCACAGACGATCAATAAAGTAGCTGGAAATAACCCCGCTGAGATATTAGAATTACTTGGTGCGCTAGGATATTACATGTTTGCGGTGATAGTAGGACTTATTGCTCATGCTATGATCACTTATACTGGCCTAATGAGGCTCATGACGAAAATGCCATTAGATACATTTTATAAGGGAATTGCTCCAGCACAACTCTTAGCATTCTCCACCAGCTCTAGTGGTGCAACGTTGCCAGTGACCATGGAACGATGTGAAGAAGAGCTCGGTGTGAGCGAGGAAGTATCCTCGTTTGTATTACCTCTGGGAGCTACTATAAATATGGATGGGACTGCACTTTATCAAGCAGTAGCAGCTGTATTTATTGCTCAAACATTGAATATGTCTCTTGATCTAAGCGCGCAACTCACAATTGTACTCACCACCGTATTGGCTTCTATAGGAACAGCAGCTGTTCCAGGAGCTGGAATTGTTATGTTAGTAATAATATTAGAATCAGTTGGAGTGCCAAGTGCCGGGATAGCTCTAATTCTTGGAGTTGACCGAATCTTAGACATGTTAAGAACGACTGTTAATGTAACAGGAGATGCAACAGTAGCTGTTATAATTGCTGATTCTGAAGATCAACTAAGAATTCCGACAAAATAGTTTTTTTCAGATACAAATAGTTAATAATTTTCTTGTGATTTTTGAAAGTTCATCGGGCAGGTTATGAATTTTTTTGGATCTATACTCAAACATTGGGTGCTGTACTTCAGGTTCAAAAAACGGGCCTTTTCACTTTTACGTGAATCAAGGAAGTTTGCTGTATTTGAGAGGCTCCCGTCATTCATTAAACAAAGAATGATCCCAAAAAAACAATCTGCCCGTGCTTTCAATTCACGGTAGATAATATCTGATCAATTCTTGATCGACTCCCTCGTATCTTTAGTTTCACACCGTCTTCTTCATAAGCTCTCTCCAATACCTCAACACCTTCTTGCGCTTGAGCAATGGTTCTTCCATCTTCATAGGGAAATTCAAGATCAATAGTTTGATAATTTGCTTCCATATGTTCAATGATTTTTGCATTTAGTGCCGATAGTTTTAAATGCTGTTTAGCTGAGACTGTTACAGGTTCTTGGAAAGACCTTTGTATTTTCTCAATCATATTTCCATCTGAAATAAGATCAACTTTGTTTAAGACCATGACCGTGGGAATCTTCTCAGCTTCCATATCCTCAAGGACCTCCTGAATTGTATTCATATGGTCTAATACTTGAGGTGAAGACATATCTAAGACAATTAGTATCAGATCTGCCTCCAGGACTTCTTTTAAGGTACTTTTGAATGATGCTACCAAATTATGAGGTAGCTTTCGTATAAAGCCTACTGTGTCACTAAGTAAGATGGTATGAGATGTATCTAAATTCAATTTTCTAACTGTTGTATCTAAAGTAGCAAATAGCTGATCTTGAATGAAAACATCTGAGCCAGTCAATGCCTTAAATAAAGTAGACTTTCCAGCATTAGTATATCCAACCAAAGATACACGAAACTCAGACTGACGCCTTAGGCTTTGTGTTGACCGTTCTTTTTCAATCTTAGACAAATCTTTTTTTAACCGATTAATCCTTGTGCGAATAAGGCGCCTGTCTACCTCTATCTGCGTCTCTCCCATACCTGCACGGGTACCGATTCCACCCATTTGGCGTTCCAGATGGGTCCATTGACGTGTGAGACGCGGAANNAGATACTCTAAATAAGCTAGATCTACTTGTGTAGTAGCCTCTTTTGAACGTGCGTGTTTCTGGAAAATATCAAGAATCAGACCACTGCGATCGAGGACTTTTATTTTTTCGGACATTTGATGATAATTCTTTATCTGAGCAGGACTTAGTTCATCATCAAAGAGAATAAGTTTAACATCCATTTCCTTGGCCTGTGCTATTATCTGCTCTGCTTTGCCTTTACCTATAAAGGTTGCTGGATTTATTTTGGATACTTTTTGTGTGATTCGTCCTATTACTTCAGCCCCAGCTGTTTCTGCCAGAAGCTCTAATTCATCGAGATGCTCGTGAATGATAGTATCTGTTGTACCTGGAATTATAACACCTACAAGAAGTGCCTTCTCATTTGATATTTCTTTATTCTCTATCATTCTTCATTGGATTTCATTTTCAAAGGTTCAGGTCTGCCAATCATAGTCTCTAATAAAAGAAAAATTATTGCAGCAATAAGAAAAAACTTCCAGAGGGATTTACCTTGCCTTGTTTCAGAAAAAATTTCAACAAAGTTTTCTTGCATTGTTAGCCAACGGGTCTGCTCTTTATTTAAAAAAGTTTCAATATCATTTTGGGTTATCCTTTTTTCAATATACTCATTATAATGAAGTCGTGTTGGAAATGAAGTAAATTTTTCTCCATTTGAATAAACTTGATAAATGCCTAATTCATTGGTTGATGGTACATTTATACCTTCACGATCATATTCTGGGACAATCATTTCCGTTCGTCCAGAAGGAGAAATAACTTCCCACTTATTTCTTAGTTTACTTTCTTCAACAGATATCCATTTTTCTTCATCTACTAAAACAGGTGCGGTATTCACTTCATCTGTACCTGTGAGGATCAACAGTCTATATAAGAGTGGCACCATCATTCCACGAACCGGTAGATCATTCCAACGTAGGTCTAATAAAGTTGAAAAATAAAAGATAGTTCCACTACCCTTTGAGAATTCTAGCAATAAAGGATCGTCATTATTTAGAACCCAATGAACTTTATGATGTAAACCCAGTTTTGCTCTAACATATTTGTATATCTCAGGTAATTCCTTATCTATATTTCTGACTTGAATATCATTAGTTATATCAGAATTTTTTGATACAATTTGGCTACTAAAAAAGCCCTGCCCAGAATTAATAGGACCATCTATTTCTGGAAAACCGATCGTGGTAAAAAGTTGATCGTCAAACTGATCTTTATCATGTTTACCTTGAAACCAAATTACACCACCACCCTCTTTAAGAAAACGATCAATATCTTTGATTCCCTCTGCCGTGATGCCATTGGCATCATGAATAACAATTACATCTAGATCATCTAAAAAAAGACGGTTTAGATCTGGCTGTATCCTGCTTTCAAGAATTAAAAATTTATTTTCAGGATCAATAGACCTCAGCATCATTTCCAATATTGAAATATCTTTTGCATTCGAGCCTATTATACTGCAACGTATCTGATCCATTATTGGCATAGAAAGGTACCAGTAATTATCCAATTCATAATCGTCCTTTGGCAGTATGATCTCTCCTTGTAGAATACCCACCTCTGCTGGATAGGCTTGAAAAAGAAATTCCTTTTCTTTGCCTGAATCAAACTCAGAAACCACTTGCCCAACCCTTTGATCATTAAAAACCAATTCCAAGGGTATATTTGGTTTAGTTAGGGTTCCTGAATTCTTGACTCTGGTATTTAACTTTACCAACTGATTCATAGTTTTAATGCGACTGACTGGGGAAGCATTCACAATTCCCAAATTATCAAAATTAGGTGAAGGTTCTATAAAATAAAATTTCCATTCACCAATATTATCAAGTCCGTAAAGAAATGAGCTGTCTGGCAGATGCATCATATCACTAAAGATCACACATTCTTTAATGGGTTGGTCAATAGTTTCATCATCCAAAAGTTTATTTATTTCTCTCCAAATATAATCATGAGAAGCCGTTGGCCTAATTGACCTAACTGAATTTCTGATCTGTGGGTCAATAGGTTTACCTTTAAACACTACTTTTGGCGGGCAGGTCTGTACAATTGATATGGTAGTTTCATCCTTAAATAAAGGTACTAGACTCATAGCAACATTTTTTGAACGTTCTAAAAAAGTTCGCTCGCCAGCCTGTACTGACATACTCGCAGAATTATCTAATACAATGACTAGCTTAGAGTCTTGTTCTGCTGCCAACCAACCAGGCATGAATCCACTGGTAACAGGCTGGGCCATCATCATTGCTAAACACATGATAGCGAGCATCCTTAAAAACAAAATAATTAATTTTTGAATTTGTACTTTTCGGATGGAGCTTGTTTCCAATTCCTTTATAAAACGTATAGAACTGAATTCAACTTTATTTTGTCTAAGTCTGCTTAATAAATGAATTGCAATTGGGATACTCACAGCACCAAAGAACCATAACAAGGAAGGTGATAAAAAAGTCATATTAATTTTTGAACTAGAACCATGATTGTTCCTGAGAAAATGGGAATCGTTAAATTATCATTAATCTTCAGGGGTAATAATTCAATCAACATTGCACCAAATGCACCAAAAAGTATTACTATTGGCGGAAGTGTGTTACTTATCAATAATACTATACCAAATGAAATAATCAAACCTGCTAAGGAGCCTGATATCGTTTTTTTACCAATTTTACCTAATGGGTATAGTTTGCCAACAATAGCTGCAAATGAATCCCCAATAGCTAAAAACATTAATGCTGGTACAGCCACTATCATCTCAAAAGAATATGTGGTAATAGTCCAACCTGAAAGTAGCCAAGTGGCCCCAGTTAAATCACCTTTTGATTCATTTTCCCTAAGCATTGACCCAAACCAATGATTGAACAAATTTTTTATGTTTTTATTATTTTTCCTCAATAGCTCTATGATAAAAGCAAAAAGACTAGCAGTCGCTAAAATCATTACCATTATATCCTTATCATGCACAAGATAAAGATAACTCAAGGGGATGATGGCAGAAGAGAGGTGAACTACCTTACGAGATATCTCATTTTTGAGAACTCTTTTCACTATTTTATCATTTGGTTAAAGATATCTTGCATATCCAAAACACTGATAGTCAGATCAATATTTGTTGGTTTCTCAAGCACAGTCTCCGCCGTTATAGATTGATCTAAAACTGTATAAGGTATTAAGTCTTCATTTTGACGATAAAATGTTTTACCAAGTTTAAAGCCAGCTCTTTCTAGGTCAAAGACAGCCTTTTTCTTACTTAATCCGAAAAGATTTGGAACTTGATAGAAGTTAGGTGGCACACCAAGGCTAATTGTTAGATGTAAACCCATTCCTTTATTCAACATATCCCCACCTTTTGGATATTGCCAGGTAACATTACCAGAGGGAACATCAGAATTATATTCTTCATAGACTGTATCAATTTCTAACCCTATCTGATTCAAAGCTAATTCAGCACTTCTTAATGATCTTCCAATAAGATCGGGTATTGAAACCATTTTTTCTGGTTGAGCAATTTTTAAACGAACTGTCCTTCCTTCTTTAACCCTAGTATTTGGAGCAGGATATTGATCCACGACAACACCCGCTTCATAAGAAGCAGAGAAAAGGGTATCTGAAACGAGACTCCGGTATCCTTCCGACATCAATATTTTCTCTGCATATTCTAATTTTTTATCGGTTACATTAACCATATACCTCCCTGCATCCATACGAACATAAATAGGCATTAGTAATGTATCAAAAACCAAGATTATGAGTAAACATAATCCAGAAAAAGTAGCTATGTAAATACCAAATATTTTCATTGTTTTAATTTAAGCTTCACCGCAAACATACCATCTACTCCGTGAATATGAGGTAAGGTTCTCAGCGCACCTCGTTCATCAATCCAGTCAAATGGGATGGCAGATGGCACGCTGACTATTGAAAAATCACCATTTAACTTAAGGAACCGATCGACTACGTTCCAGTTCTCTTCAGGCTCAACTGAGCACGTTGCATAGACAATAGTACCTCCAGCTTTAAGAAACCTAGAACAGTTATTCAATATTTCAGCCTGTTTAGTAGAGGCTATCTTGATATCCTGAGGTTTACATATCCAACGGATATCGGGCCTTCTGGATAATACGCCAGTCCCAGTGCAAGGAGCATCGATCAAAATTCGGTCAACTATTGGATAAGTATCTTTTCTCGCATCCTTTATAGACCATTCTATATTATGCTGCCCATGTCTGTTTAAATCTTTTTTTCCCATACTTACTCTTTCAGAGTTTAAGTCTGACGCAAGGATTGAACCTTCTTCTCCAACAATATTTGATAAGTAAAGAGTCTTGGTTCCGGGTGCTGCACATACATCCAATATCGTATCACCAGGTTTTGCATTCAGGCAGTCTACAATAGCTGCGGATGCTGGGTCTTGAATTGATATCTTACCTGTTTTAAATAAATTAGTTTTAAGAATTTTTCCTGAGCCAACATAAACTTTTAAAAAGGAGGATGAGAACTCTTCTGATTTGATACCTTCATCTATTAGCAATGCAATGACTTCACTCAAAGGTATTTTATGAATCTCAACCCTAACAAAACTTGAAGGTTGTTGATTGATTTTTTCTATCATTTTCAAAAATTGTATATCTCCAAACTGCTTCTTCCATCTTTCCTGCATCCAATTTGGTAATGAATGCCATTTCGTATCACCTGAAAGTATCTGAAACCAGTTTTTATCCTCTTTCATCCTGCGTGTTAGTTTTCTTAAAACTGCATTAGTAAACCCTGCTGCTCTACGGTTTAAGAGTTGATTTGTAAGTGTAACAGCAGAATCTACTGCAGCATAATCAGGCACCGTATCATCCATAATTATTTCATAGAATGCTATTCTTAAGATAGAAAGAATTGATAGGTCTATGCGACTTTGAGGTCTGCCTGATATAAACTCTATCATTAAAATTAGCCTACCATTAAAACGTATTATCTCCTTTGATAGTACGTAAACACGAGGCCTGATTAATGGATCAGGTTTAAATTTGGAAAATATCTCATTTGTGATGAGATCAAGTTTTATTGGTTTAACACTAAAGTGGTCTAGAATCTTTACTGTTATGAACCTTGCATCTTTTTTCATATACCAAGTTTATCTCCGATTCCTAATTTTGCTCCTTTTAGAAATTCATCTATTGGCATTCTTCTTCTGCCTTCGATTTGCACCTCTAATAAAGAAAGCACACCTTCTCCAGTACTTACTGATAAATTAGTTTTAGTTAATTCAACAATAGAACCAGGTAATCCAGCTTTCCTATCTACTATAGCGGTTTTAAAGATTCTAATTTTTTTTGAATTAAGAGTTGAGGACATCCCTGGGTTAGGAGACAAACCTCTCACCCAGTTATGTATCTTATTACTGGGCCATGACCAATCAATCACGGTCATATTTTTTGTGATCTTTGGGGCCTTTGTCGCCGCCTTAGGATTTTGTTTAACAGGAAAAGCCTTTCCTTCCTCAATACTTTTCATTGTTTCTAATAACATATTAGCACCTGTTTCACAAAGACGCATTCCTAAAGAATGCATATTATCATCTTCATGAATCTTAACTCTTTTCTGAAGCAATATATCACCTGTGTCTACCTTTTGCTTTATCTGGAAAATACTTACTCCAGTATTTTTATCTCCATTCATCAGTGCCCATTGGATTGGACCTGCACCACGGTATTTTGGCAATAACGAAGCGTGCAGGTTGATCGCACCATGTACAGGAATCTCAATTAATTTATCAGGTAAAATTTTATATGCTACAACAACAAATATGTCAGGTTTGAGTTTTTTAAGCTGAACCTTCAGATCTTTAGAAGTCAATGATAGTGGTTCAATTAATTTAACGTCATTTTTTTTTGCAAATTCACCTACGGAAGTTGAATGCAAAGAACGACCTCTACCCATTGGTTTTGGTGGATTAGAGACGACAGCAATAAGGTCATGATTAGATCTATGAATTGCCTTAAGCGCTGGTATTGCAAAATTGGGGTTACCCATAAAAACTGTACGCACTACGAATCACCCCTAAGTAATAAATAAATTTTAAAGAACAAACCTCTTTTCAGATTTAGAATTAATCCGTTTATTTGAGTTTTTCTCCATCTCTTTTAATTCAGTTTGGTATTTAATTTTTTCAACCTCTCCCACGCGATCTATTATGAAGATTCCATTTAAATGATCCATCTCATGCTGGATAGCTCTCCCCAATAATCCTTCAAACTCTTTTTCATGCCACTCGCCATCAATTCCTTGATATTTCAAAGTTACTTTTTCTGGTCTAATCACATCTAGGGCAATGCCAGGCATAGACAAACAGCCTTCCTGAAAAACCTTGTCATCACCATCTGTTGCAACGATAGTGCCATTAATAAAGATGTGAGTGTCTTCTGCTTCTTCGGTATGGGTGACATCAATAATAAATAAGTTCATATCTAATCCAACCTGATTTGCCGCCAAGCCTATACCCTCCGCTTCATACATCGAATCAAACATGTCATCGATAATTGACTCAATAGTCAAGGTATCTTTAACTGGCTCACATTTCTTTCTAAGAATCGGATTGCCGTAATGGACTATTTCTAAACCAGCCATTAGGTTTGTTCCAGTTCTTCATCTTTAACTTTTTCAGCTAGACCCGCTATAGCTGTTCTATTTATAACAAGGTTTGTATTGTTATCCACCTTTATCACTGTAAGTCGTCCCTTTTCTTTAAATCCATGAACAGTGCCATAGATTCCACCCATTGTTATGACCTTATCACCTTTTTGAAGAGACTCTCTCATTGTTTCTTTTTGTTTCTGGCGTTTTGCTTGTGGACGAATCATCAAAAAGTAGATTACAAACATTATTAATATGAATGGTAGAAATGCAACTAATCCACCACCTTGTTGTGCTTGTCCGTATAATAGATCCATATTTATTTATCCGTTACGTTAAAATTACCCAAGTTGAGGTCCATTTTAAAGACTGATCTCCAAAATGGTACCAGTATCCGCAGAAGATCTAATTACTTTCAAACTTCCTCCATGTATTTCTTCTACAATCCTACTTGAAAGTGATAAACCTAAACCCCATCCAGTTTGTTTAGTACTAAACCCAGGGCGAAAAATATTTTTCCAATCTTTTTTTGGTATACCTTTACCATTATCTTCAATTCTGATCTTTATACCTTCTATATCTTTTCTTAGGGAAACACTTATTTTCCCATTAGCGCGTTCAATCGCATCAATCCCATTACGAATAATATTTTCAATAGACCATGCCAAAAGAGATCCATTTGCGGTAATGGAAATACCAGGTTGGATATCATTTACCAATTCTACTTTTTTACCAATAGAGGGTAATCTTTTCGTTAGATAGGTTACTATTTTTTCAATCCTTTCAGACAAATCCAATTCTTCAAAATCTGATTTTGAGCCCATCTTGCTAAAACGTCTTCCTATCTGCTCAAGTCTTTGAATATCAGCTTCCATTTCAGGAATGATCTCCTTTGTTTTATCTGGATGATTTTTTAACCAATCCACCCAACCCATTAAAGCAGATACTGGTGTGCCTAATTGATGCGCAGTTTCACGTGCCATTCCAACCCATATATGCTTTTTTTCATTATTGCGGATGAAACTAAAACCAGAAAAACCTAAAAAGATAAATAGACCAATTGCGATAATCTCAATATAACTCCATAGTCTTAATCTTTCTACTATCGCCGAATCTCCATAATGTAAAAATCCAAAAGTAATCTCATCATTCATATTGATTTTATATGTCAGGGGAATAGGTTCGTTATGCTTGTCAGCCATATTCATAAATTTAATTCTATCCTTTTCCGTTTTTATAGAACTTGGAAGATTTTTCCACATTTGAGGGTTATGCTCAGTATCTGTCTGAATTAGGGGGAATTTGACCTTCTGGATTATATTCTCAAATATAAAATCAAGGTTAGCATCACTATCATCTTTTACAACATTCGCAATTAATCCCGCGTAAAGCCTTACAATCTGACGATTGTCCTTACGAAGATCATTAACAAGTATTTGAGTATAGGCCAATAGACCAATAACAAGGGTTACACCTAAAATAAAGAGACCAGCTTTTATATTTCCTGTATGGCGATAAAGTTTCATTATTATTCTATTCGCTTTTCTTTACCAGTCCAAAATATTATGCCAAGCAATAATAAAACCGTTAGTAACGAAACCCTAGAGAGCATACGTGTTTTCTGCCACGTATTTTTATCATATTCAAAAATGACCTCATTCTCCCCAGGAGGAATTTCTACAGATCTCAAAACATGGTTAGTTTGATATATAGGTGCTTCAGTACCGTTTACAGTTGCTATCCAACCAGGTTCATAATAGATCTCCGATAGTACCAAGAGCCCCCCAGTGCTAGAAGAAGAAATTAATTCAATTTTATTCTCTGTTTTTGATACCACGGAAACTTGCCCATCTACATCTTTTCGATTATTTGTTCCATTGTAATTGTAAACAATAGCTGTTCTAGAAGGATCAAAACCACCTAGCAGAACTTCCATTAAAGATTCTCGCTGGGATTTTACTGACTTTATATTACCTACTATCCATGCCTTGGGAAGGACATTCGTATTCTCATACAAACCTGGTGTTTCCTTTATTCGTAAGAAATCCGGATTATTGATCTTTTTATTAGTCAATACATATTTCACATTCAACATATCCATTACTTGCGGTCTATTGAATCCCTTGGCATCCATCAGGTCTTGATAATGTCTAAGCTTGATTGGTCGGTATCCTCCTATACTTTCAATATTCCAATAACTATAATGATTAGAGCCTAATCGGTCTGCTGGGAAAACACGAAAATGGTCAGGGTCTTTATCAATATATTCTATGGCTGGATTTTTCTGAAACATCATATCCATATTCTTTGGAGGTTTGATATTCATAAATTCAGAGTTCAGCATCCATAAATCAAATAGAGCTATANTCAATAAACCATAATAAAATGCAGGCCTATTGATGTTTCTATTTACTAAGGCCCAGATCAGGCCTAACACACTTAAGCTAACTGCCAGAGCTAAAAATAGTCCTTTATTAAAAAGTTCTATTCTCGCAGAACGCAGTTTGGTTATAAAGCCGGGGTTATTATAACGAAGATCACTAGAACTACTAAAAGAAAATAGTGATTCACCAAACATAATGAGGACTATTGTTAAACCAGCAATGCCTCCAGCAACATATATAGACTTCCTAATCAGCTCTTTGTTTTCTTCATAATGTTCTAGAAATATATCTAAACCTCTGGCCGCTAATAGAGGAATTGTTATTGCTAAAAGCATATAGATCATTGATGGAATTCTAAATTTGGAAAAGAATGGTAATAATGAATAAAATGGTTTGTAAAGCAATGGTAAATATGATCCAAAACCAGTTACCAGTGTCAAAACTGTAACAGCCCAGAAAATCAATCCTAACCTATCAGGTTTTCTAAGCAAAGCACCCAATATAGCAAAAATAATAGCAACCAGGCCCAAATAATGCGTGGATTGAGTAAAAGGCATATAGCCCCAATATGCGCCACGCTTTGTATCACTTATATTTTGTAGGCCATAATGGTAGGGATATATAAAAGATAGGGTCTCGAATGGATGGAATGACCATTGAGTTGCATAATTCCAATCCGTACCAGATTCTGTTTGACCCGATTGGTCTAAAACAGATTTAGCACCTCGATTTGAATACTTCTGAAATTTATATATATCNAGATAAGGATCAGATACCATTANTAGAGCAAGAGCTATACCAAAAATCATACCTCCTAGTGGATATAAAGATGAGCTTACAGAAATAGTTTTATTTCTAATTGATGAACAAATTATCCATACATAATAAAAACCAATAACCATCCAGGTATAATAAGCNACCTGAGGATGATTTGCCCANAACTGAAGTGCTGTAGCAAGAGCAAGTAAAAGAATAGCTTTTATGGATAATCTATCAATTAGATATATTGCTGCTGCGATTACCCATGGTATATATGCCATGGAAAAGATCTTATTTAGATGCCCTGCGTTTATAAGACCAAAGGTATATGGGGTAAGCGCAGAGATGGCCCCGCCAATTAATGCAGAAGATCTACTAACACCTAGGAGCGTCAGCAGGGTATACATACCTATACCTGACAAGCCTAGATAGAACCAAATCCTTAAACCATTGTTAAAAAGAATATTGCTACGAAAATATTTTGTAGGGTCTCCGCTTGTATAAATGTAACCACCATAGGATGGCATACCTGAGAATAAATTTGGATACCATTGTGGAGTATCTTTATTTTCATCTAAATAGGTATCCCGCCACTCATTGATAGGATGACGCTCAAGCTCATCATTTGTTGTAACAATTTCACCAAAAAAGATCATCCGATATAAATATAAAACAGGTAAGATCATTAAAATGAATAATTCAATTTTATTTTTAATAAAAAAATTCATCATAGCCCTTTATCTATTTCAGAAATGAGATCTTGCCAATGGTCAAGATCAGCTCCTCTTTCAGATCTCCAATGAAATACTCCTGACCCATACATATGAGTCATCATTATTTCATCATTTAAATAGTATAATTCAAATTGTTTGGAAAGTTCAATATCAGCGTTTTTAACATTATTGGTAATATCGCTACTATAACTAGCTTTAAAGTTCAAGGCCTTGAAACCCTCTCTTCTAAAAGCCTCTATAATCTGCTTACCCGTGTCTGGACTTGTAATCCCTGTGATTTTTTCTAACCATTTTGTGATTTTTCTAAGCTTTTTACTCTTGTCAAGCTTTGACTTACTTGTCAGAATACCTAATCGTGTTACTTTACGAAAAATACTATTAAGAATTCTTTTACTCAAACGCGGGAAAGGATAAAAAGACTTATCAAATTTTACNACTTGTCTTGTTCTAAAAAACATAAANACCACACTNGGAAAGTCATGNACTTTTCCAAGTTTCCATTCTGGATATGGTGCGCCAATTACCAATTTATCCACCTTATTCATTTGATCTATACAAAAATTATCCCATCCAGCTTTAAAAACATGTACATCTGGATCAATTATGAGAGTAAACTCAGTTTCACAATTTTGTATTCCACAATCTAAGGCGCTTGAATGAGAGATAGATCTTTGAAGCCCGCTACCATCATTCATGACAAATTGAATTTCAAGATCTTTTGAAAATGCATCTTTTAAATCAATATCCTGACCATTTGTGTTGTCCACCACAATAAATTGCAAACAATGATGATTATCTGCCTTGAACTTTAGATTATTGAATAACCTATTTAAATGAGGTCCGGATCTATAACTGGCTGAAAGAATTGTAATAGTTTTTAATGTATCCAAATTCAATTTTATTCCTAAAGCCTAGAATATATATCTGATTCCAACTTAACAATATGCCTTGGTAATATTACATCTTCTCCTATTTGACTACTACTTATCGATTTATCGACAAATTGATCAACAATGGATTTGTTCCATGGCGTATTGAGGAAACTAAAAAGAGCATCACAAACTGATACTGGGTCATCCAATAATGCTTCAAAAGAACAATAATGAATAGGTATTTGAGATTCATTACAAAAGTCTAATGCACGGTCAGTATAACTTCTCCATAATTCAAGACCCTGATCTAGAGCCAGCCGATTACGTTTTTTTAACGACCTTGCTACTGATGATGCTTTTCGTACGACAAAAACAATTTTAACTTCATCTGACAAACCCAGTTCACGGATTATATCAGACCAATATTTTACAGTAAGGCATGTACGCGGATCTTTCCAGCCCCAATCTTCAAATTGAAAATTGCAATTTTGCACCAGATTCCGCATTTTAGAGTATATTTTATCATTAGCTTGCACCGATGGAATGTCTGTTTTATAAGATTTAACATCATAGCCAGAAAATTTTAACATTTGATCATTTATATTTCTGAAATCATAGTTTTCATAAAACCCTTTTGGATTTTGATTTAATGGACGAGGCCAGAAGTTTTGGTATGTACCCATGGTCACTTTATTCATGTGAAGGATTCCTGATAAAGTTGAGGTTCCACTACGATGCATCCCTAAGACAATAACAATCATTTGTAATAGTTCTTTTTAAAACCTACTAATTCTTCTCCATAAAAAATAAAACGTCTTATGAAAGCTTGCAGGAACCCAATTCCATAGCCAAATATTTGAATCGGAATAACCATAAGCAATAATGGGAATACCCCTAAGTCTTTTTTTGTAAACGCCCCAACTAGAGATATAACTGCTAGAGGCAAGAAGAAAAACAAAAATATCTTTATTATACTAAAACCTAGTTTGAACATTGCTATCAACAAAAACGCAGTTGATAGGAAAGCAATAGAAGGCAAAAAATGAATCAGCTCTAACATAGCTAGATCAATTTTACCCAGGTTCACTCTAGCAACGCCCCAATTGAATACCTGTTTAATAAACTGTTTCAATGAGGTTCTCCTACGATGATAAACCAAAGCGTTTTTTATAAACCTAATATTCGCCCCAGATTTTCGAATTCGATGACTATACTCAATATCTTGTCCATGCCTGAGGTTTCCAAAACCGCCCAATGCTTGATAGGTATTTCTTGTAATACCCATATTATGTGTACGTGGGTAAAATTTTGATAACATTTTCTCACTATGCCCACGCATTCCACCGGTAGTAAAAAAGGAAGTCATTGAATAGTCTATTGCTTTTTGAAGTGTTGTGAAGTCTTGTTTTCCGCCATCAGGACCACCACAAGAATCAAATTTGTTTTTATGGTATTCTTTAACAATAGTTTCAATCCATTTAGGGTGTGCCTCACAATCTGAATCAATAAAGAGGATTAGGTCGCCAGTAGATTCTTCAAGACCATAATTGCGTGCTGGCCCTGGACCTTTATTATCTTGCGTAATATACTTTATTTTAAAACTTGCCTTTTCCTTCCAACTATTTACCAATGCTTCTGTGCTATCTGTTGAACCATCGTCTGAAATTATTGATTCAAAAGTACTATGATCTATAGTTTGCAAAGATAAAGATTGTAGTAGATAATCCAATTCATCCGCTCTGTTATATGAGGGGGTTACGACACTGATGAATAAATTATCATTCATTTAAAGCTTTCCAATCATTTAAATCCCATTTCAAAAGTGTTTCTAATTCATCTATTTCATCATTATAAAATAATTTTAAAAAATCTTTTTCTTTCTTACTTAATTCAAAGGGATAACTACGTGTGTGTATTTCCATATGCTCAACTTTTTTAAAAGATGATAAGGCTAAAAATTCTGATACTTTTGATAATACTTGATTGGGGTTTTTACGCAATGACTCATTTTGTAGAAATAAAATTTGGTCATTCTTAAAATAGGATTTGATTATTTTTATCTGCTTTGAATAAAGCCCACGCTCTAGATACGAAAATGTTCTATCTTGTTTTTTACCTGGCTCAAGGAGTTTGTTTTCCTCAGATTTGATTGCATCCCAAAATGTTCTACGCTCACGATTTTTATCTCTCTCCATATTCCAGTGTGAGAAGGCTCTTGCTGCAGGATTCCTTAAGACAGCAATTAATTTCATATTTGGGTTATAATTATGAATTCTTTTAATAGCATTTTCCCAGTACATATAGATGGGTGTTGCCTCACCAATTATCTTATGGTGATCTTTAGGATTAAAATGAAAATGGTACTTTGAAAAATCAGGGTTTTGTTTTTGAAAATATTTATCACCATCAAAGAAATGTACTTCTTTTTTATTTGCCATGCATATTTCAGGATGGAGCCTTAGATATCGATCGAGTGCAGTTGTTCCTCCTTTTTGAGTACCACAGATAATGAAACCTATTTGAAAATCAAAACTTTTACCAAGTATATAATTGATCTTATTTTTTATTAAAGACACAAATAATGGCTTTTCTACGAGTTAAATAACAATGAGTGAGTGAAAGTAGGTTATTTATACTATGTTTGATTAATAAACTTTTTAATGCGATTTTCATTTCCCTGCGTGGATCTTGCCATAAGTTCACCTAGGAGTCCAATTGAAAAGAACTGGATGCCTATGACAATTAACATGACTCCAAATGTTAATAACGCCATGTGTTTTGAGAAAGGATGACCGAGTGCATATTTGTAATAAAGCACACAGCACTCCACAAAAAAACCTATCGATAAAAAGCCTATTCCAAATGAACCAAAGAGATGAAGAGGTTGTTGGTTATATCGGTTTAAAAAAAGGATGGTAATAAGGTCAAAAAATCCATGAAATATTCTAGAGCCGCCATATTTTGTTTCACCAAACTTCCTAGAGCGATGGTTTACAACTATCTCTGTTACCTTAAATTTCCTCTGGCCTGCTAAGGCTGGNATATATCTATGTCTGCCTCCATATACGTCAATAGATTTAAC
Organism: bacterium TMED46; assembly: GCA_002167345.2. Lineage (GTDB taxonomy): Bacteria > Fidelibacterota > Marinisomatia > Marinisomatales > UBA1611 > CACEUX01. Next base: position 27,052 of record NHCZ02000032.1, on the reverse strand, counting down.
TACTGAGCTCTTATAACCCTTTAGCCCACAGTTAAAATCATGTATTTTGACCCCTGTCATAAATCGGGTAACNATATTGAATAATTTAGATGGCAATCTTTTATTCAATGGGTCTAATCTAGTCTTTTTCCAGCCTGAAACTAAATCCCAACCTTCATCTAACTTTTCAATTAGGTTTTTTATCTCTCTAGGATCATCTTGCAAATCAGCATCCATAGTAATAATGTATTTCCCTACTGCAGCTTTAAACCCTTCTCTTAAAGCTGCTGATTTTCCATAATTACGATAAAATTGTATCATTTTAAAATTATTGTTTTTTGAACATAGGTTCTCCAACCATTCAGTTGTGCCATCACTTGACCCNTCATCAATAAAAATAACCTCCCAATTCTCATATTGAATCAGGTTGTCATTCAATTCATTTACCAAATCTGGTAATGAGTCTATCTCATTAAATACTGGTATAACTGTAGAAACATTCATTTTAATANTTTAATAACTTCCACACTTTTTTCATGTTAACATATTCCGAATTTCTATTTCTATTTTTCACATTAATGCTTACAACTTGCCTAGATTCCTTATCACGGAACCTTGCCTCTACTAGTGCTCTTTTTTCATTATCCAGTTGTTCACTACGGAAGTTTAATTCAATATTTTTTGTAATGGATTTATCTACGGTTTTGAATTTTTCTTTATAACTTGGCTCGACACCCCATATGAATTCAGTAATGTCATTAGGCTCCATTATTTTAAGGAAAGGAAAAAACTGCATTATCTCATCATAATCATATTGCTTATTTTCAATTAGGTTCCTTGCAGTTACTGTACCTGGAGTAATCCACATTAACAGAGCTTTGCGACCTATGGCATCACCAAACTGAAAGAAAGTACTATCTCTTTGACTTTTAAATGTAAATGAAAGTTTTCCTTTTAAGGGGCCATTAGAGCTTATCATTCCCTTGCCGGTGCAGGAGTTATATTCTTGCACATATTCCGAATAAGATTTTTGTGGCACTAAGATTAACATTCGATTTCCAGAGCCAACACAACCAAAAAAGATCATAAGTACCAAAAGTCTTGACATTAACATTCAATCTTGTTTCTCCACTTNAAGAATGTTTTGTAGGTTGGTTTCTGACCTGACCTTTATAATCTGATCAAGGTGACCTTGGATTGTCGCATTACCAGAATCGATGTTTAATGATTCTCGTATGTAGCGCAATGCTTCATCATAGTNATTCATTTTAAAATAAATCCAACCTATTGTGTCTAGATATGCAGCAGATTTTGGTTCTAATCTTATTGCGCTTTGTGCAAGCTCTAATGCAAACTCAATATCTTTTTCTCGCTCAATTAAACTATATGCATAATTATTGTATGCTTGTGCATCAGTGGTGTCAGTTGCAATCAGATCAATATAAAGTCTATCAGACTCTACCCACTCTCCTGTTGAATCATAAATAAGAGCAAGATTATGTTTTGTATTTCTTGACTGAGGATAGATGTTTAATGCTTGTGACAAGTGAGTCTTTGAATTCACGTAATCCTTTATTTGGTAGAAAGCAGTACCTANTAAATATTGAACAGTAAAATCTTGAGAAAATTTATCTGAATGTGGCATAAGTGCCTGGATTGCTTCTTCAGGTTTTTTCCCACTCATTGCCATAACTGCATTATTAATAAACCCGCGCGGGTCATCAGGGTGGTAATCAATAATTTTTTGATTATACAAGATTGCTTCTTGGTTCATTTCTTGTTCCATTAACAATGTGACTAGTCGATGAAGTATATCAACATTTTGGCTATCTTGTTCAAGGGCTGAATATATTACCTCCAATGCAAGGTCAAGCTGGTCAAGCTCTTCATATAATGCGCTTTTTTGTATCAATAGATTTNANTCAGCGCCTTTGACCTTTTCAATTTTAGTAACGATTTTTAGTGATTTTTTGTAATCCCCATTAAAAAGAGTTAAATCTCGCATAGTCTCTAGTAAATCTATGTTCTCAGAATCATCTACCAGTAATAAATCACAGACATCTTCAGCAAGAATAAAATTACTGGTAGTAAGTGCTATTTGGAGTGCTTGCTCCAAACCATTGATAGCCATTGGATTTACTTCATAGCCTTGGATGTAGTAATCAATCGCTAAGTCCCAGTCCTTTTGAATGCGAGCTAAATCAGCAAGCGTATAAATATACTCTAGGTTTTCTGGGAAAGACCGATTCAATTCTTCATAGACATTTTGAGCAGCTTTATATTTCTTTTGAGTTAAATAAAGTTGCCCTAACATTTCTCGTGCTTCTTTTTCTTCTGGCTCAAGATCCAAAGCTACTCGTAAATGATCTTCGGCACGTTTTCCTTTGCCTAATCTTCTATACCCATCGGCTATAGATACATGAATCGTAGAAGCATTTGGATCTAATTCAATAGCATCTTGAAACTCAAGTATAGCTAAAGCATAATTCCCTTGATTCATTAGAAATTCACCCTGCATAAAATGATGAAGGGCAAGTTCTGTATTGTTGATTGCATCCGCATTAATTATACAAAATTGAGTTAAAAGGATTATGAATTTTATTTTTTTCTTAACTAATCGAATCATCTTCATTTAATTTGTTTTGGTGGATAGTAATACCATTTCCATTTTGCTTTTTAGTCGCATACATAGCTTGATCNGCAAATTCAATCAATTCTCTAATACTCTCTGTATGAGTTGGATATTCAGACATACCGCCTGAAATAGTTAATCTAGTTTCAACGCCATCCATAGAAAATTCATAATCTGCGATATTATCNACAATTCTTTGTGCAACCATATTGGACATGGCTGCAGTGGTATTAATTAATATGATCGCAAACTCTTCACCACCATAACGAGCAACAACGTCAACCGCACGTACATTATCAATCATAATTTTTGCAACAGTTTGAATAACATAGTCTCCATATTGATGCCCAAGGGTGTCATTTACATTTTTAAATTTATCTAAATCAAACATCATAACAGCCATCTTCTGCTGAAAACGCGCGGCGCGCTGTATTTCATCGACAAACCTCTCTTTAAATGTTTGATGGTTTAAAAGGCCTGAAAGACCATCATGGGTCGCATTATTATGAATCTTTTCGTATTCATATCTCCAATGCAATGCAGATCCTAAGACTTGTCCTATCAATTCAAGATCTTTTAATTCAGAGCTAGTGAAAGANCGTTCTTCAAATCTCTCTAATACAATAGAACCTCTACACTCCCCTTCAATAATTANAGGAGCCGCAATAACAGATTTATAATTACTNTCTNATTCTGAAGATTTAAATCTNGAAATATTTGGATGTGAGTTCCTCCAGTCTGAAGTTATTATTGATATTCCGTTAATCACTGGCAGCCCATGCAGTGATCCATTAGTTGGGAATTCAGTCCCTTCAACAAATTCATCCTTCTCTCCGTCTNTTAGCTTGATAATAGATATCACNCCTTTATCATGCTTTCTTCTATTTTCAGTCTCCTTACGCACTGAGACTGTTATNCTNTCATATTGAAAAAAGGTCCTTAGGAGATATTTGAATTGATTAAAAATATTCTGTGCATCAGACTTAAAGTCTAGGTTAAATAAAATTTCTAATATCAAGGACTTGCTATCTTCTCCAAGGATATGTTTATCAAGGCTCTCTAGATTCTCCAGACCAAATGATACAAATTCTCCCATCTTTTTAAAGATATTCATTTCCTTATCTGATGCATCTGTAAAATGATCAATCGATGTGAGAATAAANCCAGCGAGATTACCATGTAATTTTATTGGACTAAATATNGCACATTCACTCCCNCGCCAATTTTGACCGAAAAAGAGCTCAGACCAAATATCTGGGTGGTCTTTTTGATGTAATTTTTTACTTTGATTTATATATTTTTTTATTTGAATATTACCAGCTGAGATTACGTCAGCAAATTCACCAGCCTTGCCCTCTTGNAGAGTAAACACCTGCTTTATTGGGTCAATGATATAGATTGCTGACTTACAGTTAGGATTTATTGATGTCCCTGTTGTGATAACAAGGGATGTTAGATTCTGATAGAGGTCTTTGGTGCTATTTTTGGANTTTATAGTACTGATGTCTAAAGATANGCTTGGATTTTGTNATGGTAATTCAGTCATTGTGAATTCACCTAGAACCTTATTATAAAACATAAGGATTATAATGGTTGCAATGATAATGAGATATTTTAGTATGTTACTGAATGTNGATAACGAATCGGGGATGAAAAAATAAATAAATACTATGAAGCAAAATGCAGTTAATGCCTTAGTAAATAATTGTAGGTTGTCATTTGAAGCCATAATAAAAAATCCTCGTCGTGAAAATTAGCAAGTTTGGACGGGGATTGAAACCTGTTTGAGAATTTTATAATTTTTNAATCATTAACAAATTGTATCTTTTTAGAATAATCTTTTTTTGATTGATTTATTGAATCGACATTTAANGAATCATGTGTTAAATCAGTTAAGTAACTATTAGAGTTATCCTTGACATTAATTGGGTCTCTAAACGCATTATCATNTATTTTTTCNTTTGTAGAATATAAAGTTTTCGAATTTTTGATATCAAAAGATGGAGAAAAAATTTGAAGGCTGATAAAAACAAAAGCCATTATTAGCCCCGTCATAAAAGACGCATGGATAGGGGTAAACCCAGCTATCATCCACTTAGTTGGCGACTTACTTTTTATTCCATCAGGTTCTGACTTTATTCTATCAAATAATCGGTCATTGAATGTNTTACTGGCTTTTACCTTTTGTAAAGCTTTTACATTATTAATATTAGATCGTATAGAATTGACCAATGCTTCTGCATCTGTGTTTTTATTAAGGTAATCTTCAAACTCTTTTCTTTTGCCTAGGGGAAGTTCATTATCAATATACTCTGATATTAAATCTTCAAACTGGTAGCGATTCATCTATATGTTAAACTCCTATTTTTAAGATTATTTTAAATCTTGTAATTCTGCNTGTAACTGTANTCTTGCTCTATTAATCCTNGATTTTACTGTACCAAGTGGAACTCCAACTATATTACTTATATCATCGTAAGAAAGTTCCTGAATATCTCTTAGAATTATTACGGTTTTAAAATGTTCAGGCAATTCTTTAATTGCCGCATGAATACGGTCTCTAATAAATTCATTTTGTAAATTTTGATTTAAATCAGCTTGAACTGCTGGTATGTCATACTGACGATCATCTTTTGTCATTCGACTTATAAATGTTGTTTTTCGTCTTTTCTTTTTTCTTAGCTCTGTATTNGCAAGGTTCCNAGCAATNGTGTAAATCCATGTTGANAACTTAGCAATTTCACGATAGTAATGTTTTTTTTCGTAAAGTTTAAGCATGGTTTCTTGCACGACATCTTCAGCCTGTTCAAAATCANCAAGGAACGGATAAACAAAATTGATTAGTCTATCTCTATAACGATTAACTAATTCAATATAGGCTCTTTCATCTCCTGACTGAAAGCGCGCTATCAATTNNTCATCTGTGTAAACAAATGGTGATTGTTGTCTATCTAAGGACATGTCCAATGAGTTGGATAAGTTCTGTTTCATCTAGTGAGNATGTTGTCTTTTGTCGTTTATCAATATCCCCCAGCATTTTAAGTGTGGAATCCAGCCTTTCAATAGTAAACTGCTTTGAAAATTGTGGTATACGCTTTTTTAATGATGGTGGTATAGGTGTGTAACCCTGAAATTCTTTAAAAGTTCCCTTTTTCATTTTAAAAAATAATAATTCTTGAAATAAAGTTGTNAGAGGATAAATCAATGCAATCATAGAGTCATGCTTTGTTAAAATAGCTTTACCAAGCTTTATAGATTTTGAATAATCTTTATCAGCCAAAGCTGTTAGAAATTCCCAGCGTTGCCTATCTCGCTTCCAGCCAGAAAACTCTTCAATATCTTCAGCTTCAATATTATTTCTTTGTCCTATAAATAAGCAAATTTTCTCTATTTCATTATCTAAATGCGCTACAGAGTCGCCAGCCATATCTACCATTATCTGCTGAACCTTGCTATCTGCAGTCTTGCCTCTTTTTTTTATTAAATAATTTGCCCATTTTTTCATTTCATTAATAAATGGTGTCTGTACATCAATTGGGTTGATAAACGTTTCGATTTTTTTAAAAAATGCTGTTTTTGCTATCCAATCATCATTGATTAAAACAATAAAATGATTATCAATTGAATTTTCGCATAAGGAAATTAAATCCAATGAGGCTTTACCTTTCAATTTTTGGGGATCTCTCAAGATAAAGAGTTTTCTTTCAGAAAATAAATCCATGGTTGTAAGTCTATCTACTATCTCTTTACCGCTCATCTCATCAGGAAGCATTAATATCCTGTTCTCATTTTGATTAACAAAGATTTCTTTTGCTAGTTCGTCTATCAAAAAATTTTGAAGAAAATGATCATTCCCTTTCAAAAAATATACAGGGTGTACAACACCTGTTTTTATATCATTAATCGCTTCTCTTAACTTCATCTGGATAAAAAATACTTACTATGTAAACTGCAATAAATGCAAAAACAAAACTTGATAAACGTTCAGTCATTACAGATTTCAAAATGGGTATATTTGCCCATATGACCGTGGTCAAGAATCCTGTTACAAGACCAGAAATAACTCCTTTTCTAGATGTTTTATCCCACCATAACGTCATGACCAAGACAGGACCAAATGCGGAACCTAAACCGCTCCATGCATAGCTTACGACCCCAAAAATATTTCTGCCCTTAACTTGAGAATAAAATGCAATACAATACGCAATCAGACCAAGGAAAATAATCATGAATCTACTTAGTTTTACTAGAATCTTATCAGATAGGTCCTTTTTAAGAAATTGATGAAAAAAGTCTTCTGTCACAGCAGATGTTGAAACAAGAAGCTGCGAGTCTGCAGTAGACATCATAGCCGCAACTGCTCCCGATATAAATAGACCAGCTATGATTGGATGTAATAATTCACTCGCTAGCAAAGGCATAGCTTGTTCTGGATCTATTTGCTGAAAAAAAGCTGGACCAAAGTGCATTAGTGCTACGATACCAACAAAAAATGCTCCAAAAATACCAGGAACGGCCCAGGCAATAGCAATTTTTCTAGCTAGTTTAATGTCTGCTGGGCTTCTTATAGCCATGTACCTTATTACTAAGTGGGGTTGTCCTAGGTAACCCAAACCCCAGCTAAGTCCGCCTAAAACAAGGATAATTGCTTCAATGCCTATTTTGCCACTGACCAGCGATTGATTATTATTTCCAAATATTGATCCTGCCGAATAAAGTATGTCCATCATCGACTGTCCAGAGTTAGATAATTCAACAAAGCCAACCAAGGGTAATATGACCAAAGTCCCTATCATAAGGATGCCCTGTATTAAATCGGTCCAAGCAACCGCAAGAAACCCTCCCATGAGTGTATAAATAATAATAATAGAAGCACCAATAGATATTCCAGCTATGGGATCTATTTTAAACAATGATTGAAGAACTTTACCGGATGCATGAAATTGAGCAGAAACATAAAAAAGAAAGAAAAATGCTATTATTAATGCTGAGAATAGCCTAATAATGTTTGATTCATCATTAAAACGTCTATGTAGGTATTCAGGAACAGTAAGAGCATTATATTTTTCAGTTTGTTCGCGTAATTTTTCTGCAATGAGATACCATGAACAAGTAATTCCAGTTATGATACCAATTACAGACCATAATTCACCCATCCCAATAGTAATTGCAGCACCTGGCAGAGCTAAAAGTAGCCAGGCGGATTCTCCAGAAGCCCTCTCAGAGAAGGCAGTAACCCAAGGACCTAGTTTCCTACCAGCTAGAAAATAATCCTCTTGAGTATTATTGTACCGAAAAGTCAAGAAACCTACCCCCATCAAAAAGCATAAGTAGGAAATGAATATTAAACTAATTAGATCCATTTATAAAAAATCGTTAGAAAGCCTATGCAGAAACAGTATAATCCAAAATAGTGAAATTTGCCACTTTGTACTAGGCCAAGTAACCATTTGAGAGATAGAAAACCTACGATAAATGAGCTTAGCAAGCCTGCAAGTGCAACTGATGCCTTGACCTCAAAAGCATTATCAATATCAAATAACATTAGTAAACCAGCTCCAAAAATTACAGGTATGGCTAATAAGAAAGAGAACCTAGCTGCTTCTTTAGCATTTAGGCCTAGGAGAAGAGCACAACTTATTGTCATGCCACTCCTAGAGATTCCAGGAATAATTGCCAATGCTTGGGCAAGACCAATCGTAAAAGAAATTCTATAAGAAATACTTTTTTCTACCGGTTTAAAAAATTTTGAAGTAAAAAGAATTATACCTGTAAAAACCAATGCAATTCCTACAACATAAATATTATCAAAAAATGAATCAATAGTATCTTTCAAACCAAGGCCAATTAAAACAGCGGGAATTGTCCCAAGAATAATAAAATATATAAATTGTTGAGTTTCATTTTTTCTAATTGATAGCAAAAGTGATTTTATGTCACTAAAAAATATGACTAGTATACTTGCTAGGGTGCCCATATGGACTAAAACCTCAAACTTATTACCCGGTTGATTTATAGCAAGAAACTCTTGTGCAAGTACAAGATGCCCAGAACTACTAATTGGCAAAAATTCAGTAATACCCTGAATAATCCCAAGTATAATACCATCGATGATTGTCATAAAATTAATATGGAAGTTTATTAGACAGTTAAAGAAAATAGGAATATGATTATTTAATACCTATTAAACCTATCATACGTCCCGCATTTTTCCCATTACGACGATAAGAATGATAAATAGAATCAAGGCAAAAGGTGCAATCATTCATTATAGTTATTTTATTAATATCAAACCCCAATTGTGACAAGCTATTATATGCTGATTGTTGTAAATCCACCTGGAACTTCTCATCGCTTTTTGGGATGATAAATTGACGGTCAAATTGATCTACAACATCATTCCTGACTTCAAAACAACAACTTTGGATAGAAGGCCCAATTAAAATTTCAAATTCTATTAGATTATATTTTTTTTCAGTTAAGGTAAAAGCAGACTTACTAAGAATACCATTAACAAGACCTCTCCAACCAGCATGTATTAAGCCGAATACTATTTCAGATTTATGAGCAAAATATATAGGCATGCAATCTGCAACCTGGATAGAACATACATTTTTAGAACTATCAGAGAAGGTGCCATCACAATTAGGTATTTTTCTTTCATTTTCACAAAAAGTAATATTATTTGAGTGTGTTTGTTGAGGAATGACAAGACGTTTAGAATTAAAACCAACTGCTTTAGCAAATGATTGCCTGCTTGCTTCCTGGCCTATAGCTGATGATTTTAAACTAAATACAGCTTTTATCTTTTCATTAGTAAAACTAGTTGAAATTTTTACCCAATTATCTTTTTTCATAGGAATCAATTAGTTTAACTCCATCATATATTCCAAGATTGGTTAATCTATTATTGGAATATTCCAATACCTGTGCTGATCCATTCTCATTATGATTCTTGCCAAAAAATATAATGGATGTATGCTCACCATAAAAACTAGAATGATTTCTAAGCTTATCTAAAAACTGCCTACGTTTCCAGATATTTTGTGAACTAATAGATTGAATAAAAGAAGCATGATCTTGCGCTAAAGAAAAATAATTTGAAAAAGAATCTTGGTCTCCATTTGATATAGCCGAATTAACATCTGAAATAACATGCATACCTGAAATATGTGGCCCAATTACTTCTTTATTCAATAAAGTCATATCTAACCAATTTTCATTTCCAAATAATACTGTATTTAAGTTGTATAAAGGTAATTGAGTACCAATATATGTTAATTCATCAGGCCTTATTGGGATATATAAAGCTTCGATTGTTTCTAATACAATTTTGGCTGAATCTTTGCGATCCATTATATCTTCCTCAGGAGGAAGCTCAAAAAAGTCTGTAACATCAACATCAAATAGGGCATCCAGACTGTCAATCTCTAAATTAAGTGAGGGGTCATTCTCTTCTTCATTAGGAACTAACGCCCAAGCATTTCTTCGGATATTCTTCATCTGTCTAGAAACATTTTCAGGCTTTTCGATATACCACTCTACGGACACAGGATCGATACCAAGCTGGTGACACTCATATAAAAAACTATCCGTAATTAATTTTGTTGCGCCATCTCCGGGTGAAAGGACCGCTATATTTTCAAAGTTCAGTTCTTTAATCATCATTTGTGCTGTTCTTTTAGCAATTGTCTTATTGGATGGAGATAAGAAAAAGAGATTTTCTGCAACATCAGCCAGCCCCGGCAAAGCAGATTTTGGAACTAAAATTGGAACAGATGAGTTAGACCCTGATAAACTTAAAATCTCATCTTTTGTTAGGGGGCCTAGCATTGCTGTTATCTGCCCATTTGACTCTACCTGCTGTAAAATATTAAGCATATTAACGCTTGACCCAGCAGAGTCATAAACTAAAAATCTAATGAATTGTAATTTGGCTTTTGTTTTTAAATATTCAGATAAACCTAATAGGTATGATTGACCTTTTTCCTTATCGTATCCTGTTAGAGGAAGCACAACTGCAATAGAAATTGGTCTTTTTAAGGGCTCTTGGAGTATATTTTTTAGCGCACCATAAATACCTGAAAATTGTCCAGGTAAATAAAAGGTATCAATCTCATTAATCATCATATCTAGGTCATAATTATCTCCATTTAACCAGGCTTGATATCCTCTAGTCAGATTAATAATTGAACGATTAAAAGAATTTTTTTCTCTGAAAAGAAGTCCCTCCAAGGTTTCTTCTTTTATACCAATCCCAATACAATTATATAATCTCTGATCAATAATATTTAAGTATAATAAATCATCAATTAAAGGCCGCGCATTTAGATAATATCTAAAAGCATTTGTAGGCCTCCCCTGCTTTAAGTAAATATCACCCATCAATATAAATGCATCCATTTGGTAAGGACTATTGGGGTAATTAGACAATAATGATTTACATGACCGTTGCGCCTCGTCAAACATTGCTAAGTTATATTGACATTTGGCCATTAATAATTGTGCTGCTGGATCACGGTATTCTCTTTTGTTTACTAGAATACTTTTAAAATAGTTCAGTGCAAGGTTGTATCTACCTTGCTGATAGAATTCGACAGACTTATTAAATTTTTGATAATAAGGTAGCGAATCAATTTCGCCGGCATGTCCAAATGAAATTGTTAATATTGTAATAAAGGAAATCTTAAAATAGTTCATAAATTTATGTTATTGAAAAGTTAATCATTTATTAACAAATATCAATTTTTCATATTCAAACTGATAATATACATCTTTGCTATTATTATGCCTATAAATCCACTGTTCACTAATTCCATGCCTGCTCGAGGTAGAATTAACCTCATCAGGGTTACCAATAGCAATTCTAACTTGTCTTTCAGTCATACCCAACTCTATTTGTTTATTTACAATTTTATTTATAGTAACCCTACCCCAAGAGTAAGGCAAAGGTTCTGAATTATAATAATGATCTTGAATGCCAACACGCCCTTCATCACCATTATATCTCACAAATCCCTCATCGCCTGTACTTGCTTTAGTTTTTAGCCAGACAGGATGGTCATAATCGAGGTTTTGAAATGGAAACACATCCAAAACTTTAACTGGTTCAAACCGTGTAAAGTTATATTCTGAAAAAGTATAAAAGCCATTAGGATCAAGAGTATTATTAAGCCAAATGGTTTTACCNATCATTTTTTTTGCTTGGGAAAGCACNTCCTCGAAAAGNAAGTAACTTGGAACTACATTATTATCAATNTCATTTAAATTAATTACCATCTTAAATCGATTACCTTTTTGATCTCCAATTACTAAATATTCATTATTGAAAGTNTTATAGGTTCCAATGATAGTATATTTTTTATCAAGAANCTTATGGTAGGGTGTGAATCGATCTGAATNAAGCTTCGACCATATTCGATTAAAATTTTTAGTTCGTTTGTAATTATCATCTAGATCAGAAAAGTAGAGGTTCTTNTCTGACCANGNATTAGGGTCAATCCNAATATATGGTTTATCAAAAAAAGAACATGATGANANAATTAACGGTATTAAAACACAAACATATCTTAGGTACTTTGAACTTTGGATCATTGATTATTNATAGGTTTTCCATCTTTCCAAACTCCCACTTTTTTATCACCATTAGGATATGTGAAAGTACCTTGACCATCCATAGTACCATTTTTGAATTCACCTACATATTTATTACCATTTTCATAAGTAAACACTCCNAGGCCTTCTCTTTTACCATCTTTGAATTCACCAATATATAAATTTCCATTATTGAAAGTGTAGGNTCCTTGACCTTCCATTATCCCATTGGTAAATGTTCCTTCATATGTATTACCATTCCTATAAATATATTTTCCTTGGCCATTGATCTTGTCTTCTTTCCATTCACCAATATATTTTTCATCGTTTGAAAATATACAAGTCCCTTGGCCATCTCTTTTACCTGATTTAAAAAGGCCGATATATTTATCTCCATTGATATAATCAAAAGTCCCTTGGCCATCGATCTTGCCNTTTAAAAAGCTGCCTTTGCATACACTACCATTAGAAAATGTAAAGGAGCCCTGACCGGTTATTTCGTCATTTTGCCATTCTCCATTATACTGTGATCCATCTGCAAATTGATATACCCCTTTCGAATGTTTCATATCATTCTTCCAAACACCATCATATATATCTCCAATGGAAGANTTAAAAACCCCTTGACCTTCTCTCTTACCAAATTCCCATTCACCATTATATGAGTCTCCAATGGAAGAAGTATATTTACCCATTCCATGGAATACGTCATNTTTAAAATTTCCAATATATGTGATTCCATCAGTTATAAAAGTAGCTTTTCCCTCCCCTTCTTTTTTACCATTTTGCCANCCTCCATTATATTCATCACCATTTGCATAGGTCATTTTTCCCTTNCCAGTTTTTAAATTGTTTTGCCAACCTCCATTATATTCATCACCATTTGCATATTTTAATATACCTTGACCCATTTTNAGATCATCTTCCCATTCACCTTCGTAGGCATCACCCTTAGAATCTTTATATATTCCATAACCTTCCTTGATTCCATCAGCCCATTTACCTTGGTAAATATCACCATTATTATATTTATATATTCCTTCTCCAGATTTTACATCATTTGACCATATCCCATCATATTTCTCCCCATTTTGGTAGAGGTANGTTCCTTGGCCCTCCTTAAGGTTCTTTACCCAATACCCTTTATAACTATCACCATTTACATAAACTATTTGGCCATCACCAGACATCATATCTTGCTTCCATTCACCTTTATAGTGATCTCCATTAATGAAGTCCATTTCACCTACTCCATGCTTCATATCGCTTGCCCATTCGCCTTCGTAATGCTCACCCTGNTTAGAGATGAAAATACCTTTACCGCTTCGCTTATCCATTTCCCACTCNCCTTCATATGAATCACCATTTAGATACTTGAATGAGCCCTTACCATGNAATTGATCTTCTTTCCATTCACCGACATAACGATTCCCTTTNNAATAAAGGAATTCTGTTGAAAGTGATTCATTCTTTTTTTGACCTACAAATGAGTATGTACCTTTGCCCTCTCTTTTATTATTGCTCCATTTACCGGTGTATCGATGTCCAAGCACATCAGTATATGTACCTTCACCACTCATTGCATCTTTCAGCCATTCCCCCTTATATTTATTTCCTTTACCATCTGTAAAAGTTCCTTGCCCGCTTCTTAAGTCATCTTTCCATTCGCCGACATACTTCTCTCCTAAATTAGAACTAAATGTTCCTCTACCATTTTTTTGATTATTTATCCATTCACCGTCATATTTATCACCAGTGGAGTAAATATATATCCCGATTCCTTGTATATTACCTTGACTCCAGTCACCCTCATATATATCTCCATTGGAATAGATAATTTTTCCCTTTCCATCTTTTTTATTGTTGGCCCAATAGCCGTTAAATAGATTTCCATTTTTATCATCAAGAGTGCCAGTTCCATGTTTCATGTCTAACTTCCATTCACCATCATAAATAGTACCAGAATTATATTTCATTAAACCTTTANCATTCTTTTCATTAGCTAACCATTCACCTTCATATTGGTCACCATTTGCATANGTCTGAGTCCCTTCTCCATGTCGAAGGTCCTTTAACCAAACCCCAACATACTTATCATTATTTGAGCTATNAAGTGTACCCTGTCCGTGTTTTAAACCTTGATGCCATAAACCAATATATTTATTACCATCTAAATCTGTAAAAGTACCANACCCATCATATTTACCACTTTTCCATTCGCCTTCATATTGGTCACCATTTGCAAAATAAAAGGTTCCATTACCATTGTAAGCATTATCCTTCCAGTCCCCCTCATATCTGTTTCCTTTTAAATCAGAAAAGGTCCCATAGCCTTCCATTTCACCCTCAAGCCAATTACCATTGAACCTCCTACCATCAGGATAAGTGAAGGTCCCTAGCCCCTCCATCTGGTCATTAATAAAACTCCCTTCGTATTCGCTTCCATTAGAAAAACTAAATACTCCATTTCCAGCTTTCTTATTCTTTACCCATTGGCCGCTGTATNTATCACCATTTGCAAAGAAATAATATCCCTGACCATCCATTTGTCCCTCTTGCCAAGTGNCTTCATAAATATCACCGTTTTTATCACGAAATGTTCCTTTACCATTACGTTTCCCATCAGAGAAATAACCCTCATATAAATCTCCATTTACATAAGTATATATTCCATAACCAATTCGTTTATCATCAACCCATTCGCCATCATACCGATTACCATTTACAAAGATGTATAANCCNCTACCATTCATTNTGCCCTGAACCCATTCACCTTTATAGGTTTCCCCTATTGAGGATCTAAAAGTACCTTGACCATTTAATTTGCCATCATTGAAGGTGCCTTCANAATAATTNCCATTAGAGGCGGCATAGATACCTTCTCCCTCCATNGTATCTTCTTTCCATTCACCATGATATTCATTGCCATTCTCAAAAACATAGGAACCTTTACCATGCATTTTACCATTTTTAAAATCACCCTCGTAAGTATCTCCATTTGCATAGCTATAATTNCCATACCCATCCATAGAACCATTTTTCCAATTGCCACTATATTTACCACCAGANACATAGGCAAANACTCCCTGCCCATGCTTTAAATCATTTTTCCATTCTCCATCATATACATTCCCATTAGGATAAGTAAAAATACCCTGTCCATTTTTGACGCCATTCCAAAACTCACCTTTATATGTGTTACCATTTTTAAAAGTAAAAATACCACGTCCAGTTCGCTTTCCATCTTTGTGATCACCTACATACTTTTCTCCATCAGGATAGGTAAAAGTGCCTTCGCCATTCCTTTTACCATTTTGAAATTCACCAACATATTTGGTACCATTCTTAAAACTATAGGTTCCTTTTCCATGACTTTTATCATCCCTCCATTCACCTTCGTAAATATTCCCATTTTTAAATGTAAATATTCCACTTCCTTCCATATTGCCATCATAAAATTCACCTTCATAAATATTTCCGTTTACATAGGTGAAAATGCCTTGTCCATGTTTTTTACCATCTAAGAATTCACCTTTATATACATTGCCACTTTTAAACGTATATACCCCTCTTCCCTCTCTTTTATCATACTTGAAGTCACCTTCATAAGTATTTCCTTCACCATCTATTGAAAGACCTATCCCATGTTTCTTATTATCTTTCCATTCACCCTCATACTTTTTTCCAAATGTGTATATATAAGTTCCATTTCCATTCTTTTTATCTTCTTTCCACTCACCTATATACGTATTTCCAAATGGATAGTAATAGGTACCTTCACCCTCTTTGTTACCATTATTCCATTCACCTTCATACTTTTCTCCACCTATAATATGAAGAGTACCCCATCCATGAAAAAGGTCAGCCACAAAACTTCCTACATATGTATGGCTATCGTCTTTGAATGTAAAAGTCCCCTCTCCTTCTCGAATTCCATTTATCCACTCACCATCATATATATCTCCATTTGGATATATATATTTACCATTACCATGACGCCTACCATCGTTGAGGTCCCCCTTATAATTGAATCCATATTGAATTAAATCATTCCCAGAATCCTTATTCTGAGAAAATAAATGGGAGAAAAACAACAGACTGAATATTATAATAATTTTCATTTTTCAAAATTTACAAAACATTAGACCTTAAAGAGTAAAACCTATCTTTCATGGAATATAAATACTAAAAATAAAATAATTTATCTTTTAGAAAAAAACCGCTGTTCGTTAAGCTGAATACTAAAATCTTAAGACAGATATTAAACTCATTACTAAGACATAAAATACATCAATGCTTTTATTTATTTCGCAAATCCTTTGGATTTCCCAATCTATTTAATTCATCATATGTATTCCACACATCCTTAGAAAGCAAAGATAGTATGATTATCATGAAAAGTATAAATCCTACTAAAAAAAGATTTATTTCATTTCCCTCATTATAATCCATCACTAGCCAAATGACTGATCCAACTATGCTAACAACTGAAATATTCAGGGCTGATAATTTTATATATTTTATCATATTTTTATCAAAAAAAAGCATTTAGGATTCATTCACGAACAGAGGAATCCTCAACCCATTCTTTTACAGAAATTAATTCTCCTAAGTTGTAGGTCTCTTCTAATTCCTTTTTTCCATTCTTGTCCCAGTAGCACCACAATCCCTCTTTTTTTACTCCATCAAGCATACCTTCTGATGACTTTCGACCATTTTCATACCAGAAAGTCCACAATCCATTTCCCTTACCATCTTTAAATGTTCCTTCAGATTCTTTCTGACCTCTCTCATTCCAGTATGTCCAGAAACCTTCTAATTCACCATTCTCAAAAGTCCCTTCCTTTATCTTATTTCCATTCTCATACCAGAAAGTCCATTTCCCATCTTTTTTCCCATTCTTAAACGTTCCGTTTGATTCTTTCTTACCATTATAATACCACCATGTCCAAAGCCCTTCTCCCTTACCATATTTGATATTTCTCTTAGATTTCATCTTACCATTATCATGCCACCTTTTCCATACTCCAACTTCTTTACCTTCTTTAAATGTCCCTTCTTCTTTCTTTCGTCCATTTTTATACCAAAAAGACCATAACCCTTCTTTTGTACCATTTACTACAAGACCTAAGATGACTTTCTNTCCTGCAAGGATTTGATAAATTGAACCATTAACAGATGTCTCAGNAGATTTATTTAAAAAAATACCATCCTNATATATTAAATCCTCTATNTCATATTCGTTTTGAGAAAGTCCAANTGTAAAAGCTAAAAGAAATATGATCATTAATTTTCTCTTCATAAACTAGAAACTTTTTTGTTTGAGACGATTATTCCCATTCTATGGTCCCAGGAGGTTTAGAAGTAATATCATATACCACCCGATTAATTCCTCGAACAGAATTGACAATCCTATTTGATATTTTTGATAATGTCTCTGTAGGCATACGAAACCAATCAGCAGTCATACCATCCATACTAGTCACTGCCCTTAAACCCAAAAGATTTTCATAAGTTCGCTGGTCACCCATAACACCAACAGTTTTGACTGTTATAAGGACACAGAATGCTTGCCATATTTCATTATATATCCCATCCTCATGTAGTACATCAATATAAATTTGATCTGCTTCTTGAAGTATTTTAATACGTTCACGGGTTACCTCCCCAATAACCCTTACACCTAAACCAGGGCCAGGGAATGGATGACGATCAACCAATTTATCTGGAATACCTAGTTCTCTACCTATTTCCCTTACTTCATCTTTAAACAGATCTCTTAATGGCTCTATTAATTTAAATTTCATATTTTCTGGAAGACCGCCAACATTATGATGACTTTTTATAACATGTGCTGACTTACCTTTACTAATACCACTTTCTATAACATCCGGATATAAAGTCCCTTGAGCTAAATAGTCCATCTTACTCATTTCGCTGGCAATTCGTTCAAACGAGAAAATAAATTGATTTCCTATAATTTTTCGTTTTTTTTCTGGATCAGAAACTCCTTCTAGTTTTGATAAAAATATTTCTGATTCATCATGAGCTTCGATATTGATGCCTAAACCGCTTTCAAGTTCTGTGACGCATTCACTAACCTCATTTTTCCGCATTAGCCCATGATCAATAATAACTGCTTTAGCACGGTCACCTATGGCCTTATNGANTAATGCAGCCACTACTGTAGAATCTACGCCGCCACTTACACCTATAAGTACATTATCNTCACCAACTATTGATTGAATATTTTGTATTTGTTCTTGGATGAAATTAATTGGTGTCCAATTTGGGGAACATTTAGCGATTTTAAATAAAAAGTTGGATAATACTTTAATGCCTTCCTCAGTATGATGAACCTCAGGGTGAAACTGAGTCGCTACGCGNGTTTGNTCTAAATTTGANATAGCCGCCACAATACCNTTTGAAGAATAAGCTAAAATCTGCCACCCNTCTGGTAATTTATCTACACGATCTCCATGGCTCATCCAAACTTTGGAAGAAGAAATACCTGAGAATAATCCTTTCTTAATTTGAATATCTATATCTGCAAAACCATACTCTCCTTTCCCATCAGATAAAACATGGCCACCCCCATGCTGAGCCATAACATGGAGCCCATAACATATTCCTAAAATCGGGAATTCACTTTCTAGTATTTCAACGTCAAATTGTGGGGCATCTTCCTCATAAATACTNCTNGGTCCCCCGGATAAAATTATTGCAGCAGGATTTCGACTTATAATTTCATTTAATTTTGTCTCTGGTGATAAAATTTCTGAAAATACATTACTCTCCCTTACCCTTCTTGCAATAAGTTGCGTGTATTGAGAACCAAAATCAAGAATTACAATACCATTTTTGTATATGTTATTCATCNAAAAATTGCTGTTTTAATTCTTCTAAGTAGGATTCATTCGTAAGCCTGTAATGCACTGGTGTGATACTCACATAGTTTTCTGATAGAGCTTTTCCNTCAAAATCTATTGATNTATCTTCATCAATAACTTTTCCTTTTATCCAATAATAAGTCTCTTGCTTTGGATTGAATCTTTCTTCAAACTCATCTAAAAANTTTTGATTTCCTTGNCTAGTAATTCGANATCCATTTATCATTTTNTCATTACATGCTGGTACATTTACATTAAGTAAAGTTCCTCTGGGTAAATTAGTTTTCATTACATGTTTCACAACATCAGTTGCTACTTTTTTAGCAGTTCCATAATCATCCGATTTAAAAGAGGCTAAGCTAATTGCTATAGATGATATCCCTAGTATAGCGCCCTCAGCTGCTGCTGAAACCGTACCCGAATAAATAAGGTTAGTTCCTAAGTTTGCACCTTGATTTATTCCTGATATTAATATATCTGGTTGATCAATCATTAGTGACCTAATTGCAATCTTTGCACAGTCTGCTGGTGTACCACAAACCGCATACCCTTTAAATCCATTTTCCCTTTCAATTTCTTGCACCCTAATGGGGTTGCTAATTGTTATTGAATGACTTTTGGCACTTTGTTCACTATTTGGCGCGACTACAAAAGTGTGTCCTAATTCATTCATAGCCTGCCAAAGAGCATATATACCCTTAGAATAAATACCATCATCATTTGTGATTAAAATTCTAGGCTTATTCATTTAAGAATTGAAATCAGAGTTGAGAGTTTCTCTTTCATGCTGCTTCTATCAACGATACAATCAATAAAACCTTTTTCCAGAAGGAATTCAGACCGTTGAAACCCATCAGGTAAATCCTGCCCAATGGTTTGTTTAATAACTCTAGGCCCAGCGAATCCTATTAAGGCTCCGGGCTCTGCTAAAATCACATCACCTAACATACCATAGCTTGCTGTTACTCCACCTGTGGTCGGATCAGTTAGAATCGGTATGAAAAGCCCTCCACCATTAGAAAATTTTGCTAATCGAGTACTGGTCTTTGCTAGTTGCATTAGTGAAATAGCACCTTCCTGCATTCGCGCACCACCAGATGAGCAAATTAATATAAAAGGTGCATTTTTTTCTCCAGCCATGATTAAAGCCCTTGATACTATTTCACCGACCACTGACCCCATACTGCCACCGATAAATTTAAAATTCATTACTCCTAAAACAACTTGATAATCATTGATATTTCCATCATAAACATTTATGGCATCACTTTCTCCAGTTTTATTTATTGCTTCAATTATCTGATCTTTGTAGGCCTTATTTGCGTTAAATCCTAAAAAGTCCTGGGGTTCAATGTCCTGAAAATGCCTTGTTGAAGTCCCTTCATCTAAAAGTAATTCAACATATAATTTAGGAGATACGCGAAAATGATGATTGCAATGATGACACACCGAAAGTTTTTTTTCAAGTTCTGGGCGATAAATGATCTCATTACAAGATGGACACTTGTCCCACAAACCATCTGGGATTGCTTTTTTATCGGAATCCTTTAGATTTTTATCTTTTCTTTTAAACCAGGCCATAATCAAATTTTATTTCTTAAGATACATTATCAAGGCATCACTGCCATCGCTATAATAGTTAGTTCGAGAACTGATATTTTTAAAACCAACACTAAGATAAAGATTGATAGCGGGAAAATTAATGTGTTTAACTTCTAAAAATACTGATGATTTAATTGGTAATTGATCTAAAAAACTTTTGAGAAGTAGTTTACCATAACCCCTGCCTTGCATAGAGCTTTTAACAGCCATATTTATTATATGTAATTCATTTTCAAATTTTCGAGTCATGCAATATGCTACAACCTCATTAGCTTTAATAATTATCAAAGTTTTTCTATCATTTTCATTATTAAGCTCGGCACTAAGCATCTCAAGCGACCAATTATCATTTGTGAAAACCTGCTTTTCTATTTTAAGTATATCAGAGACATCATTAATTGTCGCTTCACGTATTATTTGATATTTATTCACGGGGTGTCATTTCAAAAGGAGCTATATAATCAGGTACAAGCTCATAAGGTGTTTTTATTACCCAATCATCATAGAAAATAGAAGCTAATATTCCGATAAATTCAGTAGACGGCACTGCTTTTTTGATATTAGAATAACTGCTCATTATTTCTTCACAATTCCATTGGAACCCATCTTGGATATTTTTGGAATATTGGCCTATATCTCCAACGACCGCCTTACTAATTATTTTTGGGATAGAGTTTTTCCATGAAAATTCCTGATAAAAAACTTTTTTTGAATGAGAATGAATAATGCCATTACGAGGTTCGTATTCCCGTAAACTAAAAGCCAATGATAGTAAAGTTGGAACAGGAATAATTGGAAGGCCTAATGCATAAGCCATACCCTTAGCAAAGCCTAATCCTATACGTAACCCGGTGAAAGAACCAGGACCAATACTTACGGCTATTGCATCAATGTCACTAAGCGATTTATTTGATTGTTTAAGAGCATCTTGAGCAAAGTTAGCAAGGTTTTCATTGTGTTGTCGGTAAGTATTTTTCTCTGAAATCCCTAATAAATTTCCATTCTTGATAATGGAAACGCCGCAAATTGAAGACGATGTCTCGATTGAAAGAATATTTTTAGAAATCAAACTGTATTCCTCTTATCTCAATTTGCCTTGCTTCAGAATTATTTTGAATTCTAGCAAATTTGACCTGAATCACATCATCATCTAAAATATCTCCAATAATATCAGCCCATTCGATAACAGTTATTCCATCTTCTGTTGTTAAGTACTCCTCACCACCAATATTTAAAAAATCTTTTGACCCTTCTAGCCTGTAGGCATCTATATGGTAAAGTACAGAATCAGTACCTAAATATTCTGAAACAAGTTTAAATGTAGGCGAGCCCACATTTTCTAAAATACCTAATGCTTTTGCTAGACCCTTAGTAAACGTTGTTTTCCCTGTTCCCAGATTACCAATTAGAGCGATTACATTGCCTTTGGAAATACTTTGCGCAAACTTTCTGGCTAAGTAATATGTGTCATCCACAGATTGGCTATTGAATACCACTAGTTCTTACCCTTCATAATCGCTAAAGGAATTATCATTTCTTCCAAACTTATTCCGCCATGTTGAAAAGAATTATTGAATTTTTCTTGATATTTATGTGCTTCGTTCGGATAAACAAAATAGTTATCATCTTTTGCAATAACATAACTTGGCTGCGCTCCAAATACGGGGAGCCTATATTTCTCTGGTTCTTTTATAATGAGAGCATGCTTTTCATTAGTATTTAGGTTTCTGCCATATTTATATCGGACTCCTGAAGATGCATTCCGATCAGCTGCAACCATAACATCATTCTGTACGCGAATACTCCCATGGTCACTTGTCATTATTACAGTAAAACCTGTATCTGCTAAATGCTTAAGAACCTGAAATAACCACGAATGTTCTAACCAATATTTTACAGTAGTCCTATAACTAGATTCGTTGGGAACCATTTCTTTTAGAACATCAGTTTGTGAGCTCTTGTGAGCAAGTATGTCTACAAAATTAACAACAAGAGCAATCATGTCTTTATTGGCATAATCTTTGATTCGACCTTCAAATTTCTTACCCTCTTCTACTGCCCATATTTTATGATAATGTACTGATTTATCAGTCATCCCTGACCTCTTAAGCTGATCGATAAGAAATTCTTTTTCATGCTGATTTAAACTTGCAGCATCAGAAACCATGTCAAGTCTTTGTTTTGGATATTTCGATACCATTTCATCGGGAAACATGCCACAAAAAATAGCATTCCTCGAATATGGAGTAGCAGTAGGTATTAGTGATAGACAATATTTAAGGTCGATTGTAAACAATGTTTCTAATAAAGGCATCATTGCTTTAAAATGNTCATAACGCATACAATCTAAGACCAATAAACAAATTTTATTTCCTTTCTCCAGATCTGGTTTTAGGTAGTTTCTAAACACATCATTTGGAAGAACAGGGCGATCACTGTCACTCATCCAAGTATGATAATGAGCTTGGATAAAGTTGGAAAATTNTTTGTTACATGTTTTGATCTGTTCTTCTAAAATGTTACTAAGGCCGGTTTCTCTGTAAATATCAAATTTCATTTGCCAATTGACCAGCCTATCATAGAGCTTCCACCAATCATCAGCATCAAGTTGCTCATTCATTAATTGATCAATTTCCTGAAATTCTTTTAAGTATTCACTTGTAGCTTTTTGCTCAAGAANTTTATCCTCTTCAAGTGCTTTTTTACATGCCATAAAAATTTGGCTGGGATTAACAGGCTTAATTAAAAATTGTTGTACCTGCTTAGTCATTGCCTCATCCATAAGCCACTCATCCTCTGTCTTGGTGATCATAATAATAAGTTGACTTGAACGGTCTTTTTTTATTGCTGCAAGAGTTTCAAGGCCATCCATCCCTGGCATAGACTGGTCGATTAGTATTAGGTCAAAGGTATTTTCTTTACATAATTCAATGGCATCTTGACCATTTGAGGCTNTAGATAANGAATAACCTTTTTNTTCTAAAAATANTATATGAGGTTTTAGATGTTCAATTTCATCATCTACCCATAGAATATTTCCTCNAGAATNNCTCATATATNAATCCNTATAAANTTATATAGAANAATTTNNCNANGAATATTATCTATTTTGAAGTCATTTTCCATACACCATCCCAATCTTTACCAGGAGGGTTATCTTTGAACATAATACATCTTTGGATATAAACTGCNGATGGAGTGGTATTCCTAGCNGNAAAATNTTCTTCCATTTTTTCAGCATTTTTAAACGCATTNATTGCNCTATCCCATTCTTGCTGGTAGTAATAATCAAGGCCTTTTTCGAATTTTCTTACAAGACCAACGATTGAATTATTCACATTACTCTTTTGTGCGATTAACTCATAAACTTTGACTGGTATTTTTTTACCTTTGACCTGAACAAAATCTAAAAACCTAAAAATAAAATTATCTTTNGCANCTTCATATATATTTTCTCCAACAAAGTTATAAACACCGTATTGTTTAGCAGATGATTCAAGTCTTGCGGCAAGATTAACTGTATCACCCATCATAGTATAATTCATTCTCATTTCTGAACCCATATTACCAGTAACCATTTTACCACTATTTAATCCAATCCGATGTTGCATCGAGTAAACGATATCTGGCCAATCATTTTCTTTTTGCCATTTTTCTCTTAATCCATTTAATGCTTCCTGCATGGCTAAAGCTGTAGTACAAGATTTTAATTCATGATCTTTAACAGGAGCAGGTGCACCATAAAATGCAACGATTGCGTCACCAATATATTTATCTAATGTGCCTTCATTATCTAGTATGACTTGTGACATGACTGTTAAGTACTCGTTCATTAAAGATACCATCCTCTCTGGTTCAAGTGCTTCAGAGAATGTTGAAAAATCTTGTATATCTGAAAAAAATGCTGTGTGATGTCCCTCCACACCGCCAAGTTTTGGCGCTTGTTTTTCTTCATACATTTTGTCTAACACCTTAGGAGCAATATAGGTTCCAAAAGTCTCCCTTAAAAATTTCTTATCCTGTTGTTCATGCAAAAACTGAAAAATTATATTACTAGCATAGGTAAAGACTAANCCTGCCATTGGAGCAATAATAGGCATAACATATGACTCACCTGGATGTGGTAAATCCACTTGTAATTGATCATAGAAAGTGTCATGTAAAGAATTTGGAAGCAAATTTGATATTGATGATTTCCAAAACCACAAATAGTCACTAGCAAACATACCCATAGCAAATGCGTAATAAAGTAAACCCTCAGAAAAAATAATTAAACCTGCCACGATTGGATGTAGGTCGACTTTCGTTAAAAGTGCATATGCAATCATACATAAAGAGAATATCAATAAAAAGTTTGCTAAAGGGTAGGANGCTCCTTCAGCTAAATAACGGGTGGTCTTGCCCCCAAATACATTGATATAATTTTCATGAAGGATGGTTTGGATAGCATTTGCATGTGTCTCCATTCCAGGTGTTAATTGACTTAGATCCATATAATTATAAAATGGAGTGGATTTAACATCGTGTATAACCTCTNCATTCACACCAAGTATAACGATCTTATTGAAAAAGGGTGATTTTGTTATATCAAAATCCTCTCCAATCCCCATNAAAGACATCATTTCATATCTTTCAGAATCATCTTCTATTGCAAGAATCCAATCAGGCACCTCACCGGCAATAAATTGACTCATCCAGTCTATGTCTTCTGGTAAATCGTAATCTTGTGTATCCAAAACTTGTGATAGAGAGAATCNTGGAAATGTACCCCAAGGTTTATAGTTATCATTGCCTGGAAATTTATATCCAGATGGNGGCCCGTAATAATTGACCAAAAAATTNTTTGTTCGTCCATATGATCTGATTNGTAGATNTCCAAACTCCCAAATCAATTCTTCAGCATTAAAGATAGGTACTACTGTGTCTGAAATATCTAAAAAGGATTTCACGCATTTTAATCCTAGTGTAAGATATGCCGTCTCTGGCTTATGTTCCATATATCCTGCAATACTGTATTGACGAGAAAACCCATCAGTATCTAGCATATCATTGATCAGACCAGTTTCAGGCCCAGCATTCATTATTTCAGGCACAGGGTAAGCTATATATGTAGGAGGTATTCTTGTTGGCTCACGAACCATCTTTACGTCCATTACTATGGCCGTACCATTTTTTTGAGCGTTTTTAATAGACTCTGCTAATAGAATATCTCCATGACCTGGTAGATACTGTTGGAATTCACTTGGTAGACTACCGCTAACGCTTCTTAGATATTCCGATCTGGCATCTGGTGAATCAAACTGGACATCAAAAGCAATGACGCTAGCCCCTGCCTTGCTTAAGTTATCCACAGCTCTTGCCCATATATCACCTCGAGGATATGGCCAAGGCACTTTTTTATCTTTAAGAATTCTCCATGTTTCATCGTCAACTTCCACAAGTACTACATCAGTTCCTTTATTGATAATTGTTGAATCACTTGCACGCCAGCCAGTAAGCGGACCTCTCACACTGTTGAAACGATAATCATATGTTTTAAGTTCTAAAAAATCAAAAAACCCAACCCAATGAAAAAAGCATGTAAAGATGATAGCACCCATTGTTAGGCTGAGGTCAACCACATGACTTTGTAAAAACCGTTTAATATTATTTATCAAAACCGGTACCCTAATGAAAGGTTAAAACCCGAACTATTAGTTGACCAGTTCTCTCTTTTTTCATCAATCTTGCCATCTCCATTATTATCTTTTTGATCAGAACTGTGACCTGAGTTATTGACCATCCTAATTGAGCTAATAAAACTTAATGTTAACTTATCAAGAATATCCCAATCACCACCTATTTTACCACCATAAAGTTCTATAGAAGAATTATCTTTTTTCCCATTTGTTGTAAAATCTATACCACCTCTTAATCTCAGTTTATTTTTATAAATACCATATTGAGCAGATGTACTTAGGGACATCCAAATATTAGTTTCCTGCTGCGCTTCATTATTTTCATCTAGGAATGGGACTATAATCTTAGATTGATTAAAGGATGAAGTAGTTTTCAGACCAAATTGAAAACGGGTAGACAGTGTTGCGGATATTGATTGAGTTTCTGCTTTTTGGAAAAAATAGTCTTTATTTCTTTCAGATGCTAAGTTATCTGTATAGGAAATTGAATTCAAATTTATTGATGAGGTCGTCGTGAAATTATTAAAATTCCCTGGAATATTCACTGAAGCCATCACATTAAGTGCTTGCGAATTTTCTCTATTATCTCCTAGATAGTTACCATACTGATCTGTATCGATCGAATCAATACCATTCGTTCTACCTATAGATTGAATATTCAATATAATTGATGGTGC
>NHCZ02000031.1 GCA_002167345.2 bacterium TMED46 | reverse complement strand
TAGATAGTAACAACATCGGTGTATGTTTCTTTTCACCTATAAAACACGGCCTGCTTACTGGAAAATATAATAAGCCAGCAACTTTTGAAACTGGGGATCACCGTTCTGGACTNAAGCAATTTGTAAANGANTCCATTATAGNAAAGATGAAACAAAATAAAGAAAANTTAGANCATNGATATAANGATCAAAAATCCCCGGTTATGTATGGTGTGGTCAACGCCCTTTTTAATGANGCCCCAACAGGATGTGTTTTGCTAGGGCAAAGAAATGAAGAACAGGTTNAGGTTGCCGCATCTCTTGGAGATGTTTTATCGAAAGAAGAGAGCGAATGGATCAAAGCGCTATATTCTTNATAAATCAATTCAAACAATAATGCCTCACAAGAATAAAGACACCTTCGACCTACAAAAAGATGGTTTTTGTTTCTTGCCGTCCTTATTTAGTCAATCGGAAGTAGAATCTGCTTATCAAGGTCTTTGGGAAATAATTAATGGTGAATATAGAACTGGCACAGCACCAGAAAACCGTTTCTGGANTTTAGGTGATGACCCAAGATTAATCATCAAAATNGACAAGCCCCACATTTGNAATAAATCAGTNTGGAGTCTTGTNACNAAACCTAANCTNGGNGANNNNCTNGCCTTAAAAACCAATGCTAAAACAATACAGGTTTGGCATTCTCAAGTAGTTTGGAAACCCCAAAGTTATAAAAACAGTGGAAACGCAGGATGGCATCGTGATGCCCAGTATTGGCCATTTTGGAGTGAGGATGGTTTGTATACCGCTTGGGTTGCCCTATCTGATGTTTCATCAAGCTCTGGACCTGTCCAGTTCATTAGAGGCTCCAATANGTGGAACGCAGTCAATGGTCTTGANTTTTTCGATAAAAATATAGACTNTCAAAATAAGTTATTAGCATCTCATGATGAATCAGGTCAGGTGGTTCACTCCAAACTAAAGAAAGGAGAAGTTAGTATACACTCATCGTTAACTTATCATTCTTCAACAGCAAATAAAGAAACCTCTCCAAGAGTTGGTATGGTCATTCATTTTTGCACAGACAAAGCTAAAAGAATTACAGTTTCTGGTGAAAATGCAGATTACTTAGACCAAATTAAAGACCCTTCAATCGCTCCTTANATATANNGAGAGTCAAATTGACCAAAAAAATTAAATCTATTTTCAATGACCAGGGTTATTACCTAAAAGAGGGGTTATTTCAAAAAAAAGAAATTAAAATATTTGAAAAAGAATTTGATAAAATAATTTTACAACTAAGAAAGAGTGGTGAAAACATCAATGCGAGATGGGGAAGCAGCCTAACAAAATCAATAGANCCTGAAAACTCAGAAGTGATTCATACCCATAATGTGCAAAGCTATTCTTCCATTATGTTAAACATGATTCAAAATAGTGAACTTTTGAATTTAGTAGAATCACTTATTGGACAAGATATAGTCTTGCATCACACAAAACTGTTTTTAAAACCACCGAAAGTAGGTGCAGCTTTCCCCTTACACCAAGATTGGTCTTATTTCCCAACAAAAAAGAATTCTATGATCGCTGCCATCCTTCACTTAACTGAATCAAATGAAGAAATGGGGTGTTTAAGAGTTGTTCCTGCATCGCACAAACTTGGTAAAGTAAAAAACTCACATGGCCACGTATCTAAAAGTAAGATACACAAAAANAACTCCCTTGAATCAGCTGTTCCTCTAGTCGCGAANCGTGGTGATGTGGTGTTTTTNCACTGCTGTACACTCCACGGGTCTNTGATNAATAAATCAAGCAAACCAAGAAAAACTATCCTGGTTCAACTATACTCAGGAAATGACGAGGTGATTGATGGAAATCCCCACACAAACGTACAGCTTGTATTAAGAGGGTGGAATAGTAGCGCGACAAGAGAAGGTGTGGGAAACCTTTCCGCCTAGCTCTTTATTTGCTTGCTAGTTATCCAGCCAGCAAACATGGCCAACAACACTGATGGCAACATAACATCTAACTTGTCTATATAGAGCCCAATGCTTTGGAAGTGTGGGACAACAAATTTGAAAAAAGGAACACACNGGAACCCCGTTACCATTGATGCTATGGCACCTTTTTCGGTCAAGTCTTTCCAAAATATTGTTAGAATAATAACAGGGCAAAATGTGGCCGCTATCCCAGACCAACCAAATATNACGAACCAGAATACTGTTCTCGTGGGAGAAAGNACTGAAACCGCTAGCGCCACCGCTAATGCCAAAACAGCAAGGGTAATGGTCACCTTTTTTGATAGTGCCATCAATGTGGTTTCATCAACTTGAGGGTTTAANATCTTTTGGTAAAAATCTCGCGTTACCGCACTTGATGCCACAACAAGTAAAGAATCAACAGTTGACATAACTGCCGAAAGAACTGCCGCTATATAGACACCAATAATTATTGTTGGCATTACCTGCCCCAAGACCAACGCCAAAACATCTTCCCCTGCTGTTCCCAAGATAAGCTCGGGGTTCTGTCCTGAACGCGTAAGCATGTATCTTCCTAGAAGACCAATGCAAACTGCTGCTGTATCTGTTAATAGTGTATATATGACAGCTACCCACTTTCCTTTTTCAACCTCCGATTCATTTCTTATTGCAATAAATCTTACATATACCTGGGGAGAACCCATGAAACCTATGCCAATGGACAAAAGCCCTAAGACGCTCATTAAGTTCATCAGCGTCAATCCGCCAGCTCCCCACGGATTTAATAGCCCTGGGTCGATTTCATTTAGCCNACTAGTGATAGACCCACTATCAGANATAGTGAAAAATGCTACAACGGGCAATAGCAATAACCCAACAAACATTAATGCCCCTTGGAAAAAATCAGACCATGCAACAGCTAAAAATCCACCTGAAAAAACATAAAGGATAACAATACCAAAGCCTATGCCAATCCCGGTATAGTAATTAAGACCAAGAAAAGATTCGAATGTTTTTCCAGTAATGTCTATTTGAGCGCTTACATAGATAACCACAAAGAGTGAAAGCGCCGTAGCAGAGACCATTCTAAGAAGATTGGTTGATGAACCGAAGTGACTAACAAGATAGTCTGGAATCGTGATCGATTCGTACTCATCAGTCATTCGCTTGAATTTTTTTGCCATGAACTGCCAAGAAATCCAAACGCCCAAGACCTCTCCTATAACAATCCAAAAGGCGCTTACACCCANTAANGCCCCCATGCCAGTCACCCCAATTAAGAGCCATCCAGACTCTCCTGTTGATCGAGCGGAGAGGGCAGCTATCCAATAGCTAAGCTGCTTACTACCAACATAGTAATCAGAAATATTAGAAACTTTTTTTGATGCNAAATAGCCTATTAAAAGGAGGATGCTGAAATAAAAAGCAAGAACAACTAGTTTTGATATCACAGATTACTTTCTGACTCGTTTGGCATTAAAATATTCATTGTTGGAAAAGGAATCAAAATATTGTGCTCTTCAAAGGTTTTATAAATCTCTGTATTAACAGAATCAACTGTTCTTCCCCTTATCTCTGGCTTGTGTATCCAAAATAATAACTGCAGTCTTAAACCATGATCTGCAAATTCACGGAGACGAACCCTGGGTTCGGGCGAATTCAGAACATTTTCATTTTTCTTTGCTATATTAACTAAAATTGTTTTCACCTTTTCAATGTCAGTCTTGTAGGCAATTTGTATATTGACCCTGACTCTTTCTGTTTCTCCTGGCCCACCACTTTCATTTACTATCTTTGATGCTGCTATCACAGAATTGGGGATTGTTATTTCAATATCATCCCGAGTCATAAACCTTGTTGACCTTAAACCCATTTTCTTTACATATCCTCTTTCGCCTGTGTCCAGAAGGATATAGTCTCCCTCTTTAAATGGGGCATCGGCCATAAGGAAGATCCCTGCAAAAAAATTGGAGACTGTATCTTTTGCTGCTAAACCCAAAACCACACCTAAAACACCAGCCGATGCCAAAACACCATTAATATTAATATCCCAACTAAGGAAGATGAAGTATGCACCAAAAAGCCCTATGCCTATTTTCCCTAGGTTGTTAAACAATGGCAGAGTGTTTTTTTGTAATATACTGCTGGTTGCTGTCTGCCTTGATGCCCAGTCCATTGACATAACTAGGATCCTTGAAATAACAAAAAACCAAATAATGGTTGTAACTGTTTTAAAACATCCAATCAGAACAAATTCGACATATTCTGGAAGCGCTATTGTTTTTATCGATAAAATAAATCCAACAAATAGAATGGAATAAAAAATTGGTTTATGCAAAAGCTGGAGTATTTTATCATCCAGCGTTGTTTTTGTTGTTTTTACTACACGTTTAAAAATTAAAGAGAAAACTATATCAACAAGTTTCGCGCTGATGATTGAAGTCGCTATCAGAACCAGTCCCTTTAGGGCTGTGTTGGATATGACAAAATTGTAATATTCTTTGAGATCAAACATGTATGCAGCCTTTTNCTTTTNCTAAAAAATTCAATTTATTTATNCTTNTTNNCATAAACAGANAANANTTGTGTGTTTTNATAAAAATCNTTTAGGGGATTTGTTACCCCCGCAATTCCCTGNTCTCTGATAAGACGTACNCTATCAAAGTCAATTATAGCGGTTTGCATATATGGTCCTTCACCCGATTCTTGGAGAATAGCCCCTTCAGGGTCAACAATAATAGATCCTCCTACGCCCCCAAATCCAACGCCATTACAAGAGACCACATAGCACTGTTGCATTATAGCCGTTGCTCTTGCAATAACCTGTTCTTGAGGTCTGTCTCCCGTATTTGTCATGGTCGGAACAATGATAAGCTCTGCCCCCTGATTAACCAGGTCCCTTGCAACTTCAGGAAACCAAATATCATAACATATCATAATTCCAACGCAACCAATTCCCTCAATATTAAACACGAACGGCTTTTTTCCTGGTGTTGATTTCTCATATGGATACCATGGATACCTTTTGCGATACCTGCCTACCATTTCGCCATCTGGTGAAAATATCGGAGTTGTNTTAAANACATCATTTTTAGACCTTTCATAAATGCTTCCAGGAATTAACCANAGCCCATNATCTTTAGCCAAGTTGGAAAAGGCGGTAGTTAATTCCCCNGGAATTTCTGCTGATGTCTTGACGCTGTCTTCAACAACACCATGGACTGCGAGTTCAGGAAAAACCACCATAGATATATCGGGAAATATATTCTCAATATATTTTAAGTGTTTTTCAATTTGAATGAGATTCTTTTTTTGCTCTTGGTGAACATGCATCTGAACTGACGCGATTGTAATTTGATTTGCCATTGAAGANTTTTCCTGTCAATTATTTAATGTTCTGTTTCCACATTGAAGACGCAATNAAGTTTTTTGTATAATCCTGCTGTGGATTATTTAAAACTTCTGCAACATTTCCAGTTTCAATTATTTCACCCCTGTATAGCACTGCAATCATGTCTGCCATTTGTGATATAACAGCTAGGTCATGTGATATGAAAAGATATGATAATTTTTTGTGCTTTTGTAGTGATTTGAGCAACGCCAATATTGTATGCTGAATGTTGATATCAAGGGCAGATGTTGGCTCATCTAAAATCAGAATCTTTGGATTTAACATCATTGCACGAGCAATAGAGACCCTCTGTCTTTGGCCCCCTGATAGAGAATGAGGATAACTTGATAATAAATCAAGATCAAGATTTATATCTGACATTATTTGATTAATTTTTCTTTCAGTCGATTCTGAATCTCTAANACCAACTAGCCATAGCGGCTCTAGTAAAATTTCGAAAATTGTCATTCTTGGGTTGAATGAGGCCATATTATCTTGAAAAACAGCNCCAATCTTGTTAGTCAACTGATACAAGTTTTTTGGGGAATCCTTGTCAGTTTTTATCTCCAATGTTCCAGAGTCGCGATCTAATATGTTCAATATCATTTTAGCCAGNGTTGTTTTGCCACTTCCAGATTCTCCTACAAGGCCTAGAGTGGTCGATTGATATAAGTCTAGTGAAACGTTATTTATAGCTCTGTTTATTAACCCGTTATTAAAATAGCTTTTTTTAAAATTATTTATTGATAGTATCNGCTCGTTTTTATTTTTACCTCTAGGCGTATTTAGCCTACTGTTTGTTTTATCATAATNTTTAATTATTGAACTTGTATAGCCATTTNTTTCAGAAAAAACTTTGTTGGTGCTACCCTCTGTAATAATACTACCAGAGCGCATAATAGCAACCCTTTTGCAATAGCGCCTAATGCTTCCAAGGTCATGGGATATTAACAATATTCCAATATCAAGCTCGCTCTGAATTTCAAACAATAAGTCCATGACCTCTATTTTAGTATTTGCATCGAGACCTGTTGTTATTTCATCTGCAATGATGAATTCAGGAACTATTGATATTGCGAAAGCAATCATTACCCTTTGCATTTGTCCACCAGAAAGCTGATGGGGAAAACGATCTAGAATATCATGAACACTATCAAGGCGAACTCTCTTTAGCCATTTTTTTATATTGGATTTAGCATCTTTGTGTGTATAACCACTTTTCCTATTAGCAATAATTGTAAATTGTTTGCCAATGGTTTGAATGGGGTTTAAAGATTGCATCGGATCTTGAAAAATCATTGCTGTATGCTTACCTCTTAATGANGATAGGTCAGCTTCTGTTTTCCCATCTCTAGTTATATTTCCACTAGTAATTTTACATCCCATTGGTAACAAGTCAATCAATGACCAAGCGAGCATGCTTTTACCAGATCCCGTAGGGCCTACCAACCCAAGTATCTCTCCTTTGTTAATTGTTAGATCAACATTTTTCAAGATATTTATGGCCCCACTAGATGAATGAGACTCCACATTAAGACCGCAAATCTTATANAGCGTCTTTTTCACTTAGGAAGCATCTCTTTAGGNTTTAAATAGGACCTTAATTCATCACCAATGATATTGAAAGAAATGACAGTAAGCACTATGAACAGGCCTGGGAAAAAACCCTCCCACCAATGATTAATGAATTGTGCNCGTGANTGTGTTAAAAGGAGACCCCATTCTGTTTCAGGGTGTTGTGCTCCTAGACCAATGAATGATAGACCTGCAGCTGTTAATATCGCATAGCCCGCATCTAATGTTCCTTGGATAATTACTGGNGCAGCGCTATTTGGGAAAATATGTTTTTGTATGATATGAAATCTTCCTGCCCCCATACTCTTAGAGATAGAAACATAATCGGTGGCTTTTATAATCAATGCCTGTGCTCGAGCAATGCGCACGTACCAAGGAAACCAAGATACAGAAATCCCAATAATAACATTATTTAAAGATGGGCCAAGAGCTGCAGTTATTATCAGTGGCAATATCAAAGGAGGAAAAGATAAAAATGCATCTGTAATTCGCATAATTATCTCATCTGTTCGTCGGCTTGAAACGCCTGACAACATACCTATAGGAGCCCCAATTAAAATGGACAAAAAAACAACTCCAAAAGCTACTTTTAAGGAAGACAACCCCGCTCGAATTGTAAGGGTAAACATATCGCGTCCAGCAAAGTCAGTTCCAAACCAGTGCTGAGAGGAAGGCGGTTGCCCACCTCTTTCAAAATGAACAGCGCCATATATATCTTCTGCGTATTGACTAGCAAAGGGAATCAATAGTGAAAAGACAATAAGTGCAAAAAGAAATACAACAGCTAATAGCGCTGTTGTTTTTTTCAATGATATGAAGTGCGAAATCATTTATCTACCTTTGAATTCTTGGGTCAATCAATGGATAAATAATATCTAATGTTAGATTGATCACTATATACACAAAGGTATAAAAAAGGGTTACGCCTATTATTGCAGGAAAGTCATTTGTTAAAAGCGATAAGACACTAAACTGGCCCAAGCCAGGCCAATCAAAAATCGATTCTACCAAAAATGTGCCACCAAGCATTAAACCAAAGCTTAATCCTGCAACTGTAGAAACTGGGATAAGGGTGTTTTTATATGCCGACCTCATTGCAATCTCATTGGGCGAAAGTCCGTATGCGAGATAAGTCTTAAAAAATGGCTCACCCATGGTTTCTATTAATGCCGAACGAGATGTCCTTATTATAATACCCAACACACCAAAAGCCATCGTTAGCACTGGAAGAAAGATATGCCTTATGCCGTCAANCATTAGNGCCCACTCTCCAGATAAAAAAGCATCTAGTAAAAANAAGCCGCTATTGTANGGCAAATCAATATTCAAAAGATCAAAACCTGAATATCTACCTTGAAGNGGTAACCACTGCAATACCCCAAANAATATAAGTTGTAAGATCATCCCCAACCAAAACACAGGAACGGATAGCCCAAGATAGGCAAAACCCCTTATTAAATAATCATGCTTTGTATTTGAGTGTAGCGCTGCTTTTAATCCAAGAAACAACCCAAGTAGAATCGCAANGGACATTGATATAAATACCAATTCAAATGTTGCAACTGACCTGTGAAATATTTCTGCGGTCACGGGTTGCCTGGTTCTTAAGGATACCCCCAAATCAAGGGTGAGGGTTTTTTTTAGAAAAGAAAAATATTGCTCATGAATGGGCCTATCAAGGCCGAGCTNTTTTTTTGTTACCTCTAGCTGCTCTTTGGTCGGGTGGTCCCCCACCCACAGTGCGGCAGGATCACCAGGTAACCAATGGGCTATTAAAAATGTAATGGANCTCACAATTATTAAAATTAAAAAGGNGTGGGTGAACCGCTTTAAANAGTGNCTGGTCATAACGATCGCCCAAGAAAATAAATCAACAATGTTGAATATGCCGGATTACTCCTTAAGCCAGTTATATTACTTTTGTATACTGACTGAACATTAATATCAACAACTGGAACCGCCACGCAATCCTTTATAAGCATATTCTGAATTGTTTTATATAGTTTTTTTGAGCTATCTGGACTGAAGGACTCTTGATGCCAAGCCTCAGAAAGTAAAGAGTCTACAGACAAGTTACTATAGTGCGATAAATTAAAAAGAGGGGTTTCTTCAGTGCTATATAGACCAAAAAACCAATCAGATGGTGAAGAAAGAGTTGGCCACCATGCCATAGAAATAATATTTGGAGCCGTATCTAGGTTTTTAGCCCTCTCCCAGTTTGAAGACCACAGCCCTGGCTTTAGATCAAGATCAAGGCCGATCTTTTTTAAATTATCCATCCAAAGAAAAGATGTAAGTCGATATTCTTCAGAGGTGGAAATATATGACAAATCCAGTTTCAGATCATTTAACCCAACCTTAGATTTACTTATAAACTTTTTACCCATCTCTTGGTCATAAGATACCAGGCTATCAGGGGTTTCAAATAATGGCATGTTTGCAGGAATTAATCCTTTAGCTTCATTGCCTGAATCACCATAAATATATCTAGATACCGTTTCTCGATCCATAGCAGCTGCAATAGCCCGACGTACCCAGATGTTGTTCGTGGGGGATTTTTTTGTGTTAAGTAAATAGAAATGGTTGATCCATGAAGGTCGATATGAAATATTAATGGAAGGGTTCTTCTTTAGCCTATCTAATAACTGGACGGGTATTAGAAAAGAATAGTCTGCAAGCCCGCTCTCAATCATTTGTAAACGTGTTGATGCCTCTGAAACAACTTTTATCAAGACAGATCTAAAGTGGTCACCTCTATTCCAACCTCCCCAATATTCCTTATAATCTTCCAACAAGATGTATTTGTTTTTAGACCATTTTTTAAGTTTATAGGGACCCGTTCCTGACGCATAACCCTGGCGCAAAGAATCAGCGGAAACTCCTTGAATGCTAGGGGAGTAGATCCAGGCTCCGTATTGTGAGCTAACGACCTTATCAAGCGGGACCGGTTTTGACAATTTAAATATCACTTTGTGGGGTCCATTTGTGGAAACACTGTCAACAGCCGACCATATAAAACTGGCTCCGCCATTTAATCTTTTATTTCTATCTACAACGAACTTCACAGCCTTAGAGTCAAAAGCGATACCATCATGAAACCAAACTCCTTCTCTAAGATAAAACTCCCACGTTAACCCATCAGCAGATTTTGAATATGAAGTTGCTAGCGCTGGCAAAAGTTTTGGGGGTACCGACCCAGCATCATACCACAGCAGNGGTTCGTAAATGTTTGACATAGGCAACACCTCTAGCGAAAATGCAGTTCCCGGGTCCCAATCCTTAACATCATCGTACGTAGCTATTACAAAAACATCTTCTGGTTTATTTTGATGATAGCATGAGGTTGACATTAAAACAGTTAGTGGNATGACACCCATGACAACGATTTCATTCCAAACTTTGGTCATTGCATATAGGAAGAGTTGGAAGCTCAATCCTTAGATGTTGGTTATTTGTTTAATAATAGTTTTTTTGTTGNACTATTATCACCAGAGACNAACTGATAAAAGTATACACCACTTGCAACCGGCTTGTTGTTATTATCAACCCCTCTCCATGTTGCCCGATATATACCTGGTGTTCTTGTACCATTATAAACCGTGTATATTTCATTACCTAAGATATCATATATCTTCAAAGACACATCATTCGTATGATAGATGGTATAATCAAACTTTGTATCTGGATTAAATGGATTTGGATAATTCTGACCAATGGTAAATACTAANGGTAATTGAAGCTCAGTATTATCATTTGTCAATAAACCATCATTTTCTATCATGAATANGTGTGGTTTATCCGCAGCAAAACTTGCTGANGAAAAAANGATGTCCCCAAGCCCATCATTATCAACATCGCCAGGAAACAGCTTTGCAACTCTTACTTTACCCTGGTCATTGCCTGGGGTATAGTTATCTGTTGTGTCATCCATAAAGATTGCTCGCTCTGTATAGCTTGCTGCTGTTAATGGGTCCCCACCGTTAAACTCCCAATCGTATACCGCTTCGTCATAGTGTGCCGCCAGGTAAAGATTTGGGTTACCGTCTCCATCTGCATCGCCAATATTTATTTGTCTTAGACCACCGGCATAGCTCTTAAAAAAATTAAAATTAGCATAAGATAAATTGCTGACATCATCTATGCCCTCAACAACAAATAATGAACCGGGCGTTGTTAAGTCTCCTGTCAATGAATTAACACCAGATGTTGCACAGAACAATTCATTGATTCCATTATTATCTATATCCGCAACAACTATTCCCTGATTTGCTCTTTGGTATTGTTCTGAACAAACATAAAAGTCTGTTTGGTATTCATAGGTGTCTTCACCGCTGTTTTCATGAATGATGAGATGAAAATAATTATAACCAACAGTGTAAATCTCTTTTAACCCATCATTGTCAAGGTCTCCTGTTGAAATATTATACCCGCTCCAATTACTCCATGCGTTGTCTTCATATTCAATGTGAAATATTGCAGAATCATTTATAATTGTATCTAATTCAAATATCATTAAACGGCTACTGCCACCCGTACCTAACTCAGTCCATGGGCCATCCATTATAGAAACGATTATTTCTTGTTGCGGGTCACCATCAAGCTCGTCTACGTATATTTGTGCGGCCTCCCAAACACTATCTAGCCCCATATCCCAAGTATAGGTTGGTGTGGATAAAAAAGACATTGAATCTGTATCCCATTCAAATATCTGTAAACCTTTTTGTCCAGGCACCCCTGGGCTTGTATCCACCAGTGATAAAATCTCATAATTTTCATCTCCGTCAATATCTCCAACGGCAACACTTGAATAAGCATCATAAGTGCAACTTAAATCATAAAAGGTGTACACCCATTGTAGCTCAATGGAATCGTTGCTTGTTGCTTCGTAATGGTAAACCCCATTGCAAAACTCCCCTGCGTATGAGCTCGAGACAACAAAGTCTCCAAAACCATCTCCATCAAAATCGTAAGGACCGAGCATATTCCAAGGGGGACCAGCAGGAATCAAACCACCAGAACCCCAAGGCTCGTTGTTCCACTTAAGTGAAAATGAGCTATCGATTTCTGTTGCAGATAGTTGAATAAACGCGAAAAAACAAACACTAAGAAAGAAAGCCTTTAATCTCATTTTTTGACCCCTAATAAGTTTCAATTCTTGAAGATGATGATAGTATATTCAAATAGAAGTTAGAGCTCAATGAAAAATTTATCCATTATATCATACTTATTTTTATTTTTACATAATGCAGTATTTTTATTCTCCCAAGATCCCTTCTTAGAGATAAGACCATTTGCCCCTCCAAGCTTTGAGCAGTATCCCGCATCACAGTATGTAGACCACCACCATCCATATTCTAACCAAACTGACAATTTGTTCTTGAGGTTTGATGGAAGAGAATTTAGTGATGATGTTATTTATCCAAGTTGTTTATCTGGCTCTTCATGCTACGATGGTCATGCGGGGGTTGATTATTTTATGCCCTATGGAACACCTCTTTTAGCCCCGGCTAATGGCTATGTTTTGTGGGCATCTTTTTCTGAAGCTGCAGATCCTTGCCCTGGGGGAATTACTCCAAACGGTGAACAGGGTACGATAATCATAGCACATGGGAATGATTATTTTACAGTTTATCTACATATGAGCCCTCCTCTGAATGTTGCTGTGGGGCAGAACGTAGAAACGGGAGACACATTAGGTTTTGCCGGAAATAGTGGATGCGCTATCAACACCCACTTACATTTTGAAATTAGAAAAGGAAATTGGTTTTTTGATACAGTCGAACCATACGCTGTCGACCCCTTTGGCTGGTGGCATACCAGCTTTGACCCCATCGAGAATTTCCGTGGCAACAGAAGTGAGTGGCTCTGGATATCCAACGACCTAATAGATGATGGGGATAATGGTTTTCAAAGGTTTCAGGGTCCTGACTGGAGCTATTTGAACACCGGTTTTAATAATGATTCGTGGTCCGCACCTGCCGCTAACAACATGGAAGAGAGCAGGCACTATGCTATCTGGGTTCCTTTTTTAGAGGACTCTGGAGAATACAACATTGATATATATATCCCCGAAGGCATTGAGGTTTCAACAGAAGCTATTTATGAGATAAGGGTAAAAAGCTCAGGTGGTACAAGCACAAAAACAGATATAGTTGTTGACCAAAGCCTAAACCAGGGGAGTTTCCAAACAATATCAACTCTGAGTCTGCCTGCGGGTTCACAATCTAGCATTGTACTGCGAGACGTTGTTGGCGAATCATCAGTTGGGTCAAACGTCATCTTTGATGCGATTCGATTTTCTCCAAACTTTACCACATCTACGTTCGAAGAACCTGATAATATGAACCCAAAGGAGAATCTGCTTGTTAAATCAGTTTTTCCAAACCCCTTTAACTCTTTAGCTATAATTAATTATGAAACTACCGCTGGGGGAACCATCATAATTAACATAGTGGATGCCTTGGGGCGTAGAGTTTACAATGACCAGCTATTTTATAAAAAACCTGGGAAACATTCCTTTCTTTGGAACGGAAAAACCAAGCTTGGTAGGGAGCTAACATCTGGCGTTTATTTAATTTCTTTTACTTCAAACGAAGCGTTCTCGGTAGAAAAAGTGTTATACCTAAAATAGGTTAAGTTTGTTCAAATGAAGAATGCTGTTTTGTTAGTACCTTTGCTATTTATTTTAACTTGTAGCCAAAACTATATTTCTAACGAATCTGAAAGCAACAACGCAAATACACACATGATAAATATTAATATAATTCCAAAGCCCACATCCATTAAATCCATAGATGGACATATAGACATTAATAATATAGAAACAATAATTGTTGAGAATAATTCGACTGATGAAAGAGATGTTGCTGAATTATTTCAATCCTTCATAAGCCCCATTAAAGGCTTAGGGATCTCTTCCATAAATAAAAACAAGAAAAGAATATTGGTTTCTTTAAATACCAGTTACGATATACCAGAAGAAGGTTACAAGCTGTCGATCAATGGCGATCAAAGAGTTGATTTAAAAGCATCATCTCTATCTGGTCTGTTTTATGGTTTTCAATCTTTTCGACAACTTTGTGATCCAGAATTAGAAACAGGGTCAAGACCTACAATCACAAAGATTCCAATGTGCATAATTGAAGACTCCCCAAAATTCGGATATCGAGGCATGCACCTTGATGTATCAAGGCACTTTTTTGATGTAGAGTTTGTAAAAACGTACATTGATATGATTGCACTTCATAAAATGAATGTATTCCATTGGCACTTGACAGATGATAACGGTTGGCGAATCGAAATAGATAAATATCCACTGTTAACCGAAAAATCAGCTTGGCGGGTTGACAGAAGACATGAACCCTGGAAAGAACAGTCCCCTCCTTTAGAAAATGAGATCGCCACATATGGTGGGTATTATACCAAAGATCAAATACGGGAGGTCGTTGAATATGCATCCAAAAGAAGTATTGTGGTTATTCCAGAGATTGAAATGCCAGGGCACACCTCTGAAGTGTTTTCCGCATATCCAGAGCTTTCATGCAAAGGAGACTATATCCCTGTAAACCCCGGTTCATACTGGCCCAACACTGATATTTTTTGCGCTGGAAGCGACAANGTCTTTACATTTCTTGAAAATGTGTTAGAAGAAGTAATTGACCTTTTCCCTGGGCGATATATTCATATTGGTGGTGATGAGGCAGATAAAATGAATTGGGAAAAGTGCCCCAAGTGTCAAGATCGAATAGCATCTGAAAGCCTAAAGAACGAACACGAACTACAAAGTTGGTTCATCAAAAGAATTGAAAAATTTATTCTATCAAAAGATAGAAAGCTTGTTGGCTGGGATGAAATTCTTGAGGGGGGNCTTGCAAAAACCGCCACCGTTATGAGCTGGAGAGGAATGGATGGCGGNATANAGTCTGCTAAAGCAGGNCATGATGTTATAATGTGCCCAACTTCACATTGCTACTTTGACTATTACCAAGCTAACCCTGAAACGTCTCCGGAAGCTTTCGGTGGATACACCACGCTCAAAAAGGTTTATTCATTTGACCCTATTCCACCAGAGCTTTCAAATGAAGAGGCTAAATTTATTTTAGGTGGCCAAGGCAATCTCTGGACCGAGTATGTACAGACCCCAGACAGGGCCCAGTATCGAGTTCTCCCAAGAATGTCAGCCCTTTCAGAGGTCCTTTGGTCGGGACCAAGTTCTAATTCTTATGAAGATTTTTATTC
The DNA here is from genome assembly GCA_002167345.2 of bacterium TMED46. Taxonomy (GTDB): domain Bacteria; phylum Fidelibacterota; class Marinisomatia; order Marinisomatales; family UBA1611; genus CACEUX01. The sequence continues at coordinate 29,218 of NHCZ02000031.1, read as the reverse complement.
TAGGCTGAAAAGGCTGCTATTAAGGTTTGACATATTGGGCTGGGTATACGCTCCTGGGTCGTTTTTCGTGAACATTCTTTCCGAACAGACAAAAGATAGCGGCTCCTATGCTATAAAGCTAATTTCTGAAAAACCTGGAGAANAAATAAGGTATACGACTGATGGGTCACTCCCAGCTAGCAATTCTGCTTTATATGAAAATCCAATTTTATTGAACCAGAAAACAACAATAAAAGCTGCTTTGTTTATTGATCAATTGATTGCCGGAAAAGTTTCTGAAAAAACGATATTTTTTAGCAAAGCAATCGGCAAAAAAACCAGNTATCTNACGTCCTATAGTAACAGATATATTGGAACCGGNATGCAAACACTTGTAAACGGCTTAACTGGAACCATTGCCCACAATGATGGATATTGGCAGGGGTGGCTTGAAAAAGATCTAGAAGTTGTTATAGACCTTGAGGAAAAAGAAAACATCACGGGTGTTTCTATTGGGTTTTTAGAGTCGCACGGTGTTTGGATTTTCCTTCCGGTGGGTATCGAAATTTCATTTTCTAACGANGGGGAATCTTATGGAAACCCTATAATAATCAAGGTAAAAGACGGTAAAAGAAATGGCTCGGCAAACCGAACTACGGTTCAAAGCCCTGAAATAAACCTATCTGCGCGGTATATAAAGATCAAGGCTTTAAACAGGGGAACCTGCCCTGACTGGCATCCTGGAACAGGTGGAAANTCNTGGGTTTTTGCAGATGAGATATTCGTTGAATAGTGCTATATGTTCCTAGGCGGGTTTAATTTTGTCTGACTCTATTATATGAACACCCTCTTGGAGCTTNTCTAANTGATATATCATTCCCNTTGCAATGTTTTCAGCGTGAATTCCCCTGTACTTTTTNGCTACACCAATCATTAGTGGATTTAATATCGAAAANACTNCTTTACCCACTATTTCTCCAANGCGAAATTCTTTGCGATTACCCATAATTAGAGAGGGTCTAAATATATTTATTCTTGGAATCGAATATTCCTGAACCTGTTGCTCGACCTCGCCTTTTACTCTATTATAAAAGATGCTGGAGGATGAATCAGCTCCCATCGATGTNACAATTGAAAACGACTCTGCTTTATTCGATTCGGCCCACTTAGCAAGCCTAACCGGCAGTTCAAAATCAACAAAACGAAAGGCTTCCTTAGAGCCGGCTTTTTTAATAGTTGTACCAAGGCAGCAAAACACGTGCTTACAGTGATCAAGTTTGGGGAAAGATTCTTCATTTTTAAAATCGAAAACGANNTCGGTAATCTTTTCTGAANCTGGCAAGCCCTTTTTTCTCACTAATGCTGTAATAGATGAATAATCATNAGAGCTAAGAAGCTGATCAACTAGATGACCACCAACCAGNCCTGTTCCCCCAACAACTAAAGCATTCCGCATTAATTCGGAAACCACAAAAGGTAAGCCCTAAATATTAAAGAGGTCTGGTTTTTGTTAATCACCATAATGGTGCTTAGATTTTAATAAATAAATTGAGCATATAATGAATAGAATTTTCTTTTTATTATTTTTAATAATAGTTGGGTGTTCATCAAAAACACCTGTGGATATGGAAGACGTATTATATGACCGATCTGGTCAGTATATTACCGACGACAATTATGATCCTTCATTTCTTGGATTCATGTATAACCAAAAAGTATATAATGGCCCAGGTTTTCTTCGCTACAGAACAGGAGAAAAAAGAGAACAGGGGACACTAAAAAATGGGTTTAAGTCTGGTGCTTGGACGGGTTATGATAAAGAAGGAAATAAAAANTTCATTGGTGATTATAAACAGGGCAAGGCGCATGGAAAATGGACCGGGTATCACGCAAGTGGGGAAAAAAAATATGAAGGAATGTATGAACTTGGNTTTCAAACGGGAAAGTGGTCTTATTACAATTCCGCTGGAAANAAAAATTTAGAAGAAGCTTATTTTGTTTGTACTGATNACTGTAAAGATGAGCACCCCCCAGATCGAAGAGGCACTAAATATATCTGTGAGAAACTTGGAAGACTAAAAGAAAGTAAAAAAATCTAATTTAGTTTTAGCACCGACAGGTAGTTTGTTGTCCCTGGAACCCCCACTGGAACACCACCAGTTATAACAAACTTTTCCCCCTCTTTTAANAGACCATTATCTTTAAGAACNTTATTTGCNATTACGGGAATCTCATCNGCTGATTCATATTCGTCAACCAATATAGGACTAACACCCCATACAATTGAGAGTTGGCGACATATTTTTTTAGAGGGCGTCATGGCTACAATCCTAGCAGCCGACCTGTATCGTGCAGCCATTCNAGCTGTNCTNCCACTGTGGGTCATGGTTACCAAAACATCAATATTTTGATGAGTCGCNACCGAACATGCTGCTTGGCTTATTGCCATTGCAGTNTTGGTTGTTTTGCTTGTTGGTATCTCAATATTTCTCTGATAATTGATCGCAGACTCTGTTTCTTTTATTACNCCCTTTANTACCCTTATAACCTTTTTGGGATGGTTCCCGATTGCAGTTTCACCAGTAACCATCAAAGCATCTGCTCCATCAAGAATTGAATTCGCAATATCNCTAACCTCAGCTCGGGTCGGNACTGGACGANCGGTCATAGAATCGAGTATCTGTGTTGCGATAANAACGGGCTTACCAAGNTGGTGTGCTTTTTCAANAACATCCATTTGAACTAAAGGCACCTTTGCAACAGGAAGCTCAACTCCCAAGTCCCCCCTTGCAACCATGACAGCATCGAAGGATTCTATAATACTGTTTAAATTTTGCACTGCTTCCCACTTTTCTATTTTTGCCATGACGGGTGTCTTGTATCCAGCTTCTTTAATCTTTGAACTTATAAGAGAATAATCAGATGAGGACCTAACAAAAGATAATGCTATCCAGTCTGCCTCTTTTTGCAGGGAAAGCAAGAGGTCCTTTTCGTCTTGATNGGTTAAAACCGGTACATCTAGTGCAATCTCTGGGAAATTGACACCTTTTCCATTTTCTATAGTGCCATCTTCTAAGGCTTCACATGACAAGGTCTGGTCTGTGACATACTCTAGGACCTTTAAGCTTACCCTACCATCATCAATTAATATTTGTGCTCCTGGGTTTACTTTTTGAAATCGCACTCCACTAGATACGGGTATTGTCCCATCTTCAATTTTTTCATTACTAAGCTCTATTTTATCCCCCTTTGTGACCAGAATTGGGACTTCTAAATCTTTTACTCGTATTTTAGGACCTGCAAGGTCAGCAAGAATAGTTGGCCGCAATCCGGAAGGCATTTCTAGGGACCTAATCAAATCAAAATAGCTTGCCTTATCAAGGGCTGAACCATGTGATAGGTTAATACGNAAACAGGAGACACCGTGAGAAATTAGTTTTTGCAATATTTTTTTGTTTGCGCATGCNGGGCCAACAGTTGCAATAATCTTTGTTCGGTTCATGTTTTGAGGCTATACCAACTGGGCTTTTATTGAATTCAATTTAATACCTGAGNAGCAACAAGCTGGAACCTCTCAATGGGNACATCAAACTCTTTACCTGACTCATCCAGCATTCTATAAGAACCCTCCATAAACCCTAAAGGTGTTGGNANGGGGCAAAAGCTGGTATATTCAAAAAGATCNTTGGGCTTAAGGATTGGTGTCTTTCCTACTACCCCTGGACCATAAATATCCTCTACCCTACCCTGCCCATCCACAATGTGCCAATAGCGACTTANAAGCTGAACAGTTTCTACAGACCGGTTAACTATCTTAATTTGGTATGANAAAAAGTANTAAGATTTGATCGGGTCGGACCGCTCTGGNAAGTAATCAGGGCTGGCTAATATTTCAATGTTGTTTTTCATATAAGAAAATTAGTTCCTTTATCTTTGTGATACGATTTATTCCATATAAATTTTAATTCCATATGAATGAAAACAGACAATCTCTTTATCTCTTTATTTTTATAGCNTGTCTCGGNTTNTTTTTAATTCAAGGCAATAAAACCGACTCATCTTTGGATATCACCCAAGATGAAATCATGGGNCANATACGCTATCTATCTCATGAGAACCGTGGTGGNAGGTATCCNGGCACACGAGGCTCTAANGATGTTATNTCATATATTATTAAACAGTTTAAATCNTATGGGNTAAAACCNGGGTNTAATGNGTCATTTATACAACCCTTCGACATCACAACCGGCATAGAACTAGTTGAGGGAAACTATGCCGTTGCCAATGGCGATACACTCGTTATAAGTAAGGATTATATACCCTTAGCCTTTTCGGGCAACTCTGAAACCTCAGGATCTTTAGTTTTTGCTGGTTATGGTTTTAAGATCGACCAAGAAGAGCTCCAGTGGAATGATTATAAAGACCTCGATGTTGATGGAAAATGGGTAGTGATAATGCGGCATAGCCCAGAGCGGCACATCCAACATTCTGTATATGCATCCCATTCAACGCTTCACAAGAAAATGCTAGTTGCAAGAGACGAGGGAGCTGCTGGTGTTATCTTTGTATCTCAAATGGAAGATGAAAACCTATATCCACTAACATATAACCGCGGTTATAAAAACGCGGGTATTCCAGTTGTGCACTTATCCAATAAAGTTGCAGATAATTTATTTAAACCTTTCGGCTGGTCTAGGCAATCTATTCAGGAAACGATGAATCGCTCTNTNACATCAATTAATTTCAATTTGGGCANCCTCACATTTTTTGCAAANATTAAACTAACACANAANANAACACGAGCNGCTAATGTTGTGGGAANAATNAAGAGCGGAAATAGAAANTATAGAGATGAGTATATTGTTATTGGTGCTCATTTTGACCANTTGGGAATGGGNGGCNCTGGGTCTGGNTCTAGAGANCCNGAGANACNANCCNCTCACCCCGGAGCAGACGATAANGCNTCTGGTGTTTCTGGTCTNTTAGAGTTGGCTCAAAAATTATCAGCTCAAAAAAGCAGGCTAAAACGNAGTATTGTTTTCATAGGTTTTGATGCCGAAGAAAAAGGGTTGCTCGGGTCAAAACACTTTATAAAAAACTCCACAATCGATATAAACAAAATAACCACAATGATCAATATGGATATGATTGGTAGAATGGTGGACTCCTCTCTTACTGTGGGCGGTGTGGGCACTTCGCCAGTTTTTAAACCCCTACTGGACAGTCTAAAGGCTGAAAGAGCAATTACCCTAGGGATGTCGAACGCTGGTTTTGGACCGAGTGACCATGCTTCTTTTTATATAGAGGATGTTCCTGTCCTTTTCTTTTTCACCGGTATTCACAATGATTATCACACACCCAGGGATACATGGAAACAGATTAACCTTAGCGGAACAAAAACACTACTCGATCTTGTCTATGATGTTGTATTTCATCTATCAAGGGCAAAGAACAGGCCCGTTTTTTCTGAGGCTGGACCAAAGCAACGTCAAATGAAAAGCACATCTCTTAAGGTTACTCTTGGGGTCATGCCTTCTTATGTTGAAACAGAGATTGGGCTGAAGATAGATGGCCTTTCAGACCCTGATGGACCAGCAGCAAAAGCTGGAATAAAAAAGGGAGACATTGTTAAGGCGATCAATGGTAAGTCAATTAAAGATATATATGAGTATATGGAAAGGCTTGGAGAGCTTCGAAAGGGAATGACCGTGCCAGTATTGATTGATAGAGGCGATAAAGAAATAAAACTAAGCGTAACTTTCTAAAATATATTATTTAGCGCTAACTCTTTCTCGAATTTTTTCTGTTAATTCTAGAACAGCCATTACATAATTATCCGCGTGATTGTATGCATAGACCGCCTTATAAATGTCCCCTTTTTTACCATAGTCCGCACTATTCGCTTTATAACCATTCATCCTTAGATAGTTTGCTATGCTTCCCAGAACATCAGGCCAGCTGTACGGCTCTCGAACACCGTTTTCATTAAAATCCACAGAGTAATATGTGAAGCTTGATGGTATGAACTGACCAAACCCAAAGGCTCCTGCATAAGACCCACCTATTTCTTGAGTATCAAGTTTGTCCTTATAGCAGTACTTTAAGAACTCTGCTAGTTCTTTAGTTGCCCACTTAGACCTTCTTGGCATTTCATGAATCTGGGAATACAGTGCGTTAAATACAGAGTATTGAGAGTGATGAACACCATAGTTACTCTCAACACCGGCTATTGTAACAATTATAAATGGGTCAACTAGATACTTTTTTGAAACGGACTGAATAAGGGCCTTATTCTCTTTGTAAAACTTTGCACCGGCCTTTATCCTTGATTCTTTTACAAAGATCTTTCTGTAATCCGACCATGATTTTTTCTCGTATGGCTTAGCGAACCGCTCTGCAATTACTTTGTGTATTTCTACTTTATTGTGGGAGAATGCGTCTCTAACAAACTCTTCTGGGATTTCTCCATTGATTTTTTCAAGGACTAGGCGGTATGCTAGGTCATCATCTGGCGACTTCGAAAATGAAACTGCAATAATTAATAATAAATACTTTATGTTTTTCAATTATACTTCCATTCTGCAATAAATAGGTTAGTGTCTCCTGCTTTACTTTGGTTTCGGTTTGAAGCAAAGACCAAGAATTTACCATCCGGGCTAAACATTGGGAACCCATCGAAACCATCAAAGTAGGTGATTCGTTCTAGATTTGAACCATCTACGCTTACAGCATAAAGGTCAAAGTCCCTGCCCTTGGGGTCATGCAAATTTGAGGAAAAAATAATTCTATTACCATGAGGAAAAAAGTATGGTCCAAAGTTTGCAGCATCATTATCTGTTACTTGTCTCTTATCTGAGCCGTCTGCATTCATGGTCCATATTTGAAGAGCCATTGGGCGAATTGAATTTTGTGATAATAAAAATTTGTAGTCGTTGATCTCTTTTTCTGTTTTTGGGTGGTAAACACGCCAGACAATTCTTGTCGCATCCATATTAAAAAAAGCTCCCCCATCATAACCTAGGCGATTGGTGAGTTGTTTTTTATTTGTTCCTTCTAGGTCCATACTCCAAACCTCTAGGTCTCCACTAATTATTGAAGTGTAAAGAATCCTACCTCCATTAAAAGCAACTGTTGCTTCAGCATCATAGCCTTCGGTTTTTGTCAGTCTTTTAAGATTGCCACCGTTTACATCGGCTGAAAAAATGTCATAGCCTGGATATAGCTTCCACACGTAGCCCATACTATAATCAGGTTTTTCAGGGCAATCCCTATCAGCAAGATGTGTAGAGGCGTAAATAATTTTATCGCAGTCTGGGTATTGAAAATAACTACAGGTGGTGACTCCAAACCCGGTTGAGACCATTTCTGATTTACCAGAGGCCAAATCCATAATGTATATTTGATCACAAAGCGAGTCTCCATCATGGGCTTGAAAGATCAACTGCTTACCGGTTGCGGAAAAATAAGCTTCCGCATTCTCACCCGAGAAGGTTAATTGTCTAATATTCAGTAAGCGATTCTCATTTTTTACATGAAGAGAATTATGGGTGTTTGGTTCTGATTTATCTGGTCGAAAAAAAATAACACTCACAAACAAAGCTATCACAAGAAAGAATTGTGTTTTGGACAAGCCTTCCACTTAATTAGAGAAATGGGATATAAAAAACAATTACTAAAGTTTAAAACTAATCAATAAAACCTGGATAATGAGGACCATTATTTTCATTAAAAGATTTTGAGCTGTACAACCTTTTAATAGGTATTCCTAACAATGTAAGATAGACAGACTGCCCACTCCAGGCCGGTCGGTGGTAACTCCTGGCNTTAATATCAAACAATCCGTTGTTCATTGGGGAATATTTAAGACCAGCATCCATGGCCATGTGTGGTTTCAGGTACATTTCGGACCCCCAGAGGTCTTGATATGCAGGATTGATCATTACTCCATGTACTTTTAAATCTGCGCGGAGGTCTTCGCGTATCTTGTATTCAAATATATTTGAGTATGCGTATGATGATATAGGGACCCCCTTANAAAAAGAAAAGCTTGCAGATAATCGCTGTTGATGGCTAAACCGGCTATCTTCTATGTCTTCTTGGCCAAACGAATCTATGCCTTCATAGGAGTCATCGCCAACTGGGTCTGGGAAAACATTCGGTCTAAACTGTGCAGTAACCACGGTTGCTACAAAAAAGACCGTGGTTATCACATTTGTTTTTAGTGCTTTTTTCATATGCCCTTTTAGGAATATAATNTTTTCTATATATCTCTAGCACTTTATTTTTTTAAATTGTTTTNTTNAAAAANTTTTTCACNTCAACAAANCTTTTNTAAAGTGNTTNTTTTTNTACAAAACACTAATGTTCTNTTTTTACTGGAACCGTCTTGTTACTCCTTGTATATTCATNTGANGTGCTCATATTGCATACATTATAAAGTGCGCTCAAAGAGACACTTCATTTNATAATTCACACTATATATATAGAGAAAAAATGGCTGAAGAAAACAACGGGAAGAACTCGTCGATTCCTCGTGGTTATTTAACCGAGGATACTAACGCTCGTCTTGAGTGGGTAAAAAAATATTCAGGTATTGAACTTGATGATAGCGNCAGCGACAAAGCAGAGGACCTACAGGGNATTATTGAAAATCACGTGGGTTTCATGAAGGTACCAATGGCTGTTGTNGGCCCCATGTCCTTGCAGGGAAATTATGCNAAAGGTGATTTTTGTGTTCCCATTTGTACNCTTGAGGGCACGCTTGCGATGTCCATGAATCGAGGGATGTATGCTTCCTCACTNTGTGGAGGAACACAGGTTAAGCATTTTCGGCAAGAACTTTCACGCGCTCCTGTGTTTATTTTTAACAATTTAGAAGANAGCGCACAGTTTCAAACCTGGTTAAAGCAAAACAAANAGAAAGTTTCTGCTGCTGCTGAAAGCACAACCAACCACGGGAANGTGTTGAGGATAGATCAATACACCGTTCAGAACTATGTTGTTCTTGATATAGTAATGGACACAAAAAATGCTGCAGGTCAGAACATGGTCACATTGGCAGCAAAGGTTGCCTGTGAACTTATTCGCAAAGAAACCGGNTACAGTTATTTTTTAGAATCAAATATAAACAGTGATAAAAAGGCGTCCGTTAGGAACATGCTCCTTGGTAGNGGACATGGCGTTACCGCAGAGACNACNATCAAAAATAACGTAATGAAAAANGTGCTGAAAGTGGACCCCNATANTCTTTATGAAAACTGGGCTTATTATCCGGTTTTTTCTAGTATGGTTGGTACGCATGGGGTTGCTATTCACGAATCTAATGCGCTTACTGCCATATATTTGGCTACAGGCCAGGATACTGCCTGTGTAGCAGAAAACAGTATTGCCCATTTTGATCTGGAAAAAAGAGAAGATGCTTTGAAGTTCAAACTAACTCTTCCTTCTCTTACGATTGGAACTGTTGGCGGAGGAACGCGTCTAAAAATGCAGAGAAAGAACTTGGAACTACTGGGATGTGCGGATGGTGAAAACTCTTCTAAAAAGCTAGCGGAGATCATCGCTGGTGCAACTCTCGCGCTAGACATTTCTCTTGTTTGTGCAATTGGCTCTCATACTTTTACAGATGCTCACATGAAATATGGTAGAAAGTAATAACACTTATGGATGTGCTTCAAAACCCCAAGTATTCTTATCTTGTGGGCAAGCAGGCCTTTTACTTTAAAATATTCAAAGTTTTATTCTATTATTATTCCAGAATTGTATTTACCCTTTATGCCCCTCTCAAAGTTTTTGGCAGAGAAAACTTACCAGATAAATCGTTTATTTTTTGTAGTAACCACAACAGCCACATGGACGTTGCGGTTCTGGCGGCATCCGCAAAGAAAAACTTTAATCACTTTGGAATGTTAGCAGCAAGAGACTACTGGTTTGATAGTTGGATAAAAAGAACACTGGTAAACACTGTAATGAATCTTATTCCCGTAGAACGAAAATCAAGTAAGATACGGAAACTTTCAATAGATGACACCATAAGCCTGTGTAGTTCTTTTATGGATTATGGTAAGCGCTCTTTAATAATGTTCCCCGAAGGGACACGAGGTGAACCGGGAAAAACCCTAGCATTTAAGAAAGGTGCAGCAACTTTTTCAATAAAACTAGACAAGCCTATTCTTCCGGCTGTGATTTACGGCTCCCATAAAATCTGGCCAAGAGGAAAAATATTTTTTGGTTGGCCTACCAAAATTCATGTTTACATTCTTGATCCAATATACCCAAGTTCGTTTCTTGAAAGAGCCAACCCTTCTGAAGAAGAAGTTGGTGAAGCAATTGAGAAAATCACTCTTCAACTTGAGAAACAGATAAAGGAAAAGGCGAGTCTCTTATATGAATAAAAAGGAAAAATTCTTTGGTGTAAACAACACTAATTGGGGTCACAAGTGGGGCTTTAGGGATTCTGGCTTTATTGTCAATGAAGACAGGTCTGTCACTTTTGCAGGAAACCGGTACCCTATCTGTGGAAAGAAACTTTCAAAGTTCATCCCATTTGTTGAAGAGGTTTTGGGTGTTGAGTTCAAGATAAAACCCAAGGTTGAAGAGCTAGACAAAAAACACGTTGACGAGGCTTTTGTAAACCATGATTTTATTAGTGAGCTTCGTTCAAGGTTTAACAATGATCGCTTTACTGAAGAAGACAATGAAAGGCTATTACATAGCCATGGTCAACATTCTACGGACGAGGTGTATAAGGTCTTATATAGCAAGCTTAAAAAATTCACTGACCTTGTCTTTTACATTGAAAGCGAAGAAGAGGCCGTTGAATTAATAGAGCTAGCAAAGAAACATGATGTTTGCCTTATACCATATGGTGGAGGTACAAATGTGACAAACGCCTTAAGGCCCCCAGAAGATGAGCACAGAATGATTGTCACAGTTGACACAAGAAGGCTAAATAAAATTGAGTCCCTGGATAAAGAAAACCTAATGGTAACTGTTCAATCCGGGATAACAGGTAAAGACCTTGAGGAGGCTTTAAACAAAGAGGGGTTTACTGTTGGTCATGAACCTGATAGCTATGAATTTTCAACTGTTGGCGGATGGATATCTACTAATGCAGCTGGTATGAAAAAGCACCGTTATGGAAACATAGAAGATATTGTACAAAATCTTACAATGGTCACACCATCTGGAACAATTAACCAGATCAAACCACTCACAAGATCATCTATTGGTATAAAAACCCAAAACATCCTTTTTGGATCCGAAGGAAACTTGGGCATCATAACAAGGGCTACTTTAAAAATGCATCATTTACCAGCAAAGTCTTCTTATGAATCAATTGTGCTTAGTGATTGGCAAACTGGTGTTCAGTTCATGCAAGACCTCTCTCGCTCTAACATGGTTCCAGCAAGTTCTCGATTAGCAGACAACCTACAAATCCGCCTTGGTCAGGCGCTGAAAGAAGAAAAAAGCGGGCTTCCTAAGATTCTTGATAAATTTAAACAGTTTGTTCTTTTTAAGGTGAAGGGGTTTGACCCAGAGAAGTTTACCGTGGCTGTATTTAAAATAGAAGGCTCTGAGATGGAGGTAAAAACCCAAAGAAAAAATCTTGAAAACCTAGCGAAAAAACATGGCGGTGTCGTTGCCGGTGAAAACACTGGAAAAAGTGGTTATTTGGCAACAATGGTAATTGCCTACATAAGGGAGCTGATTTTTACGCAAAACATTCTTGGCGAAACAATGGAAACTGCTGTCCCCTGGTCAAAAATCAACCAGGTAAAAGAAGAAGCTTCAAAGCTTATTGTAAAACTACACAAGGAACACAACCTCCCAGGAAAACCTTTTTTTACATCAAGAATTTCAAAAGTGTATCACACCGGTGTTTGTATGTACAACACAATAGCAATGTGTTATGATGGAGTAGAAAACCCTGAAGATGTTTTTACAGAAATCGAGCATATTATGAGAGAGAACTTTATAGAGAATGGTGGGTCAATATCACACCACCATGGGGTCGGAAAACTAAGAAAAGACTTTATGCCTAACACAATATCTGAGGGTAGTGTTGAAATGATAAAGGGCATAAAAAAGAATCAAGACCCTCATAATGTTTTTGGAGTAAACAACAACATTGTAATGGACTAGGTGAAGTGTTGAGAGCTGTGTTATGTNATTAAAAGAAAAAGTGTTCATCGTAACAGGAGCGTCTTCAGGAATTGGAGAAGAGCTTTGTAAGCANCTTTCTNCTAGTGGCTCNNCTGTTGTTTGTGCCGCAAGAAGGNTNGATGANCTTGAACGCGTCTCTGNTATAATAAATTCATCTGGGGGCAAATCAATTGCTGTTCAAACAGACATAACCATAGTTGAACAGTGTAATAGAATGATAGAGCAAACAGTTGAAACATTTGGCCAAATTGATGGACTCGTTCTAAACGCGGGTGTCAGCATGTGGGCGAGGTTTGAAGATATCGCAGATATTAGTTTTTTTAAAGATCTGATCAACACAAATTATCTTGGCGCTGTAAACTGCGTGCATGCAGCTCTTCCTTATTTAAAAAAATCAAATGGAAANATAATAAGCTGCTCAACNGGTCANGCGCTCATGGGGTTTCCTAGTCATTCTGGTTATGCAGCATCAAAACATGCTCTTCATGGGTTCTTGTCAACCNTNGCTATAGAAAACAAAAACGAAATAACAATTTTAGAGGCTATCCTTGGCTGGATACGAGANACNAATCTTCGTGGCAATGCGTTTGGNGCAGACGGGAAAAAANNTTCAAGGCCACCAAAGAAACATACAAAAGAATCTGTGGGNCTNAACAACTGTGTTGAAAGAATTCTAACNGCNGTGAAGAAAGATTGGCGAACTGTGTATATCCCTCGCAAGTTGCGCTTGATACCTTTTTACAAGGCATTTTGGAGGTGGTATTTAGAGTACCGAGCAGATCGAGTTGTNAAGAAACCANCTAAGGNCTANTCNTGCCAGAAGCCTTACCTCTTAATACNGGNTAAANATGATTCAAAAANTNCTNGTTTGGTTTATACAGNTTGGNCCATCAACAAAACGATGGTTTTGGCGAATATGGTATAACGCATTTGCTAACAAATCAAAAGANCATTCATTCCGATTTATGAACTATGGGTATGCNGAGGNTGGNTTTAATCCAGAAATACCAGAANAGGANAAAGCGGAACGTTATCCTNNNCAACTATACCANCACACCTCAACNCAAATTGAACTATCGGGTAAAAAACTACTAGAAGTTGGTTGCGGGCGTGGGGGTGGAGCTTCCTATATCCAGCGCCAACTTAAAACAAAATCTGTTGTTGGNATGGACATATCTGANAGTGCAATTAAGCTTTGTAGGTCTTCACATNAAATAGATGGATTAGANTTTATTGTCGGCGACTCAGAAAANATTCCCTTTGAAAAAGAAACATTCGACGCTGTTTTAAATGTTGAGTCCTCTCATTGCTATGGAAACCCTACTGCTTTTCTTTCTGAGGTTCAGAGAGTTTTAAACCCAGGGGGGTTTTTGTTGTGGTGTGATTTTAGGTCTCACAATGAAATGAAAAGGTTTTTTAAACTTGCTGATGATGTGGGCCTTATTCTGATTAACCAAACAGATATTACTAAAAACATATTAGACGCCCTTGATCTTTTGACACCAGGACGGAAAAAGCAAATTGACATTCACGTCCCCAAAATAATTCGAAACGTGTTTAAGTCTTACGCTGGATTACGGGGTAGCGGTGTTCATAATGCGTTTTTAGCTGGGGAGCTTGTATATAGAAGCGCAATGTTTCAAAAGGAGACATAGGGTTGAGAGCTTTTTGTGGTTTAATGTTTTTTATATCCACGCTTCAAGCTGAATTAACTATCTTGCATTGCGGGACATTGATAGATGGGTATTCCGGAAAACCAAAAAAAGTGGTCTCTATCATAATTCAGGAATCTACTATCATTGACATAGCAGAAGGATATGTGGATCCCGGTGACGGAGATGTTTTTTTTGATCTTAATCAATACACTGTTCTTCCTGGGTTGATGGACATGCACGTACACCTTTCTGGCGAATCAAGTCCCAAAAGGTATATGGAACGATTTACCATGGACCTTGATGACTATGCTTACAGGTCAATTAAATATGCTGAACGCACACTAATGGCTGGCTTTACCACAGTAAGAGACCTTGGTGGACCAGTAAACACCTCTTTAAGGGATGCAATTAATAACAACTTTTTGATTGGTCCAAGGATTTACAGCGCGGGAAAGTCAATAGCAACAACTGGTGGTCACTCAGACCCAACCAACGGTATGCGTTTTGAACTAATGGGAGACCCNGGTCCTAATNAAGGAGTTGTAAATGGTNTTCCAGAATCAAGNAAGGCTGTTAGGCAGCGATATAAAAACGGAGCNGACCTCATAAANATAACAGCAACTGGTGGCGTGNTGAGCGTAGCNAAAAGCGGAGAGAACCCTCAATTNAAAGAAGANGAGATCCGNGCTATTGTTGAAACAGCTGCTGATTATGATATGCATGTAGCAGCACATGCTCATGGANCNGANGGAATGAAACGGGCAGTTCGAGCTGGTGTCCGCTCAATTGAGCACGGTACACTCATGGATGAAGAAACTATAGAACTAATGAAAGATAGGGGNACATATTATGTTCCTACAATATCCGCTGGCGAATTTGTAGCGGAGAAGGCACTTATAGATGGCTACTATCCTGAGGTAGTTCGGCCTAAGGCAAAAAAAATTGGCCCCAAAATAAAAGAAACATTTAANANGGCTTATGATGCTGGTGTACCTATTGCTTTTGGGACAGACTCTGGAGTTTCTTACCATGGGGAAAATGCGAGAGAATTTACCTATATGGTAGAAGCGGGAATGTTGCCAATGGAAGCAATTCAATCCGCTACAAAAACAGCGTCNGAGCTNTTGGAGATAAATGAGTTTTTAGGNCTGATCAAAATCAACATGTTAGCAGATATCATTGCTGTAAGTGGNGAGCCTCTAAAAGATATATCAGCTTTAGAAAATGTAGTGTTTGTAATGAAAAATGGTGTTGTATATAAAGGTATGGGAGAAAAATGAACCTTAATNAAAAANAACTAGAAANCTCANTTAANAANTTTTGGGATGACAGTATCGTCCCAACGCTTATCGAATACATTAAAATTCCAAACAAGTCACCATCTTTTGATCCAGATTGGAAAAGAAATGGNCACATGGATAAGGTGCTTNTAATGGCGACNGAGTGGGCAAAAAANCACATGCCGGAGGAGGCTGAATTAATAACAAAAGAAAGCCCGGGCAGAACACCAATCATTTTAATTGATATCCCAGGTGAAACGGATGGAAACATCCTTATGTATGGTCATTTAGATAAGCAGCCAGAAATGGACGGTTGGGAAGANGAATTGGGTCCNTGGACCCCNGTTATTAAAGAAAANAAATTATTTGGTCGAGGTGGTGCTGATGATGGGTATGCCTTGTTTGCTTCNTTGTCTGCAATAAAGTCTCTTAAGGAGCAAGGGGCAAAAANTCCTCGANTATTAATTTTAATAGAGTTTTGTGAAGAAAGCGGTTCTCCTGANCTNCCCCACTATATAGAAAGTTGTGAAANCTTAATTGGAGCCCCTGATTTAGTGATNTGTTTGGATTCAGGTGCNGGAGACTATAATCGTTTTTGGACAACAACCTCACTTCGGGGATTGATCGGTTGCTCTCTAAAAATTGAGGTCTTAAAAGAGGGCGTCCATTCTGGTNGTGCCAGTGGGCATGTTCCATCATCTTTTAGGGTTGCCAGACAACTTCTNACTAGGCTAGAGAATGAAAAAACAGGTGAAATAAATCTNGCAGAACTGAAAACNAGTATACCAGAACATAGAATAGTAGAAACTGAAA
Source organism: bacterium TMED46 (assembly GCA_002167345.2). GTDB lineage: Bacteria > Fidelibacterota > Marinisomatia > Marinisomatales > UBA1611 > CACEUX01. The sequence continues at coordinate 13,326 of NHCZ02000031.1, read as the reverse complement.
AGCTTGTTAGNATCCTTGGNGACGAAGTTGTAAAGGAGTTCCCCTGGAAGGGCGATATGCAGCCATCTACGGACGATAATGTTGAAGGNGTTTTNCGGAGAACNTGGTTACCAAGNCTNTCGGTTGTNGGTGCNAGTGGATTACCACCTTCAAACAATGCTGGGAATGTNTTGCGACCTTTTACACAACTACAACTTTCCATAAGACTTCCTCCTTTGGTAGACCATCTCAAGGCTCAAGATGCAATTAGGGAAACCTTGACAAAAAACCCACCTTACAATGCAAAGGTAACTGTTTCTTTTGANGANCCTGCANCTGGTTGGAATGCTCCAGAAANAGTTCCATGGTTGGCCTCATCAATAAANNNTGCATCCAGGAGTTATTATGGCGAAGATGCNTGCTCNATAAGTGAGGGTGGAACAATACCTTTCATGGCAATGCTGGGTGANAGATTTCCCAAAGCGCAGTTTGTTATCACCGGGGTTTTGGGTCCGGGTTCAAACGCACATGGACCAAATGAGTTTTTACANATTCCATATGCTAAAAAACTGACNGCCTGNATAGCATCAATCATCAACGATTTTCCAAGCTGACCNTGNTTTGATCAGAACCTACTTGATTCTCATGTTGGCTCTGGTCTCTGTTAGCTCATCATCTCTAGTTGTAAGATATGCTGCTTCTGTTCCCGCTGTTTCATTAGCCTTTTGGAGAATGTTTTTAGCAAGCGGAATGCTCTGGGTNTATAGCATAAANAAAACTGAGTCACTTTCACAGAAAAACAAAAGTAGAGTTGTTTTCGCNGGTATGTTCTTNGGTCTTCATTTTATATTCTTTTTTATTGGTGTGCGAGANGTTTCTGTTGCAAATGCTACNNTATTAGCNAACACGGGTCCATTCTTTACCGCTCTCTTTTCTNTTGCTGTAAGAAAACCTATTCATAGATATGCCTTTTTAGGTCTTGTTTCTGCAATGGTTGGGATTTTAGTTGTACAGGGCTCTGGGTTAGACGCGGTTATGGAAAATTTTTACGGAAATTTCTTCTCTTTATTAAGTGGGGTGTGTATTGCNATTACATATATTTTTGCATCTAAAATACGAAAAAACACAAGCAATGTTATATATGGTCGTTCGTTGTTTTTGGTCGCTGCTTTAACCATTGCANTNGTCGCANTTATTTTTGCTGTGCCTTTATTTGNTTTCAGCTTTGAANACTTCTGTTGGTTTCTGTTCTTGGGCCTTGTTCCAACAGTTTTNGGACACAANGTGTTNAACTATGTGATTAAGTATTTGACGCCCACAGCCGTTGCCTCTGTGCCCCTTGGGGANCCNGTTATCGCTTCTGTTTTTGCTTATTTTCTTTTTTCAGAACTTATTCCCGTGAGTGCATATTTTGGTGCACCGTTTATTTTTGTAGGTATATATTTAATCNTAAAGAACTCGTCTNGCGGGTAAGGCTTACTCTTCGCTTANGGCTTTAAAATNTGGTTGAGGTTTTGGCTTTATAAGGTTTTCTTTTTGGTATTTAATAACTTCCGNGCTTTCACTAAATGGACCCTGCCTGCCTGGGGGTAATAGCGCAGCTATNCGACACATCATTTCATTTCCAACNGCATTTAAGGCNTTAACTTTCTGCNCTTTATTNCCTTTTATATTAAATGGCCCAAACGGCTTTCCAATNTTAATANAAATACGAGAGCGAANACCCTTAAANATTCCCTCCCATGCCCTTTCCGCCCCATAAATTCCAATTGGAACTATGGGTGCTTTTCCAAGAGTTGAAAGATAAACTGCGCCATTTTTTGGTTGGCTTAGCAGGTTATAACTAACCCCACCATCTGGAAAAATNCCCAANAGCTCCCCCCTNCTTAAAACCTCAAGGGNTNTTTTAATTGTAGATGGNGAGAGGTTTTGCCTGTCAACTGGTATCCAGCCGTATATAATGGGAGCCCATACAAGCCACCAATCAAGTTCTTGGTCGCTTGCNGCTATAAAATTGATAGGTTTTTGGATNCCGTANCTAAAAAATAANGGGTCATAGTCACTAAAGTGATTGCTGGCTATAACATAAGGACCTTTTTTTGGTAGNTGGTNTTTACCCCTTACAGAAACACGAGCAATTCCTGAGCCTAAAAATAATGCGACATAAGTTAATAGGTATCTAATTATATGTGGTTTGGGGGAAAGGGACGATAAAAACTCAGGTCCAAACTTTTTCATTAAGACTNTCTGTTTTTTAAAAAGGAAGGTCGTCGTCGTCACTTACCGCAGGCTGGTTAGGCTGNGCCCCACCTTGNTGTCCCCCACCCTGTTGGGAACCNCCCATCAANTCGACNTTGTTTACAAAAACTCTTAAGCTTGCACCGCCAGTACCATCTTTTTTTTCATATTGATTAAGGGATATTTCTCCNTCNACCACTACCTGCTGCCCTTTTACCATGTANTCTTTAAGCCCACCNTCGGCTCTTTTACCGAAAAGGGAGCACTCAAAATAGTGTGTTTTTTGATTATCACCAAAACCAGTATTGTTTGCAACACTAAAAGACATAACCGGAGTACCGCTAGGAATAAAGCGCACCTCAGCATCTCGGGTTAACCTACCACTAATAATTAATTTGTTCATTTTAATACCTTTTCATTAATAACGTTTGTTTTTTTCTAAAGAGNGTTCNAATAATCTTNNCTNGTGTAAACTAAAAAGAGTATCCAAGTTCTTGTTTNNCCATACTAAGCATTTTTTTTATTCTTGTNTCACTNTCTATTTTATTGGTAATGGTGTTTACGGCGTGTATCACTGTTGTATGGTCTCTGCCACCAAAAAACAGACCAATATTATTTAATGACGTCCCTATAATCTCCCTACTCAAATACATTGAAACCTGTCGCGCATCAGATATTTCACTTTTACGACTTTTCCCAACAATTTCATCTTCAGATATGGAGGAGATATTAGACACTTTTTGTATAATATCCTCCATGGATATGTCATTGTTTAAACGACCTCCGGTTCTTTCTTGCACAACTTCTCTGACAAGACTGTGGTCAATTTCTTTGTTCATCAAGGACGACTTAGCCAAAATCCTGATTATTGTACCCTCGAGGTCTCTAACATTGTTTTTGACGTGCCTTGCTATAAACTCGATAATATCATAATCTAGCGTCAGCCCNTTTTGTTCAGCTTTTTCTAAGAGTATAGCAACTCTAACCTCAAAGTTTGGGGGCTGTACATCAACGGANAACCCAGACTCAAAGCGAGAGAGAAGCCTGTCTTGCAACCCTTTCATTTCACCGGGNTATTTATCTGCAGTCATTACAATTTGTTTTCCAGNTTGATATAGAGCGTTAAAGGTGTGAAAAAACTGTTCTTGGGTCTGTTCTTTCCCTCTAAAAAATTGAATATCATCGATCAGNAGAANGTCTGCCCTTCTGTATTTCTGAGCAAACTCGATTGTCTTGTTTTTTCTTAGGCCGTTNACAAAATCGAGTGTGAATTTTTCGCTTGTAACNATTACAACATTNAGAAGGTTNTTAAGCTCAACCGCTCGNTTCCCNATGGCGTGCATTATGTGGGTTTTACCCANACCGACACCCCCATATATAATCAAAGGATTAAATCCNTTTTCTCCTGGATTGTTTGCAACCGACAAGGCAGCGTTTTTTGCAAACTCNTTGTTTCCNCCCTCGATAAAGTTGTCGAACCTGTATAGTTTGTTAATGTTGTTCTGTTGAAGNACCTTTGGNCGTNGNTGTGGNNCTGTGGTANTATCTGCAGCTATNTTCGAGGGGTTGCTGTTTATAACGAACTTGAAGCCATANTCCANACCACCTATTGAATTAAGCGAGNATTNGAGCTCNTTTTCATANTGCGACTCTATCCATTCTGCGAAAAACTGATTCGGNACNTCTAATAATATTTTATTATCAGAAAGACCTATTGGNTCCACGGGCTCNAACCANGCNCTCAANGCGTGNCCAGGNAGNTNGGCCTTAAGATACGATAGCGCCTCACCCCATATCTGACTATGGCTCATTTAAAAGTTATCCACATGTTATCCACANANTAAATCTNTTNTAAATTACAAAANNGGGGGNTNTTTNCTAANTNATATTTNAAANNCNGTGTNGTTTTTTAATCNCNTATTNTGTGATTAAATTTTTTGTGATGGGGCTATTGCGTTTGTAATTTTGANGTCTATANTNTAACTCATAATGAAAAGAACATATCAACCCAGTAAAAGAAAAAGACGAAANAAGCACGGCTTCNGGTCNCGCAGGTCTTCTGTTGGTGGGCGGTCAGTCCTTAGAAGAAGGAGAAAGAAGGGGCGAAAACGCCTAGCCCTCTAAGAACCTTGTGTTTCTAATTAGGTCCATTGACTACCTACTTAAAGCTATTACTATATTTTTTGTAAAAACATACCAGCTAGTGTTATCCCCTATGGTGGGTCCGCAATGTAGGTTTACCCCTACTTGTTCTAACTATGCGCTGGACGCATTAAGGGGGCGGTCCTTTTTTATAGCCATGTATCTCATATCAAAAAGAATTATAAAGTGCAATCCCCTTTTCAGGGGTGGGAACGACCCACTTACTTAAGCATGGACAGAAACACCCTACTGGCCTTTTTTTTAATATCTTTGATATTAATTTTTACGCCAAAATATATGGAGATGGTTTCACCTGCGCCTGATTCGCTGGAAAATGAAACAAGAGAGGTTGAAAGCGTACCTGAAACCCAATTCAAGACGCAGCTTGGGGAGTTGTCTGAAACCCCACAGCAAACCATAACCACCGCTAATAAAACAAGCCTTGACGAAACAATTATAGAGATTGAATCTTCTCTATATATAGCAAAAATTTCTTCTAGAGCCGGTGGCACGATTACTGAGTTCAACACAAAAGGTTATTTAACGGCCGATAGTCAATTTGTGAACCTGATACTCCCAAACCAAAGCCCCAATCTCTTACTACAGGCAAAAGACCTTGATGGCAACAACCTAGACCTAGAATCACCCTGGGAGTTCATTTCCTCGCAGCCACCTAGTATTATAAAAGAACCCTTTGTGCTAGAGTTTAGAAAGGAAGTTTATAAGTCTAGGTATATATATAAAACCCTGCTCTTTGATCCATATAACTACACTACCATTGTTGACATAGACCTTTCAGGAATAAGAAATGATATTTTTAGAGATGTGATGTTTGGCTGGCAGGGGGGTCTGGCATCAACAGAGAAGAACAGCGTAGATGACAAGTCCTATTTTAAAGCGTATGCTTATATGGGTGGCGAGCTCGAAGAGCTCAAGGGAAAGCCTGGAAAGGTTGAAGAGAAAAAGTTTTCTGGTGAGACAGAGTGGCTTTCAATAAGAACAAAATATTTCACCTCATCGCTAATATCACATTCTCCGGCAGATGTTAGAAAGTCTGCTCTATTCTCCTCTGGTGACTCACTAGAAACATATGATGCATATTTTATCCTGGACGCTAACACCATCCCCTCCTTCACGCTGTTTCTTGGCCCACTTGAATATGAACGCATTAAAAACCTTGGTGTTAACCTTGATTCAATAATGGACTTTGGGTGGGCATTTATAAGGCCTATTTCAAAAGGTGTTTTATACTCTCTTAAACTTATGCATAACCACATACCCAACTATGGCTTTGTTCTGATTGTTTTTGCCTTTCTAGTTAAAATCCTGGTTTACCCCTTGACCAAAAAAAGCTATCAATCTACATCGGCAATGCAGGCGATACAACCAGAGGTAAGCGCCCTAAGAGAAAAATACAAGTCGAACCCAACCAAGCTTAACCAGGCAACGATGGAGCTTTATAAGAAAAAAGGTGTAAACCCGCTTGGTGGATGCCTGCCAATGCTTTTACAAATGCCTCTACTCTTTGCTCTGTTTATCGTGTTTAGAACAACAATTGAACTAAGGGCTGAGCCATTTATTTGGTGGGTTAAGGACCTATCGTCTCCAGACATAATAGTCAACCTCCCATTCCATATACCGATATACGGGTCTCACATAGCAGCCCTGCCAATCTTTATGGTTGTCTCTATGTTTGTCCAACAAAAAATGATGATGACCGGGGGAGCACAGGCTGCTCAGCAAAAAACCATGCAATATTTTATGACTGCATTTTTTTTCCTGATATTTAACAGCTTTCCAGCTGGTTTAAATCTATACTACACGCTTTTTAATGTCTTAACGATTGCTCAACAAAAACTGGTTCCAACAGAAACCACAAAGACAGAGTGATTACAAAATGGAACACCAGACAATTGTTGCCCAAACAACCCCAGTAGGGCGGTCAGGGGTTGCCTGTATAAGGCTCAGTGGCCCCAAGGCTTTTTACCTGGCTAGAAAAATTTCCGACCTTAATAAAAAAACGCCACACCGAAGAGCTTGCTTTTCTACAATCTATGATGAGCACATGAATAAGGTAGATGACGGTGTCTTTGTTTTTTTTAAATCCCCTCTCTCTTACACAGGAGAAGATGTTGTAGAGATATCGTGTCATGGTAACCCATATATTTCTGAGAGAATAATTCAAGCAACCACGGTCCTTGGGGCCAGGGTTGCGGAACCGGGTGAATATACTAAACGGGCGTTTTTAAATGGTAAGATGGATTTAGCTCAGGCAGAGTCTGTTGGTCTACTGATCTCTTCAAGGTCAAGAGAAGCCGCAGAACACCAGACAAAGAACTTAAGTGGGGCCGCATCAAACAGAATCAAAAAAATGCAAGAGGAATTAGTGGCTCTATTATCCTGCCTAGAGTTTGAGTTCGATATTTCAGAAGAGGAGGCAAACCTTAGCTCTCTTTCCTTAGGCCTACTTAAGTCATTAAAAAACAATTGTTTAGAGACCAACAATCTAATAGACACTTTTGCGCTAGGGCATGCATACACAAGCGGTTTAAGGGTTGTTATTGTAGGTGAACCTAACGTTGGAAAGTCAACCCTTATGAACTCTATTTTGGGTAGTAACAGAAGCATAACGGACCTTGCGGCTGGAACTACTCGCGACACCATTACCGCAGAAATCATTATTGGTGGTCTCCCAACAACCCTTATTGATACCGCGGGGATACGCCCTACCAAAGACCGTGTAGAGCTTGCTGGTGTGGATAGGGCGCTGTCTGAACTAGACCGATCTGACCTTGTTTTATCAGTGTTTAGTCCTGAGACTCAAGAGATTGAAAATATTGAAGATACACTAAAAATATCTGTTTACAACAAGTCTGATATAAAAAAATATTCTGGGAACAAGCATTCTATCGTTTCGGTCTCCGCCCTTAAAAACAAAGGAATTAACAGCCTAATAAAAACCATTGAAAAGACCCTTAAGGACGCCCGGCCATACAGCGAAGATATATTAATAAATACGGAGCGCCAAAAGGGCGCGCTCAAACTCTGTTCTTCTTATTTAGAAAAAGCCATCGACAATCTTGATAGCACCCCCCCGTCCCTAGAACTTGTGGCAGCCGATCTTCGAGCTGCCATAGATAGCCTTAGTTCTTTTTTGGGAAAAACCACAACTGACAAGATTTTAAACCAGGTTTTTTCAACTTTTTGTGTTGGAAAATAGTTTCACGTGAAACAAAGCATTTACGATATTATTGTAGTAGGCGGCGGTCACGCTGGCATAGAGGCCGCTCTTATTGCGTCTAAAATGAACCGCTCCGTTCTGCTTGTGACAATGGATACCAACGCAGTAGGAAGAATGTCGTGTAACCCCGCTATTGGCGGACTTGCAAAAGGCCAAATGGTTCGAGAAATCGATGTGTTGGGCGGCGCTATGGGGCTGTTTGCTGACAAGGCAGGGATTCAATTCAAGGTGTTGAATAAAAAGAAGGGGCGAGCGGTTTGGTCTCCAAGGGCACAGGTTGACAAAAGGGCATATGAGTCTCTTGTAAGAAAGAGCATTAAAAATAGCAATATAGAGCTATGCCAAGGAGAGGTTGTCGCAATTGTTGAGTCTGGAGGAAGGGTTAAGGCTGTGGTGTTAAGAGATAAGACCAAAATTAAAGCTAACTCTGTGATAATAACGGCAGGAACTTTTCTTTCGGGCACAATTCATATTGGTGAGAGAAAAATTAAAGCAGGGCGAATGGGGGAGGAACAATCAGAGGGTCTCACAGAAAGTCTCGAATCGATGGGTTTTAATTCTTCTAGGCTTAAAACTGGAACCCCACCGCGACTAGATAAAAGCACTGTTAATTGGGATAGGGCTGTTTTAGCAAGCGGAGATAAAGACCCTGTTCCCTTTTCTTATTCAACCAAAAACTTTAACCCTCCCAACACCCCGTGCCACACGCTTAAAACAAACAAGAAGGCCCATGATATCATTCAAAACAATCAGGACAGGTCTCCTATGTTTTTAGGAGACATTGGGGGGGTGGGACCTAGATATTGCCCATCAATTGAAGATAAGGTTAGTCGGTTTAAAGACAGGGACTCACACATCTTGTTCTTAGAGCCTGAGTGGGCCAACTCAGATCAAATTTACCTCAATGGATTTTCCACAAGCCTCCCAGAAGAAACACAGGTAGCCGCACTTAGACAAATTGAAGGCCTAGAAAAGGTCGATTTTTTTAGGCCAGGCTATGCAATAGAGTATGATTACTTCCCACCATCACAACTCAGGACAACCCTGGAAACAAAAGACCTTAAAGGACTGTACTTTGCAGGACAGATGAATGGTACATCCGGGTATGAGGAGGCAGCCGCCCAAGGATTGGTCTGTGGTATAAACGCTGCTCTTTCAGGGGGTGATGGAGAACCTTTGGTGTTAACAAGAGATTCCTCATATATAGGGGTTATGATCGATGACCTTATAACAAAGGATGCGCTAGAGCCATATCGTATGTTTACCTCGAGGGCTGAATACAGGCTCCTATTGAGGTTTTATAACTCTTGTGACAGGCTTTTTAGTATAGCAAAAACAAAGTCGTTTCTCGGAAAAGACCGACTTGAGACCATGGAAAATGTTTTAAGACAAAAAGAAGGACTTTCTCTGTCTCTGGGAAAGCTGTCTTTGCAACCCAAAGACCTCCTTGGTGTTTCTAGCCTGAAGCAGCAGACACCTGCCCGCGAAGCTCTAAAAAGGCCAGAGGTCTCTATTTTTGACCTCCCCAAAAAAGCAACTCTTTTAGAGGGCTGCCTTGAGCCTTGGCAAAAGAAGGAGGTTTTGTTTGATATTGAGTCAGAGATTAAATACAGGGGTTATATTGAGAGGCACATAAAAGAGATCCGGTCTATGAAAAAAAGCCAGTCTGTTTCAATATCTAAAGACGTAGATTATTTTTCTATCCCCGGTTTATCAAAAGAGGCAATCGAAAAGCTTTCTTTTGTCCGCCCAGAAAACATGGGTCAGGCAATGAGGGTTTCTGGAATCACCCCCGCAGATATGTCCGTGTTGGGAATACACCTTTCAAAGGCCTAGGGTTTCACGTGAAACACTAATGGTTTTCCCAAAACAAGTACTGAACAACCTTTCTGGCGGTGTTAAAATATCCGGGCTTACGAAACCCTCTATAGGCCTACTCCTTTATGAGTATTTAAACACAATTAATAATACAGCTTTGGTTGAGCTACCATCGGAGGATGAGGCTTTTGCTCTTTATAGTTTGTGTTTAGATAGCGAGCTAGGTTCTTTTGTTTATTTTCCAACAGAAAAACCTCTTGAGCGAGTGCCGGGATTTGGTACAGATACGCTCCGGTTTAGAAAAGAAGCAATTATAGAACTGTCCTCAAACAGGCCTACGTGTTGTATCGGCATGAAGAGCTCTTTTATAGACAAATGTTTTGAGAGCGGTTTGTCAAAAAAAATAGAGCGCTTTGCGATTCGCACAGGGGAGGAACTTGATAGAGAGGTCCTAATTGACAAACTGATTACTATTGGATACAAACGAACACTAATTGTTTTAGAGGCGGGCACGTTTACAACTCGTGGTGACATTATAGATGTGTTTCCACTGCACTTTAAAACACCTTTTCGGGTGTCTTTTGACTACGGCTTGGTTGGCCAAATCTCCCTCTTTGACCCAGAGTCCCAACTACCAAAAAAGAAACAGAATAAGATACTTTTTGAAGAAGTTGGTGTTTCACAAGTTGCTAATAATACAAGCCTTATAGGTCTTTTTCCAAAAACAGAACGCCTTTTGGTGTCAAAAGATGACGGGCTTATTTCAATACACAAAGAAGGGGCGGCGGAAACAGAGAACCTACAAATGGGTGTCGTAAAACCAAAACAACCAACAGAAGAACTCCGGATAGAAGAGGTTTTGGAATCTAGTGCGCCCTTCGCCAAACGCTATTATATTGGGAGCGGGGATAAGATAGGGGAGACCTCTCAGCTCAGCCTTGGCGGATTTGAGCTTTTAGAAGGAAAGATTCAGACTGGCTTTTTTTCAACAACGCTAGGGGTGTTCGTTTTATCCGAAAACGACCTTTTTTTCACACACACCCACAAAACAAGGTGGGACAACGCCCGCACGCAACAGGACCAAAGTTTAAGCAGGGGGTCCATATCTAAAATGGTTGTTGGGGAGCACCTGGTTCATAGAAGGTTTGGCGTTGGTATTTACCGAGGGGTTGTTTCTAAAAAAGAAGATGGTAGGGAGGCTGTAGAAGTTGAGTACAAAAACAATACACGTGTTTTTGTATCTCTGGACCAGTTGTCTTTGGTTCACAAATATATTGGCTCTAGAAAGAAGCCACCGCTTTCGCAGATCGGTTCTAAGAAATGGAAAAGAGAGGTTGTAAGGACCAGAAAGGCCATTGCAGAAATTGCACAAGACCTAATAAATCTTTACTCCAATAAGAATGTGGATCGAGGCTTTTCTTATGCCCCAGAAAACGAGCTTGATGGTGAACCGTCAAGGTCTTTTAGTTTTGTCGAAACGGCGGATCAAAGAAGAGCCATTAAAGAGGTGCTTTCTGACCTTGACAAAAAAGAACCGATGGACAGACTTGTTTGTGGTGACGTTGGTTTTGGAAAAACAGAGGTCGCAATTCGTGCAATTTTTAAAGTCTTTTTGTCAGATAGGGTTTCAATTGTTTTGTGCCCAACAACAATTCTTGCCGACCAGCACTACATAACCTGCCAGGAAAGGCTTGGTTCGCTAGGAATAAAAATAGCTCTCTTGTCTCGCTTTAAATCAAAAAAAGAACAAACCCAAACCATTAACAAACTAAGGTCTGGCGATATTGATGTTTTAATTGGAACACATCGGATTCTATCAAAAGATGTTAAAGTGCCAAAACTTGGGTTGTTGATAGTTGATGAGGAGCACCGTTTTGGTGTAAAAAACAAAGAGCAGGTTCGACTGATAAAAGAGAGAACCGATGTTCTTTCCCTTACCGCAACTCCAATACCTAGAACCCTACAACAGTCTTTGGTTGGACTTAAAAACATTAGCACAATAAAAACCCCTCCTCGCTCTAGGCGACCAATTTTTACATCAGTTAAGTATTTTAGCTGGTCTACTATTTTTATAAGAATTGAAACTGAGCTTGCCCGAAACGGCCAAGTTTATTTTTTAAACAATGACATTGGTTCAATTCCTTCTATGGTGGACAAAATAGGGAAAAGGTTTAAAAATCACGTTGTTGCTGGGGCAAGTGGAAAGATGCCCCCAAGAGAACTTGAGAGAACTGTTTTGGGGTTTTTTAATGCTGAAGTGGATATTTTAGTTTGTACAACAATTATAGAGTCTGGGTTAGATGTTACAAACGCAAATACAATCATAGTAAAAGACGCACAAAACTTTGGTCTTGCACAGCTTTACCAAATTCGTGGTCGTGTTGGAAGAGGTGGGCGTCAAGCCAGCTGCCTACTTCTGGTCCCAAAAAAGAAACTAGACAAACCAGCTCAGGAGAGGTTGCGAACACTAGAAAAAAACACAGCCCTTGGGTCTGGTTACAACATTTCAATGAGCGACCTAGAAATTAGGGGGGCCGGAAGTCTTTTTGGACACAGACAAAGTGGACACATTTCCGCTATTGGTTTTCAAATGTATTGTGACCTTTTGACCCTAGAGGTTGAAAGGTCCCAAGGTTCAAACCAAACAACAAAAGCACCACCTGTTATTAAAACAAATAAAAACCTGGAAATCCCCGAGGACTATATTGAAGACCCCTCTTTTAGGATAGACTACTACTATAGAATTTCTTGTGCAAAAGACCTAAAAGAATTAGGCAAAATTGAAAAAGAAATTTTGGAAATATTTGGGCCTTTGCCCAAAAAAACAAAAGAACTTCTTGTTGTTGCTCGTTTGAGAGTTTTGTTTTCTGCAACACCTGTTGATAAAATTTATTCTAACAATGGTAAGGTGGAGGTTTTTATAGACTCTCTTGAGGGCTTAGAAAGCGCTGATAGCTTTTTTAAGGAAGTGGCTTGTTTCACCCATAAAGATGTTGACAGGATTCGTTTTCAAAAGCGTTCAAAAACTGAGTTTGTGGTTGTTTTATACCTAAAAAATAACAGCCTGGGCCTTGAGGCGCTTTTTTTCTTTGTTAAATTGTTTGATGACCTAGTAGTGGATTAAATTAATTATAGTTTTGATGTACTCTCTTCTTCTATTCTGCGCCCTGTTTATTTGTTCCTGCGACAGCGGGCAAAGCACAAGGGGTGCGGTGATTGCGCGAGTTGATGATCGAAAACTAACATCGCGAAACATAGATTCTGTTTTCTCTTTTTTTAGCCTTAATAACAACACCCTACCCACTCTTATAGAGGCCTGGGTTGATAATACCGTTCTTTACGAAGCTGCTGTGGGTGCTGGCTTTAACAATGACGAGTCTCTTATAAAAAAGCGAGATGATTTTTACAGGGCCCTGGTCATTTCTTCTTTTTTAAATAGCGAGTCCGAAAAAACCATTCAAATAACAAAGGAGGCTGTTCGGTCTTACTACATAACCAACAAAGGTTCTTTTATTAGAAACGAAGAGGAGTTGTCTGTTAATCACTATACCACACTTATTAAGGAAGTTGGAAAAACATTAAAAAGAGAAGTTTCACAGGGTAAAAACCTTACTCCAGACACATCAAATTATACAAGAACTTTGGAAAACGTTAAAAAAGGGCGGCTTATTAAAGAATTAGAAACACCTCTATTTTCATCCCGTAATCACATTGTGGGGCCAATTAAGGCGGCGGACCGCTTTCATCTCTTTAAAATAATCAACAAGTATAAAAAGGGCTCACAAAAAACACTGTCTGAGTGTTATGATGAAATATATCAAAGGCTTTATAAACAGAAAGCGTTTCAAGTTTCTGAGTTAATTTTAGACAGCCTTAAACAAACTTTGAACATTTATATAAATCCGGAG
>NHCZ02000030.1 GCA_002167345.2 bacterium TMED46 | reverse complement strand
ACAAAAGAAGGCTATGGAATGTTTGCTATTGTAGACTATATCTATAATACATCCGTTCTAAATTATATCGATAAAGATAGAATTGGCGCTACAGGACATTCAGCTGGAGGTCTAGCCGCTATCCGAGGTGCCCAATACTTTGGAGAACAAGCCATAAAAACATCAACCGTAAGCAAATTACACTCTGTATTTGTTTCAGGTATGATAAGGATGGGATTTAAACGTAAGGATATCGAGAAGATCCGTTCAAATGTAGGAATCAGCTACGCACTTTATGATGAAGGCGCATGGCAGAATGAATTGGGTCATGGTGATATGAGTATTGCGCCAGAGATGTTAAGGATCATCAACCACCAGAATAAGGGAATAGAGCCTATAGACAGTGTTCACATTGGTGAATATTATGGCCATTTGTCTGACCGGTCATTAAGCATAGTATACAATGAGAAGTTACTTCACCCTTTCCAACCATATTCAATTGANGCTTTGACAAATCAGATAAACTTCTTNTTAAAAAGTTTTGAGATGNATGATACNCTTCCTGCAAATGATCAAGTTTGGTTTTGGAAAGAATTCATGACCCTGNTTACGTTGATATCCAGTTTTCTACTCATTATTCCCGNAGCCCNATACCTACTNNGATTGCCTTATTTTTCAACTTTAGTAAATCCTATACCAAAAGAAATCCCAAAGCCNAAAGGNTGGGGAAACTATATTTTTTGGTCCATGGTCATATTTAGTTCAATCATGGCTTGTATATCATATATTCCTCTATCNGAACTATCAAAAACTCTNTTTGCAGAAGCATCTGGAAGAAACCAAACNTGGTTTTTNCCCCAAAGAATGAANAATGCTGTGATGCTATGGGCAATATTCAATGGTCTGTTAGGATTATTNTTATTCTTTGGTAGTTATCTATTATTTGANAAAACCAGTAAAGGATTTCCATCANNNTGGGGCCTATCTATCACAAAANNTGAACTCTTNAAAACNTTTTATTTAGGTCTAANAATCTTTGTCTTTTATTTTGGATTGATCAATCTCATATANTACTTATTTCATGTTGACTATAGATTTATTTTTATTGCAGTTCGCACCTTTAGGCCAGAGACGCTACTTCTCTTNCCNATATACTTACCNTTGTTCTTNATTTTCTTTTTCTCTAATTCCATNAGNGTTAACTCTGCNCTCAGACTANAGNGCTNTGGGNAANTAAAAAGTNTTTTATTTTCATCACTAGCTACAGCTTCAGGTCTGATGATCATTTTACTGATTCAATATANGACCTTCTTTTTTACAGGTACTGTTTTCTGGAANGCAGGTTGGTTATATGTCAATCTCCTGTTTGGAATTGTACCCATAATGCTNGTCCTNCCTATTTTTCAACGTTCTTTTTTTAATATGACTGGTAGNGTATATCTAGGNCCAATAACGATGTCCTTAATTTTTATCACAATATTGCTTTCAAATACTGTGTGTTATTTCCCCCTTTAGATCATGTACTAGTNGGNTGTACAGATTTACTGAAATTNCCNGTNTCTAGTTTATTATCANCGTAAGNAACAAAATCTGTACTNAATGCACNTTTTGTTGTAGCCCACCACTCTGCAGCACCCCCATCGGCTAANAATGAGATAATNGATCGCTCAAATCCTTCAATNCGAATTANGTCAATNGAACCATANTCTGCCTGTACATAAATTGCNTCAAANCGACGGATTGCCACTAGCATCCANAAATGNAACCTTAGTCTTTCCGTAGGGTCTAANNTTGCAANACTCTCNTTNGATTTAATAATAATNGATGCNAGTNCATTATCACTGGAAATTGCATTTGCAGTTAAACTCATATCCATACTGCTTTGTTGNAATGTTTGNGANCNTAAAGCTTTAGTATTNTGCCTCAANTGAANAGCTAGNTANCCTAANGTTAAAACTGTTGCNACGGCNGCAATNAGNTCACCNAGGCTTCCNAGATCTTGAATAGTCATGATTTTATAATCCTCCAAATTATAGAANTGTTATTATTNGATNNTGTTTTGANAAANAGNATTATTCTAAANATTNTANATNTCTATTNTCATNNNNCCNTTAGATNAGATATCCNTTAAACAAAAAACCCCACNNNNGTGGGGTTTTTTGTTNTTTATTTNATTGGTNCNTATGCAGGTGATATATCGACTGCTTTTTTACCTCTATCGCCNTCNACAACTTTGAANTCTACTTTATCACCATCCTGAACATATAATTCATTAGAAACGCNTGAGGAATGGAAAAAATAATCCTTTCCATCATCACCTGTAATAAAACCATATTTNTTTTCTTTATTGTAAAATTTTACTTTTCCAGTTTCCATAATAATATTCTTAGTTACTATTGATNAAATCAATCTTTAACTAATCCTCTTTCTTCAAGNACCNTTAGACACTTATCAAATATTTCTTTACTCTCTTCTGGATCAAANCCGTCCATCGCATCATCTATCTTNTTAGAACACTTGAGTTTGACATCAAGCATNTCTCCNGTCTCATCATCCATTAGTTTATAATTCTTTATTTGACTTATTACAGTTTCACCTTTGCCAAACTTTTTATTAGAGAACTCTTTTTCTAAAGCCATCATATCATAAATATAAAAATCATACTTAGCACCATTTGTAATGGTCTTTCTCTTNGTTAGCCTTATATCATCATATATTTCTTCTTCTTGCATGCTACGAAATCCCTTAATAATAATTTGAATAAATATTTTTCATATAGAGAATTAAAAGGTTTATTTTGGGATTACCTTTGTTGCACATGGACCCTTGTCTGTCATCCCTTCTTCAAAATCAACTTGCTGACCTTCTTTAAGTGTTTTAAAGCCGTCCATTTGAATTTCACTCATGTGAACAAAAAGATCCTTCCCACCATCATTTGGTGTTAAAAACCCATATCCCTTTGAATCGTTGAACCACTTTACGGTTCCTTCTTTTACATCACTCATTACTTTATGTATCCTATCTTAGTTTAATTGTTACTACTCTTATTTATCTGATTGAAATGTTATAACAAAACTCAATTTTATAATTAAGAGGGGGTAAATGTACACAGCATATTTTTAAATACAATAGATATCCTAAAAAAAGTGACCTTTAATTACATACCTATTTTTAAGGCTATTCTTTTGAAATACCTTTCCTATTTAAAAGTTTTTAAGTCATTTCATGAACAAAAAACCCCACAAATTTGTGGGGTTGAATGTTTAAGATTTTAATAATCGACCTGGCATAAGTTACTATGTTCAGGTTGGAGTTACTTTTTCTTAATTTTTTTGTTAATTGGAAATGCGAGAACTAAGCCTGCGAAAGCACCATAAGCAGTAGTATTAAGCGATGAAGATGCAAAGGAGCATACTGTATCACAACCTAAGACAGACGCATAAGCAAAACCAGCTGCAGCACCAATTGTAGTAAGTATTAATGTTATTCTCATACTGAAATATATTTATAATTATTGTAATCAATCAATGGGAATTATTTAATAAGACTCATTTTATTAGTCTTTATTAAATCACCTGCTCTTATGCTATAAAAATACACTCCTGAGGCAACAGTTTGCCCTTTATTATTAGAAGCATTCCATCGAACTGACTTAGGACCAGGAGATTGATATTGACTAACCATATTTCTCACAACATTTCCGGTTATATCATAGATAGTTAATCTAACGAAAGTTTTATTACGTATTTCATATTCTATGTTGGTGAACGGATTAAATGGGTTTGGATAGTTTTGATACAAAGAAACTTCATCGGGTATAATGTCATCACTTAGTGATAGAATTTGGCTCTCGCAATCTCCTCCTGGAGGAATGATCCAATCGCATCCATCCGTATTCTCAGGTCCATTTATCCAGCATTGAATAAGTTCATAGTAATCTTCTGAAAGTGATCCAGGAGAATCCGGTGGCATGAACTCATTGACCAAGAGATGACCTAAGGCATCAAAATTCTCATAGGCAAGAATCATATTCGATCTATGGCAACTCAGACATTGGTTACCCTCTATATGAATACTCCGATTATCCCACTCACTACCATATCCACCAACAGCAAAATAAGGCAGATTCGGGGTGGCTAAATTTGGGACAACAGGTTGAGATGTATCGCTGGGCAATCTAGCCCCATCAATCCACGGGTCATGTATAAAGGGATCACTCGTGTGACATGAAATACAATTTGTCTGAGAAACTGCTGGTGAATGCCATGCTTGATCGAACTCAGATGATCCATAGCCTGGTAATTCACCATCTAAAAATCCATTTCCATCAAATTCCAAATATTCTGCTTGTGTCATATCACCGATAGCATCCGGTGATTCAAAAAAACATGTGGCACCTGTTTCTGTATTATACCCGATCATTTGCACTGATACAATATCATAAAGGTTGAAATATTCTTGTCCTGCGGATCGGCAAAAATATACCCAAACAACTTCTGGCATTGGTTGTCCTAAAATATTACTACCCTCAAGTCTGCCAACTCTTGACCCAATAAAACAACCACCCTTAAAGTCTGTGTGATCACACCCTCCAATAGGTTGATCTTCAGCAACAGATATACCATTAACATATATAGGTATTGGTACTCCCTCCCCACAATCTACCGTAGGTGGAATACCAACATGTTCTATACACATATTTGCATAATCAGTAGTATTAAATGGAATTGGATCAAATTCATTAAACGGTATACAATCATAATCAAATATGGATGTATCTGATGAAATATCTTGGCATTCTCCAATTTCTTGATTCCAGCTGCAGAAATCTGGGTATTCTAGACAATCTAAGGAATCAAGATCTGAACACTCTGCTAAAAGGGAGTTTGAGAAGGCTAGTAAGCTAATGATGATCCTTATCATGATTGTATTTATAATTGAATAAAATGATAATTTTTTAGAAAATAGATGATGTTATGAACTTTAAGCTGCATTGTTCAATTCTTCAATGACTGGACCATCACCTGGTAAAAAATTATATTTATGAAAATTTTCTAATTTTTCCCAAATCAGTCTATCATGAACTGATATTGCCATTTCTCCTGAATACCTTACAACTTTAAAGAAAAATAATTCATATGAGATATGAGGATAATCATATTTATATCTTGAATAAAGCTCACCTATATCAGCATCAATATTTAGCTCCTCTTTTAACTCCCTCTTTATACATTCTTGAGGTGACTCTCCATTTTCGATCTTACCACCAGGAAATTCCCATAAACCTGGCGATTTTTCATTTGGTCCTCTTCTCCCAATTAAAAACTTGTTATCCTTCTGAATAATAGCCCCTGTTACTTTTATAGACCTCAATACCATATCATCAACGGACTATTGTTTTATTTTAAGTATTTTTAAGAAGCACATTGGAAATAGTCTCTATTTTGAATCAANCTGATTCATTACCATTATCCATATCAGTTTGAATTTCTTCAAGNTTATTCAAAACCATCTTGATCTGTATCTGATAATTACGAAGATCTTCCTNAGTTCCATTTTNTTTTANATCAGCCAATGTACTGGGAATTGTTTTTATCCATTTCTGTATGGTACTNTATGCCTNCCGTACATTTTCCTCAGAAAGATCTTTAGTAGGCACTTTATCTTTATTTTTCATAATAAAATCTACTCACCTTATGATAGATAAATACAACCCTCAATTACGTTGGAGGATTTTTTATCTAATTCACACATTTTACTTTAATAATATCATTTTTTTAGTTTGAACGATATCCCCGTATGTAATAGTACATATATATAATCCTCCAGAGATCAAAAACCCATTTTCATTCTTTCCATCCCAATTAATTTTGTAGCTACCAGCAGTTTTAAATTCATTAAGAAGCAACCTTACTCTATTGCCATTAACATCATATATTATTATAGTTATGTCACCTTGTTCTGGTGTTGAAAACAGAATATTTGTTGATGGGTTAAAGGGATTAGGGTAATTCGTAACAGAGTAGCCCTCTAATAAAATATCTTTTTGATCTACATTTACAGAGGCAGTATCTATTTCATCCAGATAACCTACACCGCATAAAACAGTATCAGCTGCGCTGTGGTGGCAATGATCATATACATCACAATCTCCAGGTGATAGAAGACTATCAGAGTATAATAGAGAGTCATAATAACTCCATGCAGGAGCTGACATCCAGCAGGCATCACATATATCAGTACTTATATTTTGATCTGAATTTTCTGGCCAATTAAGAGTATCACCTGATACAAANCAAAATCTNCCAATTAATTCTTTACAATTTTCTGAACCTATATTACCAGACTCATCTTCACAATCATCACCATACCAAACAGACCCTTGTACNGTACCGGGGCATGCATCATTCCCATATATATCCCAGTATGCATAATTTCCACTAGCATAGACAGCTGTGGGACTTAAACAAGGCCAAGATGCGGTGACAATAAATTTATCTGCTGTCATTCCATCATATTCCCACGGAAAATATATTCTATATCGAGATCCTTCTGAACTTTCTCCACTCTCGCTAGTATCAATAGCAATTGAATATAGGTCTGCAGGATGACATGGGTTATTGACCCCATCACTGCAGACATATAAACATGAATCAACATAATCGGGACAATTCCTTATTTCTATTATATCAGTAGAAACCACCCTGTTGATATCCCCTTCAACTATGTAGAGCATTTCTGCATAACTGAAACCACTAAATAATAAGAAAATTAATAAATTGGTCATTTATGTTGTTCACTACCCTCTTGTATATGACCAGATCATTTTCGTAAGCATACCACTAAGGACTATAAAAAAGATTAACTGAAAATTATCTGATTATTCATTGAGCTTAAGTGAAATAGGTATTTCACCAAAATAAACGGACTCTGGGTCACCGTATTCTTCAATAGAGCTTGATATGACCATAGTGCTTCTGGGTACAATTCCATTAAAAATCTCTTCCCCAAGATATCTAACTATNACCCTTTTATCCATATCTACAAGATGATCATTCAACCNAATGATAAAATCCTTAACCGTTGTTTTTTCTATATTTACNGTTTGCTTATTGATATTTGCTATTAAAATGGCATTCGAATCAGGTTTATCAACAGCTAACCAATAAAATCTATTGTGAGTTACATCATCTTGCTTCCACACAACTCTCTTTGGAAATGGGTTACGATCAAATGCTGATATCCAAGATATTGCTGATGAATCTAGCCCACCCATCCAGTGACCTTTATCTTGATGTATCTTAACCAAATGAGAATATCCGTTTTTATCATTTTCTCTTAGAATCTTTTAATTGTTTGCCCCAATCAATAGCAACGTTNTTGCGGTCATAAGCAGAGTCGTTTTCCCCCATATGTATTGTAAATGCTATATTTCTTAGTCCAATTGGGGAGGTTTCATTGGGATGGCCTGCCATCATTGCTGCTGCTGCGAATCTATCTGCCATTCTGGGTGCGAGTTGGTATACTCCATCACCACCAGCAGAATAGCCCATGAGGTATATTCTATTTGGGTCTACATTATGGAATACTATCATATTTTGAATAAGTCTATCAAAGAACATATCAATATGATCTTGATGCCACATATTCCATGTATTTGTTGGTGAACGTGGTACTAATAAAGCACCCTCTTTAATGGTGTATAATGTCTTATGCCTATTCCACTGGCTCTCATTAAGTGAATCAGGGACACCGCCTCCACCATGCAAAGAAAAATATAATGCCCATCCACTTTTAGGCTTAGTTCCAAAGAATTGAAGATNAAATTTCATCTCTTTATCTTGNATCATAATAAGATTCTTTTCCATTTCTTCAGTTCTATTAGCCAGAATCTTTGATCTGTGGCCTTCAAAGTACTTTTCTTTTTGTATTTCTGCTTCAAGCTTATTGAGTGGAGCATTAATTGGATCTTCNCAAACGAGTAAAACATTTAAAGAAAGCAACGTGATAAAGAATATTCTTATATAATTAAACATATCTACCCGTACGACCTTAATNATTAAAAANCTTTGCATTGTAATCATTCTTACTCCAAATAATCAGAGTGTAGCCTCTTAAACAAGAACTAATAAGAATTATTACAAGGATGAGCGGCGATAGTNCGATAATAANCATATTGACATTGAACTGATATAAAATACAAAGTGTCATACCTAAGGCTATACCAAACATCATAGTTATGAAATGGGATAGTTTAACTAAGAACTTCAAAGACATATTTNACCTATAATTATTTTGAACCTAAAAATANCCATCAGGCANTAAACATAAAAACCCCACGAATGTGGGGCTTTTAATAAANNAACTAGAATGTAATTCTACTTTGTTACCTTAACTGTTCTACTTGTTAATGTAAGTGAACCTCCAACAGCACCTATTGCGATGTCAACTGGTTGCGCACCGGTTTCTAAACGATAATTTGTCGCATCCCCAACCATTTCATTGGTATCGACCTTATTCAAGGGAACCAGACCATAAAGTGCATAATACTGTCTTTTTGTTTCAGTCAAACCTGTAGTAGGTCCTTCACCAATTGTGTGACTGTGAGTTGCGCAAGCACTAAACAACAATACTGCGGAGAGGACTATAAACATTTTCTTCATATTATAACCTTAATGTTAATTGAATGGAAAATTACATAACCAATTAACAAAAAAACACTCACANTATCAAAATGAAATTTTCATAAAAGTTCAANTCATTTGAGTAAAATCATTTTTTTGGTCTGTCTCNAGTTTCCTGCTTCGATACTATAAAAGTATACCCCNGCTGAAACAAATATGCCCTTTTCATCTTTACCATTCCATTTAACAGTATGATTTCCAGCATGACTATATTTATTTATTAATGACTTTATTCTAATTCCATTAAGATCATATATTGTTATACTTATAAAATTTTCTATCAATATTGTATATGGGATNTTTGTTGATGGATTAAAAGGATTAGGATAATTATCNTGTACCATAAAGTCNCTAGNTGNCTGTGATGAATTAGTCCCTGTATCTAAAGTATTCCATATTTTTTTATAGATCCAAGCATTATTAGTTGAGGTATGTCCATTTGGATCAAAACCACCAAAATACATTGCACTTTCATTTTCGAACGGTGATTCAGTAAAACACCTAACNGANACTAAAGGATTGTCATCAAAGTCAATNTCTCCATTTATCTCTTGAAGCTCATATTCTCCGTTATTNTCTCTAANAATAATGATCCCACCAGCATAAAAACTATTCCATGAAGGGTATATATTTTCTTGCAGTAAAGATTCTATACCGATGACGGTAAGATCCATATCTGTCACAGGATCGGTGAATAAATAAAATTCATTGTAGGCTCCGAGTATATAATTGACGGTTTCTCCAGGTAAATAATCCTCAACCAACAATGAAGTTTTTGTTTCATATACCCTGTCGAATTCCTGGGACCCATTCGGATCTAGTCGAAATATCGTACCCTTGGATTGCCCGTCAGGACACCACATCAATATCAATGACTCATCTGNCCCTGATGGGTTTGAGATTGTTGAGAGACCTCTTATTCCACCNACAGCAGGATTTATGTATGAGCTTAGGTCATTAAAATTATGTACAACCTCATAACTTGGATCAAATCCATCCTCCCTCTTGAATAATTTACTTCCTGAAGAAAAATAAAGAAAATTATTAGCAATTGTAATTCCCAATGAACGAACACCTAAGGGCCCAACTTCTGGCACTGATCCTATTTCAATCTTACCATCTATATTTGGGTTATATTTTCCAGAAAATATTCCCTGTGTGCCTACGGAAATAATCAAGTTTTCAATACCCGTTACCTGATCGGTATATATTTCGATATCACGCATGGAATAACTTTCATCGGAAGAAATACTGCCTTCATAAACCAAAATTTGACTCCATGAACCAGCTTCATCATCTCGAATGAAAATATCAGCAGACACTATTCCAGTTACATAATTGGGAGAATAAGCACCAGCAATAAGCAACGTATCAGGTACATCAAGTGAAGTGCCATTAAGATCTTTAGTGAAGATAACCTGCTTTAGAATCTCTGGTCGTAAATAATTATANCCCATATCAAGATCAACCTTCCAACTATCAATCTCGCTATCCANACATATTATTTGAGACCATCCNATATTAAGATCACTNCCTCCATACCAGATATTATTCTCATCTTGCCAGTATCCAACTGAAGCAAACAGTTTATTNTTATGAGGAAATATATGTAATACCTCGGACCCCCCCATAAACTCTCCATTAACATCAAAATTTCCAGCAATAAAGGATTCTTCCCATTCCTGTGCATATAAACATGAAAATGAAATAGCTACTCGTATATAACTCAAAACAATTTTTATCAAATTCNAATCTACCTTNTAATCTAAAAACCAAATTTTCAANGAATTCAGAATCAGTCCTTTTTAATNATTTTTATCCATCCAAAATAATGATTGAAGGCTCTAATGATGNGAAAAACAAGTATAGATAGATATATTTCCGCCATTATAATGGTAGGTGCAATAAAATTGATCAACGNGACTAAAATATAAAAAATTATAAGTGGTAAGACAGNCTAATGNATTTTAATTGACATTTCTTCATTAAAATCAATTTCCTTAGAGTTTGCATTTTTTTTAGCACTTTTAACGAAAAATACAATTATTTGCTTATATGATTTAATCACATGCTAATCTACTCATCATCTCATAAACAAAAAAACCCCACTAACGTGGGGTTNGATCATTAAGTAATATGATTTAAATTACTTTTCTAGTTCATAACCATCTTCGCGCCATTTTTCAACGCCGCCTTCAAGTAAAACTACATCTTTAAAACCCATATCTTTTAATAATTTTCCTCCTATTGCAGCACATAAGCCTAATCCGCAAGTCACAACGACTTTTTTATCCCTATCTTGGATTCTATTATCTTTGAAATNTTCTGGTACTTCTTGATCTGCCTTATAATAAAGCGTACCCAGAGAAACATTAAAAGCTCCTTGGATCATACCCCGCTTATCTGTTTCTTCTTTATCATTCACATCAATAATAGCCATATCTTCTTTATTCTCGATCATGGTGTTTAGGGTATGCGAGTCAATAATCTCTAGAGATTCTCTAGATTCTCCGACTAATTTATTAAATGTTGTTTTCATTAAAACTATCTCNTTTNAATNTATTGATATTACAAATTCAATGTTTGAATATTGTTAGAGCACTATTTGAATCATTTCAATTTTTCATTTTCAATTTTATTGATAATNTACTCGATCATAATATCCTCTCCCTTATTCCGGTTATATGTAGCTTGAAGATCATGACCAAAAATTTTGGCAGTCAATTGCCAAAATCCAGCACTGAAAACATTCCTGAAATCTTTTATAATATTATAGGATGTTTTGCCGCTCTCTCTATCAATCAACTTTATTAGAATTCGTCCTTGACGTTTTTTTAACCTTTTGATCGAATAACCATATTTTGATATTAGATCATCTTCAATTTTGGAAAATATTTTTCTTTTTTTATAATATCGTGTTATCCCTGAATATTGTTCGAGGCTATCTATTATGGAAGAATATTCAACCAATAACTTTGATGTTGTTTTTGCAAAGGGGTGCACTTTTCTGATATCTCTTTCTAGTCTATTGTATCTTCTTTTTGATTTTTTATTCTTACCAATAACGTTTACTAAACCCAAAGGAATCGATTCTTTTTGTAAACGGACTACTTTTGAAATTTCAATGAATGGTAATGTCATAGTAC
Source organism: bacterium TMED46 (assembly GCA_002167345.2). Lineage (GTDB taxonomy): Bacteria > Fidelibacterota > Marinisomatia > Marinisomatales > UBA1611 > CACEUX01. The sequence continues at coordinate 5,494 of NHCZ02000030.1, read as the reverse complement.
TATAGCCGATCATTGAAAAAGTGATCTCATCATTTTTATTAAAAATATCTAAATTGCAGTAACCCTGTCTATCTGTAGTGGTCCCCTCAGCCATTGTAAATACATTAACATTTTGTATTGGATCTCCAGTTTGACCATCAATTACTATTAAGTTTTGGGCATTTGTAAAAGATAAAATTGCCGTAAAAATTAAAACCTTCATTATCTATGAAATTTACTGGACTGTGAATATGGTACTTTTTTAATTGTATATACTTTTCTATTCAATTATGTTTAACCATTGTTACCAATAAGGTACCCAATATTGCCAATCCCAAGCCAAGTATCTTTCTAGCATTTAAAGATTCATTTAGAAATAATCTTGCGAATATGACAATGAGAACAGTTGAGAGTTGATTATAGATAGCTGCCCGACCTGCGAGAGTATATTTAAATCCTGCCAGCCAAAAGATCACTGAAAGATAGGTTCCAAGTAGAGAGCCTAAAACTAAATGGAAGTTTGCAAGACCCTTTCTGTAAGACTGAATATGAACGTATATACCATATTTAATAACGCATATTATTGCTGTACCAACAAGGCCTACACCGAATCTGTAGAGAGCAACAAATAGAATTGGATGCTCACTTAGAATTGGTTTCACTACCAACACTGAAAAAGCAGTAAAAACTTGAGCCAAAACCCCAAAACAAATACCAATAATGAAATCATTTCTAGTTATGTTTCTAGGTGCCTTATAAACGGTGACCACAATACCGCTGATAACAATAAAACCACCCAGATATGATTGGAAAGCAATAGTTTCATTAAATAAAATAAATGCTAAAATAAAAATTGATGGTGTATATATGGTGGAGACCAATCCAGATATACTTGAACCTATTCTTTTCAAAGATTCTAAAAATAATAGATCAGCCACGGTAATACCAAGGAGCCCGCTAACCATAAGCACTAGTATTTCATCTGACGTAAATTCTGGGACGGGTATTGATAAAAATAAAATAGTAACAAAGAACCCAAAGACACCAATTAGATTCTTAATTGCATTAAGTTCTAATGCTTCAAACTTTTTTGATGAAATGTCAAATAAAATGACAGCAGAAGACCAGCACAGCGCAGTTAGTATTGCGTAAATATCACCCATATTAGACTAAATTGTATGAAATAAATTAAAGGACAAAAATATGTTATATGGAAATTTTAAAAATTGTACATATACCCAGACAACTCTGAATCTTAACGCAGGAGTCGGGTTTTTCATCGGTCTTTTAGTTACAAAGTATAACCCAATACTAATTTCATACGAATGGTACGTTTTAGTTTTAGGATTATTATTCTTTATGATTCCTGGTCTAATATCAACATATATTCAGATGAAAGAAGGCGTTTCACTGAAGGCAATTAATTTAAATGAAAGGCCATTTAGGACATTCTAAAATCACAAAAATAATCTACAACAATCAGATTTTACTAATAATTGATATCCTTTCATTATCAAAATTTGACAATTATGCTAATGCTGTATAGTATGCTATTATTGTAAGTACTCCAAAAATAACCATCGGCGGAATTAGAAGTTCATCACCAAAACCTCTAATTTTTCCAGGCAGTAAAGCAAGATTTACTAGAATAAACCCCGTACCTAAAGACAATAGAACCGTGCGAGCATATTCTGGTGGTAAGCCTCTACAGCAGATCGCCACCATTCCCAATGCCAACCCTAAACCACCATTTGCAGCGCGAAATCAAGCTGATATGTCAACTGCTTCTTTTGGAAGGTCACTCATGGTCTTTTCATTTACAACTTTAGGGATTGCGATAAAAACAATACCAATTATGCTTAAAACTAAACCAATGATCGTTAATGCTAAGGTAGTATCCATACTTTTACCCCTCTATTTGATTTTGATCTAAACCATATCTGATAGTTATTTTAAAAAGAAACAGAAATCTATATGAGAATAGAATATGTAACCGCTTAAGAAGATAATAACTAATCGTGTTTTAAAATAAGTGCTAACTATCTTAAGATCGTAGGAACTCTTCTTTTTTTAAACCCGTGATCTTTTCTATACCTAAGATCAGTCCCCAATATCCTTTCCCGACAATTAATATCGTAGGTATTAACACCGCTAAGTAACTCACCCATGTCATTGTTGAGACCTCTTTATTAAAAGAAGGTTCACCAGGGTTTGATACCACAATTAATGAGGCTAAGATAAATTGAATAATACAACTAATAAAAAAACCTGAAGTAAAATAATAACCAGCCCTTTTTACAATTTTTTCAAACTCATTTCGCATTTCATCTTTAATTGATATACTTATCTTATGATTATCAAAAATTGCATCATTAAGTAAAATTCTATTGAAAGAACTTTGTCTATATTTACTCATAATCATGAATATCAGCCCAATTAGAAATGGTAATAAAGCCTCTTTCAATATGAACCAATTTTTTGATAATGCAAATTTTGCACCAAAAACACCTATCCCTCCGGTTAGTAAAATGTTAACGAACCCTAAGACAGATATTAAGTTCTTATTCTTTCTATTTAAATAATCATAAAGGAAATAGATAACTGGAAAGAGCAATGCAATAAAAAAGACAATTGGGGAACTATCAAAAGTATTTTCATCTTTATAAACCGGGTCCACTCCCTGAAAATGAGTTAATATCCTATCGATCCATTTATTTCCATTTCTTAGGATCATGACTGGAATTAAAATATTAAAGCAAAGACTATACAGCGGATTTTCATTATTTTTTATGGTTTCCATTATCAGCCTATCATATTCTTTATCCTAAAATAATGAAGTCATAAAAGTAACTTTTTATCAGGTTTTTCATTTAATAATTTGAGTTAATCTAACAATTCTTCCAGGATTCTCTAGTGCAACATATATATCGCCATCAGGACCAATTTCCACGTCTCTTACTCTACTTCCCGGCTCATAAATGATCTCACTACCTATCCTCACGTCATTATCAATAATTACCCTCTCAAGATATTCAAATTTTAAGGATGTGACCAAAATATTCCCGTTCCAGGGACCGAATGATTCCCCATAATAAAATTTCATTCCACACACTGCAATACTAGGCGTCCAATGCCATACTGGCTGCTCCATCCCATCCATGTGCGTTTTATCAGATATTTTTCTACCATTATAGTTTATCCCGTATGTAATGACGGGCCATCCATAATTATAACCTTTTCTAATAATATTTAATTCGTCACCACCTTTAGGGCCATGTTCTAACTCCCAAATATCCCCATCAATGTTCATTGCTAGTCCTTGTGGATTCCTATTACCGAAGCACCAGATTGAACTTTTATCATTATTATTATCTAAAAATGGGTTATCCATAGGAATATCACCATTATCTAGAATACGATGAATTTTTCCATTGGGTTTTGACAGGTCTTGCGCGTCATTCATTTCACCTCGATCACCAATTGAAAAATATAAAAATTCATTATCAAATAATATCCTACTACCAAAGTGATATGGACTTCTCGAATAAAGTTTGTCTGGTGCTTTATATACTATTTCGAGATCAACTAATGAATCTGATCTTAGTACACCTCTTGCAATAGCTGTAAATGACTTTCTTCCCTTCAAGTCACTAAATGAAAAGTAAACTAGATTATTTTCCTCAAATTCTGGGTGTATCTCAACATCAAGCATTCCACCTTGACCTTTATTAAAAACTTTTGGTACACCAGAGATCAATACTTTCTCCTTACTTTTGGGATCTACTCTATACAATTTGCCAACTATATCACTTACAATCAGATCACCATTAGGTAAAAAGCACATACCCCATGGTATTACATAGCCACTGGAGAATAATTCAACCTTATAAGATAAAAGTGATGTTTCTATTATATCCATGTCCCAATCTTCATTTTGAGACCATGTTGATGTTATAGATAGTAATAATGTGAGATATTTTATCATCTATATTAAATACCAGTCCTTATAAACATTGCAGCCTATGTGTCTAGGCACGAATTCAGTATACTATTATTTTAATGATATATTTTTATTTAAGAATGACATGATCGATTTTGAGCAAAAATTGTTCCTCAACCTTATTTCCAATCAAAATTCCAAATTCCATTATAGAATTACTATTAAAATTTGCCATTCTTAGCTTTCTTCCGCGAAACTGTGGTTCCATTGATCTTAGAGGAATTTCAATTTCTTGCCAACCGCTTTTAGCAAAGAAATCTTTAACATACACATGCCTATCTCTGTAACTAGACCTTACTCTTAATTGGTAAACTTTATTATCTCCGTAAACTTTGATCAAAATTTTGCTGTAACCATTAATAGCTACTTTTTTTCTTAACCTAAGCGAACTAAAACCACCATAATTTTCAAGGGAGACATATCCATAGAATATTCCATTCCCCTGCTCATCTAGTCTTAATTGACCAGCAGAAATACCTCCCATCACTCCATCATCTACTATCCTCCAATCTCTGATAGATGTATTCTTTTTGAAATCGAAAATCACTTCTGCTTCAAGCCATGATATTGTTATAGGAAATAAGCATATTAATATAAATAGTAACCTTTTCACCCTTAAAAACTACCCAATATACTACAAACAAAAAACCCCACTAATGTGGGGTCTAATGTATTAAGAGTTTTAATGAGGCTATTTCAACAAAACCATTTTCTTGGTATCAGCAAAATCACCTGCCTGAATCTTATATAGATAAACTCCTGCAGATACAGCTTCGCCTTGGTTGTTGGTAGCATTCCATTGTAATGACTTGTAGCCAGATGATTGATTGGTATTAACCAGATTATTTACCACATTCCCAAGCATATCATAGATGGTAATATCTACGTAAGAATCTTGAGGTAGTTTATACTGTAATGTTGTGAATGGATTAAATGGATTTGGAAAATTTTGGAAAAGACCATAAGAGCTAGGTAAAGCAGGGTTTTGTGAATTGATCACACTTAATTGAGATGTTCCAGAGCCACCAACATATCTCTTAATATCATTATCCATGAATTGATTGGTGTTTACATTTAAAAAGCCTGGAACATCATTTATTAAACCCTTAAATGCTCCGCGTTGCAGAAAATTTTGCTGGAACGTAAATGAATTTGGTCCATTTTGTTGTGTGACTTCATCTGAATATGCATGGTAATGATATCCATAATCATCATGCGTGTGACCACCATATTCGTCTAGTTCATCAGATGAACCATCCATGTCAGCATAATCGATTTCATGTTTTCCAAAGATAGCAATACCATCAAAAACAAATCCAATGATTGGAGGGTGGGAATGACCTACGTAGTCACTAATGTTATAAAGATTTATCCCATTCCCATTAAAACTGTGACCATCTGCATGATAATGGAATCCCATTCCTCTGCCTACATGGATACCAGTAGACGTAATTTCTGCCGCTAAAGAAGCATAGATGAGTACATTGTTTGATGCAGGATAAATAATCACCCCAT
>NHCZ02000029.1 GCA_002167345.2 bacterium TMED46 | reverse complement strand
CCAATGCCTCTGGCAAGCATCATGATCTGGGGTTATAGTTGGAACTCTAAAATATCAGATCAAGGCGAAGCAGATTTTAATGGTAACTCAAGAGGCATGGGATTGGGTGGTCGGCTCACACTAAACATTCCAACCATTGCCCGAATTGAACTATCAGGAAATGGACGTGGGAAAATGAAAATAACAACTGGGACCATCCCTAGTAATTATCGCGTCAACCTTGGAATTCAAAAATCGTTTCTAAAAAATAAATTATCAGTTACGCTGAAAGTAAATGACCTTTTTGATACTGGGAAATTCATAATAGACACATCAACCGATGTCACAAACTCTATTACCCAAGAAACATATACTCAATTGATGTATGCAGAACGCCAAAGACAAAAACGAAATACTTCCATAGTATTAAATTATAATTTTGGTAAACAACAAAAAAAGAAATGGGGCCGTGGTAATTTTTCTGGCCGCTCTGGGGGAATGGGCGGTGGAGGAATGGAAATGGATTATTGATCTAGGGTAATCTTATTCTTTCAACCAATTCTTTTACATCACTTGGGATTTCTGGAGTTTTCTTTGATACAAGGTAGGCAACCACAAAATTAACAACTGCGCCTACTGCGCCAAAAGCATTAGGCTCAATGCCAAAGAACCAGTTTGGTTCCATATTCCCTAAAAATGCTGTTGACTGAATAAACATTATTCCCTTATGTTGGAAGACATATAGCAGCGTAACTCCTATTCCCGCTAACATACCTGCAATTGCACCTTCTTTATTAATTGTCCTAGAAAAGATACCCATCATGAGTGCAGGGAAAATGGATGAAGCGGCAAGACCAAAAGCAAGAGCAACTGTACCTGCAGCAAAATCAGGTGGGTTGAAACCAAAATAACCAGCAACTGCGATTGATGCTGCCATTGCAACCCTACTCGCTCTTAGCTCATCTTGCTCTGATATCTCTGGTTTAAAAACACCTTTTAAGAGATCATGTGAAATAGAAGATGAAATAGCAAGTAGAAGACCCGCTGCAGTAGATAAAGCAGCAGCGAGACCACCTGCCGCTACCAAAGCTATTACCCAATTAGGCAACCCTGCTATTTCGGGGTTTGCTAGAACCATTATATCCCGATCAACTTTCACCATTTCATTGTTACTAGAACCAGTGTAGTCAATTAGGCCATCTCCATTTTTATCTTCAAATTGTAGCAACCCAGTTTTTTCCCAATTCCTAAACCATGATGGCCTATCACTATATGCTAAATTATTTTCTTCTGCTGGTTGGTCAATAGTGGTCATTAAGTTGAGCCTGGCCATGGCAGCAACAGCAGGAGCTGTTGTATAGAGAACTGCAATAAAAACCAATGCCCACCCTGCAGATGATCTTGCAGCTTTTACTGATGGAACAGTAAAAAATCTCATGATCACATGAGGCAAACCCGCTGTACCGATCATTAGAGATAAGGTGTAAAAGAACATATTAAATAAACTAAGGCGCTTATTGGTAGTATACTCTTTAAATCCAAGTTCCGTAACAATCTGATCTAGTTTATCTAAGAGATATGATCCATCTTCCATCGTTCCACCTAATCCAATCTGAGGGATGGGATTTCCTGTTAACATGAATGAAATAAAGATAGCAGGTATCGTATAAGCTATGATCATAATCACATATTGTGCGATCTGTGTATAAGTAATTCCCTTCATCCCTCCCATCACAGCATAGATAAAGACAATACCCATACCGACCATTAGGCCTTGATCATAATCAACCTCTAAGAACCTTGAGAATGCAACTCCAATGCCTTTCATTTGACCAATCACATATGTGACGGAAGCAATAATTAAACAAACCACTGCTACTACTCGCGCGGTCTTGGAATAATATCGATCACTAATAAATTCGGGGACCGTGAAGGAACCATGCTTTCTTAAATATGGAGCTAATAAGAGCGCTAATAATACATAGCCTCCAGTCCAGCCCATTAGAAAAACTGACCCACCATAACCAAGAAAAGCAATCATGCCTGCCATGGAGATAAATGAAGCGGCTGACATCCAATCAGCGGCTGTAGCCATTCCATTTGCAACTGGGTGAATATCTCCTCCAGCTACATAAAACTCATCTGTAGTACGTGCTCTAGCCCAAAATGCAATTCCTATATAAATGGCAAATGTGATACCAACAATTATAAAAGTGAGAGCTTGCAGAGACATGTTAATAAGCCTAAAGTTTTATTTATTTGAGGGTCTGTATCGTTGGTCGATCTCACCCATTTTAAAAGCATAATAAAAGATTAAGATCACGAAAATATAAATCGAGCCTTGTTGCGCAAACCAGAATCCAAGTTTATATCCACCTAATCTTATTTCATTCAATTGATCAACTAGAATAATGCTGAATACATAAGAAGATAAGAACCAAATGAAGAGGCACTTTAAAATAAGGTTAATATTCTCTTTCCAATAGCTCCTGTCTTTGCTCATTTTTATTTGTTTTTCTGTTAGAATTCAAAAGATCTTTTGAGTTGATGGCTTAAGTATGAAAGAATGACCGCAGCAAATACATCAGCGATTGGAGAAACATTAGGAAATCCAAAATTCCATATAATTACGCCTAATAGCCAGATTAAATAAACCTTCAAATCAGGCAGATATTACATAAAATAATTTCAGGAGGTGCAGGTTTTTAACTATGAAGATATTTTAGGCTTCTGGCCTTTGCCCATTATCAGATTGGATATCTGTTTTTAGAATATTATTAAATATCCTATTTATAAGTAAGAGGCGGTCGGATTCTTTATTGATATCTAGAATGTCTTTTTTTACAGTAATAGGCAACTGTATACCTTGGAGGAATTCATAAGATATCTGCTTATCCATATGAAGTTCTAGATCTGTATTAATACCAAATCTTAATAAAACTCTTAAAAAGGTATCTTGTAATTCTTGAAAGCCTGTCTTGTGACCTTCCGTTTCTAAATTAATATATTCAACGTTCCCAATGATTGTGTCGCCGTCTTTCTTTGTGCTGATAAGATCAAAAGGCTCTGTCCCTTTAACTAGAATATCATATTCTCCGTTTTTGTATTCTTTAAATACTTTTGAAACTTCAACCTGGCAACCCTTTCGAAAAACTTCATCTCCCTGCTTAAGAATAATTCCAAAAGGTGTGTCTTGCTCTATTGCATTTTTTACCATTTTTTTATAGCGAGGTTCAAAAATATGCAGAGGTAAGCTTTCGTAAGGTAACAAGACTAGGTCTAGTGGGAATAATGGTAATTCAAGCATATTAAGGTTGTCTATTCTTCTCTATAACTTTTCCAAAATTTATATTTTTTTTAAAAATTTTGAATGAAAGATTAACCAGAATAAGTATGACCATCAATCCAAACTTATGATTTTCGTAATGAGTCCCGGAACCTATTACTAGAGAGAAAATTTCAATAGAAAAGATTAAAAGAATAAAGTAATTAATGTATTTCATTTTATTATATCGCTCATAACGCTCAATTTTATGTTTTTTTATACATATATTTCAAATAGATTTCTATTAATGTTCAAAACATAAATTGTGCAGTTAATTAAAAAAATAACGACCTATAGCAATGCAGAAAATCTATTAGATAAGTTTCTAGCTGATAAGGTTAAGAGGTATGGCCAAATGAGAAATTTTGATTTTGGAAATATTGAAAAGAATTTTGTATCNGGATTATCCCCTGCAATTAATAAAAGGATTATCTCTGAACACCAAATAGCATCAAAACTATTACAGAATTNTAAATATACNGATGTNGAAAAGTTTATTGAACAATTGTGCTGGAGANCATACTGGAAGGGGTATCTTGAACACTACTCTCAAATCTGGGACAGCTATGTTAAAGATCTAGAAGCTCTTGAAAGGGATGTTGATNNANCGGCTGCTATTAATGCAAAAACTGGTATTAAATGTTTTGATCACTGGGTCGAAGAATTAATTGAGACAGGTCATTTACATAACCACTCTAGAATGTGGTTNGCAAGTATATGGGTTTTTACACTTGAGTTACCATGGCAACTTGGNGCATCATTTTTTATGGAGAATCTTCTGGATGCTGATTGCGCTTCAAATACTCTATCATGGCGATGGGTTTCTGGCCTACATACCAAGGGTAAAAATTATCTTGCATCACCTTCAAATATAAAAAAATTTACAGGCCAGAGATTTGAACCCATAGGCCAATTAGCCACAGAAGCAAAGCCCATTACTNCTGATGATTATTCAGGTTCTTATATTCATTCTGAAAAAGTTAATAAAGTGAAAGACATTCAATGCTATATGATCCATGAAAATGATTTGTCACATGAACAAATCCCAAATTGTGAATTCTTATTGATACAAAAATATAATTTTGGAANGATTGAACGATCTGCGATNGTGAAAAAGTTCATTGATGATGCTTTGAAAAACTTGCAAATTGAAATAGAAAAAAGGTCCNCTGCCAAAATTGTTTTTTTCACATTTGATGAAAGAAAAAAATTGAAAGCCTTCATTGAGAAGAATAAAATTTCAAAAATATATTCCTCTTATCCTACAGTTGGACCAATTGAAAAAGAATTAGAAGATCTTTTCACAGTTTTAACTGTAAAACATGAATACCTATTATCAGCATGGGATCAATTATTCTGGCCCTATACATCCAAAGGTTATTTTAAACTAAGAACAAAAATTCCTGCTATCTTAAATACTTTATTTACTAAGAAAGAGTTAGATGCTTAATATTCAAGTTAGAGGGTCAAAAGTGGATTCAGTTGTTGGCTCCATTAGCCAAGAACAAATGAACCGGGTTTTTGATGATATAAAAGATAAAAAGTACTCCTTGGCTGAAATAATGTTAAACAGTGAATGGCAATTACATGATGATATATTTTCTAGTTCTACCCCAATCATCACTTCAGAATCAGAACTTATTATTACCTCTTATGATTCAAATGACTATTACAGCGAAGGTCATTCTTTTTTTAGATCTAAGGTGACTGATATTATGCAGAAAATTCCAATTCAAAACTCGATTGATTTCAAAGACCAATTTTATATAATCGCCCATTGTGCAATCTCCTATGGAAATTCATTTGAAACTGAACTGAATGACCTAGACTATAAATTTTTTGATAAAGAGTCTATTTCAATCACTTCATCGACTTATCCTTATTTTAGATTGCCAGTAATTAAAGATTTATTCTTAAATAACATAAAATTGGTCGATCTAAAAAGACAAAAAAATGACCTTCGGCAATTTATTTCCACGATCTATAAAAAGAGAGCATCGGATGACGTCGGTTTCCTCTCCTCAGATAACTTCTTAAAATTTTATGATGTCATTATTGATTCAAAAATAGATATAGGATTGAAATGAAATTAGGAAAGGAAATAAGGACTGCGACTAAGTACTTTCTAGTAACATTCCTGAAATGGATGGTGCCCATTCTCGTTATAGTAATTTTAATTTTATTCACTAATTATTTGATATCTTTTCTAACCTAATCACAATTATGTATAGACTCTTAAAAAACTCAACTTTCTTATTATTTTTCTTGGGGAATATTATCTCACTAGTTGGGTTTGGCTTACATGTAATAGCAATTAGCTGGATGGTTTTGGAAAAAACAGGTTCTGAATTTGCTCTAGGTAAGATAATGGCCTCTGCTACAGCACCAGGACTTTTCCTTGCTCTTTTTGCTGGTGTAATTATAGATAAAGTAAATCGTAAATGGCTTTTAGTAAACCTAGANATCTTTAGAATGCTNGTAATTANTGGATTCCTGATTATTTTAAGTAATNATGGTTTTGAACTTTGGTTNATTTNCCCGGTGGCTGTNTTAATGGGTCTTGGGAATTCACTTTTTTGGCCAACGGCCCAAGCATTTGNCCAAGAATTGGTATCTGAAGAAGATTACTTCAACGCTAATAAATTACTATCTGCCAGTTACCAAGTGGGTTCAATCATTGGAGCAGGTATTGGAGGTTTTATTGTACATTTATACGACCCNATTATNGCGCTCTGGATNAATGTATTATCATATCTNATNTCNGGNNTNCTTATATCTCTTGCCCCGTTCCAAAAGAAAAAACAGAANACTNATGAACAAAGTTTATTGAGCGCGATTTCNGATGGATTCACTTTTCTCAAGGGGAAATTTGACATTTTAACTTTGGGACTAACTACCATTTTATCTGATGTTGCAATATGGGGCTCCCTATCAGTTTTAACTATATCCATNTCAAAAGTAATATTTAATAAAGGTAGCTGGGGATACGGNCTCATGGAAGGGNTATATGGGGTTGGAGCATTAATCTCAACCATATTTGTTGGTTATGTGGTCGGGAAGGTAGGACGGGNGTACTCTCTCATTCTATGCTACCTTATGGCAGGCTCGATGTGCTTTATTGTCCCGATAATGCCATCTATTTATTTCGCTGCGGTCGCTTTTCTTTTTATGGGNTTACATAATAATTCNGCAAGAATAATTGTAAGAACTATTTTTATGGAAAACATTCCAAATCGNTTNATGGGGAGNGTACAGACCATATTTGGNGTTTATACAAGATTAATGGTGGTTTTAAGTAGNCTTTTTTCAGGATNNATCATAGAGAATCATAGTATTATAGACGCGGTAAACTTTACTACACTACATTTCTTTTTTGCCCTACTGGGAATAGTTATTNTCATTTATGCTTGGGGAAAATCTAAAAACATACTTAGAGGGANCTTAACATAATGCCTGAATTACCAGANGTTCAGACCGTTGTAAATCATATTAAAAGTGATCTGGTGGGGGAAAAATTAAGATCTATAATCCCTTTGTGGGATAAAGTCCTTCATAATTTTTCANNAANTGATATTGACAAAAAACTAAATGGAAAAGTAATCATCGATGTATACCGAAGAGCAAAGTTCATAATCATCCAATTTGATGGTAGAATTATAGCAATACACCTTAGAATGACGGGCAAGCTTTATATCTCNTTAGATAGTGGCCATCCTAAGCACTGTACAGCATTTATTGAATTTAATAGTGGTAAAAAATTAGTCTTTGAAGATGTAAGAAAATTTGGAAGGTTCTATCTGTATAATGACCTAGNCCCAATTAATGAACGCCATGGACCTGAACCATTAGATAGTAATTTTACAGTCAAAAAGTTTCAAGGAATGCTTTTAGAAAAAAAAAGAAACATAAAAGCCCTATTACTAGATCAGTCATTTTTATCTGGCCTTGGGAACATATATGTTGATGAAAGTTTATGGAAGAGCAAAATACATTCAAATTCAATCTCAAATGCTATACCTAAAAAGAAAGTTGAAGCACTGTATCATAATATTAGAAATACCCTTAAAGAAGCAATAGTTAAGAAAGGGACAACCATTATTGATTTTTCAGTTAATGGAGAATCTGGGAAATATGCAAATATGTTACGAGTATTTGGCAGAGAGGGTCTTGAATGTTTTCAATGCGGGACCCTGATNAATAAAAANAGAGTCGCTGGACGAGGCACATANACATGCCANACGTGTCAAAANGTATATAAAGGCTTTAACTATTAAAAAAATGCAAGATACACTTGAAATATTACGGNAAGAATGGATTGCCCTAGATGCTGGCACTCAAAGCGCCGGNCACCATTTCCATTCATTTANTTTTTCCACAATTAGAAATAANACCCCAGAATTACGAACCGTGATNTTGCGTACCGTTGACGAAAANAGTTCATCNCTTTACTTTCATACAGACATAAGAAGCAAAAAAATTATTGATATAGAAAAAAATAATTCAGTTAGTGCTCTTTTTTANGATAGTNCTAGACGTATTCAACTTCGCATTCAAGGCTTAGCCTCTNTTGAATCAAATAATGACTNTACTAAAAAAGTTTGGCNATCAATGAGGGACGAAAGCAAACTATGTTATATGGGCCCATTTGCGCCATCATCAGCCATTAAATCTTTTTTACCAAANCTNCCTGAAAATCCCTTAGAAAAAATAAATCAAGAAGATGATAAATTAGGATACTCTCGGTTTAGTCGGGTTAAAATAGTTCTTAAAACTTTAGACTGGTTGCAACTTCATCACAAAGGGCACAAAAGGTTGCAATTTAAATTTGAAGATGAAATAAGTTCAAAATGGATAGCCTCATGAAACGTCAGAGACTTTTAAAGGCTATTCTATTTTCACTTATTCTCTTGTTTTCAAACTCTTGTTATAGACTATATACCGGGTCCTATTCGCAACCCAATTTTTCTCCAACACAGCAACCAAATTATCTTGGTGAAGAAGTAGAGATCTGGGAAGATGCGAAAAGAACCTCGGGAAAGAGTGGTGAGTTTGAGTGGTGGTATTTTGATGCCAAATTAGAAGATGGCTCGTTATTTGTCTGTTATTTCTGGAAAGTACACCACTTAGTAGATCAATATTTTATTGGCATGAACTATAACCCCAAGAATGGAGATGAANTATTTTTACTNAAATATTTCAGTAAAAGCCAAGTCTCTTTTTCAAGTGAAAGTTGCAATGTTATTATGGGTGATAACTATTTCAGGGGTGATCTAAATGAATATGANATTTTTCTTTCACCNGATGATTTTGAAGGTTTTAGTATAANCCTAAACTTGTCATCNAGGTTGAAACCTTACAGGCCCCAAGATGGAATAATAAAAGCTGGCGATGATTATTTTGCTTGGTTAGCAGCNGTTCCTGATGGGGCAGTAACTGGGAATATTANAATTAATGAATCNGNNATCAATTTCAAGGGNGATGGTTACCANGATCACAATTGGGGNAATACACCACTTCAAAAACTTTTTGATGGTTGGGTCTGGTTCAGGGGTAAAGCAGGNCCTTATACTATTATNGCATCGGAGCTCTTTACTTCAGATAAAAGAGGTGGCTTCGATATTCCAATNCTTTATGTNGCNAATAAAGAAGGCGTCATTATAAATCAATTTGGCAACGAGGGCGCCTTCACTAAATATTCAAATAGAATAAATAATTTATATAACAAGAAAAATGAACCTTTCTTTTCCAATTTTGACCTGATGACNGAAAATGGGGATAAAATCAGTATATCGGGCCAAAATGTAATTGATAATGCAGATTTATTTAGCCGTATGAAGTTATTAAAACCACTGGCCTGGATATTAAAACAATCAGCAAAACAAGTCTTGATCGACCCTCATTATACAAGATTTGATAGCNAACTTGAAATTCAATTAGATAGTTTAACAANGAAGGGCTATGGGGTTCTCGAGATAATGGATCTTAAATGAAAAGAGCAGAGTTTATTCATTTTGATAATGTTTCAAAATATTTTGGTAATAATGCAGCGCTTGAAAAGGTTGATTTTAAAATCCAAAAAAATTCAATTGTAGGCCTTTTAGGTCCTAATGGTAGTGGTAAATCAACATTAATGAGGATTCTTTCTGGATTGATCATTTCGTGGGANGGTGATATATATTTAGAAGGTCAATCCNTAAGGAAAAGTAATACCATTTTAAAAAGATCTGGATTTTTAATTGAAGACCCCAGTTTTTATGAATACCTAACAGCTCAGCAAAATCTGATAATGTTTTCACGCCTTACAAATACAGAGCCAATGAATGTAAATAAGGTATTAAAAAAAGTTGACCTATTTGAAGAAAAGGATAAAAAAGTAAGTGACTATTCTTATGGAATGAAGCAAAGACTCGGCATCGCACAAGCAATTCTACATGATCCAGATATCTTGTTTTTCGATGAGCCAAATAATGGNTTAGACCCGATAGGGATATCAACGATGAATAAAACAATTGATAANCTCAATAAAGAAGGTAAGACAATCTTTATNAGTACACANATACTAGAAGATGTAAAAGAACTTTGTAGCCATGTAATTGTTTTGCGAGATGGNAAACTAGTGTTAGATGAATCGATTGAAGGTCTTATAGAAAATGAAGATATATATATTATTAAATTGAATAATACCAAGATAGCTTTAGATAAANTTAGATCACATTCAGATGTAAAAGTNGTTGACTCAAATGACAAAANAATCACTGTGAAATCCGCAATTAATATTTATGATCTCATATCTATTATTCCATCAGAGTCCCAGNTAAATNGCATTTCAAAAGATCCGAATATTTCTAGACTATTCAGATGATCTATCATCTCATAACCAATGAATTTTTCAAGATAATCTTCCGAAAAAGGACATACATAGGGTTTTTATTAATTTTCATCCTTATTCCCTTTATTGTTTGGGCTATAGATGATGGAGGGACTGCACTTGAAAAAGCTATTTACGGTCAATTATCTGATTCTTTCTTTTTTGTTGGTTCACTTTTAAATGGNTACCTTGCTTCCTATTTAATTTTAGCAATTCTTATAAACCATATGCCTTTCTTATCAACTATTGTGGCAGCAGATATCTTTTCAGCTGAGTACTCTAAATCNACTTTTAGATTTTATTTAACAAGGCCAGTCTCAAGNGGAGCAGTCCTCTTAAGTAAAATAGTGATCGTAATTTGTTATACGACTATACTTTTGGGTTTCTTTTTTGGTTATTCACTTTTAATAAGTACACTTTGGCTAGGTACTGGAGAACTTGCTGTTTTTGATAAAGGCATACTCTTTCTGCCNGAAAATGAAATTTTTTATAGATTTACAATTGCATTCGTAGCATCAAATATTGTCATGATCACCATATCCTGTTTATGTTTATTCATATCTACTATATCAAGGAATAGTGTTACTCCGATAATCATTACAATCAGTGTTGTTTTNATAGGAACAGCAATATCACTTATTCCAATAGATTTTTTTGATAGGATTAATCCTTACTTGTTTACGGGATATATAAATTCATTTTTAGTCGCTTTTAATGATCCTATACCATGGGGTCATATAAGAGACCTATTGANTATTTGTATAATGTGGTCAGGNGTATTCCTCNCACTATCNTTCTATTTTTTTCTTAATCGAGACATTATTGACTAATGAAAATACGAACANGCTTTTATACCATATTTTTATTTTCAACAATTNNGGCATCCCCAGAATTAATTCGGAGAGTTATTGAGAAAACAAGCTACGAATTTGAAAAGGTAAAAGACTTNGAGGCAAAAATGAGCGTTGCTTTAAAAGTCCCTGGGCTACGGATGCCAAACAAGGAATATAAGGTCTACTTTAAACAACCAAACAAATTCAAAGCAAATACCAANGGATTTGGAGTTTTGCCAAACACCGGGCTTTACACTAGTCCAAAAGATAATTTTGATAATCTAAAAAATCTTTATATCGAAAATAATTTTAAATCAGATNACCCGGGTTCTATAATGATAAGTGGAACTGTTATTGCAGATAGCTTAAAAGCACAATTCCCAAACGANTATGCTAAACTTACCTTTANCCCCACNGTTGATGTTATAGTTGATACTAATCAATGGGTTATTAAAACCGTTACAAGTAGAATTGACACTCTGAAGCTTTTTGAGATNTTTAATGATTATGTGATAGTAGAAAATCAGTATANACTACCAAAANCATCTAAAGTTGAATATTTTATTAAGGATGTTAGACTNGCAAATTGGTTAAAAAANGATGTTAATAACATGATAGGTATGCCAGAATCTTTTGGTAGTAGCGAAAAGGATATAATTAAAGGAATAATCTCTGTTAAATATTCAGATTATAAGGTGAATATCAATTTACCTGATAGAATATTTAAAANAAGGCCANCNGACTAATCAGTTAGNTTNCTAAGGTAAACCATAATTGCATTCTGTGCATGCATTCTATTTTCTGCTTGATCAAAGACTATTGAATAATTTGCTTCCATTACACGATCTGTAACTTCTCTGCCTCTTTCTGCTGGCAGGCAATGCATAAAAAGTGTTTCTTTCCCTGTTTGTTTGACTAGCTCTTGATTAACCTGATAATTTGCAAATAACTTTTCTCTTTCCTCTGNCTCTTCCTTTTGCCCCATAGAAGCCCAGACATCTGTATAAATAACATCTGAATTTTTAACTGCTGAATAAGGTTCTTGAGATAATTCAAAAGATGATACCCCTGAATCTTCTAATCTTTTTATAGTTTTAGNATCTGGCTCATACCCTTCAGGACTACANCACACAAAATGTAAAGGGANTCTAATCCCTAGCTGTANCCAAGAATTCACAATATTATTTCCATCTCCTAGATAAGTGACCTTCAANCCTTCGAGATCCCCCCTATNCTCCCAAATAGTTAGTATATCAGCTAATATTTGGCAAGGATGGTTATAGTCAGTNANNCCATTNATNACAGGTATTNNTGAATGCTCTGCAAGCTCAATAATATGCTNATGGTCAAAAAGCCTTGCCATTATCATATCATTATATCGACTAAAAACACGTGAAATATCTTTTATTGCCTCGCGCTTACCTATCCCTATATCATTTGGTCCTAAGAAGAGGGCATGCCCTCCCATCCATTCAAAACCGGTTTCAAAGGATACTCGAGTACGGGCAGAAGGCTTTGCGAAGATCATTGCCAGAGACCTCCTTTCAAAAGGTTTATAATTTTCTTTATTGTAGAATTTAGTTTTTATTTCTTTAGCAAGGTGCAGTATCTCCCAAAGCTCTTCACTATTATAATCTGCAAGATGTAAAAAATGTCTAGGCATATTATTCCTCTTTATAGTATATATCGACTCAAATCCTGGTCTTCTAGAATCCCATCTAAAGATTCCTTCACCATTTTAGCTGTGACCTTTATCTTTTTTTCACCTCTTTTTGGATGTTCGAATAGTGGTTTTTCAAGTAATGTCGTCATAATGGTATGTAAACGACGGGCGCCAATATTTTCCATATTAGCATTCACTTGTGATGCAATTTGGGCTACTGCACGAATTGCAGCTTTATTGAATTCTAGTTCTACTTTTTCGGCACTTAAAAGCGCCGTGTACTGTTTGATCAGTGCAGATCGAGGATGGGTTAATATTTTTATAAAATCTTCTGTAGTTAGTTTATCTAGTTCTACTCTAATTGGAAACCGACCCTGTAATTCTGGTATCATATCTGAGGGTGCACTTACATGAAATGCGCCAGCTGCTATAAAAAGGATATGATCTGTGACAATAGCACCATACTTAGTATTTACATTACTCCCCTCAACAATGGGTAATAGATCGCGCTGGACTCCCTCCCTACTCACATCAGGACCTGAACCTCCATTATTTCCAACAACCTTATCAATCTCATCAAGAAAAACTATGCCATTATTTTCTGCACGCTCTTTTGCTAATCGTATGACCTCATCTTGGTCAATTAATTTTGAAGCCTCATTATCTGTGAGGACTTCTCTTGCTTCTACAACCTTCATCTTTTTAGAACGTTTGGTCTTTGGCAAAGATCCAGAAATCATATCTTTGATATTCATTCCAATATCCTCCATCCCCATTGGGCCAAAGACTTGCATTCCTATCGTAGGCTCATCTGAAAGTTCCACTTCAATTAATTTATCTTCAAACTCACCTAGTTCTAATTTTTTACGTATCCTACTTCTTGTCCTTTTATATCTCTCTTTTTTTTCAGTAGATTGTTTTGGGTCATCTTTATAATCATCTGGGAATAAAATATCTATAATTCGTTCATTTGCCAAACGCTCTGCAAGCTCCATTACCTCATTATACTTTTCACGTTCAACCATAGACACTGCAGTATCCATTAGGTCCCTAACAATAGATTCAACATCTCTACCAACATAACCTACCTCAGTAAACTTACTGGCCTCAACCTTGATAAATGGGGCATTAGCTAAAGCAGCAAGCCTTCTTGCTATTTCAGTTTTTCCAACACCTGTAGAGCCTATCATGATAATATTATTAGGCATTATTTCATCTTTGAGTCTGCCTTCTACCTGTTGCCTGCGCCAGCGATTTCTAAGTGCGATAGCAACTGCTTTCTTTGCATTCGTCTGACCTATGATATAGCGATCAAGTTCTTTAACAATCTGTCTAGGAGTCATTTGTTTCATGATATTTCTAAAACTGAAATTGAGTCATTAGTATATATGCAAAGATCGGCTGCAATCTTAAGGGATTTTTCTGCTATGTTTTTTGCGGAAAGTTGTTTGGAACCTAATAAGGCAGTGGCAGCTGCTTGGGCAAACCCTCCGCCAGAGCCTATTGAAACGATAGAGCCATCTGGCTCTATAACATTTCCATCTCCTGCAATGATAAAACTATGGTTTTTATTCATTACTACAAGCATAGCATCAAGATGCCTTAACATTTTATCCATGCGCCAATCTTTAGCTAATTCAACCGTCGCTCTTTTTAGGTCACCTTCATATTGTTCAAGTTTTTGTTCAAATTTTTCAAACAAAGTAAGGGCATCTGCTGCTGCACCTGCAAAACCTCCCAATACTTTATTATTTGCAACTTTGAATTCTCGGACCTTGACGGCTTTTTGCTTAAATGCCATTTCTCCAAATGTTACCTGACCATCACCTGCCATAGCTACTTTGCCTCTATGGCGCACTCCTATTATAGTAGTAGATCGAATCTTCGTATTCATGTTAGACTTTATTCTGTTAGGTTTTTAAAGAGTTTAGAGTCACCCGGGAGTACCAATGTCGTTTTTTTATCTATCACCTTTTCATAAGTTTCCAACGTCCTTAAGAACTCATAAAAATCTGGTGATTTTGAAAAAGATAAAGCGTATATATCCAAAGCTTCCGCTTCTCCATCACCACGTATCTGTTGTGCTTTTTTATAAGCATCTGCTAAGATAACTGTTTTATCACGATCTGTGGCCGCTCTAATCTTTTGAGCTTCTTCTTCACCTTCTGATCTGAATTTATTGGCCTGGCGCTTACGCTCAGCTTCCATTCTTGCATAAATTGATGCTTCGTTTTCTCTTGGAAGGTCTACTCTGCGTATACGGACATCAATCACTTCAATACCATATTTGCTTGTTTCTTCATTACTGGCAACTGTTAC
>NHCZ02000028.1 GCA_002167345.2 bacterium TMED46 | reverse complement strand
AAATATCATTATCATCCACTAATATAAATATGAGGGTCATGCGAATTTCCTCATCAGGAGATATTCTCTGGCAAAATAACCATGGGAATAATAATTATGATACTGCGACATCAATGACCCTTACTCAGAATGAGGATGTTGTGGTTTTAGTTGGTTACACTAGAAGTAGCTCTGGTAATCCTTTCAAATATAGGATTTGGGGTGTTGATGTAGCTTCCGGTCAAGTTCTTTGGAATAGGATACACGGTGGAAATCAGGATGATGAGTCTTTTGGAGTTGTTGAGGCCTATGATGGTGGATTCAATATAGTTGGTAAATCAGACTCTCATGGCATTACACGCGTTAATTGGCTTGTGAAAACTGATTCACAGGGTAATGTGAATTAATATTCTTTAAAAAAATAATAAATTATTCGAAACAAGCTGTTGTAAAATTGCCGGCTTAAATTTTAATTAAAACAAGAAAAAGGAAAGACGATGTCTAAGACAAGTAAGCTATATGATCAGTTAAAAGGTCATTTTGATACATTTGACGCTGAACATGAAAAAAATATGGGTGGCAATAAAGCTGCTGGCTCAAGAGCACGTAAAGCGATCGGTGAAGTAAAAAAATTAGTTACAGATTACCGTAAAGCTTCAGTCGCTGGAGAGTAATATACTGATCTTCAAAAAACCCCGCTTTTAAGCGGGGTTTTTTATTGTTTGAATCCCCAGAAGATATAATCATGAGAAAAGAATCCATTAGAAATATTGCCATCATTGCACATGTAGACCATGGAAAGACCACATTGGTGGATGGACTACTCAAACAGAGCGGTACTTTCAAAGAGCATCAGAATGTTGAAGATCGAGTGATGGACTCTATGGATCTTGAAAAAGAGCGTGGTATTACAATAACAGCTAAGAATACAGCTGTCTATTATGAGAAGATTAAGATCAATATCCTTGATACTCCGGGGCATGCTGATTTTGGTGGAGAAGTAGAACGGAGTCTTAACTTAGTAGATGGTGCCCTTTTACTAGTAGATGCCAGTGAAGGGCCTCTTCCACAGACCAGGTTTGTTCTAAAGAAAGCCTTAGAAAAAGAATTACCGATTATACTAGTTATTAATAAGATCGATAGGTCAGATGCTAGAATAAATGAAGTTGTTGATGAAGTATATGATCTATTTATTGACCTGGATGCATCTGAAGAACAAATAGAGTTCCCTATTATATATACAAATGCTAAGGAAGGTATAGCACACATTGATCTAGATAGTAATTCCGAAAATTTAATTCCTTTATTCACGTCAATAATAGATACAATAAACGGTCCAATGGTTTTAGATGAATCTAAACCTCAATTTTTGATAACCAGTCTTGATTATGATCCATATGTAGGACAGATCGCTGTGGGTAGGTTGAACAATGGAAAATTAGCAATGAACCAATTCTATTCTTTGTGTACGGTTGAGGGTAATAGATCAAATCAGAAATTTTCTGCTCTATATACTTTTCAAGGTCTAAAAAAAATACAGGTAGACGAAGTAGAAGCGGGAGATATTATTGCTTTTGCTGGAATTGAAGATATATCTATAGGTGATACAATTGCAGATAATGAAGATCCAGAGCCATTAAAAAGGATTGAAGTAGACGAGCCAACTGTGTCGATGTTATTTTATGTAAATAATAGTCCATTCGCTGGTCAAGATGGTGATTTTCTTACNACTCGGCATTTATCAGAAAGATTACAAAAAGAAATACTAAGTAATGTGTCGTTGCAGGTGATTCCAACAGATAGGACAGATGTCTTTGAAGTTAGAGGCAGGGGCGAGCTACAGATGGCTATTTTAATTGAAACCATGAGGAGGGAAGGGTATGAGTTCATGGTCTCAAAGCCTCAGGTTATTACCAAAGAGGAAAATGGTAAGACTCTTGAACCAATGGAAAAAGTATTTTTAGATATACCGGAAGATAAAGTTGGCATTGTAACNGAAAAGCTGTCTGCTAGAAAAGGTAAAATGACAAACCTCCAAAATCACGGAACCGGTCGAGTGAACCTAGAATTTGCAATACCATCTAGAGGTCTCATAGGCTTTAGATCACAGTTCTTNACTGATACTCAGGGTGCGGGTATNATGAATAAATTATTTGATGGTCATGCTCCATGGTTTGGACCGATACCGCAAAGGAATACTGGTGGTCTGGTCTCTGATCGNAAGGGTAANGTAACTACCTACGCGTGTATTGGTATGGCTGACCGTGGAGAATTATTTGTGTCNGTNGGTACTGATGTNTACGATGGTATGATNATTGGAGAGCGTAANAGAGATGGAGATCTAAACCTTAATATTACGCGAGAGAAAAAACTTACTAATATGCGAGCATCAGGCTCTGATAACACCGTAACACTAAGGCCACCTAAACAGTTATCATTGGACCAGTGTATTGAATTTATCGCAGAAGATGAACTTGTTGAGGTTACTCCTANTCATATTAGATTAAGGAAAATGGAATTAGATCAGAATAAAAGAGCCTCTCAAAAAAAGAAAGAAAAATATTCATCAATTTAATAGACCATGAAAGAAGCAGATACGCTAGATCTTCCCTTAAAAAATATTGTGAGAAAAGCAGGTTCCAAAGGACCTAGTATATTTTTTCTTCATGGATTTGGAAGTAATATGCAAGATCTTTTTGGTCTTTCACCATTTTTCCCAGAGGATTGGACCTGTATTAGCCTGCAAGCTTCAATACCTATCCATTATGGTGGATGGGCATGGGCGGAATTAAACCCAAGCAATATTGCTAAAGCGCCTAAGCCCGATCAGTATTTATCTCACCAAGAACAAATTGTTGATTCAATTGATCAGTGTATAGAGCTACTTGACCTCGATGAAAAAAAAGTTAATCTTTTGGGATTTAGCCAAGGGGCTTCATTATCCATTATATGTGGTCTGAAGAGTCCTAATATATTTAATTCCTTAGTTGCTCTTTGTGGGTTTTTACCTATTGAAGACTTGGCTAATAAAATTGATAAAACAAAAATTAAGAATACTAAAATATTTATGGGGAATGGAAAGCTTGATCAAAGGATTCCCATCCATTATGCCCATGCATCTAGAGACGGGTTGATCGAACTAGGCATCAAACCTGATTACAGGGAATATAATTCGGAGCATACTATACCAAATGATTGTCTGAATGATGTGATCGTTTGGCTAAAAAAGATGAATGAATAAGTNCAAAAGTATATAAATAAAAAACCCTGCAAATNGCAGGGNTCTNTTAGAAAATAATTTAAATTTTCTTTCCTACCAGTCATCATCTCCCCANTCGTCNTCATCTCCTCCCTCTTCTTCAAGATACTCAGCTTGTTCNTCTAGCCAAGCAACATAANTTTCTTTTTCATGTATNGTCAGGTATCCTTTCATTCTATAATGACCTAAGCCACATAACTGGGCACAAGCGATCTCTAAACTTTTCCCTTCTCTTTTAGTCCCAACAGCTGTCTNAAGGAATTCTTTTGAGGTATTGGTTGCCGTAAAGTGAACAGGTATAACCATGCCAGGAATAGCATCTTGTGAAACTCTTAGCTCAGGTAGTTTAAAATTATGTATCACATCTTTTGATGATAGATCTACCCTTATTTTAGTGTTAACAGGAATATGCATTTGGTTTATGGTATAAAAGTCGTCCTTACCAAATTCACTGCTCCTATCTAGNCCGATCGGATTATCCTGNTCATCNACTAGNTCAACCCTNGTATCACCAAATTTTCCATCTTCACCTGGATAGTGGATATTCCATGCNTANTGCTGTGCNATGACTCTAATGCTTTCTGCGTCCCTACTATCTGGAACATCATTGACTCTTTCGGCCCATATTGGAAATGCAAATCCAAATAAGATCACTATCTCTATGACTGCAATGGCACCTTCTAACACGGAGGAATAATGAGATTCAACACCTTTGTAATTTGCTTTTTTNTTTTTTGACTCNCGAAATTTGACAAGNCTAACNATNAAAAANATACCCCAGCCAACAAAGAGAACTAACATCAAGTAATGGACAATGACNATGATCTCATCAATTCTACCACTGACACNAGANATACCAACAGNGAGACCGAAATATTGTAATAATTCTGTCATNTTATTTTATTTCGTTCATTCTTTTTGATCTAAGCCCTATTGAAATAATGCCNATGACTATTGCAAATAGTAATGGNCCAATTATNCCAAGCAGTGTGATAATGGCCATGTCCATTCCCTTACCTGCATTACTATTTGGGTCACCAAAGCAAGTAGAGCATGCTATNAATANTTCAGNAGATGNGTATAGAGNAGATATGAGAATATATTTGAAGTATCTCATCTTTATATGGTTTTGAATTTTTTCAATATTGAAAANAGGTAGTAAGTCAATGCAATTGCAGAAAGAGCTCCAATAAAAGAAAACAAAAAGCCATTTTGTGATCCGGATGCCATCATGTGATAAGAAAAGAATGAAGTGAGANATATAGAAAGTATTATCACAACTGTATGGGTTATTTTCAAGCTCATTGGAGTTACCAGCCTCCAGCCTGATCNGTCAANGAAATAAGAGGNATNAANAATAANATNANAAANGCAACNAAAGTGGTNACCAACAGCCAGATNATAGCTTGTCTTTCACTGATCAGATGCATGAAATAGCATAATACTAGGCTACCTTTAATTGTTGCTACAGTCATGGCAATGAAAAATGCCTCTATAAATGATACCTCTAGATAACTTACAGCNACAGTAACTAGTGTTAANATNGCCANTGCGATAAAAACATTTATATATATCTTAATATGATGTTCGATCGATTCTTTTGAATTACCTGACATTCAATGTTCCTTATAATAGGTATAAAATTGGGAATAGGAATATCCATACCAAGTCAACAAAATGCCAGTATAGCCCTGTTATCTCGATCCTGTTTGCAAGTAGGTCTTTATCTTCTTTCCACATTTTATCTGATTGCTTCGTCCAGAAAAATATTAACGCAAGTAGCCCACCAATTATATGTAAAACGTGGAGNCCTGTGAGCGTAAAGTAAATGCCCATAAAGGTACTTGATGAAGGATATATCCCNTGNTGGAATTTGCTGGTATATTCAAAATATTTTACAACTAAAAATGCTAATCCACATAGTATAGTGATTCCNAGATACATTTTATATTTATCGAATTGCTCTAGTTTCAACGATGCCCAGCTCATGACCATTGTTACACTGGATGTGATAAGCATTAATGTGTTAAAGGTTGCCATTGGAACATTGAGTTTTGAGCCCCAGTAACCAAAATCACCCTCAGGTGCAGCGATTCTTAGGAATACATATGCAGAAAATAATCCCCCAAAAAGCATGACCTCAGAGGCAAGGAATATCCAAATCCCTAGTTTACTATTATTGAGTCCTGTATCAGGACGCTCTTCTAATATATATGGTATATTACTCATGGCGATGTTTGTGGGCAGTAGTCTTCATCTTGTCCAGGGACACTGTACTCATAAGGTCCGTGATTAACTTCAACAGATGAATCAAAATTGACATGTGGCAATGGTGGGGAAGGAGCAGACCATTCGATCGTTGTTGATTTCCAGGGGTTTCTTTCACCGGTTTTCTTACCAGCTAAAGAAATAAAAATATTAACTATAAATGGAATCTGAGCAGCGCCTAAGCAAAACGCTGAGATGGTCATAAATTCATTCCAGTGCAGTACATCTGATGCATGGGCATATTGTTGACCACCATCATACATTCTTCGTGATAGCCCAGCTAATCCTTGTATGAACATTGGCATAAATACTCCATTCATGAACAGAAGTGACGGCCAAAAATGTAGTTTTCCTAATGCTTCACTCATCCTTCTACCCGTTACTTTTGGGAACCAGTAGTATATACCTGCAAAAAGAGCAAAGATAGTACCTGGTGCTACTACATAGTGGAAATGGCCAATTACGTAGTAGGTGTCATGCAGGTAAATATCAGAGGCGGCTACCCCTAATGGGAGACCAGTTAGGCCACCTATACCAAACATTGGTAAGAAAGAAAGAGCAAACAACATAGGTGTATTAAACCTGATAGAACCACCCCATAGGGAAATGAAAAATGCTGTCAAGACCACAACAGAGGGGATTGAAATGATCATAGTAGTAAATTGGAAGAATGCGCTCATCGTTTGACCCATACCCGTTAANAACATATGGTGAGCCCAGACAATGAAAGACATAAATCCTAAGAAACCAATTGCATATATNAGNGANTTGTATCCCCAGAGTGGCTTNCTTGTATTNTTNGCAAGTATTTCACCAACAATGCCTATTGCTGGAAGAATAAGTACGTAGACCTCGGGNTGTGCNANNAACCANAAGAGNTGTTGCCANAGTAGCGGAGATCCAGANCCATATGCCTCTACTGGACTTCCAGCGTACACAAGNCCAGATGGNAGNAAAAANCTGGTTCCTACAAGCCTGTCCATAAGCTGTANTATCGCAGCAGANTCNANTGGNGGAAATGCNAGNATAAGCAANAATGAGGTGACCAACTGAGCCCAGATAAAAAATGGTAATCTAAACCAGGTAAGGCCTGGNGCTCTAAGTTGGACGATAGTGACAATGATATTCATTGAGCCAAGCAGAGANGANGTNATCAAAAANATCATTCCTAAAAGCCACATTGTCTGTCCTGATTCAAAAATTGATAGTGGAGGATAAGAGGTCCACCCNGAACGAGCTGCTCCTTCAGGAGTAAAAAAACTTGCCATCATAATTACACCACCNACAAAGTATGACCANTAGCTAGCGGCGTTAAGTTTTGGAAAGGCCATATCAACAGCGCCGATCTGTAAGGGTACTAAGTAGTTACCAAACGCTCCAACAGCAAGGGGTACCACCCCAAGGAATATCATGATCGTACCATGCATAGCACCAAGCGTATTATAATTTTCAGGTAGCATCACACCGCCACTCCCTGCAAATAACCATTCACCTACNTATGGAATAACCGATTCTGGGTATGCTATTTGGTAGCGCATTAACATCATAAGCATAAAGCCAAATAGCAGAAACAAAAGAGAAGTTATGCCATACTGTAAGCCAATAACTTTATGGTCTACAGAAAAGACATACTTTTGTATAAAGTTCTCTTCGTGATGGTGTTCGTTACTCAATTATCTTTCCAGTTATTTAATTATTTATTGCGAGTCTCAATCTATATTTANATCATAATTATCTTCAAAGTTCTCAGTACCAAGCATCCGAATCGCATCCCATGTCATTTTAGTACATACTCTCGCACAGACCTGGCAGCCTGTACATTCGTTATATCTTACTTGCACGGGCGGAATTACAGGAAATTCGTATTTATCACTGGCCACTGGCTCAATACAGTCAACAGGGCAAAATGGTACACAAGCCTGACACCCGGTACAATTGTCCTCATCGACAACAGCGATCAGTTTTGGGCGTTTGGATTTCTCCCTTGCATAATCAGGGAGTTCTGGGATTCCTTTGAAGTAATTATATTGTGCCATTTCTATTCTCTAATCAGGTCGGAAAGTTAAACAATTATATACCTAAAAAAATAAAGGAAATTCATTTCAATATATACTTTTCAATTGTCCAACCAGCTCCAAATAGAACGAGTCCNGCGAGAAGCAGCCTGGGATCCATTAGTTTTGGGAATTTCACAAAAAATCCCACAGCTATCATAAACATGCCTAATAACTCAAGTCCTTTAGCAGCGTAGTACATCTATCAAAAAATTATGTGGGTTCCAGTTCNGAGATAATTGATATCTGCTCTTTAAAGGAATTATTTTTGAGCCTAAGAGACCATAAGTGATGTACATACGCGATCATAAATAGAAGACCATGTAGCCAATTAGGAGATATATTATTTTCGACTGCACCAATATGGATAAACCATCCACCAACTAAAAATATAGTTAGCATTAATTGGGGGAAAAGGACCATTTTAAGTTTTCTTTCTCGCGNCCANAGNTCNTCNTTNCCTAGGCCAGACTCCAGGGCACTTTTTATTGCTTTCCCTGTAGAAATAAAAAAGTACATGACGACTGTTTCGGTGATCGTGAATATTAAAATAGTGAAAAGCGCAAACCTAGTGTGGTTTGCACCCATTATCTCAAACCCCCAGAAACCACTTGCTCCAGTAAGTGTAAGATTGATCACATTGATCAACATCAATACGTAACAGGTAATCATAAAAGTATACATGTAGAATTTTTATAAAATTTTAGCATCTAAAATTAATTAGGATAACCTGAATATTCATAAAAGCATTAGCTTAAATTTTCTTTTTTAAAGCAGGGCGAAATCATGGTAAAATATGGCATACACAATCTTTATATTTTAAAGGAAAACCCATGAGATATAGTAACTCACTTTTATTGTCGTCGTTCCTAATGATACTTGTTTTTGCAGAAGCAGGAACCCTAAAAGGCCATGTAAAATATGATGGCAAAGCACCTAAGAAAAAAAGACTTAGAATGGATGCCGATCCNGTATGTGGTTCATCACATTCTGGAGCAGTCTACAGTGAAAACTTTAAAATGGCTGAAGACGGCTCAATGGCTGAAGCACTANTATACCTTAGAGATGTTTCATACANCGGTGGAGTACCATCCGAGCCAGCGGTCCTTGACCAAAAAGGCTGTATTTATACACCTCATGTCTTCGGCATGGTTGCTGGTCAAGATCTTCTCATTAAGAATAGTGATGCTACACTACACAATATTCACTCTATGCCTAAAGTAAATAAAGAATTCAACTTTGCGATGCCGAAGGTAGTTAAAGAGAAGAAATCAACTTTTTCACAGTCTGAGCCAGACCCCTTCTATATCAAATGCGATGTTCACCCATGGATGAAATCCTGGGTGCTGGTCTCTGATCACCCTTATTTTGCTGTGACAGACGAAAATGGAAATTTCAGCATTGAAGGTATACCATCGGGCACATATGATGTTGTTTGCTGGCAAGAGAAATTTGGTAAAAGAANTCTAACAGCAAAGGTTACAATTACGGATGGTGAAACTACCAAGGATTTTGTTTTTAGCCGTCCCAAGAAAAAATAANTATCNTCAAANCGTAATCATATTAAGGCGGGGNATTCCCCGCCTTTTTTGTATGNNAATATCAATATGAAGACCAGACTTCNTTTTTTCATCTTATGTTTAATNTTTATCAGCTGCGGTAACCAAAAAGATACTTATGCAGTGAAAGGAACGGTGTGGTCCATAGATCNTGAAGGAAACAATATTACAATTGCTCATGATACTATCAGAGACCTTATGATGCCCATGGTAATGCCTTTTCTTGTTTTGGACAAAAAAGAATTAGAAGACCTTNACATTGGTGACAGTGTTCATTTTGAGTTTGTTTGGGATGACTCAAATCCTTATGCAAGAAAGTTCAATATTGTAGGTGAAGGAACTATTCCAGAAAATGATAATTTCTTCGATGATGAATTTTCTGAAATTCAAATAGGTAATGTAATTGAAGACGTGACCCTTCTAGATCTAGATAGTTCGAAAGTAAATCTTTCAGATAGTGATGGTCGTTATAGGTTTATATCGTATATTTTTACAAGATGTCCTATGCCTAATATGTGCCCTGCTGTGGTAATGAAAAATAAGTATCTAGTTCAGCAATTCACTGATAATGAACCTATAGATTTCATAATGGTTAGTTTTGATTACAAATATGATACTCCTTCGACAATGGACCGTTATTATGGCCCATCAATTGAAGATCATGATAATTGGAAGGTCTGGTCAAGTTCAGGTAGAATAGATGATATTTATCGCCTTGTTAAACAGTCAGGTGGAGATTTTTGGGGAGTAGAGCAGGAGAGGATAGGACACTCCATGTCATCTATTTTAATTGGTCCTGATCGAGAATTACTAGCATCCTGGAAGGGTGAAAAATGGAAAGAGGTACAAGTAAAAAATGCTATTAAATTGTTAATGAAATAAAGAACCCCAAGATACTTGGGGTTCTTTATTAATTTAAACTAATTGGTTTTACCAATCATCGTCATCGTCCCAGTCATCTTCATCATCCCAATCTCCATCATCTTCATACTCATCATCGCTAGCGCTATCAAAGTCATAACCATGTTCATCAAAATAGGCTTTGATGATGTTGTCAATATTAGTACTACCATTGATATTCCATAAATAGTCTCTCAACCCTTCAAGCATAGCTAAGGTATCGCCATCTAGGGCGACGAGGGCTTTACCCCAATCCCTTTCTGCGCCATCGGCGGATAATACCTCTTTATCAGGTACATATGGTGCTGGCATTTTTGTTCCAGGCATGATTTCCGCTGGGTTTTTTAACCACTCTGTAACCCAATCGGCATTTAGTCTCTCTTTGGTCAACGCCAGGTTTGGAGCCCATGTAGGTGCATCTCCAGTAGGAAATTCTTCCCCATAAAAGTGGCAGCTATTACACTGACCCATCTCATGAAGTTTAGCGCCAGCTGTAAATCCTGTACTGTATCCATCAAATTGGTGTTCAGCTCTATAGCTTACATGCTCACCATCCATGTGCTGAAAGTAGGCTATAATGGCATCCCAATCTTCATCTGATATTTGATGGAAGCTTGGCATTTTGACTTGAAGATTAGGCCTAATGATCGAAGGATTATTAAGGAAAGATAAAAGCCAGTCTGGGTTAGCTTTCCGACCTTCAGTATTTAGGTTTGGAGGACCATATTCAGGTAATCCGATATGCTCTACTAATTGCCCTCCACGATTATCAATAAGGTGACATCCTTGGCAGTTGTATTGTTTCACAAGACGATGTCCCTTTTTATAAATATCAGGTGCTTTTTTGTAAGCTTTGAGACTCTCACCAACTTTATTTGAATTAAAGCCGAGAACTGCTGTTGTTATTGCTTCGATCTCTTCTTCAGAGAAATAAAAATTAGGCATTTTTAAGAGGTCTAGATGTTGACTTTCCTTACCTCTATCATAGATACGCGGAGTTCTGAGTTTATTCTCAATCCAAGCATGAACTGAGTGATCAATATCATGATAAAGACCAAAATCAAATTTCCCTACAGGTTTAGATCCTTCCTCGGTTATTTCTACTCCAATAGGTTTGGCATCATCGAAACCATCTATATTATGACAGCCAAAACAGCCATAGTGGCGTATACTTTTTTCACCTATGAAATTAAGCTTTTGCTCATGATTCATTTTTTCAGCTTTTGCAACCGCGAATTTTTCGGGGTTAGATTTTTTGAGCCAGTTAACAGTTAATTCATCAAGTACTGCTATGTCATAATCATGGTCTGGTAGATCATCGAAAGACTCGTTCTTGTTTTGCAATAAGTAGGCAGAGATATCTTTAGCTTGCTGTGGTTCAAGTCTTAGGTTAGGCATTTTCGTATCTGGCATATAGGCCTGTGGATCCATAAGCCATTCGTAAAGCCATTCAGCTGAAACTTTAGAACCAAGACCAACAAGGTTAGGTCCATGGACTTTCGTTAAATTCTTGTAATTATTAATGTGTGGCGCAGATTCAGGCTCTGATTCAGAAACATGACAACCCATACAACCTACAGCATTAAAAAGTTTTTCACCATTTATAGGATCACCCAGAAAGCGTTTACTATTACTGCCTTCCATTTTGTCCTTACCTGAAAAGAGGTACTCGGTTATTCCGGCTATTTCCACATTATTATATGCAGTTACTTCATCACTCTCTTGATTTGGTTGTTCAAAGATGGCGGGCATTCTTGTGTTGTATCTAAAATGTCGTGGATTTTTTACCCATTTAGAGACCCAGTCTTCAGTCAATTTTTCATTAACTCTTTTGAGGTTAGGACCTGCTTTTGCTTGAGAGGCCCAGTTTTCATTATGGTGACAGCCATTACAGCCTGCTTGATCTATCAACGTGAGACCAAGGTTTATTTTTTCACCACCTGCAAGATCGCTGGTATTGGAGTGGCAATTAAAACAACTTGCTTCAGTATATTTAGTTGGGAGCATAGGAGTCAGCCAGTGGTGATTGACTTTCCAGTCATGTTCCTCTTCCCAGCGTTGTTTATCTTCGGGTGTATTTGGAGTATGCGAAGATGAAACAAATGACGTCCCTCTACTGCGTCCACCATGACAACTTGTACAGCCAAAATTGTTCATTGGATGCGGTGATCTAGAAGTGATGTAAAGATCAAGATTAGGATGTGTTGTGTAAGGTTGAGGTGCATCAGAAAAATCTGGATTGTCTATACCAAGATGGCAACTTGTACATCTATCAACAACTGGTACTGAAGCAAAGTTCACATCATATTTAACATCGGCAACAACTATCTGGTTGACCTTATAGTATGGGTCAAGAAAATCTAATATGGGTAGATCCCGAACAATATCACCAAGCTTATTGGCCATTGTCATGCGACTACGATCCAATTTAGAAAGTTTATTTTCAGTGAGTGTATACTGTTTTAAATATTGATCAAGTTCGTCTTGCTTTTGCTTAACCGCTAATTCTATAGATTTTATTTGAGTTTCTAGTGCGGAGATCTCTATTTCTGTTGACTCTTTTTC
Organism: bacterium TMED46; assembly: GCA_002167345.2. GTDB lineage: Bacteria > Fidelibacterota > Marinisomatia > Marinisomatales > UBA1611 > CACEUX01. The sequence continues at coordinate 44,695 of NHCZ02000028.1, read as the reverse complement.
AAGTCGCAGTATATCTAATTTATCTAGAGCGGCTGAGTATTCCTCTCTGTAAGATGGTCCATGGTCGGCATGGGTATTTTCCGCTTCAACAAGGTATTTTAGGGCATCGACATTTGCTTTATGACTCTGAAATTTCATGTTCTGGTCGTAATGCTTATTTTCAAGAGATCTCAATTCAACTGCAAGCTCATCAAGTTCATTGCTTTGTGCATCAAATTCTTTTTGGGCAGTAGCTAGAGCATTATCATAAGCAACCCTCTCTTGCTCAACCTCCGATGCCTGCTTTTCGAGTTTTTCTTGGGCTACCTCTACCTGCATTTTTCGGAATTCGCGCTGATAATCCTTGAATTCATCGTCATTATCATCAACAAAGACCCACACTGTACAAGCCAGAAATATGATGGAGGATATAGCAAACCACTTATTCAGTAAGTTTATATCCCAGTATCTTTCGTCGTTCTTAAACATGATCTATTATATATTGAAAAAGAATTCAGGAATGGCAATAAAGTATTTCAGGTTAAATATCCATCTGAAATACATTTTTAAGGGCAGGGAAAGCATCACTAGTCCAAACACCATGAGGGAAACAAATCTTATTGGCCCATAGGCCTCTAGCATATCCTTCAGCCACGTCTTTGCTAGAATTATAGGTAGAATGAACAAATATATCCCAACCATTATAAAACCTACTACTTCTCTAAGAAGTATATTATCAGGTAAACCGGTCCCCAAGAGCTTGACCCAGAAATATTCAGATAGATTGACATTGTTCAATGCGACAACTTTATGTGCATCCCAATATTCAAAAGGACCATAGAAATTCCAATTAGGCCCTCTAAAAAATGTTCCGAGTACGATCAAAAATAGCCAAAGCACGATCCAGCCATACATAAAAATAAAAATTCCTACACGTCTTTCTTTAAAGGAATAGTATCCATCACCTTTCTTGTTTATGTCCATATACGGAATTGCCATAAGCCCTAAGATACAAAACAACGGTAAGAGGATACCTGCGATCCAGGGATCATAATAAACAAGCATTTCTTGAAGACCTAGAAAATACCAAGGAGCTTTGGATGGATTCGGTGTGGCAGCTGGATTTGCAGGCTCTTCAAGGGGCGCAGCAACAAGAATAGACCAAACTACTAGAAATACAGTAAATAGGATAAGTGCAATAAACTCGATATAGACAAGGTCTGGCCATACAAGAACCTTATCATCGGGGTCATTATATTCGGATGGTTTTAGCCCCTGCTCAATTCTTTCGTCATTAATATACGCCTTGTGCATACCTAGCCAGGTAAAGAAAAATATCGAATAGACCATCAGCACAATAGGAAAATTGTCACCTTTCATTAAGATAACACTGAAGTTTTCATCCATGTAGCCAATGGCAAAAAAGGCCGTGATCACAGCCATAGCAACAGCGCATCCTTTCTTGGTCCATAATAAATAAAAACCAAGTTTGCGGTTGAGATTATCGAACCAGTCAGTTGGTGGAAAAAGAATCGGTGTCACAACTGTTAAGATTGAGAAGCTGATAGTTGGTGCTGATAAATAATCTACCGTGTGTTTGATTGTTTCTAACATATCATAATTCCTCTAAAGCGGACCTGAAATTCCACCATCTTTTCTAATTCGCCAGAAATGTACAGCCATGAAGATCATCATAATGAACGGTACAGCAATACAATGTATCACATAGAATCTAAGTAGGGTGGCTTCACCAACAAATCGACCTCCAATAAGTGCAAATCGTACATCAGACCCAATATGGACCAGATTAATATCTCCTATAGCAAGAAGGCTTGCACCGGGGCCTTCATGCCCAATAAAAGGATGTGCCCTTGCCATATTTGAACCGACAGTAACTGCCCATATTGCTAACTGATCCCAAGGCAGTAGATAACCCGTAAAGGATAAGAACATGGTCATTGTCATAAGCAAAACCCCAACGCCCCAGTTAAATTCTCTGGGAGGCTTATAGGAACCAGTCATGAAAACACGAAGCATGTGTAGCCAGACAACGAGAACCATAGCATGTGCAGCCCATCGATGAAGCTCTCTCATGATACCTAGAGGAACTTGCTCCGTGAGGTCAATAACATCGGTGTAGGCATATTCAACCGTGGGCCTGTAGTAGAACATTAGAAGGATACCTGTGATAGTCAGATTCACGAAGAGGAAAAATGATAATCCACCCATACACCAGGTATAACCTACCTTGACAGCATGTTTTGGGAGACGGGCAGGGTGTAAGTGCAGGAAAACACTGCCAAGAATAGCATGCATTCTTTGTCTGCGGGTATGGGGTACACCCGACCGGATAATTGATTTCCAAACTTGAGACTCTCCAAGAGTTTCTAGTATTGATTTCTTATTCTGTTTTTCAGCCATTTCTATTAAATAATATTATTGTTAAAAATCTAAACTTTTAGGAAAGACTCTGGGTTTTCCCACTCGCCTTTTTCCCATTTATAACTTTTAGTCTTATCAACGAGGATCTGCCCATCATTGGCAAGGCCTATCTTAAATCTTTCAAGCGGTCTTGGAGCAGGTCCTTCAAAATGCACCCCAGTCATTCTAAAACCACTACCATGGCATGGACATTTAAATTTTGATTCAACAGGCAACCAGTTTGGAGTACATCCAAGATGCGTACATACTGTAGATAAGGCAAAAATTGATTCTTCATCCCTCACGACCCATGCATTAAAGGATTTCTTAAATTTGATATCAACAGAATTTTTTGAGAAATCTTCTGGGAATCCAATTTTAAACGTTTGTGGCGGTTCAAATAGTACATTTGGGAACAGAAACCGAATGATGATTGTAAAAAACCCACCGGTCACTCCGAGATAGGCTACCCAACCGACCGAAAGCCAGCTTAAAAATCCTCGTCTATCAGTTTCAGGACCTTTAAAGGCATTATCCGCAGATGATCCGACAGCAGCGTTAGGTATCATTTTTTCTTCAGACATATTCTAAATAATCCTATTGTATGATTTTTTCAACATTTTTATTGCAGCATCACGAACCTTCAAGCTCTCGTCAGACTCTGCAAGTAAAACAAGTTTAGGTTCAAAACGATCATACTTCATCAATGATGAAGTTTCAATGGCAGTGAGTATAACCTTGTTAACTTCTTTTGGGTCTAATTCTGGGAATGTGGTTAAATAGTTACGGTCCATTAAGTTCTCAATAATAGGTGCTGAACTTATTTCTCCCATCTTGGCAAGAGCAATAGCGGCATCCCATCTAATGTTTGGTTCTTCATCAGCTAATAATTTATTAAGTATTGGAATAGAGCGACCATCACCAATAAAGCCTAGTGACATTGTAGCAGCTAGGCGCTCATCTTGATAATCTGAACGTTCAATCACAGAAATAAGCTTATCAACAGCTTCTGTTGATCTTACCATTCCTACCGCTTGGATCGCAGCCAAGCGTGATTCTCGGGCCTCATCAGTAATGCCTCCTACTAGCTCTTCAGAATAGAACCCATCTCCAGTAGCTCCCATGGCAATTGCTAGATAAGCACGAACTAGGGGGTCGTCATTAATGGAATGTCTGTAAGCCGAGATCATTTGGTCTTTGAATCCTAGGTCCAGAGGCACTGTCTCTGGGTTATTGAGTACTTTGGATAGTTCATAGGCCGATTGCCACCTTTTTGTTTTAGACCCGATCTTTACTTGGTTCAATAGCTCAGAAGCGTCGTGGGTCTCGTATGTAATAAATCTAAACAAGAGAAAAAAGACTGCTCCGAATATCGCTATCATAAATGGTATCAGAAAAAAAGAATAGTAGAGCGTATAAATACGACTCGATTCATTTTTTTGGTTTTCTATTGTTACAGTATCATTCATTTTAAGCCAGTAATACCTTTGAATTTATTTCATAACCTTTTGTCAGGTCAAAACTAAAAATAGAATTATTATTCATCAGATTCAGACTTTAAGATATTAACATCTTTCTTCAAGTGCCCTACTAATTTGGATAATTTTCTTGTCTCCTTTTTTAATTTTATTACTTCACTCACAAGAACCACCACAAAGATTAGTACCAAAATGGAAATGAGGGGAATCGCATCCATGGTTCATGCCTTATCTTCTTTTTGTGCATCTTTTTTTAACTGCCATCCTAATAGTATTGGNAAAAANAATAGAATTATACAGCCAATAACTAANAGNCCAACTGCCCATTCTAGGTTTATCATTAACCATTCCAGAGTAAACCATTCCATTTTTAATTCTTACANAACCCACATTACCATTGTGACATATATGATCAATAAAACTGTACAAGCNATCATCGATATAACCTGAGTTTTAGAAAGTGTTGTTTTTGGTGTGTCAGACATTGCTATTTGGCTGCTCGTTTCGCTTTGACGATTGCAGCTTTTATTTTTCCACGCACCACTCTATCACTTAAGGCATTTATTTCATCCATATCACCACCGAGACCTTTCTGGACAAGGCGTTCTATCATTTGTTCTTGGGTTTCTTCAGGCGCTTCTGACGCAGAGGAGGCTTCACTTATCTCTGGAATTGGAGGACGGTCAATAGAGCCTCTTTTTATTTTGACCATCATAGCCTTTGCCTTCCCTCTAATAATTTTATCTGAGCATGCATTCACAGTTTCCATATCACCATCGAGGCCTTTATTTACCAGATAAGCAACCATATCATCTTTTGAAAGGGNACCAACACCACTTGCTTCTGGGCTAGCAGTAATTTCACCTGAAGATTTTTCAGGNCAATTTGGTATTATACCAGTTCTTTTAGCCTTGACTATACCAGCCTTTACCATTCCTCTGATTGGTTTTTCAGGAATCCCATTTACATAATCCATGTTATCCTGCATACCCATATTGATCCCATAATCAATATANTCCTGACGGGAACCAAATCCTCCAAATGCTATCTCGCTCGTTCCACCGATTGAGTCTTCAGTGTCTGTAGCTCCAAAATTTACCTTAGGCACTATTTTATCTAGATGTTGTAGTATCTCTGATTTCTCTTGCCAATTCATTTGGTTTATAATGGACAAGAGGCCCTTTGATTTACGCCTGCAGGTCACCCATACCCCAAAGTCTGTTTCTCGTATCGAGAATTGGATATACTCAGTTGTTAGAGGCGTAGTTTTAAAAGTGAAGCCAAATTCACTTTCTTTTTCAATGGTCATTATTCTGCAAGTAAACCAAGGTGCTATCGTCATTGGCCTCACNTTGAAGTAAGCACCAGGTTTGAGTTCCATTTCTGAAAAAGAATATTTATGCACANANCGTTCAGTNTCNATAACTGGTANAGCNCGTTGAATACCGTGGAACCATACATTATACATGTCNAGTGATGTGAGCATTTCCCACATGATCTCTTTTGTTGTTGAAAAATGATGTTCTACAAGGCTTTCACCTTCAAAAGGAAACCAATCTGTCCATGATTTACCGATTCCATTAGGTGGGACAGTTGGAACTTTTAGAACGGCTTCTTTCTGTTCTATATTTTCAAAATTAATATCTTTAGATGTAAAGTGCCCTATCTGCCCATTTGGAAATTCAATTTCAAACTTCGTAGGGTAAAAAAATATTTGCTTTANNTTNCCAGTTTCACCGCTTTTCCGAACTGTACATGGCGTGCCAGGTTGTATTCTATTTAGAATCATAATTAATGAATCGTTTNGTAAAAGGTCTTANTTATTAATTTAAAAGGTTCTAATCCAGTCCAGAAATTACACGAATTGTCTTTGTTTTTGAAGTGTAAAAGTGTGATAAAAGATCAGGGTTATATTTATAATTTACCTGGCTAAAATGAAGTCATTTAGAATCTTTATCTATTTATCAACTGGGCTGACCTATTTACTTATCTTTATAGGNGGCATGGTGAGAGTTGCAGGAGCTGGAATGGGTTGCCCTGACTGGCCAAAGTGCTTTGGCCGGTGGATTCCCCCCACAAGCATAGAACAGATACCAGCCCACATTGATCCTTCAACGTTCAATATCGTTCTGGCTTGGATNGAGTATTGNAATCGCCTTTTTGGTGCTATTGTGGGTCTTTCTATTACAATAACCTTATTTTTAGGACTCAAATATTNTTCACACATAAAAAGAATCAAATGGTCATTGATCACCGCATTCTTTCTTACTCTTTTTGAAGGTTGGTTGGGAGCTGTCCTAGTCCATACGGTTTTAAACCCTGTGACNATCACATTACATTTATTTTTTGCACTTATAATAGTGATGTTACTTTTATACGCTTCACAAGAAGTATATTATCTGGATAATCATGATGCAGAGAGACAAAGTAAATATCCATCAGGAATGCAGGGTTTATTTGGATTGCTTGCACTTACATTATTAATTGAAGTGATTCTGGGAACGGAGATNCGAGGGGGTCTTGAAATGAGCCGGAAGGATAACCCTATGGTTGATTCCCAATTCCTATTAGATATGTTAGGGCCCTTTAAATATGCACATGGTATCTTAGGATTCTTAATTACAGTTTTATGCGGCCTGATCTGGTATAAACTTGTGAAAAGATCTGTAAATCCATCATCACTAGTGGTTCAGACATCAACGGGTCTTTTGGTTTTGATCATGCTTCAGATAGTCTCTGGAGAGGTTTTGGTATTTTTTGATGTCATACCATTGGTGCAGCTTTTTCATTTATGGATAGCTTCTTGGATACTCGGTATAATTAGTGTACAATATTGTGCATGGAAACGGTCTAGTTTGATTAATGAATAAAATACTTTATATAATAATTCCTGGTATAATACTAATGGGTTTCGGAGCGAACTGGGTGATNCAAAAGGCAAAAAATTCTCATGATATCCCAATTGTCAAACAAGTGCCAGATTTTGCATTTCACGATCAAGATGGCAAACCTTTTAATAAAACCAGACTGGNAAACAAGATCACAGTACTTGACTTTATGTTCACGAGCTGCACGGGCCCATGTCCCTTAATGAGCTCTAATATGGCAACTCTTTATAAAGAATTTCAAAACGTAAGGGAAGTCCAGTTTGTTTCTGTCACAGTNNNTCCANTGACTGATTCAGAANACGTTCTTAAGGAATATGCAGATTTTGTTGGCGTAGATGACGATCGATGGCAATTCATTCGCTCGGATCTTGAATCCACTAAGAAGCTTAAGCAAGGTGGTTTCATGCTATATGCAGGTGAACTTCCCCAAGGTCATGCGATTAAGTTTATCCTTTTAGACCACAATGGTAATATTAGAAAGTATTTTGATGGAACTGATGATGCTAGCCAAGCGGTTTTAAGGAAAGATATATCGGTCCTTGTAAAAGAGCTACGTTCATAAATGAAGCGTACACCCACAAAAGCATCCAACAAATACCAAGCTTATTTCGAGTTAACAAAGCCTAGTATAACATTTATGATNNTGATATCAACCGCTCTAGGTTATTNCTTGGGCAGTGATGGCATNATAGANTTTAAAAAANTCNTNNTTACTCTTNTTGGATCNTGCCTTGTATCATCAGGTGCAGGTGCATTAAATCATTTTGCAGAAATGGAGACTGATAACCTAATGTATCGCACTANGCAGAGGCCACTNCCAACCGGACTNATAATGCCTGAACAGGCACGTTTATTTGGANTTNNNCTTNTCCTTTTTGGGACTTCACTNTTNTATGTATANGTTAANTATTTAACCGCTTTATTGGCATTGCTNACAACATTATCATATTTATTNGTTTACACGCCACTTAAAAGANTAACNTGGCTCAATACACCTATNGGCGCTATTCCTGGGGCGCTTCCNCCTCTGGGGGGGTGGGTAGCTGGTGCTGGTACTTTAGAACCTGAGGCATGGATATTATTTGCCATCTTATTCTTGTGGCAGCACCCTCATTTTTATGCGATTGCTCTCATGTTCAAAGATGATTATGAAAAAGCAGGATTAAAAATGTTACCGGTAGTAGAACCAGATGGGAAAAGAACAAACCGACAAATCATCTGGCATTCTTTGCTGCTGATTCCTGTATCAATTGTTCCTGTTTACATAAATCTCTTGGGATTGGTATATTTCTATGGAGCATTATTATTGGGTTTAGGGTATTTATTATCGGGATTTTTGCTTGTAAAAAAGTACAGCGTTGANAATGCCCGGTCTCTATTGAGAATGTCAGTTATTTATCTTCCTGCACTATTTGGAATAATATTATTAGATAGGTTTATATGAAAAACGATGCTTTTTGGGTAAAGATTATTTATGTCATATCAGTCGTAATAAGTTTGGCAGTTGCATTTTTGATACTCGGTCCTAGGCCTGAAGGTATCGAAGGTAGCCTCGACGTATCTTTTTTACCTTTTTTCAATGCCTCAATTAATGGTTTAACAACATTGCTTTTGGTATTGGGTTATTATCTTATCATCAATAANAAAAGAGAAGCACACAAATTTGTAATGTTAACATCTTTTGGTACTTCATCCCTTTTTTTAGTCAGTTATGTGATATATCATTGGTTTAAAAGTGGACCAAAACCCTATATAGGTAATCATGAAACAATATATTATTTTATTCTCATAACCCATATTATACTGGCTGCGATAATTATTCCATTGGCCCTTTTGACATTGTATAGGGGATGGACATCTCAACTAAAGAAACACAGAAGAATAGCGCGCATTACTTTACCAATTTGGCTTTATGTATCAATCACTGGNGTTATGATTTACCTAATGCTTTACTGATNAATATTTAATAGCTCCTAATATGTTTTATAGAATGGTTAACCCTTCTAATTAGTAAGTAATTAAAGTTTTTTAACCATTCCTCCATACTGTTTTTCAATTTTAAAGCCGTTCTTAAAAAAGAATTCCTGAGCATAAAATCCAACGGTNATATGTGTAATGCCAACATGCGTCATACGCTTATAAAAGTCNGACATCAATCTTTTGCTTANAGCAATCTTCTGATATTTATTNTTAACCGCCACCCACTCTAAATGAACCCTGTTTTCCTCTAGGTTTTTCCAATAAAGGCCACCAACCAGAAGATTTCTACTATTAAAGGCTAAGAGGAATTCATGTTCTGATGTAAATGTTACTGAAAGCGCTGACTCCGAAAGTAATGTGTGAAACTGAGCTATCTCTTTTGGTAAAAAAGGNGGTCTTATGCTATATAATNTCCCATCAACACATTCTGTCTGATAGACNAAATTTAAACGGGCTTCTTCTCCGTGGGTTGTTGTTACTAGTTCCACATAATCTGCAGCATCTAAATGAGGAAATAGCATTCTNGCCAAAAAGAATTCCTCACTTTCATTCAAATTGAGCCTTGATTGTATTTCAGAAATCCTTTCATTTAGGTTCCATGGGCTAAGCTCATTATTCCTCATATCCTGAATGATGAAATGAAACTCATCAAAGAGTTCTTTTGGGCTATCCTTGAAGCATGTCATCATGAAAAATCGAACCCTAGTTTCTGGGTAGTTATCTAAAANATCATTTAGNTTATAATCTTTATATANTTCTTTTAAAATTGATGCTTTGGCTTTTAAGGTNGCTTCTTTATTAAGGTCTAACCATCTTTNATATCTTAGGGATGCAAAAACTACAGGTTTTGTTAACACTCCATACCTATCTACATCATCTAAAAATTGGTTAATGCGTTGTATTGTAAGGCCAGTTTGTTCACATTTTTTATTTACTGATTNAGTGCCAAGNTCTGACCTTAAGTTANTTAGTATTTCAAAACCTTTTTTTACTTTTAATGCTTGAATTGTCGCAGTAAAAATAACTTCCCAATCNGACATATGACTTAAACCATGATATTTCTGTTCAGTACGAATAATATAATCACTATACAGGTCAAGGAAATGATCAGATAGAGGTCCAATAGGCTTTCTTCCACTGATTGATATCAGCCTCGTTCCAGTTTTGTAGTCATGTCGAGGAATTATTAAGTTTTCAGGTGTTGGNGGCTGTATAGATAATTGGAAATTTGTCCTATTCCAAAATTCTTGATAGGCCTCAATGCCACTCCAAATAAAATGAAGCCATCTCATTTGCCATCTATCCATTTTTGATTGATCATTAATATCTCTATTATTCCTCTTTAAATAATTATTTAATGTTTCACCTTGAATATATTCTTCNGTATANAATTCATGTTCAGGCCAATAACCTCCAAAGTTTTCGACCAATGNNTTATCTTTGAANCCTGGGCCCATTTTTATNANCCATTTGGTTTCATCGTCAATAAACTCNCGCNCCCAACCTTCATTAAGGTTAATGACGATATTATGANTNCCAAATAATCGGGTTCTCACAATAATCCGGAAAACACTTTTATTATTACGACTGCTTANATGNGATACCCAAAGGCCTTTTTGAGGTATATCATTNAGATCTATAAGAAAATTTTTTGAGAANAGGAATAATGATTCTTTTATNAACGANGTATCACAAATAGCCTTTAAAAGACGGTCTCTATGCCCTTTACGAACATTATCATCAAATATTACAACGTCTTCCCAATTATATTCCTCTCCTGTTTCNGGNTCAACTGTAACATTTGTTGATTGCCCNAACCACGAACGAAAACCTTTGACNAGACCATANTAAGCNTTTTGAGCTGTNGATTGTAGAGGATTTGGCACATCTGACAATTGCCAATTAATTAATTCAGACCGTGCTAGAACAAATCTAGTTGGATGAAGCATTCCAAAATCAGCTACCAGGAATAAAAGTGTCTTAATGAATTCTTTTTCACTATTGTTTTTGAGTCCTATCTCAGCTTTGTTTTTTTGTAAATATTCTATGACTGAATGGAAGTGGTCATCATTTGTCCGTCNTATATCAAAAGATAATCCTTTTGAAGGATCAATTTTGCGTTGGTACATAAAAGAACTGTGTATCATTGAGGTAAAAAGTTCTCCAGATAATAGGGGAGCCATTGCCTCAATCATTTTAATTCGAAAGAGAGGTTTAGAATGGTTTTGATAATTCATANAAGTATCAATTAAAACAGCTGACCAATTACCNAGATCTCTGTCTATAATTGATTTCAAGTTATTGAATGAAATTGAATCATCAGATATGAATGATCTAACGGTACTATGAATTTTAAATAGTACGGTTTCAATTTTATCGTTAGCATATTCTATTTNATCAAATNTGGTACCNNTCTTTGGNTCTTTAATGCTGATCTGGTCATACTTTTTAGCCTCTTTTAATCTAAAGATCGAAGGTCCTGTAAAATCTGAAAATTTAAAATTCCCTAGCCATAGATCAGGCGATTGTATCATTTTACCCAAGTCTAATATATCCGTTTGTATATCGTATTTAAAATCACCAAGTGTTAAATAGGACTCTGACCAGTTAAGGGTTAAAAACTTTGATTGATCCTTAATGGATAATAAATGTCCATCCCATTTTAAATTACTTTTTAAGGTGCCAACCTGTCTTAGAAGCCAATTTGGTATTCGGAGTTCTTTATTCCCAAAANGCAATGCCGAATAGTTTTTTTCATANAGNGGTGCAATTATATCTTTAAAATTTTCTAATATTTTTTTTCTTACAAATGTACCTTTAGCTGTCATCTCTCCTTCATTTTCAAGAAAATCCCTATTTATTATCACATAATTAATTATGCGTTCAAACGGAGATAGAAAACTATTGACGGATAATATCATGGAGCTAAAAAGATCTCTTATCTCGTCTTCTTTACTTTGGCTTAAATCAATGGATGAATTATCTTGGTCAGGATATAAAAGAACTGTGTTGAATTCTTTCCCGTCTCCAATGAGGAATACTGATTTAACAGAATCAAAATCCTGAAAAAGATTCTCAATTTTTTGTGGTGCAATAGTTTGGCCTCTACTATTCTTATAAATGTCTTTTTTCCTGTCAATTATAAAATAATGGCCATTTCTTTCTTCAAAAATATCCTCAGTATGGAACCAATTATCATTATAAGTATCTGAATTATTTAGTTTATAATAACTTTGGGAAACATAGGAGCCTTTTAAACATAACTCTCCATCGTCTTCTAATTTTAACTCGATGCCTGGGAGTGCTATTCCTACAGAATCTCTGATATAATCATCCGGTGGGGTCATTGTTATTCCTCCTGTTGCTTCGGTCATACCATACCCACTCAATAGCTTTAAATTATACTTATGAAAGAAGGAAAAAATATCTGGGTCTAAATATCCAGCTGCGGATAGGCCCCACTCAAGAGACCCTCCAGTAATTTCTTTTAATTTNTCATTAATTANTTCATCTTCACTATNNATTTCTATTTCATTTTGAAACATCTCATATAATTGAACCCATCTTTTAGGAATACTTATAAAGATTGTAGGCTTTACAATTTTAAAGTCATTTAGTAGAGAATTAAATGCAGGAGATTCTGCAAAAGAATAGGAGGCACCCCAAAAAATACTCCCCATAAGTTCAAAGTATCTACCAAATGTATGGAAAAGGGGTAGATAGCATAAAAATATGTCATTTGATCCCAAGGCTGGTAATGCCAATGCACGAGCAAATCGTTTACTCATAATATTCATTTGATTAAATATTATACCTTTTGGATTAGAGGTGGTGCCTGAAGTGTACATAATAGTTTGAATATCCTGCATATTTACATTATCTAAACGCTTGTCAGGATCAAAATCAATTATCCTATCACCCAGCTCCAAGAACTGTTCCCAATTAATTATTTGTCCTTTTAAACTTTCATTATCATTTAGAGCTATTGACTGAATTGATTTGTCACTTCGAGCCTCATTCCAAAGCTTCCCTCCAGTTTTACCGCCTATGAACAGGTGTGTAATTTCTGCATGGTGTAAAATATATGAAGTGTGTTCTGAGGTCCCGTTCAAGGGAATTGGTACAACTCTTATTCCAAATGATAAACAAGCTAGGTCTACTAAAACACCATTTAATTGATTATGCGTTAATAAGCCTATTGTAATAGGCCTATCTGTCTCTTTTTCAAATGAAGACAGCGCACATCCAGTTTNAATAACTGATGACCAAAGNGAAGAATAGGATATTGTTTTTAGTTNACCTTTTTTTATAATGTTTAAAGCAGTTTTATTTTTATATCGCTCAGCTCTATGTTTTATAAGACGACCTGTATGGTATTTTGATCTTTTGACAATATCTANCAAGTTATTAAGCCAAATATCAGCCTGATTTGACTCTGAGATGTGATTTGCAATAATGTTAAAGTGAGCAATATCTAAAAACTCATATAATATATCTCGACTAATGTCCTTAGATTGGATATCTTGAGATAGTNCTATCAGGTCAATTTTTTCTAAGTTTTTATTTTGTATTGCTTGAAAAACTTGCTNAAGACGTTGTTGNATCTCANAGTGCATACTAGAAATTAATCCATTGTAGTAAATCAATTCCTATTCTAATTGTTAGGGAAGGTTACGATGGTGTACATTTAATGCAGANAAATTGTAATATGTAATTAATCAGAAATATGGATGCTCTAAATAGAATAAAATTCCTAGAAGATCGCTTACACCGTTTAAGCGAAATAGGCATGGCCTTATCTACTGAAAAGGATACCGANCGTCTCTTTGAAATGATTCTAGAAGAAGCAAAGCATATTACAAAAGCTGATGGAAGAACTTTATACTCAATTAATCAGGACGGAGATCTTTCATTTGAAATACTTCGAAATGATTCAATGAATACAATTATGGGTGGGACNTCTGGTACCGAGATNCCTTATTATCCTGTTCACCTTTGGCTTGATGATAATACACCCAATCAAAAAAACGTCTCTGCTTACGTAGCCCTTTCAGGAAAAACGGTAAATATTAAAGATGCCTATAAAGAGGAGGGATATGACTTTGAAGGTACTATAAACTTTGATAAAAAGAATGGTTATCGTTCAAAATCTTTCCTNACGGTTCCGTTAAAGAACCACGAGAATGAGATCATTGGTGTAATGCAGCTTATCAATGCTCGCAATGAAAATGGTGATGTCATATCCTTTAATGAAGAGATGGCAGAACAGGTTGAGTCTTTAGCATCACAGGGTGCTGTTGCTCTTACTAATAAACGTTTGGTTGAGGAGCTNAAAAAGTTATTTGAAGCATTCATCAAGTTGATTGCCACAGCTATTGATAAGAAATCAGAATACACAGGTGGTCACTGTGCACGAGTGCCGGTCATTACTATGATGCTAGCTGATGCAGTAGCAAAAATGAAAGAAGGAAAATATAAAGACTTTGCCATGAATGAAGATGAACGGTACGAGCTTTATCTTGCTGCTTGGCTCCATGATTGTGGAAAAGTTGCAACNCCCCCTCATGTCGTTGATAANGGAACAAAACTAGAAACAATCTTCGATCGAATTGAGTTGATNAGAACCCGAATGGAATTACTTAAACGNGATGCAGAAATTGCTTTCTTNAAGCGTCAGTTAAATGGTCAATCAGCTGAAGAGTATGATGAAGAGTACCACAAGACAATTGAAAAAATAAACGCAAATATGAAATTTCTGGAGGAGTGTAATGTTGGTGGTGAATTCATGAACCCGGANTTCCAGGAGAGAGTAAAAGCAATTGGTAATGATANAATTAAGTTNAATGGAAGTGAGCAGGCATTTCTAAATGAAGAAGAAATCCGCAATCTAAATATTCCGAAAGGAACTTTATTACCTGAGGAACGTGAGATCATTAATGATCATATTGTTATTACTATTGAGATGCTAGAACAATTACCATATCCAAAAAATTTAAAAAATGTTCCTGAATTTGCGGGGGGCCACCATGAGAAAATGGACGGAACAGGATATCCCAAAGGACTGAATTCATCACAGATGTCAACACAGGCAAAGATAATGGCAATTGCGGATATATACGAAGCTCTGACAGCAGCTGACCGTCCTTATAAAGATGGTAAAAAACTTTCCCAGGCAATGCGTATCATGGGTTTTATGAAAAATGATTTTCACATTGATGTAGATCTTTTTGAGATCTTTGTCACATCGGGCGTTTATAAACAATATGCAAAAGATCATGTTGCTAAATCACAGATTGATGATGTCGATGAACACTCTATATTGTCAAATAAATGAATTTAAGCGAATTAGACAAGAAGGATCTTAAGTCCGAATTACTATCCCTAATGGAGAATGTTTCCTCTTTACTAAAGGAACAATCAGATGTTGATAAATTCCTCGATGAGACTGACCTGTTTGATGATTGGGAGCGAGAACTCCCTCAAGCGGAGTATCCAATATTTATAATAGCTGTTTTAAATAATATTAGAAAAGATACTATCATTGATTCACTCATTAGTTCAATTAATAACAAGGATGCGCTCGGGGATTCTTACCTGAATGCTAAACCAGCAAAAGTTAAAGTTCGATCACATTTTGGTGAGCATCCATTTAACTAAACAAATAATCTATATTGAGTTCTTAAATCTATGAACCCAGATATCATAATTGTTCTGACCCTTTTATCTCTTGGGTTCATTATGTTCGTGGTCGAAGCATTTTCTATCGATGTAACGGCTATGATACTACTTACAATATTATTCCTATTAGGTTATCTTACTCCAGAAGAAGCAATATCAGGGTTTTCAAATCCAGCAGTAATTACAATTGCTTTTCTTTTTATTATAAGTCGAGCTCTTCAAAAAACAGGGATATTAGAATATCTGATCATTAGAATTAGACGTCTTGCCGATCGATCGATGATTCTTGGCAGAGCTGTATACCTTTTTACTATTGGTGTTGCCTCAGCAGTGGTTAATAATACCGCCATTGTAGCGATCTTTATGCCTGTGACAATCAGATTAGCTCAAAAATACAAGATAAGCCCTTCTAAAATGCTGATTCCCTTAAGTTATGCAGCTATCCTTGGTGGGACATTAACATTAGTTGGCACATCCACGAATTTGCTTGTCAATTCAATTTACATATCACAGCCTGGCGTTGAACCAATGGGTATGTTTGAATTTATGAGGTATGGAATAATCCTTATGGGAGTTGGATTACTATATGTTCTTTTTGTTGCACCTCTGGTTTTACCTTCAAGAACCTCTACTTCAAGCCTTACACGTAGTTATCATCTAGGTGGTTATTTGACGGAAATGAAGATCACTCAGGAATCTCCTCTAAATGGTAAAACCTGTCTTGACCGTGGAATAAATAAAAACTATGATGTTATGGTCCTAGATATACTTAGAGATGATAAAATGATCACAAATATGATCAGGCTAACGCGTTTAAAAGTAGGCGATATTTTGTTTGTAAGGGGCACTTTAGAAAACTTTTTGCGTATGAAAGAGGTTGAAAAGGTTACTCTTTTAACGGATGAAAAACTAACACAAGAAGAGCTAGAGCAGGAAGACAATGTATTGGTCGAATGCTTATTGACAAATAAATCTGATCTTGTTGGGAAAAGTTTAATGGCAGGAAATTTTCGTAGAAGATTTGGGGCCTTCATACTTGCTATTAGAAGAGAGGGGTCTATTTTTCGTAAAAAAATTGCACATGTCGTCCTAAATGCATATGATACACTTCTGGTATACGGACCAGAGAATAAGATAGACGAGCTTTCAAAAAATGGTGATTTTGTTGTTCTAGGGGAGGTCCAGGCAGAACTAAGCAAGCAACGTTTTTGGTGGATGACCATTGTAGTAATTATTGGTACTATAGCGCTTGCTGCGCTAGGTATAATGCCCATTGTAAAAAGTGCAATGTTAGGAGTGGTCATCTTACTCGCATTAAAAATCATAACTCCTCAAGAAAGCTATCAATCAATAAACTGGCAGGTCATTGTTTTAATTTCTGCTCTTATTCCGGTTGGTATTGTAATACAAAAAACAGGGACAGCAGATTGGATAGGTGGTTTTATCTCTTCAGTGGCCAGATCTGCCCCAGAAGAATTGCAGCCAAAAGTTTTGCTTGGGCTTATTTATCTATTGACCATCATTCTAACAGAAATATCCTCTAATGCGGCTACAGCCATAATTATGACACCAATTGCTTTAGCAGTCACACAGCAAATGGGGTTTGATCCCAGAGCTTTTGTATTTGCCGTAGCATTCGCTGCTTCAGCATCATTTATTACTCCAGTAGGATATCAGACCAACCTAATGGTATATGGGCCTGGAGGATATAAGTTCAGTGATTATATAAAAGTTGGATTTCCTCTCGCTCTGATATTTTGGTTAATGGCCATTTATTTATTACCAATCCTATGGCCGATTTAATATTTTAACTATTTAACAAACATTATGAAATACGCATACCAAAAAACAGTTTCTATCTCATTTGAAGACGTAGACTCAAAAATTCGATCAACTCTTGCAGAAAATGGTTTTGGAGTTATAACTGAGATCGATATAAAAAAGACTTTTAAAGAGAAATTAAATATAGATTATCCAAGGTTTCGTATTCTAGGTGCTTGCAACCCTGAACTAGCAGAAAAAGCGCTCAAGATGCAATCTGAAGTGGCAATGTTAATGCCTTGCAATGTAGTTTATTGGGAGAATAAAGATAGCACAGTAACTCTATCTGCAATTGATGCTGAACAGCAATTAATTGTTACAGAACATGATGATCTAATTCAAATTGGAAAAGATGTGAATATCATGTTAAAGACGGCAATTGATCGAGTGTAAACATTATCATATTTCTTTCTCTCTTTATACATAAAATAGATTTTTTAACCTGTAAATTTTCTCAATGGAATCAGACTCTGAATCTAGGCTAAGCTCCTTCTTAGAAAATCCCAAAAAAGCATTGTGGACACTAGCCGTTCCCATAATGTTTGGAATGGGAATACATACCCTTTATAATATTGTCGATATGTTGTTTATAGGTAGGCTAGGAGGCGATGCGATAGCAGGGGTTGCATTTAATATGCCTATCTTTTTTTTAATGCTTGGCCTTACAATGGGATTGGGCTCAGGAGTCACAGCTTCTATTGCTAGGTTAATAGGTCAAAAAAATAAAAGTGGCGCTGACAATAGTGCAGAGCATGCAATTGCCATGGCGGCATGTATATCTGGAGTCTTTACGTTACTTGGACTTTATTATGGTAAGGATATATTAGCAATTTTTGGTGCAGAGGGTAATATTCTTACTTTGGGTTGGGATTATCTTTCCATGATTGTCCTAGGGCTTCCCTTCATGGTCTTCTCCGGGTTTTTTAGATCTATTCTAGCAGGTGAGGGTGATATGAAATTTCCGATGATGGTGGCTGGATTGGGAACAATACTAAATATTATTCTTGATCCTATATTCATTTTCAATCTTGAAGATTATGGGAATATCGGGCTAGGCATGGGTGTTAAAGGAGCTGCTTTGGCAACGGTAGTATCACAGCTAAGTGTATTTTTGATTTTTATCTATATGTTATTCATTAAAGAGCATGCTTATATATCGTTCAATTTAAAGGCATTCTCTCCATCAAAAATCATTTTATGGGATATAGTTAAAATCGGATTACCAGCCTCACTATCAATGATAATTATGGCAGTTGGGCAAGGTGTATTCAATAAAATATTAATTCAATATTCTTCACAGACCGTTGCAGCATACCAGGTTGCGGGAAGGCTGGACATGCTTATATTTCTACCTATTTTTGCAATTGCTGGCGCTATGACAACACTTGTTGGAATGTTCTACGGAGCAAAAGAGATCAGAGCCCTCAACCAGATCATTCGTTATGGTATTCTTAGCGCATTTTTAATCACGTTGGTATCATCAACTTTTGTCTATCTATTTGCAGATATTTTTTCTTCTTGGTTCACTAGGAATCAGGAGATCATTGATGTTTCTGTTGGTTTTTTAAGGTTATTAAGCTTTATTTATCCTCTGGTTGCAATTGCGATTACATCTGGTAGAGTTATGCAGGGTCTGGGAAAAGGATTGCCAGTACTTATTATAACAATAATTAGGGTGTTAGGAATTAGTGCCCCATTAGCGATCTACTTTAGTTTTATATTGGAAAAACCAGTGGAGTGGAATTGGTATGCGATGATGGCAGCCGCCGCTGTTTCCTTTGTAATTGCAATATATTGGGTACGTTTTGAATTAAATAAGATAAATCAAATACATGGAGAAGTTATATGAGCCTTTTATCCAATTTAGAAATCGAAGAGATTATAGGTGAGTTGAATGGTTGGGATCACTCTGATGGTTCCATTAAAAAAACATTCATATTTGATACATATATGGATAGTATAAATTTTATCAATAAACTAGCCGAAAAAGCTGAAGAAGAAAATCACCATCCAGATATGATTGTTGGATGGTGTAAAGTAGGTATTACTTTTACCTCACATGATCAGGGAGGCGTAACAGCTGCTTGTGTAAACATGGCAAAACAGGCAGATCTTATCACGTAATACATTAAATCTTACGTATGGAGGTAATTAATACAGCGCAGGCTGTAGATTTTATTACATCACCAACAAGAAAAGGATAGAAGCCCATTACAAGGGCCTCGCTAAGTCCGATCTTAAACGCTGCAAGGTAAATAGTCCCTAGGATCAAAATCAATGTTGTAGCGGCAAAACAAGATAAAAAGCTATGGAGTGGTTTAGAAGTGAGACCATTTTCTGCTAAATATCCTATAAGAAAAGCAGCTACTACAAAGCCCCACAAATAGCCTGCAGTTGGCCCCACCAAAACATGAGCGCCTGCTTTCATTTGTGCAAATACAGGAATACCCATTGCACCTTCTGATAGATAGCAAAGAACAGATAGTGCGCCTTTTTTGGACCCTAATAATGCTCCCACCAATACAACACCAATGGTTTGGCCTGTTATTGGAACGGGACTAAAGGGTATAGGGATCGATACCTGTGCAAGGACACCAATCAATAATGATCCAATTATAACAGAAAAAATATTAGCAGTTCTATCATCAATTGATAGAATACCAGAATTATTAAACGAGATTATTTTGGTTTTCATGATGTGAAGTTATTCATTTTTTAGTTAATCGGCTTATGNAACACNGTCCTTATAACATAATTATATAGCCATTTAGGTACAATGTTAGCAATAAAAATTAATATTTTATAGTGCCAAGGATAAACATATGTATTTTTTCCTTTNGCGATCACCTTGATGAATTTTTCAGCCGCTTTATCTGGTGATTTCATTGGTAGTTTTCTTGCAGGCCCTTTCACAATTGGTGTATCCACAAATCCAGGACAAATAGATATAGTTCTTATATTATGCCTTTCTAAGGTCGGTCTCCATGAATCAAATATCATACGGATAGCTATTTTAGAGCTAGCATAGCCACCATGAAAGGGTAGAGGAACATAACTTGCTACTGAACTAATACAGACCAAANATCCATTTCTTTGTTCTCTCATATATGGAATAAAGGGCATTAATGTATTGGTAACACCAAGAATATTGGTTTTTAATACATTATTTATACTTTTACTTGATCCTGAATAGATTTGATCATCACCTCCGATGCCTGCATTTGCGATAACACAATCAACTCCATCAGNATCNTTAATAAATGCGTTTGATACTATTTCACATTGATCACTATTCTGTACATCCAATTCGTATACAAAAGGAATACCACCTAGTCNTTTGCATTCTTTTGATACATCATTTAGAATCTCAATCCTTCTTGCAGAAAGTCCTATCAAACATTTTTTCTTTGCATATNCAAGTGCAAGTGACNTTCCTATTCCAGATGAAGCACCTGTTATAAATATTTTTTTCATAAACTGAACTGGTTGTTTTCCCTNGCGATATTGAAGCGCTTTGATCTTATNTAATTCTCGGCTGCACTATTTCTTTTTATAGCTGGGTTCGAATGATTTAAATGGATAAAATGTACTTTATTTNTGTGTGGAGTACTTAGGTTGAATAATGTTTNTATGGATTCAATAATAAATGGATGCGGTATCTCANTCATGTTCCTGTGTGGTAGTTCATNTTGAGAAAAAAAAGTGCCATCGATTAAAGNAAAGTCAATATTCATCACAATTTGAAAAATATTTTGTTCCCATTNTNTACCCATTTATCAATATCTGGAACATAGATAAGCGATTTTTCTGNCCCCATTATTCTNTAACCTACAGTTTCAGAGTATTCATCNCGGTNTGGAACCAGAAAAGGTTCAATAAATAATTGATNACCCATTTTTAATTCCTNTCCANNTTTTAGNGATACAATTGTTATGTTTTCAAGTTCTACAAGNTGGTTCCAAGGCCCATTATCTTCTAAGAATGACCTCATTTTTGGCATTGCAAATATTGGAATATTTTTTGCACCCATTACCTCTCTGCCAAATTCTAGCAAACCAGTATAATGACCCATGTGTGNATGTGTTAAGAATATACCAGCNAGTTCAGTTTTGTGAANAAGAGTGAGTGTNCGTAACTGCTCAGGAAGGTCAGGCGTGGCGTCGATCATCCAACTTTTTTTTGTTCGTGGGTCTACAATACCTATACAGGAAACTTTTTCTCCTTGATTCGTCGTNCATAAGCCTTCACANCAAGGCTTNTCACAGCCTGCATGTGGCATTCCTCCATCTTGGGCAATACCAAGCACAACTACATAAGGGCTGTCATTAGAAAATAGTACCCCAAGCATTATAAAAATTGTCAGANATTTTTTCATTGATCTTAAAGTTTAATTNGAATTTCTTTTCTGTACATCCAATAGAGAATAAGCCAAAATCCTAATACATGTGATAGGGCAAAAAGAAGTGAACCGTTCAGNTCTCCTGCGACTGGAANAAAAATAGTCTTATAGAGGTAATGATAGGCACTTACCGAGCTATCATTTAATTCTAGCTTGATATTAATTATTGTTTTTGCCCACAGGCCCGATATCATAAATAAGAAGATAGAATTAGTACCAAACACTTCAAAAAACCAGAAAGGTCTTTTCCAATNTTTAATATCAATAAGATATGTCAAAATTGATAAAANAATTGTNGCTATNCCTCCAGTAAATAGAACATATGAGCTNGTCCAAAGTGCTTTGTTGATAGGGAACGCAAATCCCCAGATATATCCAATAAGAGTAATAACTATTCCGAAAATTGCCATCCTCTTTGAACAATCAGTATAATTTTTTGTTGTGTGCAACATTCCACCCATGAGGTATCCAATGATTANGGTGCCTANNGANGGTATAGTGCTTAATAGGCCCTCTGGNTCAAAGTATAATCCAAAACCTCTGTAAAGATGTTCTTCTCCCAATATCAGAATATCAAGTTTTCGTACTAAATTAGTTTCTAGACCAAATGGGTCTCCAGAAACTCCAACCCATAAGATNCCCCAATAGAATAGTAAAATTCCTGTAAGGATCTGAACCATTTGTTTAAAATCAAACCTAATGATCATTAAAGCACTTAATCCATATGCCAGGGCTATGCGCTGTAAAACTCCTAAGATCCTAAAACTAGACCAATCCCAGTCCTGCTTTATNAATGGATATGCATTAAGAATAATTCCTGCTAAAAATATAGAAAAAGTTCTCCAAAAAATGTGTTTATGGAACTCTTTTGAAGGGAAATAATGCCATTTTACAAATGCAAATCTCATCGATGCACCAACAAGGAACAGAAAAAAAGGAAATACNAGATCTGTAAGCGTACAACCATGCCATTTTGCATGCAATAATGGTGCATATACATGCCCCCAGCTGCCAGGGTTATTGACGATGATCATTAATGCGATCGTCATTCCTCGAAAGATATCAATTGAATAGATTCGTCTTGGCTCAGACATGATTTAGTTTAATTTTGATATGCTTCTATTCCATATCAAATAAGAACCGATAAAGGCACAGCCAAATAAAAGAACTGCATTACTATAATTGGTAAAGATCAAATTCCCTATNCCAAAAGTAAAACCGTATATCATTAATATACCTGCGAACCATTGGATTAAAATTCCTTTACTTACTGGCTGAGCAGTATGTTCAAATCCTTTGGTGACAGGCGCCCACCATCCACCGGGCTGGACACGTTCATANAATATCTTTAAATGGCCAATTGGTTCTGGACTTGTTAAGAATGTGGCACTCACCCAAGCAATAATCGCTAGTGGCACTATGATCATTAGTTTATGATGTACCTGGAGAGTAATCCCAAATAAGACCGGAGCTGTTCCAAATAGAGAATATTGATTACCAGCAGATACTGTTTGGCTCCAAGCAATAAACTCCAGAGAGATGGTTATCAGTATTGAAGTTGCAAGTGCNGTGATTTCACTCCAGGCATTTATTCGCCACCAAAACCATCTAAGAATCAGTACAAGACCAATGCCAGCTCCCATAGAAAAAATAAATTCCCATGCTTTTGATATACTTTGCATCTTTAATGCGGTAAATGCTGCAAGGATCATTAGTATTACNGTAATAATTTTACTTACAAGAACATAATGCCTTTCTGACTCGCTTGGTTTGAAAAATCTTTTATAAATGTCATTTATCAAATACGAAGCTCCCCAGTTCAAATGTGTATCTATAGTTGACATGAAGGCAGCTAAAAATGATACGATAAGTATTCCTTTTAAACCAGGTCCCAGAAGCGTATTCATTACTAGGGGATATCCAGCTTTAACCCCTAGGTCGCTGTATGATTCTGGGATTATTGGGAACATAACTANAGAAACGACAGCAACAAGTATCCATGGCCAAACTCTTAATGCATAATGGGCTAGATTGAACCATAAAGTAGCGAGNAGGGCATGTCTTTCATTCTTTGCTGAAGACATTCTTTGTATAATATAACCGCCACCATCTGTACCATGATGACTCCACCACATTACTGTGATAAAAATAAGAAACTTTGAAAAAGGAGATTCCCAGAAAGTAGATGTATTCAATGCAGCTTCCGGGATAGGTGGTACAAATTTTAGAGTATTTTCATGGATTGCATCTGAACCCATAAGTTGNGATAGCTTAAATAATAATTTTTCCATCCCACCCACATGATTGAGTGCAATGATNGCAAGNGCGATAGAACCAAATATTGCAATGCAGAACTGGACAAGGTCTGTCACCACAACCCCCCAAAATCCAGATAATATTGCATAAACAAGGGCAATTGTCACGCAGAGCCATACTGCTGTCCATTTGTCCATGTTTAACATTACAGATACTACCGAAGCCATAGCATTTATAACCCAACCCATGACGATGAAGTTATAGAGGATAGAAAAATATCCTGCTTTAAATGCACGTAAAAATGCTGCCGGTTTTCCACTGTAACGTATCTCAAGTAATTCATTATCTGTCAATACCTCTGCTCTACGCCATAATCGGGAAAAAAGAAAAACTCCAAGCAATGATCCCATAAGAAGATTCCACCAGAACCAATTCTGCCAAATACCAGGACCGCGCACGAATTCAGTTATAGCAAGGGGTGTGTCCGCAGCAAATGTTGTTGCTACCATTGATGTTCCAACGACCCACCAGGGTAAAGAACGCCCAGATAGAAAATATTCTTCCGTATTTGATGCAGCTCTTTTTGAAAAATAGATACCAACGCCTAATGAAAAAATAATATAAGCGATAATGATCGTCCAATCGATCCAATGCAGTGATACAGTTTCAGTCATATAACTTTTTTATAGTTGTGGATAAAAAGTAATGTGTAAGAATATCTTTTGATGACTTACCTGATAGAGCCATTCCCAGAGAACCAATCTGGCATAGACCCACACCATGTCCCCAACCTGCTCCTTTTAAGGTTATTTTATCCAATGGGCTATTGATNCTAGAATTTGCATTAATGATAAAAGCAGAACTATATAAAAATTCAGGATGAAAAACCCTCCGAATCTCATATTCACTTTTTAAAAAGATTTCTTGAGGCTTGTTATTAACTTCACCTGTTATTTTGAGTTTGACTATTCTTCCTGAAAATCCCCGTTCAATAGGATCTACTGATAAAACATGATCAAAGGATTGGCCTGTTTTTTCATTGATCATTTTTAGTATTTGATTTTGAGAGTATGTGAATTCCCACCGAAAATAATTTCCTTTTTCGTCAACGCTTCCAAGGTACTTTTTTAGTTCTTCATCATTTACATAATTATTGCTACAGTAGCATCCATGACTATTTTTCAACCACTCTGTGAAGTTAGTTGTATCTGCAAGGTCTGGAAGCTCTTTTTCACCGCCATCAAAAACTCCACGAAGATATGGTTTGGGCTCCATATCCCAAACATTCTCATTGTTTTCTGAAACTCCTCCACAACTTTTAGAGTAACGCGTGTCACAGATCATATTATCAAATATTAAAAACTTCCCACGGGTATTGTTAGCTGCAGATCTTGCTTGCTCAGAAAGATTCCCTATTCCTTGGTATCTTTGGCAGCAATCATCATTACAAGCATCCAGACCAAGATCTAAATGTTTTTGTTCCACAGCTGCCACAAGCCAAGACCTAGCAGCTATTGTTTGGGCTTCAAGGAGAGCTGGTGGGCAATTGCCGCTCATTTCTGATGTTGCTACACACATTAAATATGATTCAAGGTTTATTTGATTAATAACAAATAAATAACCATTATTATTAGATATACTCAGAGAGCCTACAACCTGAATACTAATATTTTTTNCCCAATGGAAACCTCGTCCTGCAGGCACNCGATCTAANGTAAATATCTGATCTTNAGATGATCCAAAAAGATTAATATTTTCAGTTTTTTCACCATTAACCAATAAATGATCATTTTCTGATTCAATGAAATATCTTTTTTGATCTAGATNATTATAAATGNNTATTGAGTTTTGTTTATCCATTGGCAGAATTAGTCCAACAGATATGANAGGTTCTCTTTTGGGCTTTTTACCTCTTACGAGCATGNTTTTGACCAAGCCGCACCTAGGGCTGCTGTGCGCCTATCTTCAGAAAATTCTATTGGTAGGGTTGTACAACCTCTTAAGATTTCGCCTAATTTGTAATCATATTTCTTTAAAAATAAGCCTAATCTCTGNCCAATGACTATCTTTTCAATTTCAACATTATTCTCCCCAAAGTACTGGACTCTGCTATCNATCAAAACTTCGAAGGCATCCTTGGCTTTGTCAATNACGTTGATAAAATCTTTTTGTTGAGATAATTCTAGCATTGTGGATATGTTACTATTGGTTGACCTATTATACATTCCTATCATTCCTGCTGGTGAAAGACAGGACTCCACTGTTTCGCCAGACTGCGTTGTTAGCTCCCATGATCGTTTTACATTATGGTCTAAATTAAAATCGATCATTTCCCCCTTTATTACAATGCCATCTGCTATCCCAGTACCACCACCNATATATACAAAATTTTCAGTATTCTGTAACTTGCCGATGGTGGAGCGCCATTCGCCTAACACGCAACAATCAGAATCATTATAGATATTATCGATTCCCCTTACTCTTTTTTTAAAGTCAGGTATTCTAGGTCCATTTGCCATGACCACTATACCATCATTATTTTTNATACCAGGAAAACATATTCCAATTCTATGACCATTTATATCTGANATTGCACTGTTAATAGTNTCAACNATAATGTTTCCTTGATCGATCTCAAGATNTGTAAGACAAATATTACCATCTAAATATTCAATTTTTTGTTCTGAAACTGGTTTAGGAATAAAAGCATCATTCCACATTTCATGATCATTGTAAAAATATTCTTTTTGGAGATTATCAGGAATCATCCTGTTTAATCTTTTATCAAGAGTGGCAGATTGTACCATGACCTTTGTTGCACCGCAGTCTATGCCTGCAAAAAAAAGATCATCTGTCATAAATTATATCTTTTTTTAATTTTATTGACCCTATCAATTGATTCAGTGATCCTTTTTTCAGTTATTTTCCCATCACGAATGAGGTCACAAATAACACCTATTGATCTAGGGATATAATCAGGGTCATAAATTAAATTATTACCAAGACAGAAAAGATCTATGCCTGCATTGATCATGAGTTCAAATGTATCATGTAGATCATAGTGGTCTGATATTGCTCTCATGCTAGGGTCGTCGCATATGACTGGACCGGAAAATCCAAGGTCATTTCTTAGCATTTCAGTCACTATTTTTTTTGAAAGGGATGATGGAAAATCCTGATCAAGTTTTGTATCGAAGGCATGGGATACCATTATCATTTCCAGATCACNAGATTGAATCATTTCATCAAAAGGGATAAGGTCCNTTACAGACCAAGTATCTGAAATATCTGTGAAACCTTCATGAGTNTCTCCCGAAGCTGACCCAAGTCCAGGAAAATGTTTTCCACATGTAATAATTTTTTTCCTCTTATGTTGCTCAATAAATATCTTTGAATGTTCTATGATGGNTTGAGTGTCTGTTGAGAATGAACGCTCCGAATCNCTAATAACGGTATCTTGACCATGATCGAGATCCAGNACTGGTGCGAAGTTTAAATTGATACCCAAGTCAGAAAGGGTAGAGGCCATCGTTTTTGCAAATTGCTCGGTCATTAATNGGTCATTAAGAACACCAATATGTTGCCANGATGGTGTTTCTTCAAATCCATATACTGACTTGAGACGGTGAACTTGTCCTCCNTCTTGATCAACCGATATCAAGAGTGGATGTTCTGAAAGATCTTGAAGTTGGCTTACTAATTNTTTAACCTGCTTAGGAGATTCTATATTTCGTGTTCCATCTCCACCTATTTCAAGGTCCTCATCATACAGTATCACTCCANCAATATTNAATTCTGTAACATATCTGGCAATATCAGAGTCTTTTTCAAGAGCCTTGCCCCTGAATCCTGCAATGATAATTTGCCCAACTAGTTGTTCAATTGATTTTGACATCTATTAAAACTAATTTGAAAAAGTTATATCTCTAATAAAAAGAGTATCAATTATAAAATTAAAATTAAAAGATTTGTAATATNANTGTTGATAAATAATTATGATTAATTCAATTATATCACGTTTAAACTATATCGTTTGCATTACGGCGTTAGCACTTTTTGTGAGTTGCTCGACTTTGCCCAGCGGTTCAAAGAATTGGGCTGAGAGCACTTTAAAAGATTTATCATTACGTCAAAAGATTGGGCAAATGCTTATATACCGAATGAGTATGCGCTTAAAAGATATTCAATCAACTAAATGGGATGAGATAGTGGAACTTATAGANTCCGATGGTTTAGGTGGTGTACACCTTTGGTATGGTAATGCGAGCAGCTCATTGACAATAATGAATGAAATGCAAGACAGGTCCAGGGTTCCTATTCTTTTTGATGCAGATATTGAATATGGTCTTAATCAGAGATTCCCAATGGGTACTGATCTTTTACCATTAATGGCAATTGCAGCAACTGGTAAACCCGATAATGCATATGAAGTAGGAAAAATTATTGCAAAAGAAGCAAGAGCAGTTGGGATTCAGTGGAACTTCTCACCTGTTGTGGATGTGAATAATAATTCTGCAAATCCAATTATTAATGTGCGATCATTTAGTGAAGATCCTAAAATAGTCATTGATTATGGAATACAGTTTATGAAGGGTCTCCAGGACCATGGCATGCTTGCCACTGCTAAGCATTTTCCCGGGCATGGTGATACAGAGACAGATTCGCACTCCTCACTTGCTATGATTTCTAGTGACTCACTAAGGCTATGGACTATAGAGATTCCACCNTTTNAGGCAATGATAAATAATGGAGTTGATGCTGTNATGGTTGGACATATACATNCACCTGANTATCAACCTNACTCTGATANACCCGCATCGATGGATTCATTTTGGGTAAATGGTATTTTAAAAAATAAANTGAATTTCAATGGAGCNATTGTAACAGATGGCATGGGNATGGGCGGCATTACAAAAAACTATTCGGATGCATTTGCGCTGGTTGAGGCCGTAAATGCAGGGTGTGATATCATCATACAGAATTACGATATAAAAGGNTCNATTAATACTTTAGAAAAAGCTGTTATNGATGGNAGAATATCAGANAGCAGAATTAATGAATCCGCATTAAAAATGCTAAAAATGAAAGAAAAAGTAGGTCTTCATTTNAATAATAATGTCTATCTAGAAAATATCCAAAANAATCTTGGCCATAAGGAGCACAAGANTACTGCAAAAAGGATAGCTTCGGAGGCTATTACATGCGTAAAACTTGACAANCCAATGATACCATTGACACAATATCAAGGCCAAAATTTGTTTGTGATAGATATATATGACTCAGAGCACAAGCACTCCATATCCAACGTAACAAAAGGACTTATATCATCTGGTTTAAGAGTAAAGCCATATCAGATCGATGGCTCTGATTCGGAAAAGGTATTAAACGTAATAATTAATGAGATACCTGAAAACTCCAACGTGATTCTAAATACCTTTGTCAATCATAAGGCTAGAAAAGATAAGATATCACTACCTCCTAATGAATTGAATTTCATCAAGAACTTGCTTAAAAAAACAACTAACGTGGTCTTAGGCAGTTTAGGTAATCCGTACATCATTCAGGATTTGCCTGAGATACCAGTTTACATTTGTGCCTACAAGAACAATTCTTTGATGCAACAGGCTTATTTAGATGCTTTGTTAGGGAAAATAAAGATCGATGGAAAGCTTCCAGTTAACATTCCTGGGGTAGTAAATATCGGTCATGGAATAACTATTGAAATGGAAAAAAAGAAAAGAAAAAATAATCAATCAAAACCTGGGCGGGAGGTTAAACAGGTAATTCCCTATGAGTTGAATGCAAACACAGAAAACTTGTCTTTTTTGCTTGATCAAGCAATTCAAAATAAAGCTTGGCCAGGATGCGTTTTACTTGGAGCTAAAGATGGAAAGATATTTATACATGAAGCTTCAGGTTTTCATACTTATGATAAAAAGAGAAAGGTAAGAGAAAGTGATATTTTTGATCTAGCCTCCATTACAAAGGTCATTTCTACAACATCAGCAATTATGAAACTATATGATGAGAATCTATTAGGAATAGATGATCCTGTTATTGATCACCTTCCCAAGTTCAAGGGTAAACAAAAGAAATATTTTGATCATAAGTCCAAAATAACCATAAAACATTTATTAACCCACACATCAGGCTTGCCTCCGTTCCGACAGTATTTTTTAATGGAAGGATCTGTAGATACAAGATTGGACAGTATATTTAATACAGAGCCAGTTTTTGACCTAAATGAGAAAATGGTTTATTCTGATGTTGGAATTATTATACTTGGTAAGATCATTGAAGGGGTGAGTAAAGTGGGGCTTGATGAATATGTTCAATCAAATATTTTTGATCCATTAGGAATGAACAATACTTTCTTTAACCCACCAAAAGAAAAATTACATCGTATTGTTCCTACCGAAATTGATCTAAAGGGTAATTTGATTAAAGGATATGTCCATGATGAGAATGCCTACAGTATAGGTGGGGTCGCTGGCCATGCGGGGCTATTTTCAAAGACCAAAGACCTAGCAATTTTTTCTCAAATGATGTTGAATAAAGGCCTATACGGTTGGAAAAGGGTCTTTAGAACCGAGACCGTGGAGCTATTTACTCAGAGAGCGAATATTATCGAAGGTGATTCGAGATGTCTTGGCTGGGACAGTCCATCCGGTAAGGCTTCGGGAGGTGTATATCTAAGCAATACAAGTTATGGCCATACTGGTTTCACAGGTACCAGCCTCTGGATAGATCCGAAAAATGACATGATCGTGATCCTTCTAACCAATTCGGTACACCCAAATAGAGAATCAAAGGCCCCAAAATATTTTGATTGGCGTCAGAAGATCCATTCAGNGGTATATGAGTCCATTGGGATAACTGAAAAAAATACAGACCTNCANTGGCGAAAAGAGTGGTAGTATTTATATAATAAATTATTGCAATCAATTTTGATAACATTATATAATCGTTCAATGCAATTAGCCAAATTCATAACATTTCTTTCTCTTTCTCAGGTATTATTGGTGGGTGGCGTCACTGGAAAAGTATCGGGAAGGGTCATTGATTCGAATACGAATGAANCACTTATTGGTGTAAATGTAATGTTGGTAGGTACCTCTTTAGGAGCTGCTACTGATGAAGATGGCTACTATCACATTTTAAATGTACCACCTGGGTTTTATGATCTTAGATCAAATATGATAGGATATGCAGAAAAAACTATAACAGGAATAAGAGTTGAGATTGACCTGACCGCTGTTATAGATCTNGACCTTTCTATTNANGCAATTGAAGGAGAAATGATNACAGTTGCNGCAAACCAGAAACTTGTAAAAGTGGATGTGGCTTCTAGCCAAAAATCNATCTCNTCTGAAAAAATATCAGAAATGCCTGTTAGTAGTGTTTCTGAAGTAGTTGGACTTTCCGCTGGNGTGTCAGGCCTCTCGGTNCGTGGTGGAAGTTTTAATGAAACACAATTTATGGTTGATGGTCTAGTGCTCAATGATGAACGAACAAGCGAACCAACCACAGGCATACCATTGAGTTCTATCCAAGACATATCATTACAAACAGGTGGATTTGGAGCGGAGTACAGCAACGCCCGATCAGGCGTCATAAATGTTGTTACTAAAGAAGGTAATAAGGATAGTTATTCAGGTTCCATAAGTATTCGACAATCTCCTGCGGGTCAAAAACATTTTGGTATGTCTCCNTATGATGCTGAATCATTTTGGTTTAAGCCTTATCTGGATGATGCAGTCTGTTGGACTGGAACTAATAATGGTGAGTGGGATGAATATCAGCAAAGGCAATATCCTTCTTTTGATGGTTGGAATAGTATTTCAGAGCAAACACTTGCTGATGATGANCCTGATAACGACTTAACCCCAACTGGTGCTCAAAGATTATTTTCTTGGGAACATCGTCTAAATGGGGCGNTCCAACTACCTGATGTAAATATTGATGCTGGTTTTGGTGGTCCGGTTCCTTTTATTTCTGAACGTTTCGGTGATCTCAGATTCTTTTTGTCAACAAGACAAGAGCAGGACATGTATCTATATGAAGTGAGTAGCCCAGGATTATANAGAACGTCCTATCTACTCAANCTTACATCTGACATAACCGACAGGTCTAAACTGGTCTACTCTTTCTATACTGGGAATATGGAAGGGACAACTCTTTCTCGCGGGGGAGGAACATCGATCATGAATGATGTATGGGANCTAGCAGGTCAGGTTAATAGTTCAGGTTTTACAATGCCATGGCGACTTTTCACAAATGAGTATTGGNCTCCAACGCAAGTCAAGAATACAACACACGGATTAAAATACACTCAGTTCTTAAGTAATGATTCTTTNTATGATCTTTTTATGAAAATTGATTCTAAAGATTANATAACGGGTCATGGGCCAAGAAGGGATACAACCACTACCTATACTATCTTTGGTTCAGGTGATAATGAATGGGTTGCAGATCAAGCACCCATTGGTTTTTTTGGAGGCCCNCTTTTTAGTGTAGAAGGCAGGCTTGCATTTGGAGGCGCTATAAGTACTTCTAGAGATTCTAGTAGGGTTAGGACCTATACACTAAAAGGAAACTANACAAAACAACTTAACAATAATCACCANNTCAAGGCAGGTGGTGAGTTTGTATTATCAAACCTTGATCTAAAATATGGTTCCCAGAACGAGTTTCTACCAGGAGGAAATTATTGGTCTATGATGGATGTAGACCCCTATCGACTTTCGTTCTTTGNGCAAGATAAACTTGAGNATAAAGGNTTTGTGGCCATNGCAGGNATAAATCTAGANTATNNAGATCCAAANGGTGATTGGTATGTNNTNGATCANTATNACGACGATTTCTNTTCTTCGAATTATACCGCCTCNTCAGAGGGNTNATTTGAAAAGATAAANTTAGATCCNCAGATAGAATTATCACCAAGGCTTGCTCTTTCACATCCAATAACAGAAACATCAAAGCTGTATTTTAATTACGGTCACTACCTACAGATGCCCATTGCCCAGGATCTATACAGAGTGAGAAGGGGATTCAGTGAGGAGGTCCTTACTATCGGAGACCCTACCTTGCCCATGGCCAATACTATTGCCTATGAAATCGGTTTTGATCAGTCTTTTCTTGAATCATATTTAATACATATTTCAGCTTATTATAAAGATATATCCGACCAGCAGGATTATACCAAATTCATTAGTGCAAATAGCAAAGTGAACTATTCTAGACTGACCGCAAATAGCTATGAAGACATTCGTGGGTTTGAACTTGAACTTTCTAGGGTGAGGGGTAAATGGCTTACAGGTTTTGCTAATTATGAATACCGTGTCAATTCTTCTGGATATTTTGGCTTAGGAAGATACTATGAGAATCCCTCTGACCAACGCAACTATGAATTAAATAATGAGAAGCAATTTAAACCAAGACCTGTACCGCTTATTAAATCTGTTTTGGATTTTCACACACCTGTAGCATTTGGACCTAAAATAGCCAGGCAACACTTGTTTGGTGACTGGCACATGAATTTAATCGGCAGATGGTCTGGTGGCTCATGGTTTACTTATAACCCTAACAATATTCCTGGCATAGAATATAATGTGCAGTATAAAGATAACTATAATTTAGATGTCAAATTTTCTAAGACCTTTCATATTGGAAAACTTAATTTGAAATTGTACGCAGATATTTTCAATGCTTTAAACACAAAAACATTTTCAGGTTATGGATTTGAGGATGGCTTTGACTATAATTATTATATGCAATCCTTGCATCTCCCAGATGATATAGCAGGTGAGCTAGGCTATAATTATTTTTCAGGAAATGATAGACCGGGTGATGTTAGGAAGGGGGGGGCTGATTTTGTTCCCATGGAATGGGTCTCAGATGTTGCCTATGTTGATAATCCCAGTGAGCGACCTATCTATTTTGATTATGCAACAAATTCATATCAGCAATGGACCCAGGAAGCAGGATGGAATGCTGTTAACCAAAGCTTTTATGATCAGGTAATTAGAGATAAACAATATATTGACATGCCTAACCAACTTTACTTCGTATTTTTAAACCCCAGAGATATTTTCATCGGATTCAATATCAGTTATGATTTCTAATAATAAAACACTGATATTTGGCTTATTTATAGTAACCGCCTTTTCACAGGAGGTTAAATGGATGTCTATAGGTGACCTCCACAATTGGTATTCTGCAGCAGGTTGCGAGATTGAAACTGGTAGAACTGGTCAGGTATCAGATCAGCAGGATGGATTGCGTTACCCTGCATTTTATCGGGTACAAGATAATCAAGCAGCAAAAGGATTATGGCTAGGAGCCACAAACTTTTATGACCCTGTAGTTAATAAGGATTATGAATACAAGGTTGTACACGCAGGACCCAGACATTTAGATATTGAAAGTGAGACAATGCCAGTGGATATTTCCATGGATGGAAAATACGATCATCCAAATGTGTTTGTAGATGGCGATCCTGCAACAAACCTTCAGTATTTAGATGACGTGGATAATATTGATCCATCTCTTTCATCAGATAGAAGAATCAATAATATTGTTCAGACATCTATTGGCGTACAAATGAAGCGAACAATATATGCATTTGCACATCCAGATCATCAAAACTATCACGTACAGGAATATGTATTTACAAACAATGGCTGTTTTGATGCGGATTGTAATACTAGTTATGAGCAAACATTAGAGGGGTTTCAAGTATATCTCCAATATAGATATGCAATCAGCAGAGAGGGAATGGTTTATGATGGCAATTGGTTACCGCAGAGCGCTGCTTGGGGACACAACACAATGAATGATGTCATTGGTGAGCATCCTGATGCTCCTTCGACCAATGATCAATTCTATGATGATGGAGAAATCATGCGTGCCCTCTTTAGTTGGCAAGGGTATCACTCAGATGCTAGTTTTGATAATATAGGAGGACCAAATGCACCAGGAGAAGGCCATTTGGGAGCTGCGCAATTTGTAGGAGTGGTCACTCTCCATGCAGATACAAGCCCAGCAGACGATACTGATAATATTAATCAGCCCAGTACAACTTGGTTCATTACATCTGATGATCCAACCACATCGGGAAATGATCAGTATAATGAGGTTAAATCCACCAATGAATACACTAACTATATGACCGCTGGTCACCCAGAACAATCTCAGGCAGAGATAGTTGGTACCGGAAATGCAAACCAGTTCAATGATCCAAGAACTGGTTCGAATCCAGGTGGAACATCTCAGGGAATCGGGTTTGGTCCATATACGCTTGCACCTGGAGACAGTATTAGAATAGTTGTGGCTGAAGGAGCTGCAGGTTTAAGCAGAGAGATGTGTTATGTGGTTGGTCAAAATTGGAAGAATGAGGCCCATAATGATAACCTGCCAACATCCTCTGATCTACAGACGCATATGATGAATAATTATCATCGAACAACTAATGATAACAATCTTTATAAAAACTCTTGGGTGTTTACTGGGGTAGATTCGATTATCAAAACCTTTAAGACCGCTAAGCAAAATTTTGACCTCATGGAATC
This sequence comes from bacterium TMED46, assembly GCA_002167345.2. GTDB lineage: Bacteria > Fidelibacterota > Marinisomatia > Marinisomatales > UBA1611 > CACEUX01. The sequence continues at coordinate 9,225 of NHCZ02000028.1, read as the reverse complement.
TGGACTATCTCTTCCAGAGCCTCCACAACCTCCATCCATTTTCAATGTGACATCCGGAGGAGATAGGATCATAATCGATTGGACCGATGAGTCAGAATCAGGTCCAGGCTTTGCTGGTTATAATCTATATCGATTAAAATTCAAACCTGATACGACGCTTTTTTCTTACAACGTGGTTCAAGGTGAATTGGACCCACTAGATGAGACGATCGCTACGATATGGGAGTTGGGCCCTGGTCAGAATACATTTGAGGATTTGACCGCAGAGCGAGGTTTTGATTATTATTATTTTTTGGAGTCATTTGATGATGGTACAAATGATAATAATGTTTTAAATAGTAGCAAGTTTTTTACACTTACAAATAAAGCAGCAGCATTAAAACGGCCTCCAGGAGAAAGTTTCAAGGATATTAGAGTTGTGCCCAATCCCTTCCATATATCAGCACGTGATTTACAGTATGGGGTTAGTGCTCCAGATAGATTGATGTTCTTGAATATTCCACCAGTTTGCACTATTCGTATTTTTACAGAGAGGGGGGACCTTGTTGATACCATAGAGCATACTGATGGTAGTGGGGATGAAGCGTGGAACTCTATCACATCATCAAGACAGATCATAGTAAGTGGATTATATATAGCACATTTTGATATGCCTGATGGGGATGCAATAAGAAAATTCACAGTAGTTAGGTAGCCTATGAGATCAATAATGAAAATAATATATATTGTCTTCTGTATGCTTATAATTACAAGTTGTGATGACTTGTTAAGCGATTATGAATCTCATAAAGTTGAGTCAATGGTCATTGACGATAATATCTGTAGTATATTGAATGAAATGGAGTCTGTTACTGCATATACATCTGTGGGTGATTCACTATCAACAATCGCTTTATTTGACACTCTTGTTAAAGATACAACTTCTTTCCTTACACTCAGTAATGCAAGTAATTGGAGGATTCCAGTTGATTCTATGTGTTACTTTATGGTCTTTGCCCCTCAGCAGGCTGATTCTTATATCGTCGCTTTGAACTCATCAAGTGAATTTGCCTTATATACTAGTGGAGGGAATCTGGTCACGCCAGAAAGCGAGACCACATCCTTAAAGAATATTGCAGGATGTTCTGATGTACGCGTCAGGCAAGCCTACTCAGGCTTATCAGGTGCCTATCTTGGAAAACTAGTTAATCCAAATGTGACCTCCTTAAAAATGGTCCTTTTGAATACAAACCAACCTCCTACTGCTGCTTTTAGCACTAGTTCAAATTCGGTACTAGTAGGAGATACAATTACATTTACCGATCAATCACAGAATGGTGCATACCCGATCCAAACCTANAGCTGGGATTTTGGAGANGATAATACAAGTANTGATTCGTCAGTTGTAGAACATGTTTATGCAGATTCAGGTTTTTTTAGTCCATCCTTGACCGTTTCAGATGGCTATCTATTNCATACNGTTACAAAAACTGAACATATAAGTGTAGACCAGGGGAGCGAAGAATGATGAAATATTTACTTCCTCTGGTTATTACTATGGCGATGGCCCAAGGTTCAGAAAATAAAAAATTAGCACAGACCGGTTTTCAATTTTTAAGTGTTACGTCTGATGCAAGAAGTGGTGGCATGGCTGATGCCATGACGACGATCCATGGTAGATCTGTATCGTTGTNCTTTAACCCTGCTGGGATGTCTAGGCAGACACAACTTTTTGATATCAATTTTAGCGCTAACAACTGGATAGCAGGAATAAAGCATGATGCATTTAGCCTATCAGTTAGTCCTAANAATGGTCAGTTCGGCGTTTTTGGTCTTAGCCTTTTAAATGTTGATTATGGAGAGTTACAAGGAACNATGGTCTGGGANAATGACCAAGGATTNATNGATACGGAAAATTTCTACCCATCTGCATTAGCAATAGGACTTGGATATGGTAGAGCATTGTCAGAGAGCTTNTCAGTTGGGGGTCAGGTCAAAAAGGCCTATCAATATTTAGGTCATAATGTTGTACCTGTAACGGATTCATCAAAAGTAGTTGAAAATAATATCTCTGATGCACTCGCTTTTGATTTTGGTACGATTTATATGACCGATTGGCATGGATTCACTTTTGGAATGTCTGTCAGGAATTTCAGTGATGAANCACAATATGCCTATGATGGNTTTCAACTTCCACTAACCTTCAGAATAGGAGGTTCCATTGATCTTTTTAGTTTTGTTCCATCCATTGGAGAAAAACAGTCTCTGCTNTTNGCAATAGATGCCCTNCATCCTAGATCTTATCCAGAACGATTGAACCTNGGACTCGAGTATTCATTTATGTCAATGGGCTATATGAGATTAGGATATCTTTACAATTATGATGAAAGAGATNTGACCTATGGTGCTGGATTTAAATTGGGACCATTATCCATTGATTATGCATTAACACCATTTGGTGTATTCGATAGCGTGAATCGTATCAGTATAGGGATATCCAGATGAGAATACTTTCATTATTTNGTATTATTCTGCCTATTTCTTTGGTCATGTTTTCTTGCGAGNATCCAAATTATCCAGAAAATATATGGGATGAGGATGACCAGGGTAATGCGTCTCCATCTATTAGTTCTGTAGAGCCAGAAGGGAGCGCATTTGCTGGTATNGATACNTTGACTATAAATGGTCAAAATTTTTCAGAAAATAGCTCAGCAAACCTGGTCTACTTTAATAACATGCTTGGTAATGTTATCAATGCTACATCAACAAGTTTAAAAGTAGTTACNCCAAACCTTGTAAGCGATAGTGTACAGATNCGAGTTGCAGTTCAAGGTGCCTTTCTATTTGCAGATCATTCATCATTGTATACACTAACGGCTGCAGTATCAGATTATGGTCCGTTTGATCAATTCACGGANATTTTTAGTTTAGATCTGGATAGAGATGAGAATCTTATTGTTTCAATGGANGGTTCTCCAAATGCTGAATTTTGGATAGTAGATACCAACCAAGATTCAGCTGTATGGTCAGGGGCATTGGCCAAGGCTTCTGGAATGAAACTAGGGCCTACTGGTAGTGTTTATTTTGTNAATTATCAACGCTTCTTATACAAAGATGAGCAAGGGACACCCAAAGAGAATTCAGAGATCTTTAAACGTTTGAATGGTAATGCGACTGATCTAGANTTTGATTCATATGGTAATCTATTTGCTGGTGGCGCTGGCTCAACGATCGATGTTGTAGATATTAATGATGGTGGCGGTCTAACATCGGGTGTCACAGAAGCNAAAAATTTGGATACTCTAGACATTCTCTCTTTAAGGGTATTAAATGATTATTTATATGTNTTAACGACAACNNTTTCTTCTGATCANGCAATATATAAGATGCAGATATTAGATGATTCTGGTTCCCTGGGTGATATAGAACTTGTTTTTGATTGGTCTTCTTATACAAATAAACTTTCATCTGCATTATGTTTTACACTAAGCGAAGCAGGAGACCTTTTTGTTGGATCAGACTCTGATGACCAGCCACTGACCTATATCCAGAATGGAAATGCCAGCGGGTTTTATTCTTCAATATTGACCGCACCCATAAGTTATATGGCATGGGGTAATTCAAATTATTTGTATTTAATCAATAAGACCGAAGAAACAAACAGAGTTCAAAGAGTTGATACACGTATGAGCGGCGCTGACTATTATGGTCGCCCCTAAAGCTCTGTGGTAAATGTTCCGANNCTTTNGATCAAAAGATCTTTTATTTTCATCATTTCTTTTACTAACTAATCCCCTTTTTCCCGGTACAACAGGCAAAGTTTCTGGTTTGGTCAGTTCATCAGAAACTAATGCACCACTTATAGGTGTTAATGTTGTATTAGCCAATACGTCATTGGGCACGGTTACTGATAGTCTTGGCACCTTTGCGCTATTAAATATTCCACCAGGGGATTATTCGATNCAGGCATCTATGATNGGTTATGCAGATTTTATTTTGGAAGACGTGATCATTAAGATCGATCAGACAGCGATTGTTGANATCTTTTTAACTCAAAGATCTATTGAAATGGAAAAGATCACTGTTGAGGCAACCCGACCAATTATCATACATGATATCTCTAATAGCCAGATCAATATTACATCTGATGAGATCACTGACCTTCCTTTCGATGATATATCTGATGTATTAGGATTGCAGGCAGGTATNGAAGGATTGTCAGTGAGGGGAGGGGGGTCAAGGGAATCTTTATTTCAAGTAGATGGCNTATCATATAACGATGAACGATCCTATGTACCATATATGTCTATTCCATTGAGTATCATTAAAGAGGTACAGGTGCAGACCGGCGGTTTTAGCGCTGAGTATGGTAATATCAGATCAGGTATTGTAAATATTGTTCTTGACGAAGGTGACAAGAAAAAATATCGCGGNGGGTTTAAATATCGTCACAGTCCACCGGCTCCAAAACATTTTGGANNATCCTTATATTCAAAGGACTCTTATTTNTTAAGACCNTACCTTGATGATGCTGTTGCTTGGTCAGGTACCGAGANTGGGAATTGGGATGCATATACGCGTAACCAATATCCATCATTTGAGGGATGGAATGCTGTTTCGTATGCTACGATGAATGATGATGATNCATCTAATGATCTCACTCCTCAAGCAGCTCAANAAATATTCAAATGGCAACACAGAAGATATGGCGTCATAGATCACCCAGATGAAGATCTTGATCTTTTTATAAGCGGGCCTGTACCAGTTGTATCATCAAGTTTAGGGTCCTTAAGGTTTATTTTTAGTTATAGAGATGAGAATGAGGCATTTATTTTCCCCTTATCTTTTGATGATTATGGAGATAGATCAGTCTTGTTAAAACTCACATCTGATCTATCCTTAAAAACAAAATTCAATCTCTCATTCCAGTCTGGTGTTACGCGGTCAGTATCACCTTATAATTGGAAAACAACACCCACCGGTTCTTACCTTAGATCTTCCTATGAGGTGGCAAACATCTTAAATAGTAGTTCAGGAAATAGTATCCTTTTTATGCCAGGATATTTTTCACCAACTAAAATAGAGAGAAGAATAATTGGTCTAAAAATTGACCATATGTTCTCAGAGAAAGAATTCATTGAAATGGTATTTAAAGTTCAATTAAATGCGTACGATACCTATCAGACGACACTAAGGGATACAAACAAAACCCATGATATAATACCGGGATTTGCTGATTTTCTTTTTGATGAGGCACCTTTTGGATATTGGGGGTATGGTGAGACAGGAATCGATGGAATGAATATCGGTGGTTGGATGAATATTGGTAGAGACTCATCAAGAATATCAACAACTCAATTCAAGCTGGACTATACNAATCAATATAGGTCTAATCATCAGATCAGATCTGGTTTAGGTGCGACAATGAACAATTATAATATTCGTTCATCTGCAAATAATCCTGGTATGTCTACTTGGAATAGAAGCATGAACTATGATGTTTCGCCCTATAGGTTGTATGCTTATGCNCAGGACAAAATAGAATACAAAGGATTTATTGCAAATATAGGTATCAGAACCGATTATTCTAACGGGAATACAAATGTCTATGAATTGGCTGATTATGATGATTTATTCAAGCAGGGTTCTGGCAATGATCTAGAAATTTCATCAGAAAAACGATCTTCTCGACCGATATATGCTGTAAGTCCAAGGTTGGGTATATCTCATCCGATCACGGATCGCTCCAAGTTGTTTTTTAATTATGGACATTTTTATTCTGAGCCCTCATCATCCTATCGATTTNGGCTACAGCGTGAAAGTAATGGACTCGTCACGCACATAGGAGATCCTGATATGGTCTTTGAAAAGACCATCGCGTATGAGACAGGTTTTTCTGCAAATCCTTTTGGAGCATATTTATTGAATATTTCTCTTTTTTATAAGGATATNACCAGTCAACCAGGTTGGGTGTATTATCAAAATATGAATGGTACTGTACAGGTTAATCGCATAGAGAACAATAATTATGAAGATATACGCGGATTAGAACTGACCCTAAAAAAGAATATGGGTCAATTTGTCACCGGTATGATAAACTATACCTATCTTGTGCAATCTTCAGGATATTTTGGTCTATTAAGCCAATTCCAAGATCCTAACATGCAGCGCGATTATGAAAGTTTAAATCGCTATGAATCAAAACCACGACCGAGGCCTTTTTTGCGTACGGTCATCAATATTAAGACACCAGAGGATCTCGGTCCTAAAATTCTAAATAATTCGATCATAGGTGGCTGGACATCAAGCTTTATTTTTAATTATAAAGCAGGTGCTTTTGAGACCTATAACCCTCAGGGACTACCAGGGNTCTCTGATAATGTTCAATGGAAAGATACNTACAGCACGGATGTAAGGATCGCAAAGATTATCACATTGAACACTACCAAAATAGATCTGTTCNTTGATATCAACAATCTATTTAATAATAAATTTCTCAGCTATGCTGGATTCTCTAATTATTATGACTATGTCGATTATTTAGAATCACTCCGATTTCCATGGGAAGAAGGGAAGGAGAAAGGCAATGATCGTATAGGAGACTATAGGGACTGGTCAGTCAATTATCAGCCATATGATCCTGCTNATTGGGAAGATCCAAGCAGTNNAGAAAAAGAAATTCTTAATACCAAGGCGTATATCGATATGCCAAATATCAAAGCGGTCTCTTTTTTAGATCCACGAGACATATTTTTTGGGATCACGGTGCACTTTTGAAACAATTCTTACAGATCCTAATATTTCTATTNATCNCCCNAACCATATTNGGNAAGGTAGATGAGACNTTNAANCGTTATGTTAAGGTCGGTGAGCTCCAATCNCACTTTTCTGCCTACGGTAGTGANAGAGCGTGGAANAATACTTATTACGAAGGAATGATATGGCCNGCTGATTATNTATACCANGATAANGCTGTTATAAANCGATCNTGGATGGCTTGTAAGAATTTTACTGATAAAGATGATNATGACTGGGGTCACTTTGGCCTATACATAGCTCTCGCTGATGTTGGAAACAGTATTTATCCTACCCAATTGTACCAGNTCGCAAAGTTCATGCCACCCACNGTNTATGTAGATGGTGNGGATATCAANAGCTTTTATAACGCTGAGATNGATTCGGTCGATCCNAGTATTGTAGCAGATCGTATGATAGTCAATGAAATNAATACCTCNATGGGCCTTACGATGGAGCGCAGGGTCTATGCGTTCAGCCAGCAGTACCATGATAATTATTTCATTAAGGTTTATACTCTTACTAATACAGGTAATACGGATTGGGATGATGAGATTGAGCTAACAGCTGACCTTGATGATGTTATTATTGGATGGGGAACACGATATAGCGTTTCCCGTGAAGCAGGTATTCTGTTAGATGGTCAACAAAAATGGGGTAAGAATACATGGGTCACCATTAGAGGAGAAGNTTACGCAGATAATTATCCTANGNNGATCTCGGAAGATGACCCCAGCCCTGAATGGCTAAGATCTGTTTTTTCATGGTATGGCCAGTCTGCAGTCGTCTTTCAGATCAATACCGTAGGAGGGGCGAACTATCAGGGGAATAATCGGTTGACCGCGCCTCATCATGCGGGGACAGCCATTTTACATGTAGATAATGGTTGGAACGATTCTACGGATAATGTTGGACAGCCTCTTTTTTTAGGTTGGCACGCAGGAGATACCTATCCTGGACTGGGTAACCTATCCGAGTCTGATGAACCTGCTATGTATCAGCTCTATGAGATGCTTTCAGGATCACCTCACTTAGGTTTAGGTGGTGCAGAGCGTATTGATGAAGTGATAATGGGTGACCCAGCATCTGAGACATATTTGAAGCATAATCAAAAACCATTTGATATACATAATGATCCTGGTGGTATGAATACCATGATCACATATGGACCGTTTGATATCCCTCATAATGAGAGTGTTGTTATCGTTGAAGTAGAAGGTATTAATGGGTTGGACAGGCTTATGTGTGAAACTATTGGTCTNNAATGGAAGGATGGGGATGCACCTTATNNTCTTCCTAATGGNGAAGAAACAAATGATAAAGATATTTATAAGAATGCATGGGTATTCACTGGAAAGGATTCTATTCTTAAAACATTTGGTCGTGCTTATAGAAATTACTCATCGGGTTTTCAGATCCCTCAGCCACCTGAGCCACCTACATTGTTTGATGTNCAATCAGGCGGAGATAGGATCTTTTTATCCTGGGAGCCAAGTCCTTCTGAATATGGAACCAATTTTTTGGGTTATGAGATATGGAGAGCCCCCGGTAAGTCAGATACAGTATATACAAAGATCTATACTGGGCCAGAAGGTGTCTATTCTTATGATGATATGAGCGCGAAAAGAGGTATATCCTATTATTATTATATCCAATCCATTACAGATGGATCAAGTAACGACCAGGGAGACTTGAATCCCATTGGACCTCTAAAAAGTGGTAGGTTTTACACNAGGACATCAAAACCNGCTTACCTTAGGAGACAGTCAGGAGACAAACTGAATAGTATCCGCGTAGTCCCGAATCCATATCATATTGCATCGCAGAATATGCAGTATACAGGGGAGAAGGACAAAATAATGTTCTTAAATATACCGGGTCAGTGTGACATCCGTGTATATACCGAACGTGGAGATATGATCCATAGAATCGAGCATGATGATGGTAGCGGTGATGAGGCATGGAACCTAATAACAAGTGCCCGTCAGTTGATAGCTCCTGGTATATATCTTGTTCATATCGTTGTAACAGANGATCTGAAATCAGAGACCGGGGATATCATTATGAAAAAGGGTGACAGTACTATCAAGAAATTTGCCGTGATCAGATAAGAATTGCAGTTTTTTTTAGACTTGACCCGTACCCAAAAACTTTTCATATTCACTTGTGGTACCTTTACATTGTTTGTAGTATTTAATACATCTATATACCATAATTACGTTTAAAAAATAACAATAAAGTTAAGGAGAAAAGCATGATCAAAAAGTTAATGACGGTAGTAACAGTATGTCTTCTGTCTCTTGGCATAGCCAAGGCTGAGTATACATACAGTTCTACACTCTTAGATTTTGGTGATACTCTCGGAGGCGTTGTACAAGGCTCAGAAGGAGTCTGGCANGGTGCTCCTCATGGTGTGGTTGTCGCACCTGATGGACATGTATGGATAAATAT